>CAZVUM010000201.1:0-2546 GCA_964629575.1 uncultured Acidimicrobiales bacterium | reverse complement strand
AGTCGTCCGGGGCAGCGGCCGCCTTGGCGCAGCCCGCATCAAAAGACCCTTCGGGTTTTTTTCAACGGCCTGCTGGACGCCGATTTTGACGGGCAATCGTGGCGGGCGGGGTGCTTTTTGTCGCACCTGGGACGCGGGTGCTACACACCGTGTATACATCTCGCAAACCCTGTTGCAGCCTGTTGCAACGGCGAACCCGATGTGAGATTCACGCATACGCGTGCGGTGTTCTATTGGAGCACCGCATGACCGATCTCACTGACCTCACCGCCGCAGTCGCCAGTCGACTGATGCTGATTCAGCCCTCCAACTGGGCATCTCTCGTCGTCCATTCCCAGCACCAGGGCGGGTCTTGGGTGGTGTACGACATCGAGGGCCGCGTTGACACCCGGCATCCATTGGTTCGCTATCAGTGGTGCGAGAGCGACCGACAGGCTCTGCTTCTGAACGCCGATGTGGCCGCCCTGCACATGCGCTCGGCACTCGAGGGACGCGGCTGGAATGGGGCGATGCTGGTGTTGCTGCGGCCGCTGCAGGGTCCGATCACGGTGCACGCATACAGCGGACCCGACGAAGAGCCCGCCTTTACGGTGCACCTGCAGCCCGAACGGCTGCTGACGGGTGTGCCGCTGCTGCTGGCCATCGAGGCCAGCGTCGATCTGATGTCCGAACAGATGGTCGAATTCTATGACCGACTGGGTCCCTACCGCGCACAGCGCAGCGATGTGGTGCATTCCGCGCATCGCTTCGAGGTACCCGAGGGGCAGCGGTCCTTTCCCATGACGGCCATCGGCTCCTTTCACCACGAACAGGGGGTGTGGCGCTGGGCATGGGGCGTGTCGACGCTTCGAGCGGTGCCTGGATTCACCGAGCCTGTGGCGGCTCTGCGAACCGCGCCAAACCGAGGCATGGGCGTGTTCAGCACCGCTTCCTTCCCCAGCGACCCGACGTTCTCGGGTTGGCTGGCGTTGCTCGCGGGCCATCGTCTGCAGCGCATCGTTCATCGGGTCGATCGCCCGGGAGTGACGACCTACTACGCGTTGAGTGATACAGGGGGCACGCTGGAGAAAACATGCGCCACAAGCCCCTCATTGCCTGCCTGACCGCGACTCTCGTCTTCAACATCGGATGCTTTGGGCTGTTGACTCCGAGCAGTGTCGAGCTGTGCCAAAAGGAAGCTCGATGCAGTGGGGACGGCAGCTATCTTGCGCAGTGCAAGCAGGACGCCCGCGACGGCATCGAGCAGGCCAAAGAAGCGGGTTGCTCTTCGGAGTACAGCTCGATGTCCACCTGCCTCAAGAAGCATACGAGCTGCGAAGAGAATCAGCTGGTGATGGACTCATTCGACGCGTGCGACGAGAAGTTCACCGCGTTCACGCAGTGCCTCATAGGCATCAGTTTCTAGTAGCTGCACGACGACCTAAATCCTTCAGGATCGGTGGCTTCATGCAGCCGAAGGCATCCAAGCCCCCAGGTCACATCAGCTCAGTCGTCGGGCCGGTGATCACATAGGTCCAGTCCTTGACGCCCAAATCGCCCCAGACGATGAGCGTTTCACCGGCTTCGAAGTGACCGGTCGGCGACTTGGCGCGGCGCTGATTGAGCTGCTCTTGGAACAGGAAGCGGGCGTCGCCGCGCAGCACTGAGCCACCCTTGTAGACACTCGCCACAACGATGTTCCCGTCGCCATCAACGACGTAGCTGTGGATGCCCGCCCCCAGCTGAGGGTCCAGGAGCTCGTCGACGATGCGGTCGACGGACAGGTCGATGCCCGCCACTCCCAGCAGCTTCCCCTCGTCGTCGCGCACCGACAGCGAGCAGGGCAGCAGCAGCTGCGAGCCGTCCGAGTCGGTGTAGGTCGCGCCCCATTGCGGGCTCGCGTGCGCCTTGCCGGCCTTGTACCAGTCCCTCTTTCGACCGTCATATTGGGGCCCGTAGCCGCCTTTGCCGGGAAGCTTGGTGTGCAGTCCCTGCTCGGTGCTGACGAATGCCCAGACGATGGGGGATGGCCGCCCGACCAAGACCGACCGCTGTTCTTTGGGTGACCGAGTCATGAGGTCCGACGTGTAGCTGCGCACCAGCAATCGGTAGAAAGACGACTGCAGTCCGGCCATCTGCCGCCGTTGCTCGTCCATGGGCGCCAGCGCGATGCCAGGAGCCAGCTTCTGGACTGGGTGGTCAAAGCTGATCGGTGCGTTGTAGTGGTCCAGCTTTCGCAGTCCCGGTGGGGGACTCTCGGCATTGGCGAAGTCGCGGGACAGGTAGGTTGCGACGTCGGGGGCAGGGGACGCCAGCGCCCTGGCACTGGCGACCACAAGACCCTCGAGCAGGCCTTCCATGCGCAACAGGCGCGCGTCGATGGCGTGGGCTCGCTGGCTGGCCAGGCCCACCAGCTCGGTGAGGCGATCTTCGCGATGTTCCGCCGCAATGCGGCTTGCCTCGGCTTCTAGGCGGCGGCCCTCGGCGGCCTGGTAGGTGCCCACCACCACCGCGAATGCGCCGATGACGACCACCAACAACAAGCCCAACAAGGCGGCCAGGGTGTA
>CAZVUM010000200.1:0-2551 GCA_964629575.1 uncultured Acidimicrobiales bacterium | reverse complement strand
CGATACGGAGCACAGCGAACCAGGATGGCGGGCATCTTCGGTGGTCAGCGCCCACCACACCCCTCCCCGGACGAGCACCATTGGGATGCATTGCGTATGCGTATGCTGTTTGTATGGCTCAATTGGTGACCCGAGTAGAAGACGACCTTGCTGCTGCGGTCGATCAGCTTGTGGAGGCTGGAGTTGTTGCGAATCGCTCCGAGGCCGTGCGCCTTGCCCTCGAACAGCTTGTCGACCGTTGCCGCCGCGAAGAGATCGGTGCGCGGATTGTGCGCGGATATCGAGAGCGCCCGCAAGACGACGTCGAGATCGCGTGGGCCGATGAGTCCTCGGTGCGGATGATCGCCGAGGAATCTTGGTGACTATCACACCAACCCAGGGCGAGGTCTGGTGGGCCGAAGCCGAGGACAAGCGGCGACCGGTGTTGGTCGTGACACGCAGCGATGCGGTGCCAGTACTGACGTGGATCATCGTCGCGCCGGTAACGCGCACCGTTCGCCAGATTCCGACGGAGGTCAGCCTTGGGGCGAGGCACGGGCTTCCTGACGCGTGTGTGGCGTCGTTCGACAACCTTCAACCTATACGGCGGTCGTTTCTCACCGATCGTGCCGGCGCACTTCAGATCGAGGAACTCGACGAGATCTGCCGAGCATTGCGTGCGCTGGCGGATTGCTGAGGAACCGCGGAGTCAGGCGCACCCGACAGTGGATTCCCCTTACCTTGGCTTGAACCACGACGCCATTCGACGCCAGTGACATCGGGATGGGCATCGTCGATGTCTCCGACCACCAGTCGGCGGGCCGAGGGCGACGCATCGAATGGCGCCGGGATGGGGCGGCTCGCCCCGCACCACGATCGGATGTGCGCGGCTCTCGTGCGCGTCGCTCGTCACGAACGTGAGGCCAACTGCGTCGTGCTGTGATCCTGAACGCGCGCATGGCGTTCGTTTCGGAGGGCTGGTACCTCGGACTGTCTGGTCAAGCAGCCGCACCCAGGTCGACCCGCTCACTCGCATGGCGTGGGTTACGGGTTGTACTCGCCCCTCCGACACCACCGCCAACCCTCGGGATGAGCAGGGGTCGCGCTTGGCGGTTCCCCGGAACGCCGCCGCTGTCAGAGGCGGCGGGTAGTCTTGGGTCATGACCCCGAAGGTGTCGACCGCGGCCGAGCTCGAGGCGATGGATCCGGCTGAGGTCGACGCGATCTTCGAGGCTGGCATCATCTGGGACCCCGCCGACGCGCCTCCGGAGTTGCTTGCCCGCACCCGCGAGCGGATCCTTCGTCGGATCGAGGAGACCGAACCGACCCAGCGGCCTTGACCGATCGGCGCCCGGTCCGGGCGAGGTACGAGTTCTTCGAGGACCTCGATCGCGAGCTGGGTCCCGAGCGCGGACCCCACGGCGAACCGTCAACGGCGGACTTCCAGACCATCGAGCTCTTGCGCATCGTCGACCGGTTCGCTGAGCAGTTCGACGATCTCCCTGAGTTGATCCCAGGTCGCAGCGACTATCGCGTGCTCCTGACGAGCAGCGTGTTGGTCCGGGCACTCAACGTCGTCGGCCAGCTCGCTCCCGATGGCGCGGTCGAACTCGTCTCGATCGACATCGATCTCACCTGGGAGTGACCCGTCCTCTCACCCCTCACTCGCTGGGGGTGTCGCACTGCAAATGGTTTGCCGCTCCCTGCTACCTATTGCAGCCAGTTGCCGGATGGGGAAGGTGGGTTCAAGTCCCCTCCGACACACTCGCCAGTACACGCGCCGGTCCGGTCTTCGGGGGGCGTCGTGCGTCAGCGCAAGGTGTTGCTCCCAGGCTTCGTCTAGCAGTTGATGGCCGCCTGAACGGCGGCGCATGCTTCGGCCAGTCGGGCCGGCCCTAGTTCGCAGATCTGGTCGACCAGGTAGGCCTTGGGGACGACTCTGAGGTTGTCGAAGCTGGCGACGCAGTCGGTGGGCATGCCGTCGTCGGTTCCGAGTCGGAGTTCGGTGGGGATGTCTCTGATGGTGCGGGTCACGGGTGCTGCGAGGACGCTGTTGAGGACGCGGATCGCGGCGGATCGGGTCATGATGAGGAATGGGCGGCGACCGACATCTTCGATTTCTCCCCACCAGATCTGGCCGCGGTCTGGGGTTGTCACCATGGTTCGTCGAGGATTGCTTCGCGGAGCGACGCGAGCGCAGCTTGGTTCTCGGTTTCAGTTGGTGGGTGCCGTGTGTAGCCGTCTACGACTGCGCGGTCGGTTCGACGTTGGAGTTCGAGTTTCATGATGGCTTCGATGCCGGCTCGAACTGCAGCGGCTCGGCTTTCGTAGGCTCCGCTCTTGACGAGTTGGTCGAGGTCGGCGAGGAGCGGTTCGGGTAGCCGTACGGCGATCTGCTCGGTGGCCATTCGGGCAGTATACCGAGTCGGGATGCTGTGCGGTATGCACCCCTGGCAGTCGGGATTGTCCACTGGCGGATTTCTTCGATCAGCGTGCCCTGAAACCGGAAGTGCTCGGAGCCTCGGACCGCGAAGGGGCGCTGCGGGCCAGGTGCTCCATACACCGCCGCGGC
>CAZVUM010000199.1:0-2577 GCA_964629575.1 uncultured Acidimicrobiales bacterium | reverse complement strand
TGTGTGCCACATCAGGCGTTCGACGGCGGCAGCTTCGTCGTCGAGGCCAGCTCCGCGGAGCCGGTCGAGCTCGGCGACGCGTTGGCTCAGCAGCCGGTCGTTCTCCTCGAAGAGAACTCGGCTCTGGGCGAGCTCTCGTTCGAGCTCCTGAATCTGCTCGGCGCGCGATCGAGCGGAAACCTCCTCGACAAGCCCGTTGGCGCCAGCGATCGCGGTATCGGGGCGATCAGAGGTCACCGTGAGAGTGACCAGCGCTCGATCGAGGTCGAGTGACGCCGACGCTGCACCGATGGACGGCACCCCGACGGCGTTCTCGACCTCTCTGCGAACGTCGGCGGCCTCGAAATCGAGGCGCCGCGCCTCGAGCTGGGGACGTGTGAGCGCAATCTCAGCCGAACCTTGAGCTGAGCCGTCGATGCGAACGATCGCGGTCGCGCTGTAGGTCGTGGTTCGGCTCGACGCCCAGAAAGCCGCCGCGCTCGAAGACAGCACCACGCCTGCGATCGCCAGCGGGAGCCATCGGCGCACCACTGCGCCGGTACGACGGGGCGCGTCGAGTCGCCTGTCTGAAGGTCCGCGCCGCCCGCGCGGAGAAGTCGTTTCCTCGGCCCTGTCGAGTAGGCCAGTCGCCGTCACCGATGATGTCTCCGCTGATCCGGTCCTCGTCCAGTGTGGATCACACCCACCTGGTATTTCAACGCAGAGAGTAGCCATACGTTCGGGAGTCGCTACTCAGAGAACGCGATTCGCGGTATTGCGCGTTGAGATGCCGTAGAGGGTCGGGCGGAGCCTAGCCGCCGGAGCCACTCGAAAGGGTCGCGCTCACAAAGCCATGACGGCTGTCAATCGCTGCACGGACTCGGCCAGATGAGCGGTGACTTTCGCGTGGGCTCGCCGGCTGCGGCCCATGGGATCGGTGATCTCGCGAAATCGGGGCGCCAGGAACTCCGCTACCGGTCGGTCGGCCGCGATCGCGACTTGAGCCTCGAGTGAATCCGCCGCGCCAGTGGCAGCGAGCCGGGCGATCGCCTCTTCGATGGTGAAGCAGTTGGCGGTCGCGGCCTCTGACACCGCCGCGATCTGAACGGGGTGCGTCTTGTCCATCGCGAGCACCAGCGCTGAGCCTTCGACGTCGGCTGGTTGGAGTCGGGTGCTGACGTGAGTCGTGAGGTCGATCTCGTAGGTCGCCGCGGCGCGCACCATTCGCTCGGGCGTGCGAATGCCCTCGCCGATAAGACCAGCAGAGGTGATCTCGTGCTGCGGAAGCGCGCGTTTGAGGAGGGCGGCCGCGAACGGCGACCGGTTGATGTTTCCCGTACACACCACCGTGATGCGCGCCATGTGGCCTCCATTGGCGGAACGAGCAACCGTCGCCCGTACCATGTGCCCAGTGAGCGAACGTAGCGGAGGTCGACCGCGGCCCAAGGGCGGCCAAGGCGGCCGCGGTTCGGGCGGCCCCAAGGGCGATCGGTCGCGTGGGGGAGGTCGCGGAGGCAACGGTGGCCGCGGTGATCGCGGACGAGACGACAACCGCTCTGGTCGGCCGAAGAGCCTGGAGAAGCCCGAGCAACATTTCGGAAAGAACGCACGGGGAAGCAAGTGGGGCGGAGTCGCCCGACGCGGGGCCCACAACGCCCATGTCGCAGACCGCGGTTGGGGCGAAGACCACAGCAGGACCGATGCGCCCGTCCACGAGGACGATCGTTGGGAACGCGCCGGGGGAAGCTCCCCGAAGCGCCGTGCCAAGGGTCCGAGGGCGAAACGGCTCGAGCTCCCCGAAATCGCAGAGACTCACCTCCGCGGCCTATCCGCCGACCAGCGCGAACGTCTGCGGCACCGCCTGCGCGACGCAGGTGAGGCCTACCTCGCCGACCGCTTTGGGGACGCGGAGAAGCTTCTCGCGCCGCTCGTGAAGCGCCACCCGCAGGTTCCCGAGATTCACGAGCTCCGTGGCTTGACGCTCTACCGGCTGGGCCGTTGGACGGCGGCCCTGGGCGAACTGGAGATGTTCGCCGAGCTCACCGGTGACGTCGATCAGCTTCCGGTGGCCGCCGACTGCAACCGGGCGCTCGGGCGTCACACCGAGGTTCGTGCGCTGTGGGACGAGCTGCGCCACGCTGGGCCTGCTGCCCCGATCATGGTCGAGGGACGCATCGTGATGGCCGGTTCGCTGGCCGATCAGGACGATGTCGTCGGAGCGATTCGGCTGCTCGAGCAGGGTCCTGTCCGCGCCAAGCAGGCCCGCGATCATCACCTTCGCCTCTGGTATGCGCTGGCTGACCTCTACGAGCGCGCCGGCGACCACCAGAGAGCTCGTCGAGGCTTCGAACGGATCGAGCAGGCCGAGCCCGGTTATGTCGACGTCGCCGAGAGGCTCGACGCGCTGCGCTGAGCGGATGCGAGCAACATGTACCGCGGCGGTCAAGCGTCGGCCGCGCGCCGCCGCCCCGGCAACAACAGGGTCAGGGCGGCGATCAAGCCGAGTCCACCGCCGATCAGCGCAGCGAACAGCGCCGACGGCCGGTCGCTTCCGGTGCCGCGTGAGACTGCGGCAACCGTTGACTCGATGCGAGCCAG
>CAZVUM010000198.1:0-2601 GCA_964629575.1 uncultured Acidimicrobiales bacterium | reverse complement strand
GAGGAGAGCAATGTTTGAGGAGAGCAATGTTTGAGGAGAGCAATGTTTGAGGAGAGCAATGCCTGACGTCTTCATCACGTGTGCTGTGACCGGCGCTGGGGACACGGTCGGCAAGTCCGACAAGGTGCCCTTCACGCCCGAAGCCATCGCCAACGAGGCCATCGCTGCAGCCGAAGCGGGCGCGGCCATTGCCCACATCCACGTCCGCGACCCCATCACCGGCGATCCCGCACGCGAGGTGGACTACTACCGCGAGGTCGTCGAGCGGGTGCGGGCGTCGAGCACCGACGTGATCATCAACCTCACCGCCGGCATGGGCGGCGACCTGGTGATCGGCTCGGTCGAGCAGCCCTTGCCGCTGGATCCGGGCCAGTCCGACCTCGCGGGCGCGACCGAACGACTCGACCACGTTCGGGCCCTCCTGCCCGAGATCTGCACGCTCGACTGCGGGACGATGAACTTCGGCGAGGGCAACTACGTCGCCACCAACACCCACGACACGCTGATGGAGATGGCCCGGCAGGTGCAGGAGCTCGGCGTTCGGCCCGAGCTGGAGCTCTTCGACACCGGACAGCTCTGGGAAGCCAAGGCGCTCGCCGAAGATGGGCTCATCGACGACCCGGTGATGGTGCAGCTGTGCATGGGCGTCCGCTACGGCGCGCCTGACGACCTCAACACGTTCATGGCGATGGTCAACAACGTGCCGGACGACTGGACGTTCTCGGCGTTCTCGCTCGGGCGCAACCAGCTGCCGTACGTGGCCCTGGCCGCGATCGCCGGGGGCAACGCCCGCGTCGGCCTCGAGGACAACCTGTACCTCGACCGCGGTCAGCTGGCCACCAACGCCGACCTCTCTGGCCGGGCCAAGCAGATCCTCGAGTCGATGAACTACACGGTGATGAGCCCCGCGGCCGTGCGCGACAAGCTGCAGCTCCAGAAGCGCACCCCCTGATGCCCGGCGGCGCTCCGGCTGTCTCGGCACGGCCGGCCGGTGTGGCGGTCGTGGGCGCCGGCGTGATCGGTGCCGCGTGGGCGGCGCGATGGGTGTTGCGCGGCGTGGACGTGTTCGTGGCCGACCCGTCGCCGGACGCGCCGCGAATCGTCGGCGAGGTGCTCGCCAATGCCCGCGCCGCATGGGAGCGGCTCGACCTGTTGCCCGGCAGCGAGGGAGCCCTACGGTTCTGTTCGTCGATCGCCGAGGCCGTCGGGTCCGTCGAGCTCGTGCAGGAGTCGGCCCCCGAGAACCCCGAGGTCAAGCGGGCCGTGTACGCCGAGATCGAAGAGGCGGCACCGTCGACAGCGGTGATCGCCTCGTCGACGTCTGGCATCCGTCCGAGCGATCTGCAGTCATCGATGGATGCGCCGGAGCGGTTGGTGGTGGGCCACCCGTTCAACCCCGTGTACCTGCTCCCCATGGTGGAGGTGGTCGGCGGCGAAGAGACGGCGGCCGAAACGATCGAACGGGCGATGACCTGGTACGCCGCGGCGGGCATGAAGCCGCTGCACGTCAGGGTGGAGATCGACGCGTTCATCGCAGATCGACTCCTCGAAGCCGTGTGGCGCGAGGCGCTGTGGCTCGTCAACGACGGTGTCGCGACCACCGAGGAGATCGACGACGCCATCCGCTACGGCTTCGGACTGCGCTGGGCTCAGATGGGGTTGTTCGAGACGTACCGGATCGCCGGGGGCGAGGCGGGAATGGCTCACTTCATCCGCCAGTTCGGACCGACGCTCGACTGGCCGTGGTCCAAGCTCATGGACACGCCCGAGCTCACCGAGGAGCTGGTCGGGGCGATCGAATCCCAGTCCGACGCGCAGTCGGGACACCATTCGATTCGGGACCTGGAGCGGATTCGCGACCAGAACCTGGTCGACATGATGCTCGCCCTCGAACGCAACGACTGGGGCGCCGGCCAGGTGTGGGCGCGACTGCGAGACAGCTGACCCTCGGCCCTGGACCAACCGAAGGCCGAGTGGTTCCCGGCCACCGAACTCCCACTCCTGGCGACCGTCGAGTTCGAAAGCGTCGACGCCCACGTACCCGACGATGCGGCCGGTCTGGCGCACGATGATCGCCTGTTTTGCGACGGGCACCAGATCATTGACCTCGAGTAGCCGGTCGAAGAGGGCGTGGGCAGCCTCGTCGCCCTGGGCACCGAAGAAGACCATGAACCCGGGGTCGGTGAACAGCTCGACGAAGCGTTCGCGGTCCGCTTCCGCCATCGGCCGAGTCTCGAGGCGGGCGGTCAGCACCCCTTCATCGTCGCACCTGGCCGAATACGTGCTGCGACGAGTTGAGCAACATCGGTGCCTGGGGGCTGCGCGGAGCGCGTCTACGGCTGAAGCACCGCCTGGGTCTGGGTGGTGCGGGTGATCAGCTTGCCGTCGTCGCGGGTGACGTCGGCCTGAATGACGATGGTGGTGCGACCGACGTGCACCGGAGTGGCCGTCACGGTGAAGGTGCCCTGGCCTGCGCCGCGCAGAAAGTTGGTCTTCGACTCGATCGTCGCTGTTCCTGCGCCCTCGGGCAGGTTGTAGATCGCCAAGCTGGCGCCGATCGTGTCTGCGACCGCCATGAGGTAGCCGCCGTGGAGGATCTCG
>CAZVUM010000197.1:0-2648 GCA_964629575.1 uncultured Acidimicrobiales bacterium | reverse complement strand
GGCTGTGCCACAGGTCTGCCGCGTTTCGCTCAGATATGTGGTGAGAAGTCCGGGCGAGTCCGACCTATTCACGGACTCCTGCTGCGAACGCGTTTGCGCCTTCGTGGACTGCGTTGGAGTCCACGATGCCATCCTCAACGGGGTGGCACCCCGCCTCCGGTGCCATCGCGCCCTCCGCCTTGCTACGAAGGCGCAACCACGCTCTCGCGACGAACTCCGCGAATAGGTCGGACTAGGGTGCGCTGGCCGCGAGGCCGTTGGTGGCGCTGGCACCCTCTGGGCCCGCTGCGTCCACGATCCAGACCTGCAGGTAGACGATGACGGAGACCAGCTCTGCGGGCCAGCGCCCTGGTAGGGACACCTTGCCGGCTGAGTCTGTGAGCACGGGTGCGGCGGCGATGAACTCGGGCACCATGAAGCCACCGAGGAAGGGGCTGTTGCCCACGCCGAAGCCGACGAACAGAAACCCGGGAGCGTCGGGCGCGGCGGAGCGCACGGTGAGGGCGTAGCCAGCCAGCGGGGTGGTGCCGCCCGCGCCGCGCAGGCTGGGTGCGCCCGCGACGCCGGGGAGAGCGAAGCCCAGGTTGGTCCAGGGGCCGTCGCCAGCAGTGTTGGCAGGCAAGGGTGCCACGGTGAAGACCGTCAGCATGCAAGCGACGAGGGTGGCGTGCAGAGAGGCCATGGAAGACAGGGAGGGTGCGGAGGGGGGCGCCCGGAGGCGGCCGGGTTCAGTCCATCAGGATGAAGCCATCGTCGTCATCGAACAAGGGCTCCGCATCGTCGTCCGGGTTGAGGATGACCTTCCCCCCATGGGCTTGTGGGTCGGGCTGCGAGTTGGCCGGCTGCCTTGGCGCTTCTGCTGGCTTCGGGGCCTCTGGCTCGACGGCAGCAGCAGGATCAGCGGCTTCCTGGCCCTTCAAGAACTGCTGGAGTTGGTAGAGCTTGGAAGAGTGCAGCTCGTGGTAGGCGAGGCCGTGTTCATGCAGCCCGTCGGGAGTCTTCCGTGTCCAGCACACCAGGGCTTCGCAGGTGAGCGGCTCGTTCTGCTCGTCACCCAGCGCGACGGACAGCGACAAGATCTCCTGGGCGTCGAAGCGAGAGGTGCTCTGCATGCGCAGGCCGCTGAGGCTCATGTCCAGGACCTTGCAGGGCTGGGGGTCGGTGACGTGCCGGCGGCTTGCCCGGCCCTCCAGCTGGACGTGGTAGCGCGGTTCGCTGCGGCCGATGAGGCCCCGCCCCTCTGGGCGGGTGAGGTGCAGCATGAGTCCGCCAGGGAAGAGGCAGGAGTCATCCAGCTTGAGCGGGAAGCTGATCGGCGAGGAGAAGCCGCGGAAGGCGAGATCGAGGGTGGTGCCCTCGCCGAGCTGTTTGGCGCCGGGTGGGCAGAAGACGGCGATCTCGCCGTTCTCGCAGGTCAAGGCCACCCCGCGGATGCGCTCGTTGAGAGCAGAGCAGACCCAGACCCGGCGAAACGGATCGGGGATGTCACTGACCCGGGTCAGGCCGAGCAACTCGAAAGCCTGTGCCAGCAGGTCCACCCGCTGGAAGTTCAGCTCGAGGTTGTCGTGGTCGCCCACGGCGGCATAGAGCGCCGTCCGCTCGAGCAACTCACGGGACTGCAAGACAAGGCCCGGGTCGTCCGGGTTCATGTGCAGCGCGGCAGGCTCCAGGAGCTTGATGATGCGCCGGGTGAGGCCCCGACTGCGGGCCTCGGCAGCGAAGTCCGAGTTCAGCCCCACGATGTCCAGTACGTTGCTCAGCATGGTCGGGTCTCAGGGGCCGGAAGCGAGGGCATGGTCAGCGGGCGTGCCCTGACGAGCGCGCTTCAGGTCATCCCAGACCGCAGGGTTTCCGGGCGTGAGGACGAGGGCCCGTTCCAGGTCGGACGCAGCGTCGGCGAAGAGCTCCAGGTCGAGCAGCACGCGCCCCCTGCTGATGTACAGCTGGGGGTTGTTGCGGTTGATGCGAATGCCGTCGTTGAGGTCTTGCAAGGCCAGCTCTGCCTGTCCCTGGGCGTAGTGCGCGGCGGCCCGGTTGCCATAGGCCTCGGTCAGCAGCGGGTTGTGGGCCAGGGCCAGGCTGAAGTCGTTGACCGCGGCGGGCCACTCTTGTTGAGCGGCCCAGGACACGCCGCGACTGTTGAGCGCCTCGGCGAAATCAGGATTGAACACCAGGGACTGTGAGTAGTCGGCGATGGCGCCTGCGTTGTCGCCCAGCTGGGCCCGTGCGAGCCCACGGTTGTAGAAAGCGCGGGCGGAGAACGCCTTCAGCTCGATGGCAGCGCTGTAGGAGGCGAAGGCCTCACGGGGCTTGCCCTGGGCCAGCTGCGTGTTGCCGTGGCCGATGTGCCACTGGTACTTGTCGCCCTGAAGTTGCAGGGCCTGGACGTAGGCTGCCGCGGCCTGGTCGTGGCGTCCCATGAGGTGCAGGGCTCGGGCCCGTCCAGCGTGCAGGCTGCCGATCCTGTCGTTCTCGGTGAGGTCCTGTTCAAAGAGGGACAGGGCTGCCTCGGGGTTGTTCAGGTCGAGCTGGGTCCATCCGGCGGCGCAGGGTCTTGGCGCGCTGGCGCAGCTCGTGCAGAGCAGGGCCGCACAGGCGAGCAGGAACAGGCTGCGAGTGGTCACGGTGATCACGTCTTGGCTCCCTAG
>CAZVUM010000196.1:0-2687 GCA_964629575.1 uncultured Acidimicrobiales bacterium | reverse complement strand
GAAGAGCCGGACCTGGCGTCAAGCGCCGGGCGGGAGGGGATCGCCGGACTGGTACTTCTCGTCGAAGGCGGGTCAGCTCGGCCTTTTCCTCGGTCGTCAGGGCCCCTCCGGGGCCCTGACCTGCATCCACCTCCGCCTGGCGCACCCAAGCCACCAACGAGGACCGCGTCAGGTCCAGGTCCTGGGCCACCCTACTCAGATTGCCGGTCTCCTTCACCAACCGGACAGCCTGGGCCTTCTGCTCTGCTGTGAAATGCCTGCGTGCTCGTCGTGCCATGGGTACCTCCTGGGTCCTACTGACTGTAGCGGAGGTGTCCACTGCTGTGGGGGACGGTCAGGCTGCCGGTCAAGCGGCGTGTGGGAGGGGACGACCGGACGGGTACACAACAAACGGGAGGGACAGGCCGCCGTTTCCTCTACTGAGTGGAATCTGAATCAAAAGCCTCGTCTAGCTCACTGACAGCATACGCATACAGATGCTCCCTCCGTAGTTCAGCCCTCCAACGCTCGCCCCCCGAATCTACCATACTCTCAGAAGAGAACACCACTTCGAACACCGAACAATTCGCATCGACATCAGACGAGAGACCCGCTATTGAAAACACGACAAACAAGTCCGCCCCTCTCTGCTTTGCCATTTCCCACAGACAGCGCGCAACAAAAAGCCCCTCACTGAGAGCGCCGGTACTACCATGGTTGACCCTGACAACTGAGATTGCACCCCTGCGATCAATCTCCTCCAGACTCTCGTCACCCCCCCAGCCCTCTAGCGGTGCGTGAGTACTATACAAACCCGCCATCACCCCAAGGGATTGCTCTTTGCCGTCGGGTTCGCCGAACGCACAACCCGCCATGGACATTGACAACATTAACATCACGGCACCGATGCAGAGCTTTGCGAGACCCCCAATGCATGATTTCA
Source organism: uncultured Acidimicrobiales bacterium (assembly GCA_964629575.1). Lineage (GTDB taxonomy): Bacteria > Actinomycetota > Acidimicrobiia > Acidimicrobiales > Poriferisodalaceae > JAYPWI01. Next base: position 1,765 of record CAZVUM010000196.1, on the reverse strand, counting down.
TATTCTCCATATCGATCATCTCCAGTTGACAGCACTACTACTTGAGGACAGCACACAGCCCCAAAGAAACAAACTCACTTAAGGGCACTTTTGGGTCAATCTGCCACGGACCCTCCAGGGCCAGTCGGTGGTCCACCTAGCCCTCCATTCGGCAACGGAGGTCCCGGAGGGCCTGGCAGGGGGTTCCAGTTAAAGTACCTACCACCATGGTAAACCACGGCTTTATAGAAGATCTTCGCCAGCGACCAACCTGCGTCTTGCAAGCAGCCCAAAAAGGTAATGTCGCACGCGTGTTTGGCGAACAGGTCGCCGCCATCGTCGTAACAATCATCGTGCGCGACGCAGCAGACGTCAACCTCTTCTGGGACCGAAAAGGGGTAGCCCGTGCAGCTATGATCTTCTGCTGGGACCTGAGCAGTGCCGTACGGATCTACATATATCAGTGGACTGCCGCCAACGTACGCATACATATTTCCGCCATCCACGTACTCAAGCGGGTCCCTCTGCACAAACCGCCCCGCATCCGCCCGCAGATGCCGCGCCCGGTAGTCGTACCACTCCTCGCCGCTCCCCGCGACGGCCCGTGCGTACTTCTGCCCCGTGTACATAAAAGGGTTCCCGATGGGTGACGCCGCGCCCTGGCTCTGGCGCACGAAGCTCCCGTCCAGGATCGTCGGCTCACCCCATTCCTTGTAGCGGTAGCTCTCCTGAATGGCCCCTCCGCTGTCCACCAGCAGCATGATGCTGCCCAGCTTGTCCGCGTGGCTGTACGCCTCCACATCCGGGCTAGCGCCCACATCGACAAACATCAACAGCTCGTCGATCCGCTCCCCGAAGACGTAGGTTTTCTTCAGCGTCTCGGTGCTGAAGCTGCTGTTGTAGTTCACCCGCTCCACGAGGTGGTTGCCGTCGTAGTAGCTTCGGCTGTGCCCACTGACCCCGACCTTGTCCCGCTGGATACCGCGCCCGAAGGCATCAAAATGCCAAGTGTAGTCGTTAGACCCGTTCTCCATCCAAGCCAGCTGGTTGCGCCAGTCGTACTTGTAGGTGTTGGACGCCCCCTCGTGGTTGCCATTGTCGTCGTACGTCAGCGTCGAGGTGTCCTCCTTGGTCATCTCGTTGACCTTGTTGTGCTCGTAGGTCGTGTCACTGCTGCCGTTGAGCTGGCGCGTCAGCCGGTTGCCTGTCTGATCGTAGACATAACCCATCTTGTCGACGTAATCGCTGTTGGTGATGTTCGTGGCCATGGCCGTGGTGATCTTGGCCGTGGGCACACCCCGCAGCACGGTCACCAGACGCCCTGCACCGTCGTAGGCATACTGATCGCCCAAATCGTCCGTGTTCGCGGTGATGCGCGTGTTGGCCACATCGTCGTAGAAGGTCTTGTCCATGTGGGTCACCCTGTGACTGTCATCGTAGCCGTAATCCAGGTCCAGCAGGGTATTGGTCGACGAAGTGTCCTCGTGGTGGATCTGCGTCAGCCGCCCAAAGGTGTCGTAGGTCATCTCTGCCACCGAGCCAGGAAACGCCTTCTCGATGACCCGTTTGCCGTTGAAGGCGTAGTCCACGATCTCGGTACTGTTGCGGCTCACCGTGTCCACCCGGTCCAGCTCGTCCCGAGTGTAGGTGATCGAATCCCCTGAGACCGGATAGGTCACGCTCGTCTTCTGCCCCGCCACGTTCCAGCCGTAGGTGATCGTGCGGCCCGCACCGCTGTTCCAGCCATCGATGATCTGGGTCTCGCTCTCGATCTTGCCCAGGGTGT
>CAZVUM010000195.1:0-2751 GCA_964629575.1 uncultured Acidimicrobiales bacterium | reverse complement strand
TGTCGGAGTCTTCACACGGCAGAGGTCACTGGTTCGAATCCAGTATCGCCCACCATTAGCGGGACTTTCGAACCATGGTCCTTTTCGGTGTCGGCTCTGTTGATTTGGTCGATGACGTGGTCCCAGTCGATGCCGGTGGCGTCGTCGGAGTAGGCGGTGTTTTGGGCTTTGAGCTTCTGTGGGAGCTCGGGATCGAGCAACGCGGCCATCGCGGGCTGGAGTTCGCCCTCAGGGGGTTCGACATCGTCGACGTAGATGGCGTCGAACCAGGCGTGGTTGAGTTCGTGACGGTCGTGGTCTGAGCAGTGCTCGTAGGCGGTCGCGGTGTCGCGGGCGAACTCGAGCGCACGGGCGATGATCTTGTCGGGGTCCCCGATCGCGTTTTGGGCTTGCTCGAGGAGCTGCTCGGCGTGGAGTTCTTCGTCCGCGAGGCGTGACTGTTCGGTCTTGAGTTGTTTGACGGGGATGGCGTCGTTGTAGAAGGCCTGGAGCATCTTGTCGCGCTCCTTCTCCAGGCGTCCGAGTCGCCGTTGCTGTCGTTCGATCTCGGCTTGCGCCGACGCGGTGAGCGCGGTGAGTTGTTCGCGCAGCAGTGCCTCGAGGCGATGCGAGGCCGCATCCTCGAGGCGGTGTTGGCGGTGGAGGTCGACGATTTTGGGTTCGATGTCCCAGGGCGGGAGGTAGGGGAGGTTGCAGCTGCCTCGTTGGCGGCCTGGGCAGTAGAAGTATTCGTAGGTGCCGCCGTTGCCTCGCGAGAGGGTGTAGGCGAGGCGGTTCTTGCAGCGGGCGCAGCGGAGGATGCCTTTGAGGTAGTGGCCGTGGCGCCAGGTCTTGTTGCGGCCGGCGGTGTTGTTCGCATCGAGGACCTGTTGGACGCGGGCGAATAGGGCGTCGGAGATGAGTGGTTCGTGGTCGCCGTCGTATTCGACGTTCTTGTAGGTGAAACGTCCGGTGTAGAACCGGTTGCGGAGCACGTTGTTGAGCCCGTTGAGACTGATCGGGCGTTGGGGTTGTTTGCGGGTGGCGGGGTAGGTGAACCCGCGGCGGTTGGCTTCGTCTTTGAGGGTGCGGAGGGTCCAGTCGCCGGTGGCGTATTGCTCGAACAGCCAGATGACGTGGTCGGCGCGTTCGGGGTCGGTGGTGATGACGCGCAGTTCTTTGCCGTTCACGTCTTCGCGGCTGTTGCGGTAGCCGAGGGGTGCTCGGCCGGGCCAGCGGCCGCCTTTGGCTTTTTGGTCCATGCCTTTGCGGACTTCGTGGGCCAGGTTCTCGGAGTAGAACTCGGCAACGGAGGCGATGATGCCGTGAAGCAGCTTCCCTGATGGGGAGTCGTCGACGTTCTCTGAGCACGAGACGAGGGTGGCGCCGGCGCGTTTGATGGTCATGGCGATCTCGACGTCGTCGACCCGGTTGCGGGCCATGCGGTCGAGCTTGTGGCAGATCACGTAGTTGATGTCGCGTTCGGTGCGCAGCCGCTCCAACAGGGCCTGCAGCGCGGGTCGGTGCGCGGAGCGCGCGGATTCGCCGCGGTCCGCGTACTGCTCGACGACTTCGGCGCCCAGGGCTTGGGCTTTGGCGACACAGGCGTCGCGTTGGGCCTTGATCGACAGCCCGTCCTCGTCTCGGTCGGTTTCTGCTTGGGCCGAGGTCGACACACGCAGGTAGATCACTGCGGTGGGTCTACGCTCGGTTTCGGTGGCAACTGGGGCGACGGTGGTCATGCTGTGCCTCCCTCGAGGTGGGGTTGGGTTGTGGTGGTGATGTGAGTTTCGAGCTGTTCGAGTACCTCGTGGGGGACCCCAACGAACATCGCCTTCAAATACGACCCCAGCGCCGGGAGGTCCTGTTGGGTGATGTAGCCGGCCCGGGTGAACAGGTCGGTCACCGAGATGCCGAGCACTTCGGCGATCGCGGCGAGGGTTTCGGCTTTGGGGTTGGTGAACTCCCCGGCCTCTATCCGCGACACGGTTGTCCCGGACTTGTTCAGCCCTGCCCGCTCCGCCAGCTGTCGCGTGGACAGCCCGGCTGCTTGTCGTTGTTGTTTTAGATAGTCGCCGACCAGTACGGCCTTGTCGCGATCCATATCCCACCCTCCATTACTTGCAGCCAGTTTACCATAATGCTGCGCATACGCAGCACAGATCGTGATCCACGCTGTGGACAAGTGGCTGCTCTTCAGGGGTGGCGTGGTCATGGTTGGAAGATGTGGAGGCCGCCGTCGGTGGCGGTCACGGTGTGGAGTTCGGCGGCCAGGTCGCGGGCATACGCGTCGGTGTCGACCCGGACATAGGGGGCGATCCAGTCCGGGATGTGGCGGTCCAGATCAATCAGATCCTCCAGGATCTCTTCGGCGTAGTCGGTCATTGATGGCCAGTGGCCCAAATAGACATCGTCGAAGCGGTCAAGTTCGTCGGTGCCGAGCTCGGCGGCGAGGGCGGGGTAGGCGTCGCCGTGCTCTTCGATGCCGTCTGCGATGCGGGCGATGGTGCCGACCGATTCGTGCTCGCTCGGTGTCCAGGGGCCGAAGCCTTGGTGGTCATGTATCGCCCACTCCTGCGCATCAGGCTCGGGCGACGCCTCGAGCATCTCGGCGATGTCGGTGTGGATCTGGTCGGCGCCCGTGGTGGCGTCGACCCAGGTCCCGTGGAGTCGGCCGGCGTTGTAGTCGGTCAGTGACGCGACGTAGATCTGCGGTCCGATCTTCTTGGGTTCGTTGTTCTTGTTGTTTTCGGTGTTGGTGTTGTGGCTGGT
>CAZVUM010000194.1:0-2766 GCA_964629575.1 uncultured Acidimicrobiales bacterium | reverse complement strand
GTGTCCGCCCAGCGCTACGAACAGCTCCGCCTCGACTCCATCGTGTGAGCGAGTGTTCTCTGTCGACACTTGAACCGGCCTGAGCGGCTCCAGTGTCGAAGTTCCGAAGTAGACCCAGGGCTCAACCGAGAGACGGCCACTGGTCGCACGTAGCCCGGTAGTCCTCACCCTGGGGACCCCAGCGGTTCCACTCGTCGAGCGTCATGTTCCGCCCTGCCGCCTCACAGGCGATGTCGCGCCACGTGGATGTGTCGAGATTCCAGACCAAGAAGTGCTCGCCGACGCCGGTGACCACCATGTCGAGGCCATCGTGGCCATCGAAGCCGAGACCTGCGTCCGTGGGGAAAGTCCCGCCGACGGGTCGACCCGACTCTGCGTCCCACAGCTGCGGCGCCGAGTTGACCGCCGAGAGCAGCATCCGTCCATCGTCCATCGAGTAGACGGTCAGGTTGGTCAGGTGGTCGGTGAGACGGCTGCCTTCGAGGGTGCCGACCACCTCGAAGGTGTCGGGATCCCGCAGCGTGACGTGACGGCGTCGGTCGATCGTTGCCAGCCAGCGACGGTCGCTCGTCCAACGCGCTCCCGCGAGGTCTCCCAGGTCAGAAGGCATCTGGATGGGCTCCAGCTCAGGGAGACCGAGAAGCACCGGCGGGTCACTGTGGAACGTGGCCAACACCCTCCCCCCAGCAGGGTCGAAGCTCCCGGTGAAGGCCACCTGATCGTCGCGAAGGGGATACGACGCGAGGAGCTCACCGCTCGAGATGTCGTAGAGGTCCAGGGAGTGGCGTTCGAAGAAGTTCTCGCCGATGAGGTAGTAGCCGGCGTCGACGTCCAGCGCGTGCATGGACCAATTTCCCGAGTTCTCGAACTGCACGGTCGGCTCGAGCGTCACGGGGTCTTGCATGGTGACCTTTGCAGCCCTGGCATAACGGATGAGGAGCGGCACGCCGTCAGTGAAGAAAGGCTGGTCAGCTGGCTCAAGAAAGTCCACATCGAAGGGGCTGAGGCGATCCCCTTCAACATCGAGGTACGGCATCGGCCAGTTGATGTCGCCGCTGGCACCCGTCACGCGAGTCCCGTCGCCGCTCAGGAAAGGGTCCTCGGCCTGGCCGCGCGGACCCGCCTTCGCGAGGAGCTGCCGCCCATCGGTCGAAACCAGCGCAATGCCCTCAAGGCCTGCAACTGCGAGCACGCGGCCATCCGGGCTCAACATCAGCCCCGCGGGCTCGTTGACTCGAGTCTGAAACGTCCAACGCACTTCGCCCGTCTCCACGACCACCGACATCACGCGTCCATCGTTGGTCACGAGATAAGCGTCCGAGTGATCACTCCCAACGGACACCGCCACGACCTTCGGAGTTCCGGCGGCAAGCCCTGTTCCCGGGACCTTGTGACCGCCGCTTCTCTCGCCTGTTGCGAGATCGTGCACGGCGATCTGACTCTCGAAGTTCCACACCACCGAAGTGCCAACGGTTTCGACCGCAAGGCCAGCCGCCCACGCAGCGCGCAGGTCAAGACCCCGAGCGGGCGCTGCAAAGCCGGTGTCCACCACCAGTTCGCCGGACGAGATTTCGAAGACCCGTGTGTCGAAGGCGCGCGTGGTCATCACCCAACCGCCGTCGAGAAATCGAACCTGACCGGGTATCAGAGTGGCCTCGAGAGGGCTCGGGCTCAGGGGCGTCACATCGTCGTCGAAGGTCTGGTCGGTCAGGAGCACCTCGGGATGCGCGTCCATCTCGAGTCGTTGGAGGCCCGAGGCGACCTCGAAGATGCGCAGCGTGCCGTCGAAGTCCAGTGTGGCCGCCAGCCCGGACGCGCCGTCGATGGCGACCGCATCCACCTGCGACGGGTGGTCGTAGCTCCACACGAGTTCGCCCGAGGCGATCGACCACAGCTCGACCGTCTCCGATCTAGCCTCGGGTACCAGGGCGGCGACCCCTACCTCTGCCGACACCGCAACGACAGGGAAGTCGTTCTGCTGCGAGTCCAGGCGCGGAAGTCTCCGGTGAGCCACCGGCTCGGACACCAGCGTGACCGACGTCCGCGCGCCGCGATCGTGGATCACCACGCCGTCCGGTCCTACACCGACCAGCCTTTGGTCGTCGAGCCACCAGGCGCCAGTGGTGTGCGTCCCGGCACCGACCCACCCCAGGAACGGTCCGGTGTTCGCGAGAACGTTCTGCAGGGCGCCCAGGGTTGCGGGCGACTGCTCCATCGCGGACGCCTCTGCAGCGAGCAGCAACGCGACCGTCACGTCGTCCTCGACCAGGTTCGCGGCGTCCGCGGCCATGCGTTCGAGCTCGGCTTCGAAACGAGCTCCTTCGGCCGCAGTCTCGTTGGTCTGGGCCTCCGCCTGCGCCGCTCGAGCCTCCCCGGCCGACTGCTCGGCAGCCTGTTCGTTGTCGCGTGCGACCTCGCGCTGGGCGCGTGCGTCGCTCCTCTGCTGCAGTGCCACCACGCCTGCGATGCCGGCAACCACCGCTACCACGGCTGTGGCTGCGAGGAGAATTCGCAGACGCCGCACGCGGCGCCTCTCTGCGGACTCCTCCGCGGCCCGGCGATCCACCGAGGCTCGCAGGAATGTCGCCTCGGCGGGGGTCAGATCGTCTTCGTGTTCGGCCGCCCATTCCTCTGCCGCCTCCAGGCGGCCGCCCCGATAGAGCTCGCTCGCCTCGCGGCCGGAGGCTTCCCACGCTTCGGATGCCTGACCTAGATGCCGCAAGACCCGAAGACCGTCTCGGTCGTCATCGAGCCAACCCCTCAATC
>CAZVUM010000193.1:0-2809 GCA_964629575.1 uncultured Acidimicrobiales bacterium | reverse complement strand
GAAGCGAGGATTGCGGCAAGTGAGATTCGCCGGGCGTGCCATGGCTTTCCGCAGACGAGCGAAGCGAGGATTGCGGCAAGTGAGATTCGCCGGGCGTGCCATGGCTTTCCGCAGAGGAGGACGGCCCGCCAGGGGCGGCCGACGATTGCGGCAACAAGACAGCACCGCGTCGGCCCACCGCGATGAGCCCGACGACCCCGAGCAGGGTGAGGGCCCAGGCGAGGTATTCCACGGAGGTGGCGCCGTAGCTGAGCTCGACGTGGGTGTCGGTGGGGACGACGACCATCCAGTTGGGTGTGACGCGGTAGGGCCCGTCGGCTCCTGTGGCTGACCAGTTGGGAAAGTAGGAGACCTTGATGAGGACGGGGACGCCGATCTGGTCGACCTCGAAGGAGACGCCGTCGTCGCCGACCTCGACTCCGGTGACGGTGACGTCGGGGAGTGGGCGGCGTGGTCCGAGGCCGAAGTCGTCGAGCTGCGCGGTCCCAGCGTCGTCGAGCCGGTTGGTGACGAGATCGACGCGGGCCCACTCGGCGGGTCCGTCGGCTGCGACGGGTACGTCCCATCTCGTGGGGTCGTTGAACCAGGTGACGGCGGGGTCTGTCCATGCGCGGCCGGCTTCGGGGGCATCGGTGACCACGACCGGTTCGAAGGCGAGGGGCTGCACGATGTCGCTGTCGTGGACGAGGTAGACGGTCCAGGGGTCAGAGAATGCAATGGGCTCGAGGACCTCTGGGTAGTGCCGTGCGGCGTCGAGCGCCTCGGAGCTGAACGCGACGTAGTAGCGGACGCCGGACATCTGTAGGTGGGGGACGCCGAGGTCGAGGTCGAGGTCGTTGTATGGGAGGCCACGCATCGGCCGTGAGGGGTTGGCGGACAGCTCGGACTGCATGAGGAAGTGGAAGGGCACGGTGGGGCTGGACTCGAAGTAGAGCCCTTCCATCGAGCCGATGCAGCCGTCGGTCCAGTGTGGGAGGAGCATCGGGGCCATGGGTGTCCCGTAGCTGCCGATCTCGTCGCGGTCGTATTCCCACAGGGCGCGCCCGCACCCGTGTCGCTCGCCGACGGCGTCCATGGTCTGCACGAGGTCGTAGTAGGTGGGGTATCCGCTCCGGCCCTCGTAGCCGCTGAAGTTCCATTCGGCCCATCCGCTGACGAAGTTGCGCTCCCCGGAGGTGACCGAGAGCGGACCCCACCGGTAGACGCCGTTCTCGTCGTATGCGCCGGCGGGTGCGACGCCCAGATAGAGGCCGAGGAAGAGGACTGCAGAGATGAGCGAGACCGGCGCCACGATCCACGACGTGAGGCGACGACGGTCGACGAGCATGCGTCTGAAGAGGACGAGCTGGGATTGGCGGCCCGATGAGTTGCTCTGCCCGATGATCGCCGAGGCGAGGAACCAGACCCCCAACGCAGCGAGGACATACAGGCTCAGGTACCAGAACGGAAGGATGCGGGCGTTCCACAGCCTGTGTTGGGGCCAGTGCACGAAACCCATACCGGCAGCGGCCGCGATCGCGGTGAAGGTCATCGTCGGGCGGTGCCACCGGGCGAGGCCCGCGACGACGCCCAGGCCGGCGAGCCCCAGGACCCACAGGATCGACAGCCGCGCCGCGTCGCCACCGAGTTCGTCGGGGAAGAAGAGGTTCTCCCGGACCTCGTGCAGCTTCTCCCATCCCATGTCGTTGAGGTAGGAGCGTCTGAGGAGGAACGGAATCGTCCAGAACGCCGACACCAGCCCGCCCAGCGCGCCGATCGTGAGCGCCCACCAGGTTCGACGCAGTTCGGCGGCGAGGAGGCCGCCCACCAGCACGATGAGCACGGCGAGCCGAGGCGCAGGATCCGGGCTCAGCTGCCACATGGCCAAGGTGACAACGACGCCGGCCCCGATCACCAGCGCCGCCGACCCCCGGCCCAGGAGTTCGGGGAGGCGGTGAAGGCCCCGCACCGCCACGATCAGCACCGTCGCGCCGACGGCGAACAGCAGCGGGATGAGGTGGCTGAGACCGACCAGCGCGAAGACGACCGCCGCCCAGACCCGGCCTGTTCCGGTGTCGAGCGACCGGAACACCAGCCCGAGATAGACAAGGGCGAGCGACAGGCTGATCGAGAAGGCGAACTCGCCCGCCAGCGTCGACGCGATGTTGCCGCCGTAGATGGTGAAGTTGAAGTCGAAGACGAACAGCAGCGCCGCGACGCTCAGCAGCGGTGGGATCGGAAAGGGCCACCGCGCCAGCCGCCCCATCGCCCACGCAGACAGCGGCATCGTGACCACACCCGAGACAGCCACGATCTTGAACGACATCCCGTAGGGCAGCACGAGGTCGAGGGCGACGATCGCGAGGTACGGGAGCACCATGTAGAACTGCATCGCCGGGAAACCGGCGTACCAATCAGCGCTCCAGCCGCGCAGCTTGAGGTTGGGGAGCAGCTCGTCTCGCAGGAACGCCGGCCCCCAGACGTGCGCCCCCATGTCGCCGCCCGTGGGTGTCGAGTCCGAGAAGATCTCCGAGGGGCGGAGCCGGTACAGCACCGCCAAACACGCCACACCGACCACGGCGAAGGAAATCCAGCTCTCCACCGAGGCCGCGCGCACGCGCGCCTCGATCGCCCGATACCGGCTGAGCAGTGGACCTGCTGGGACCTCTGGGGCCTCCGGGGCCTCCGGGGCCTCTGGGACGCCTCGGGCGTCGGGGGCCTCTTCCGCCTCCACCATGGGGTCGACGGAAGCACCTGGCTCCACCGGCTCGTCCGCGTCAGACATGAGTGCCCAGGATGGCAGACACATGCCGCAATCGTCGGTCGCTTC
>CAZVUM010000192.1:0-2889 GCA_964629575.1 uncultured Acidimicrobiales bacterium | reverse complement strand
CGGGACTGGATCGGAATCGAACTGAACCCGACCTACATCACCCTCGCCACCAAACGCCTCGCAGACGCAAGAACCGCGGCGAAGGCGGGGACATCAACCTAAACGGAGACCACCACCATGGAGGACACCACCAACACCGAAAACAACAAGAACAACCAACCCGAACGCGAGCCGAAGCAAACGGGGCCGCAGATCTACGTCGCGTCACTGACCGACTACAACTCCGGCCGACTTCACGGATCCTGGGTCGACGCCACCACCGGCGCCGACCAGATCCATACCGACATCAACGAGATGCTCAACCAATCGCCCGAGCCTGATGCGGAGGAGTGGGCGATACATGACCATCAAGGCTTCGGCCCCTGGACACCCGGCGAGCACGAATCGATCGACACCATCGCCCGCATCGCCGAGGGCATCGAAGAACACGGCGACGCCTACCCCGCCCTCGCCGCGGAGTTGGGCACCGACGAACTTGAGCGCTTCGACGACATCTACCTCGGCCACTGGCCATCAATGACCGCGTACGCCGACGAGATCCTCGACGATCTGATTGATCTCGACCGCCACATCCCGGACTGGATCGCCCCCTACGTCCGGGTCGACACCGACGCCTACGCCCGCGACCTCGCCACCGAACTCCACACCGTCACCGCCACCGACGGCGGCATCCACATCTTCCAACCATGACCACACCAATCCTCCCACCCCTGACGAGCAGCCTCTTGTCCACAGCGTGGGCCACATTTCGTGCTGCGCATGCGCAGCATTGTGGTAGACTGGGTGCAAGTAATGGAGGGTGGGATATGGATCGCGACAAGGCCGTACTGGTCGGCGAATATCTAAAACAACAACGCAAAGCAGCCCGGCTGTCCACGCGACAGCTGGCGGGGCGGGCAGGCCTGAACAAGTCCGGGACCACGGTCAGCAGGATTGAGGCCGGGGAGTTCACCAACCCCAAAGCCGAAACCCTCGCCGCGATCGCAGACGTGCTCGACATCTCGGTGACCGACCTGTTCACCCGAGCCGGCTACATCACCCAACAAGACCTACCTGGGCTCGGTGTGTATTTGAAGGCGATGTTCGTGGGGGTCCCCCACGACGTACTCGAACAGCTCGAAACTCACATCCACACCACCACCCAACCCCACCTCGAGGGAGGCACCGCATGACCACAACAGCCGTTGCCACCGAAACCGAGCGTCGCGCCACTGCAGTGATTTACCTGCGGGTGTCGACCTCGGCCCAGGCCGAAACCGATCGGGACGAGGATGGGCTGTCGATCAAGGCCCAGCGAGACGCGTGCGTCGCCAAAGCCCAAGCACTCGGTGCCGAGGTGGTGGAGCAGTATGCGGACCGGGGCGAGTCCGCGCGCTCAGCGCACCGGCCGGCGTTGCAGTCGCTGTTGGAGCGGCTGCGCACCGAACGCGACATCGACTACGTAATCTGCCACAAGCTCGACCGCATGGCCCGCAACCGCGTCGACGACGTCGAGATCGCCATGACCATCAAACGAGCCGGCGCCACATTGGTGTCGTGCTCCGAGAACGTCGACGACTCCCCCTCGGGGAAGCTGATGCACGGCATCATCGCCTCAGTTGCCGAGTTCTACTCCGAGAACCTGGCCCACGAAGTCCGCAAAGGCATGGACCAAAAAGCCAAAGGCGGCCGCTGGCCCGGCCGAGCACCCCTCGGCTACCGCAACAGCCGCGAAGACGTGAACGGCAAAGAACTGCGCGTCATCACCACCGACCCCGAACGCGCCGACCACGTCATCTGGCTGTTCGAGCAATACGCCACCGGCGACTGGACCCTCCGCACCCTCAAAGACGAAGCCAACCGCCGCGGGTTCACCTACCCCGCCACCCGCAAACAACCCCAACGCCCGATCAGTCTCAACGGGCTCAACAACGTGCTCCGCAACCGGTTCTACACCGGACGTTTCACCTACAAGAACGTCGAATACGACGGCGACCACGAACCACTCATCTCCGACGCCCTGTTCGCCCGAGTCCAACAGGTCCTGGATGCGAACAACACCGCAGGCCGCAACAAGACCTGGCGCCACGGCCACTACCTCAAAGGCATCCTGCGCTGCGCCCGCTGCAAGAGCCGGCTCGCCTACACCGTGTCCCGGGGCAACGGCGGCACCTACGAATACTTCTACTGCTCCGGCCGCCAACAAGGCACCGGCTGCGACCTTCCCCACATCCCGCCCTGGGAAATCGAACCCAAAATCATCGACCTCCACCGCCAACACCGCCTCGAGGACGCGGCCTCGGACCGCCTCGAAGAGCTGCTGCGCGAACAACTCGCCGCGCTCACCGCGTCCGCGCAAGCCGAGATCGAACGCCAACAACGCAGGCTCACCCGGCTGGAGAAGGAGCGCGACAAGATGCTCCAGGCCTTCTACAACGACGCCATCCCCGTCAAACAACTCAAGACCGAACAGTCACGCCTCGCGGACGAAGAACTCCACGCCGAGCAGCTCCTCGAGCAAGCCCAAAACGCGATCGGGGACCCCGACAAGATCATCGCCCGTGCGCTCGAGTTCGCCCGCGACACCGCGACCGCCTACGAGCACTGCTCAGACCACGACCGTCACGAACTCAACCACGCCTGGTTCGACGCCATCTACGTCGACGACCTCGAACCCGTCCAAGGCGAACTCCAACCCGCCATGGCCGCGTTGCTGGACCCCGAGCTCCCACAGAAGCTCGAAACCCAGAACACCGCCTACTCCGACGACGCCACCGGCATCGACTGGGACCACGTCATCAACCAAATCAACAGAGCCGACACCGAAAAGGACCATGGTTCGAAAGTCCCGTTAATGGTGGGCACAGAGGGACTCGAACCCCCGACATCTTCCTTGTAAGGGAAGCGCTC
>CAZVUM010000191.1:0-2898 GCA_964629575.1 uncultured Acidimicrobiales bacterium | reverse complement strand
CCAGAGCGCACGCAAAAGCGAACTGGCTCTGTGCTCGTATCTCCGTGCGCTCTGGTGACCACCGAGGACGGAGATGCGAACTCTGTTAGGTTCGCATTTCGGTGCGCGGTGGTAGTCGGTCAGGACTCGAACCTGGGCCTACCTGCTCATCTGCCCGCCCCAATCGAGGCCCGGAGCCCCAGAATCCCGGGTAACGAAAGGGGGGAAGCCCCGTCGTGAAGGGGGTAATATCGACCATTCAATACCCCCATTGGGTCTTTCCCGTGCATTCCCTCCAGCCTAGCTTCCTCGACCAGCTGATGTTCAGCCCCGAGCAGGTGAGGACCCTGCGGCAGCTCGGCGAGTCCCGGGGGCGCCAGGAGCTGTTCTCGCAGCAGATGCCTGAGGTGCTCTCGGCCCTGCGCAAGGTGGCCACGGTCGAATCGGCCGAGTCCTCCAACCGCCTGGAGGGCATCACGGCCTCGCTGCCTCGCATCGAGGATATCGTTCTCAAGGACGCCAAGCCTCAGAACCGCTCAGAGCAGGAGATCGCTGGCTACCGCGACGCACTGGGGTTGCTGCACGAGTCGGCGCGGAAGATGCCGTTCAGCGCCCCGGTGATTCAGCAGATCCACTCCACGCTGTACCGCTACATGCCCGCTCAGGGTGGAAACTGGAAAGCGACGGACAACGAGATCGTCGACAAGGACGCAGAGGGACGGGTTATCCGTGTGCGCTTCCGAGCAGTGTCGGCAGTAGAGACGCCTCAGGCGATGAGCGATCTGGTGACCCACTTCGCCTCCGCGCTCACATCCGGTCGCCACGATCCGCTGGTGCTCATCCCGCTCGCCGTTCTTGACCTGCTCTGCATCCATCCCTTCTCTGATGGCAACGGGCGCACGGCGCGCCTGATCACGCTGCAACTGCTGTACCAAGCCGGGTACGAAGTGGGCCGCTACATCAGCCTTGAGCGGCTCTTCGAGCAGGTGAAGCAGAGCTACTACGAGACGCTGGAGGCCAGCTCACAGGGCTGGCACGAGGGTCGCCATGATCCCCATCCCTGGATGAACCTCTTCTGGGGAGTGCTGCTGGCGGCCTACAAGGAGTTCGAGGAGCGGGTCGGCCAGTTAGGCACAGGGCGTGGCTCGAAGTCGGCTCAAGTGCGTGCGGCCGTCGCCCGGCGCGTCGCTCCGTTCGCGATCTCTGAGCTCGAGCGGGACTGCCCTGGCATCGGCCGCGACACGATCCGAGCGGTGCTGCGTCAGCTGCGCGATGAAGGCGTACTGCGCGTCGAAGGACAAGGGCGGGGTGCGAGGTGGCGGCCGGTCGAGCCGGGGGCGTAGTGCGGCGCAACGGTTGAGCAGATAGCCCTGGTCAGTCGTCGGGCTGCCGATGAGCCGTAGCGTCCTCATCGACCCAGTCTTCCTCCGTGTGGCTCATGCCCTGGCGGCCGGGCACCTTGCGCGTGGGGCCTGAGCGGTAGCGACCGCAGGATTTTGGGCCATAGCAGAAGGTCTCCGTGCGATACCGTTTTCTGCCTGGGTTCCAGTGGTCCACGATGATCTCGACCGGCATCCGGCAACCCCACAAGCAGGTCGAGCACAAGACCGTATACGTGCGAGCTGCGAGTCGCCGGTGGCCGCGAGCGCGGTAGATGTCCAACGCAGGTGGCACGCTGTGCCACGGAGGGCCGGCCCCAGCCGGAGCGCTGGGCTCCACGACCTTCAGCCCGCTCGCCTTGTAGGTCTCCACCGACTCGGTACGCGGATCAGGTACAGGGACCGACGCGCCTTGAACAACATCTCCCACATGAAACGCGTGCTTGGCCTGGGCCGCCTTGCCGATGCCGACAGAGAACTCCCTGGTCTCGTCGCCGATGGTCCCCGCAATCCCCAGGGCGAAGCCAAGGTAGGTGTGCCACCGTTCATCGAACGAGCGATGAAGCCGAATGCGCGGCTGCACGGAGACGAGTCGGCCACTCCACTTGAGCTTCACGGTCATCGCGGGGATCACTCCAGGAAGAACCGCCCGATCCTACCCTGCGGGCTCGTGACGGCCTGCGCTTGGTCGACATTGCCCTGGACCGCCACGCAGCAGCCCCGTGCCATCCGCTGACGGTTACCATTCTGCCCATGGACGCCTTCGACATCGTGGTGACGGTCCTCCGCGCCATCCTCCGTGACCGCCAACGCCTCGTGCTGGAGAACCTGGCGCTGCGCCAGCAGGTTGCCGTCCTCCGCCGCGGCGTCAAGCGACCCAAGCTCAACGACCAGGACAGGATCTTCTGGATCACGATGCTGCGCCTGCTCGACACCTGGCGCGAGGCCCTGCACATCGTCCAGCCCGACACGGTGATTCGCTGGCACCGACGCGGCTATCGGTACTATTGGCGTCGCAAGTCGAAACCGAAGCGCGTCGGCCGCCCGGCCATCGGCTGGGAGTTGGTGCACCTGATCAAGCGGCTGTCCCGCGAGAACCCACTCTGGGGAGCGCCAAGGATCGTGGAGGAGCTGGCGCTGCTCGGGCACGAGGTGGGGGAGACCACGGTCGCCAAGTACATGGTGCGGCACCCCGATCCCAAGCGTGGACAGTCCTGGCCGACGTTCTTGGCCAACCACATGGACACGACCATCGCCTGCGACTTCTTCACCGTGCCAACGGTCACCTTCCGAAACCTGTTCGTGTTCGTCGTGCTGCACCACGGCTCGCGGAAGATCCTGCACGTCAACGTAACCGAGCACCCGACCGCCGAGTGGACGGCGATGCAGCTCGTGGAGGCGTTGGGCGATGAGGACGCACCCGAGGTCACCCATCTGCTGCGAGACCGCGACAGCATCTTCGGAGACGTGTTCCAGCGTAAGGTGCAGGCGCTCGGCCTGACGGACATCGTCACGCCCAAGGCGAGCCCCTGGTGCAACG
>CAZVUM010000190.1:0-2923 GCA_964629575.1 uncultured Acidimicrobiales bacterium | reverse complement strand
CCTGTGGCTGCGTTGGCGTAGCCGCGGAGCGGTGGCGGCGTTCAGTGCTGGCGGTGGGGCGGGCGCTCGCCACCAGACCTCCCGCAGCTGAGCTGCACGTCGGCTGCAACGCTCTCTCCCCATCTGGGCGGATGAGAGGGCCCATGCTACGGTGATCAGGTCCTCCGCAGAGGGCTGACGGGACGGCGGCGCTGGCCGGACGGGCCCCCGCGTAGGCTAGGGGAGAGGGTCATCACCATGGTGGAGCCACTCAAAGTGATACCCAGTTGCTGGACCGACCGGACGCAGCGTGCGCCACGACTGTTGTGGGCCGTCTTGTGCTTGTCGCTGTGCACGTCGAGCGCAATGGCTCAGATCACCGCCGACTTCACTGCGTCGGTCACGTCGGGTCAGAACACACTGCAGGTGTCGTTCACGGACACCTCCACGGGCACCACGCCGATCATGTGGATGTGGAGTTTCGGCGACGGCGCGATCTCCTCACAGCAGAACCCGACGCACACATACCAGTCGCCCGGCACCTTCACGGTGTCGCTTCAGGCGCTCGCGTCGTTCTTCGATTTCGACATCGAGACCAAGACGGACTACATCACAGTCGACCCGGCTCCACTGGTCGTGGACTTCGCTGGTACACCGACCACAGGCCCGCATCCGTTGACCGTTGCGTTCACTGACGGGTCCACAGGCGGGACGACAACAGCCTGGAGCTGGGACTTCGGCGACGGCAGCACGTCGAGCCTGCAGCATCCGACACACGTCTACACAGCGCCGGGTAGCTACTCGGTTGCCTTCACGTCTTTCGTTGGGTTGCAGAGTGGCTCTTTGGTCAAGAGCGACTACATCACCGCAGACCTGGCTCCGCTGGTGGTCGACTTCGAGGCCACGCCGGTTCAGGGTGTGAACTCGTTGCAGGTCGCCTTCTCCGATGCGTCCACAGGCGCCATCACCACGGCTTGGTTGTGGGACTTCGGCGATGGCAACACGTCCATTGTGCAGCATCCCAATCACATCTACACGGCGCCTGGTGACTACACGGTCTCGCTCACCGCATCGGTGGGGCCCCAGAGTGACAGCCTTGCCCAGCAAGACCTGATCTCCGTGGCTCCGGCGATCTTCACGGCTGACTTTGCAGCGGCCGCCGTCACACCAGGGAACCCGTTTCTGATCGACTTCACCGACCTGTCGAGTGGTGCACCCGTGGATGGCTGGCTTTGGGACTTCGGGGACGGCGCCAGCTCTACCGTGCAGCACCCAAGCCACGCCTACGACGTGGACGACCAGGCCACTTTCACCGTGTCGCTGACCGCCTTCGTTGGCCAGCAATCAGAGGTCGTGCAGAAGCAAGACGTGGTCAGTATCGTCGCCCCGTTTCGCCGTCGCACCATCGGCACGGCGCCTGGAAACGTCAGAGACATCGAAACCGTCGATCTGGATGGTGATGGCGATGCCGATGTGCTCTGTGCGTCGACTGAGTCCTTTATCAAGTACTCCCTGGCCACAGTGGGTTGGTACGAGAACCTCGACTCCTTGGGGAACTTCGGCCTCCAGACAGTGCTCTCGATCCCTGGTGGAGGCTCCGCCAAACTCGTTGCTGCCGACCTGGACGGCGATGGCGACAAGGATGTGCTGGTGGCCTACGCTCCTAACTCAGGGTCACTGCTTTGGGCCACGAACAGCGACGGTCTTGGCAACTTCGGTTCGTCCCAGCTCATCGACACCGCTGGCACGAGCGGGTTCACGGCGGCAGAGGTGGGCGATCTCGATGGAGATGGTGACCTGGACGTGCTCAGCGCTCCGGGGAACTTCGTCCTCACAGGGACCAAGGTCGTCTGGTACGAAAACGTCGATGGCGGGGGGGGCTTCGGTGCCGCGCAGCTCATCAGCACTGGCAACGGCATCAGCCAGGTCATCACTGCTGACTTCGACAGCGATGGAGACGCGGATGTCCTTTGGATGGCCACGAACGCTTCCAGCATCTCTTGGGCCGAGAACACCGGTGGTCTGGGTGCTTTCGGGCCACCCCAGCAGCTCTCGTCGGTGAATCCGAGAGCCATCGCCGTGGCTGATCTGGATGGAGACGCAGACCTCGACGTTCTCGCTTTGAATCAGTTCCCTCAGACAATTGAGTGGTACAGCAACACGGATGGTCTGGGTGGCTTTGGCCCAGCGCAACTCATCGCCAGCCCACTGGCCTTCGATGTGCACTTGGCCGACATCGATGGCGACGGCGATGCGGATGTCTTCTCAGGCGCATCCTTCGCCTCTCCGGTGGCGCGGTACGACAACACCGATGGTGGGGGAACCTTCGGAGCGCCCCAGGTCCTCTCGGTCGGCACCGAAGGTGTGACCGTCCTTGGCGGAGCCGACCTGGACGGCGACGGAGACCAGGACATCGTCTCCGGTGGGTCTGGCACGGTGAACTTGGGTTGGTTTGAGAACCGGCTGTTCAAGCCGTCGTGGGTCAACCTGGGCAGCTCCCTCACAGGCTCCCAAGGCCTGCCTCTGCTGCAAGGAGCTGGCGAGCCCGAACGGGGCGAGCTGGTCACCGTTTCGCTCAGCAACGCTCTGGGATTCACGGCAACCACGCTCGTCGTCGGGTTGACGTCAGCGAGCACGCCGTTCAAGGGCGGCGTGCTCGTCCCCAGCCCGGACGTGCTGATCACCGGCCTACAGACCGATGTGGCGGGCACGCAGTCGCTCTCGGGACTCTGGCCCGGCGGCGTGCCCCCAGGGACGGTGACGGTCTTCCAGTACTGGATCGTCGACCAAGTAGCGCCCCAGGGCCTCGCCGCCAGCAACGGCCTGTCGGCGACCACCGCGCCGTAGCAGCCCGGCCACCCGCACAGTTCCCAGCTCCCGCCACCCTGCGGTACAACCGTGAGATGAAGACACCCCTGAAGACCCTCGGTCTCTGTCTGGCCTG
>CAZVUM010000189.1:0-2996 GCA_964629575.1 uncultured Acidimicrobiales bacterium | reverse complement strand
AGTGCACCGTCGGGGTGAGGGTCAGGCCACCGACGCCGATCACGCGATCTCCGTCGAGGTCGATCCGCCCAACCTCGCCGAGAGCCTCGATGCCGTCCTCGATGTCGCTGACGCCCAGTCCGCTCAGCGACGCGATCTCCCCCACGGTCGGTGCCGTCCCGTTCAGCAGCGCCGTCAGTCCGTGGTACTGGACCGCATCCACTGCGGCTCTCGGTGCGCCGCCGGCCTCGCCGAGGATTGCGACGATCGAGTCCTGGTCGAACTCAGTCATCCGGCCCCGTTTCGCTCGGAACGAATTGCCCGATCAACTCACCAGTCGGACTGGTCACGAGAAGTGATCGCACACCTCTGTCGGTCATTCTCTCGGCCACCGCGCTTTCCAGTTCGTCGGGCCGAATGGTCGTCGGCCCTAGGCGCATGATCTCACCGATCAATTCAGTACCTTCTGCGGCGTCGAGGTCGGAGGCACGCACACTTCCTATGACAATCCGGCGGTCGTCGATGACCACGACATCGGAGGGCGAGGCCATCGACTCTCGGACCACTGCGACCGAGTCGTCGACCAACGCGGTGACTGAAGGAGTGACGGACAAGCCCACGCGAGCGATCTCGCTCGAACGGACCGTCGGGCGACCGCTGGCCAACCAGTACGCCTTGCCGACGACGAAGTCGTGCACGTCCGAGAAGCCGAGACGTTCGAGCTGCCACGCAGCCCGCTGACTCATATCTCAAAGCGAGTCCCAGCAGTAGACGACCACCGGGCGACCTGGGTCCAGGATTGTCACGCCCTCGGCGGATACATCCCTCAACGGGATGTTGACCGCTCCCGGGAGATGTTCCTCGAGGTACTCGGCGGGAGGGAGCACCTCCACAAGCTGGGCACCGCTGGCAAGCAGCTCATCGAGCGCTTCGAGTCCGACGTCAGCGGGCATGGATCGACTCCTTGGAAACGGCCTCGCGCTCATGACGTCTCGGCCGGTTCCAGCTGATGGCGAGTACCGCGACGCCGATGCCGGCCACGATCAGGACCCAACTACCGATCCCCAGCCCGGCGATGGTCACGGTCGCACCAGCAGCGAGCAGCAACGGGATGCCACAACACGCGCCAATCCCAACGGCGGCCAGCGCGGCGAGGCTCAGCGGCGACTCACGTCTATCGCGGGGCGAGGACATCACGGAGTTGATCGAGGGTCGGCGAGCCGGCGGGTCCGTCAGGGGTTTGATAGACGCGGCACGAAAGCCCGACCGGGTCTTCAGGGTCGGCGAAGGGGTCGACGCCATCGACGAGGATGCTCGGCGAGCCTCGGAAACGGGTCCGCTCTGCCTCCTCGGGAGTATCGACGATGTGTCGAGTGATCGACAGTCCCGGATTCTCCAGGAGTAGGGCATCGAGGTGTGCGTTGGCGACGAGCCAGTTGGGGCAGTCGTCGAAGTACAACAAGGTCACGTCCATACAGATCACCGTAAACCTTGCACCATGGTTCAAGGTCAAGAGGTAGATTGGCGACCATGAAGATCGGCGAACTGGCAACGACTTGTGCGGTCGCAACACAGACCATCCGCTACTACGAGAGACGGGGCCTGCTCCCACCCGCAGAGCGAGCCGCCAACGGCTACCGGTCCTACGACGACGCCGCGGCCGACCGGATCCGCTTCATCCAACGCGCCCAGGCCGCAGGCTTGACACTTGCCGAGATCGCAGGCGTCATCCAGGTCCGCTCCGACGGGACAGCCCCGTGTCACCACGTCGACGGATTACTCAACGACAAGTTGGCCGACGTCGATGCCCGCATCAACGAACTGCACCAACTCCGCGGCGAACTGATCGCACTGCTCGACCGCAGTGCTCGTCTTGATCCCTCCGACTGTCGAGCCGACGAGATCTGCCACATCCTCAACCGATAGCCAGAAGCGACTCAGGCCGTTTCGAGGAGGGGGAGCAGCTCCGGGTGGCCGTGGTGGGTTGCCCACCCGGCGGCGTCGCTGTCGGCCAGACCGTCGCGAATCGACGGATCGGCTCCTGACGACATCAGCCAACTCACCAACGCTGAGTCTCCTCGCCAGATTGCTGCGTGCAATGCCGTCCCCCGCCAGTGGAACCCCGGCGGCCGCGCATTGATCTCAGCGCCGCGGCCCAGCAGGTCCTCAGCCGCCGCTTGGTGACCGGCGTTGACCGCCATCACGAACGCATGGTCGAGAATCGACTGCGGGTCACGGGCGAGCTCGTCGGGAACGGTGTCGGGAAACGGTGATCCGATCGGGCCTGCAGCGGCCGCCAGAGCCTTGCCATCGAAGAGCTGTGCGATGGCCTCGACGTCGCCGAGGCCTGCGGCAGTACTCAATGCACGAATGCGCGCACCGCGGCTGACCAGCAGCTCGGCGATGTCGCCGTTGGCCCAGTAGAGCGCCTCATCCAGGGGCGTCCACAAGCCCTCTCCGTCGATACCAACGCCCTCGTCCAAGAGAAACTCGAGTACCGACAGCGAACCGCACCCGGCCGCTGAGACCAGCGGTGAACCGGTGGCCGCACCCGCCTGAACGAGGACCCGAGCCGCGTCGACTGCCTTCGGAAGCTGCTCCGCTTCGCAGGCCACAAGCTGCAGCAAGGTCGGGTGTCCCACCGACGAAACACGCGTCGCGAGACCTGGATCGTCAGTCACGAGCGAGGTGAGCCCGCCGACGTCGCCGACAAAGATCGCCAACGCAGCCTCACCGAAGTCCTCATCCACTCGTCCTGCCTCCCCGAGCGACGGTAGCCGTCCACACGAAGTGCCGGAGGCGTCATACGGTCGAGCGTCGGCTCTTGCACAGCCGAGCGACCCAGCGGCCGAAGTCGGAAACGCCGATCAACGCGACCGCTGTAGCCGACCTCGCTCCACCTGCTGATCTTTGTGACATTGCCGCGAGACCGCAGCTCGATCTAGTCGATCCGGACTTCCGAAATCGCCCGGCTGATGACGAGCTGCTGGATCTGCTCGGTGCCTTCGAAGATGTCG
>CAZVUM010000188.1:0-3023 GCA_964629575.1 uncultured Acidimicrobiales bacterium | reverse complement strand
TCGTCGAGGCGAGCGCGCACGGCACCCGCGTGTGAAGCGCACGGCAGTCAATGGATGTGCCGGTGGAAGATCAACACGAGGTGCCGCCCGCGGTGGTCGGCTATCGACCAGGGTCGACCGTCTGGAAATGCAGCGGTGATGTCAGGCGCGGGCGCGTCGATTGCGGGACGGTCGACCCGGTCAGTTGGGCTCACCGCTCTAGGAATTGACCATGTCGATGGCGTCCTGACCCTTCCACGGCGCACCGATGACGCGGGAGATGAGGCAGCGATTCGACATGCCGAGCCCAACGGGGACGAGTCCGACAAGGGCGACGATGACGCCTGCAATGCCGCCTGTCGCGACGCCGATGATCACGAGGGCGGCGCCCAAGATGATGCGGCCCCAGCGGCCGACTGGGCCAGCGAGGAACGCTGCTGTTTTGATGTTGGATGGTTGATCGCTCATTGCGAGTCTCCTTGATGTTGTTTTGACGATGGTTGTTACGGGGTCGAATCAGCTGGCGGGGGCGAAGACGCGGACTTCGACGGCGCCGACGTTGCCGCCGGTCGATGTTTCGATGTCGAACCGGACTTCTTGGCCGGTGAAGTCGACTTCGGTGAAGTTGGGTTCGGCGGGGGTGCCGGCCGGGAACGGTCCGAAGGTCTCTCCGCCGTCGACAGTGATCGTGTAGGTGTCGGTGATGGCGGTGCCGTCGAGCATTCGGCGGGTGATGAACTCGACCCCGGCAACCTTCTGGGGGGAGCCGAGGTCGAGGGTGACGAACCCGTTGTCACCGTCACCGGAGGTCGCCCATTCGGTGTTGGTGTCGCCGTCGATGGCGTTCTCGGGCTCCCAGCCCGCTCCGAAGCTCGAACTCGAATCGACGACGTCCGCGTCGAGGGCGAGGTTGGGGCCGTGGGCCGCCTCGTCCATGGAGTCCATGGCATCGCCTGCGTCGGTGACGGGGATGGTGAACGTGCCGGTTTCGCTGCGGAACTGGCGACCGTCTGACGTGGTGCCCTGGACCCGGAAGAAGTACTCCCGCCCCTGTTCGGCGCCGGGGAGCACGACGTCATGGTTGATGATGCCGGTTCCGTTCATCGAGAGGCTGTTGTTGAAGCTGCCGAAGTCTTCGGTCTCGCCCCAGACGATGGCGCAGATGGCTTCTTCGGTGGTGACCACCCGAAAGATGCCTCGGTTTGGGTCATTTGGGTCGGCTTCGAAGACGAAGTCGCTCCCTTGGATGAGGTCGAAGTCAAACAGCTCGCCTTCGATCTGGCCTGCGGGCAGCGAGCCGGAACCACTGTCGCTGTCGCCACCGCAGGCCGCGAGCACTAGGGCAATGGCGAGCATTACCGGGAGGAAGTAGCGAGTGGGCATCTGGTCTGGCTCCAGTTTCGAGGCGGGTCACCGGTATGACGCGTCGACACCCGCATCGGTCACAAGAAACTCCTACGGCGTCGCTCGGCGGTAGACACCGGACGGCTACTTGGAGCCTGTCGGTCCAGCGATCACTTGGACGACGGCGCCGTCGCCGGTGTGGCCAGGCCCCTCGAGGACGGGTCGGATGATCTCGCGCCCTTCAACGATGGTCATGTCGCGGAGTTCTCCGCGCAAGCCGTCGAGGGTCATGGTCAGTTCGGGAACGGGAGGGCCGCCCGTGCCGCGTCCGATCTGTTGCGGTGTGTAGGCCTCGAGGACGAGCGCTCCCTCGGGGGAGAGTGACCTTGCAACACGTTCGTGGAGGGACCTGCGGACGTCGGGGGGTGTGTGAGCAAAGATCGACACGATCAGATCCCATCGGTCTACGCCGAGGTCGAACTCGGCGAGGTCGGCCACCACGGTCGTGATCTGGACGCCCCGTTCGGCTGCGAGCTGTGTGGCCTTGTTCATGCCCGATTGGGAGAAATCAACCGAGGTGACCGTGTGGCCGAGCGATGCGAGGTGGACCCCGTTGCGGCCCTCGCCATCGGCCAGACAAAGAGCCCGGCCCACCGGCAGGTCGTTCGCCGCAGACGCGAGGAAGTCGTTGGGGTCGGTGCCGTAGACGAACGTCTCACTGGCATAGCGCGACTCCCACATCTCCGAGGGGCTGGTCATTGGGTCACCGTGGGGAGCCCCGCCTGGGTCCACGCGGCGATGCCGCCGTCGATGTCGGCCACGTCGGAGGGGCGGGCCATCTCGCCGGTTCGATCAACGTTGGCCTCAACGGCCGCTACGCCGAGTTTGCCGGTTCGGTCGTCCCGCACGACGTCGACATCGTGCTCGTGGTCGAGCCCGGCTTCGAAACCGAAGCGCGGAACCGTCTGGCCCGCATCGGGTTCGACCGTGTGGCTGGCTATCTCGAACAGCCCTTGGCGGTCATGGTCGACAACCCCGACCGTGTGCAGCAGGCGTCACGAATGACGGCGACGGAGTACGAGGCCCGCAAGGACTCGATCGACGGACTGCAACTTGTCGACATCCGCAACCCCGGAGAGGTCGCCTTGGGCACCATCGACGAACCGCAGGCCATCCCCGTTGGTCAGCTCCCCGGCCGGTTGGACGAACTCGACCCGGCGGCACCCACCATCGTGTTCTGTGCCGGCGGCTACCGCTCATCGGTGGGCGCCAGCGTGCTTCGCCAGGCCGGCTTCGGAGACGTCTCCGACATCATCGGCGGCTACGGAGCCTGGTCCGAGTTGTCCCCCGCGCCGGCCTGATCGGCTCGCCGGGCGGCGGATGATCCCCCCGTCGTGCCGCCCGGCAGCCAGGGCAACGAGCCGAAAGAAGACTTCATGGGTACCGAACTGAACGCCGGCGCTTGCCGAAAGCGGGCCGCTCCAAGTGTGCTCGGCGATGACGACACCGTCAGTCTCCTTCGAAGCATCGAGAGGGAGCTCGCCCGACGCTTCGGGGACACCCTCGCTCCTGACGAGCGACACGAACTCGCGTGCAGAGCACGCGACGAGTTCGCTGACTTGCCCGTCACGAACTACCTGCCCATCCTCGCCGTGCGCCGCGCAATCGATCTGGCGGCGGCACGCGTCAGGTCACAGCCC
>CAZVUM010000187.1:0-3052 GCA_964629575.1 uncultured Acidimicrobiales bacterium | reverse complement strand
AAATCCGGCTAGCCGAATAGCCGAATAGGCGAATCGGCAGCTCGGTCCCCGGCAGGATGGGATGGGTCGGCCGAGCGATTCGGCCGGATTGGTGGCGTCATTACCGGGCGGGTTCGAAAGTCGCTTGCGTCGTTGCTGTGCAGAAGTTCGAGGATGGCTGAGCCTCACGCCCTGGGTGTGCTGACCGATCGGAACTGGGGACGAAACCAAGGACGGTTCCGATGCACCGGATGCGAGCGTCATGTCAGTCGTGTGGCGACATCGAGTTGGATGCCGCTGAGTTCGAGGTCGGGGGTCATGCCCAGAGCACACCGGGCTACTCGTTCCGATGCCCGCAGTGTGGTTGCCGTACCGAGCGCCCGCTCGAGCGACCCGTCGCGCTGCTTCTGTTGGCGGCGGGCGCTCGCGACCTCGATGCTGCCGGGCCGGGAGCAGGCGTGAGGGGCGCAGTCGATGATGACGACGTGACGCGCTTCATGGCTCTTTTGGATTGCGACGACGCCGTCGCTGTTGAGGTGGGTCAACTCGCTGCAGAACTCCGAGGCTGAACTCGCCTCGGCCGAGAAACGCGAATCCGAACCCGCTCAAGCCCGGCATGGTCGGGTGGTCTCGCGTGGTCTGCTACCTGGATGTTTGGCGGCGTTATCGAGTGGGCCGATCTAGCCTCTTGTCTGTGAAGCGGGCTAGGGGGACGTGATGGGCACGTTGAAGATCGCTGTGGTGCAGGCTGCGCCGGTTTGGATGGATCGCGAGGCCACCGTTGACAAGGTCGCGAGTTTGGTGAAAGAGGCGGCTGGAGAGGGAGCGGGTGTGGTCGCGTTTCCCGAGACGTTTGTGCCGGGTTATCCGTGGTGGGCGCCTTCGGATGATCTGAGGCTGATGTCAACACCGCTGGCGAGTCAACGCCAGGCTTGGTACCTCCGTGAGGCCGTCAACATTGAGCGGGGCGACCTTGACCCGATCGTTGCTGCAGCACGGGAGGCTGACTCGTTTGTGTCGGTTGGGATAGCTGAGCTGGCCCCGTCAGGGGGCTCGGTGTATGCCTCGATGGTGATGATTCACCCTGAGCTTGGGGTGGTGGGAGTGCATCGCAAACTCAAGCCCACCTACGTGGAGCGTGTCAGCTGGGCGGACGGTGATGGGCACGGGTTGCGGGTGCATGATTGGAATGGCTGGAAGATCGGTGGGCTGAACTGTTGGGAGAACTGGCTGCCGTTGCCCCGTTTCTCGTTGTACAGCCAGGGCGAGCAGTTACACATCGCGTGTTGGCCGGGGTTCACGGCCAACACTTCTGGTGGCATCACGAGCTTCATTGCCCAAGAGGCGGGTATCTATGTGGCGTCGGTGTGTGGGTTGATCGGCCGGGATCTGATCCCCACTGATTTCCCCGGTGCTGAGGCTTTGGCCGAGGCGCTGTTGCCGTCAATGGGTGATGGCGGATCGATGATCTGCCGCCCTGATGGCAGGGTCATCGCCGAGGCGGCGCTGGACACCGAAGAGATCATCTACGCCGATCTTGATCAGGACGCGGTCACTGCGACGCACATGATGCGAGACGTGGCTGGGCACTACAACCGGCCTGACGTGTTCGATCTCACAGTCGATCGCACACGGAACATCCCAGTCACCTTCACCGACTGAACCCAGTCGCGGGAACCGGCAGATGAGTGCGGGTGGGTCGCGGATAGGGCTCAGCCTGATCTGAGCGTCGTTATCGGGCGGCGCGCGTGCTGAGGATGAAGGCGTCGAGTATGGGGTGTGACGACGATCCTAGGGCTGGATGATCGGCTCCGCCCACGAGCCTGGCTGAGACATGCCGGGGTGCCCTCTGGGCACCCGTTAGTCGTCCAGTGGCACCGGGATGATGCGACTGGGCTCGAGTTGAGCGAGCCACAGAACCTCGTCCACGACGATCATCGACGAGATTCGCCCGACCTCCACCGCGACGGTGACCTCGGTACCCGTACCCGTTTCGCCAGGGGACACCCGGTAGATCTTCCCCTGATCGTGGTCGGGTCCTGGTTCTTGACCCGGCGGCCTGTTGACGGCCGCCGCGAAGACAAACAGGTCGTCGCCGTGTCGTGCCACCACCGAGAACTGGTCGAAGATGACCTCTTCGGGGAAGTTGAGCACGAGCTCGTTGTCATCCTCATCGGTCAGGCGGAACCTCGTGCCGATGCCGTACTCGGCATCTGCCTCGACCTGAGCACCTTCTGCGCCAACCGAGTACTCAACACCCTCGAAGAGCCTCTCGGGTCCGTGTGGGCGTTGCTCGTACTGCCCAAACTCGGCCGTCTCCCCCGCGATCTCCGCACACCCGGGCCATGTGTAGGTGCGGGTGTAGGTGCGGCCCAGCGCCGCAAACTCAGCGCCACGCGCTTCGATCGTGATGCGGTCGCCGACGATGCTGATTCCGGAGTAGGCGACGTCGTAGTCGTTTCGTTGGAAGCACTTCACGTATTCCCATCCATCGTCGGTGGGAGCTACGTACCCGAGCTCGCCTCCTCCCTTGCGGAAGAATGGGACCGGCAGGCCGTTGACCAGCCCACCATCGATGTATGCCGGTGCCTGTGGGTCGCAGATGTTCTCGAACGCACCGACGCTCTTCTCATTGCGTCCGTCGAAGAGCCCCTCCGCCGAAGGCGGGCAAGGGTCAACGATGATGGGTAGAGGGGGCGGACGGGGTCGCACAGTCGTAGTGGAGGAGGGACCCGTAGTAGATGTCGACCCAGTGCTGGTCGGAGCCGAGGTGCTTCTGGGCACCTCCGTGGTCGTCGGTTCGGTGGATGTGGTCGTGGACTCTGGATCTGTCGGACCCTCCGTGGTAGTCGGGGCCGCTGTGGATCCTGGCGGGGGTACGAGCGTCGTGGTCGTTGGGGGCCGTGGAGGGGGTTCCTCATCGGGGAAGTCGAGGTCGGCGATGGGGTGGCACTCCAGGGTGTTCGGGAGCAGTACCCACACGCACCTCCGGCGAGTGTCAACGTCAAGGAGCTCGGGGTGACACGAGTCGTTCAGGGAGACATTCGGAACGCCACCTTCGACCAGGCTGTCC
>CAZVUM010000186.1:0-3067 GCA_964629575.1 uncultured Acidimicrobiales bacterium | reverse complement strand
GCAACGTGTTCGGCGGCGAAGCCGTGGCCATCTCGCCGGACGGCGCCGTCGCATACCGAGGCGAGGTACGCGATGGCCTCTTGGGGCGTTGCGTATGTGGGTGAGATGGGTCGTCGGATCCTCATCCTGTTCCTTTCCGGGTCGGAGATCGACCTATCCGGGTGTTCTCGAGGGTGGCGCGCGGATGTGACACGAATGCGAGCAAGCCGCGAAAGACCTGGTGAAGGCACCTATCCGACCGCCAGCGCGAGGGATAGGTCCACAAATAGCTGCGGATAGGTGTTTGTGAGGTCGTCAGGTAGGTCAAGGAGTAGGTCGGCTCTTGATTCTGCGGCCATGAGAGAAGTCGGATGCAGCAGTTTCGGGGCGGCGATGCGTGAGGAGTGGTCTGCGATCGCCGGTGGGAAATGGAGTCGAGGTCGTCTTCGAGAATGGGTTGAGGCGGAGCCGATCCTCGATGGGTTCACGTCGCTGGGGGAGATCCTTGACGCGATCGCGGTGCCAATTGGGGAGTCCGCCGAGGCCTCGGTCGAGGTGACCCGGGCAGTGTTGCGGCTCGCAGTGGATGACCCGTTGGCGAGTCGTCTGCTGCTGCAGGTGATGGTGCCGATCATGGGCAAGGAGTGCTTCCGGTTGGCGCGGATCCTTCGGGCCGCGGGTGTTGCCGTTGACGACGCTGAGCTGGTGACGATGGTGCTGGGCGCAGCCGGGGAGGCCATCGCGTCGCTGGCGGGATTGCATCGGGTGTATCCGTTGCGGGTGCTTCGCACACGAATGCTGAAGCGGGTCGAGCGCCGCCGCGATCAGCTGATCGACCGTGCTCGTGAACTGGCGCCTGAGGATCTAGCCGTCGAGGTCCCGGCGGTCGAGACCACTGTGCCGCCTGCGGTGTTGCTCGCCCGTACGTTGCGGCTCGCGGTCGGCAAGGGGATTGTGTCGGCCGATGATGCGACGCTGGTGTGGGCGAGCACCCATCTTGGTGAAACGAGCCTGTCGCTTGCGTGCGGCGACGTTCGGGAGGCCGAGCGGCTGAGGCGCCGACGTTCGCGTGCCCAGCAACGGTTGGCTCGACACAGCGCCGAGTTGCTGGAGGCGATTGCGGTATGAGCCGCGTCGATCGCTCGATGGGATCGCCCGGTGGAGACGAGTTCTGGATGCTGGCCATAATTTGCGCTGGGCTTGTGGCTGCCGCCCACTGGGCCGGAGCGCAGGTCGCGTCCATCACACATTCGGGCGCACCGATGGCGGCGTCTCCGGCCGATGCGTTCGGGGCGATGTTCCGTCTTCCCGCGAACGGGTCGGAGCCTCGTTTGGCGTGGGGTCCGGTGGCCGCTGAGTCGCTACCTGGCCCGGTCCTGTACTGGTCGATCACCGCGGCTGTAATGCTGGCGGCGATCGGTCTGGCCGCCGGCCTCTATCTTCGGTTCGCGTCGACCAGGGTCGGCACCGACCGGAAATCTCGCCTGGGGGTCACGCCGGAGGCCCGCTTGGCGCGACGACGCGATCTCAAGCCGTTGATCGTGAAGCATCCGACCGAGGGCCGATTCGTGATGGGCCGGGTCGGTCGGAGTCTGGTGGCCACCGAGGATCGGAGCACCCAACCCGACTCGGCCCAACGCCACCGCGAACGCACGAGGGTGGGCGACCGCTCTGCTGTGGTCGTGGTCGGCCCGTCGCGGTGCGGCAAGACAGCGAACGTGACCGCCGGGGTTCTGGACTGGGACGGTCCCGCGGTTCTCTCGTCGGTCAAAGACGATCTGTTCAACGCGACAGTCGCCCGGCGCCGGCAGCTCGGTCAGGTCTTCGTGTTCGATCCGTTCGGGGAGCTCCCGAGCGACCTCGGCGACAACGTCCAGCGCGTTGGGTGGTCACCGCTGCACGCATCGAGATCGATCTCGGGTGCCCAACAAGCCGCCGCAACCCTGCTGGACG
This sequence comes from uncultured Acidimicrobiales bacterium, assembly GCA_964629575.1. Lineage (GTDB taxonomy): Bacteria > Actinomycetota > Acidimicrobiia > Acidimicrobiales > Poriferisodalaceae > JAYPWI01. The sequence continues at coordinate 1,135 of CAZVUM010000186.1, read as the reverse complement.
CAGGACCGACCGAGGGCGTCACCAACGCCAACTATTGGTCGACGAAAGGCCAGCAGTTGCTCTGGCCGATGCTGTTCGCAGCAGCTACCAACGACCTGACGATGGGCGACGTTGTCAGGTGGCTCGCCCTGCAAGATGGCCACCAACAGGCCGAGAGCCAAGTAGCGCTGCTGCTATCGCAGATGGTCCGCAATGTTGACGCCGCGGTCAATGTGGAGGCCCGCCAGGCGTTGACCGCGTTCGGAGGGTTCTGGAAACTCGAGCCGCGGACGCGTTCGGACATCTTCTCCACCGCCCAGACAGTGATCACGGCGTGGGAGGACCCCTACGTCGCCGCCGCATCGGCGACGAGGGTGGTGACCCAGGAAGGCGAGCTGGTCGATCAGCCCACGATGAACATGGCCATGTTGCTCGCAGGCAACAACACCCTGTACCTGGTGCAGCCGCTCAAGTCGGCCGAGCGGTTCTCGGTCCTGTTCGGCGGTCTCATCGGCGACCTGCTCCGAGACCAGGCCTACGACATCTCGAAGCGTGCCGGCGGGCCGATCCCCGCAACGCTGGCGGTGATCGACGAAGCAGGCAACACGCCCCTGCGCTGGCTTCCTGAGGTGGCGTCGACCTGCTCGGGGATCGGGATCCAGCTCGTGACGGTATGGCAGTCGCTGGCCCAGATGAGAGCCATCTATCAGGCCCAGACCGAATCGCTGCTCACCAACCACGGCTCCAAGATCTTCTTCTCCGGCCTGTCCGACAAGGAGACGCTCGACTACGCGAGCTTCCTCGGTGGCGAGGAAGAGGTCGCCCAGCAGTCGATGACAACCGACGTCGGATGGCGAGGCGATCGGCGTTCCATCGCGGCATCGACGGCTCGGATGAGGTTCCTTCCCGCGGACTTGATGCGCCAGGTCCCCCCTGGCTCGGCGTTGCTGCTCCACGGAACCCTGCCGCCTGCACACCTCGTGGGCCGGAGACCATGGGAGGAACGTCGGCTTCAGGAACTCGCACGCGGCGAGGCCCCGAAGCCCGAACCCGCCCAACTGTCCACCGAGCTGACGACCGCCCTCGCCGCCGAGCACGAGATCCCGCAGTTCGTACTCGCCCACATGGCGGCCACCCCGATCCCACCCATGCCCGC
>CAZVUM010000185.1:0-3076 GCA_964629575.1 uncultured Acidimicrobiales bacterium | reverse complement strand
GTCGGCCAGGGGGGCTGGCGTCAAGCCCTTGGTGGGCGATGTGTGACCGAGGCCGGCGGAGGCTCCGAGAGCGAGGCAGCTGGCCCTCACACGCCGGGTTTTCGCTGCCTTCGCCTGGTCCAGCTCCACTTGTGGATCTCCATGGTGACGAAGACCGTCAGGGCGGCCACGAACAATGTGGCCACGGCGGTGAGTGAGATCGGCTCCACATGCAGGACCCGCTGGGCCAGGGGCGAGAAGGTGATGCCCACGTGAATCAGCAGGGCGACGAGGGCGCCGGTGAGCAGGATGGGGCTGCGCAGAGGCGAGAGGCGTAGGGCAGACCGGGTCTCGGAGCGACAGTTGCCGATGTGCACGTTCTCGAAGAGCACCATCAAGAACAGCAGGGCGTTGCGGGCGGCTTCGGTTGTCCAGCCGGCGTCCAGCATCCACCAGAAGGCGGCGAAGCCCACCAGGCCCATGGTCAGGGCTGCGACCACGGTGCGTTCGACCATGAGCCGATCGAAGATGGGTTCAGACGGTGGCCTGGGGGCTCGGCTGAGCACGCCGCCTTCGCTCGGCTCGAAGGCCAGGGCCACGTCCTGGATGCCGTTGGTGACCAGGTTCAGCCAGAGCAGCTGCACGGCCAGGAGCGGCAAGGGCAGCCCGGCGATGAGGGCCATGACTACCAGCACCACTTCTGCGGCGCCCGTGGAGATGAGCAGGTAGATCACCTTGCGGACGTTGTCGTAGGCCACTCGCCCTTCTTCGATGCCAGCGACGATGGTGGTGAAGTTGTCGTCGCTGAGCACGAGCCCCGCGGCCTCTCTGGCGACGTCGGTGCCGGACTTGCCCATGGCCACGCCGATGTTCGCTGCCCTGAGCGCGGGCGCGTCGTTCACACCGTCACCGGTGACCGCGACGAAGTGTCCGATGCGCCGGGCCGCCTCGACGAGCTCGAGCTTCTGGCGCGGCGCGACCCTGGCGAAGACCCGGGCGACTCGCAGGGCAGCTTCCATGTCGCTGGGCGACATCTTGGCCAGTTCGCCACCGGTGACGACTTGCGCTGAGTGGCTGGCCAGGCCCAGGTCCTTGGCGATGGCCAGGGCCGTCACCGGGTGGTCGCCGGTGATCATGCATGTGGACACGCCCGCGTCGTGGCAGGCTCGCACCGCGTCGCGCACGCCGGGCCGCAGCGGGTCGATCATGCCGACCAGCCCCAAGAAGGTCAGCGCGGTGGGGTCGGGGGGAGCGCTGGTAGGGTCGAGGGCCTGTGCTGTGGTGCCCTGCGCCAGGGCCAGAACACGGTAGCCCTCTCGGCCCATGGACTCGGTGAGCTGCAGCAGCTCACCGACGCGATCGGCGCCATCGTCCCATCGGCACCTGGCCAGGACCCTCTCCGGAGCTCCCTTCACGAACACCTCGCTGAGGCCGCCCCGCTCGTGGTACGACGCTGAGAACTGTCGCTCCGGTTCGAAGGGGATCTCGTTGACCTGGGGGTGGTCGGTCAGGCTGGCTTCGTGGGTGCGCCCGAGCTTGTGGGCCATGGTCAGCAAGGCCAGGTCGACCGCATCGCCGCGCCACGCCCATGCGTCCTGTCGTCGATGGAGATCTCCTTCGTTGCAGAGCACGGCCACGGTGGCGAGTCGATCGAGCAGGCGCTCGTCGGCCTCACCAATGGGTTGACCTTCTCGGTTGACCTGGCCCTCGGGAACGAAGCCCTCGCCGGAGACCTCGTAGCGTTCGCCGCTGGTCAGGCAGATCTGGCGCACGGTCAACTCGTTGCAGGTGAGCGTGCCGGTCTTGTCGCTGGCGATCAGGGTGCAGCTGCCCAGGCCTTCGACGGCTGCCAGTCGGCGCACGATCACGCCCCGGCGGGCCATGCGCGCGGTGCCGATGGACAGCACCACGGTCAGGGCCACGGGCAGGCCTTCGGGGATGGCCGACACCGCCAGGGCCACCGCGAACAGGAACATGTCGTGTGCGCCGTGGCCGTGGAGCCAAACGCCGAGCACCGCCACCGCGCAGGCGGCAGCAAGGACCGCCACCGCCACCACACGGGTGAAGCGCTCGAGCCGTTCGATCAGGGGTGATCTGCCGCCGGACGCGTCGAGGACATCGAGGGCGAGCTGGCCCACGTGGGTCGCGGTGCCCGTGGCCACCACCAGACCTTGGGCGCGACCGCGGACGACGATGGAACCGGCGAAGGCCATGTTGCGCCGATCGCCCACGGGGGTGTCCCCGTCGCCGTGCCAGGTGGGATCTTTCGAAACAGCCAGGGATTCGCCCGTGAGCAAGGACTCATCCAGCTCGATGCTGTGGGCAGCCATGAGGCGCAGGTCGGCGGGGACCCGGTTGCCTGACTCGAGCCACACCGCGTCTCCCGGGACCACCTCTTCAGCTTCGATCTCCGAGATGTCGCCGTCTCGCATGACGGCTGCCCGAATCTGTAGCAGTTTCTGCAGGGATTGGGTGCTCTTCTCCGCCCGCCATTCCTGGTAGCCCCCGATCAGGGCGTTGAGGCTGAGCACGCCGGCGATGAAGGCGGCGTCCGTGGGTTCGCCGATGGCGATGGAGACCGCGCCGGCTGCGGCGAGGATGTATATCAGGGGGCTGCGAAACTGTCGCAGCAGAATCTGCCACCACGTCGGGGGTGGCGCGTGTGGGAGCGCGTTGGGGCCCACCCTGCTGAGTCGTGCTGCGGCCTCGCAAGTGGTCAGGCCGGCAGGTGTGGCGTCGAGAGCGCGCTCGAGAGAGGGCAAGTCGAGTGCGTGCCAGGATTGAGCTGGTGAGGCGTCGTGTGTCACCACATCTCACCTCGCGCCATGTGGCGCAGGCCCGCTCGGTCGGTGCGTGAGATCGCTCTGGTATCCAGGGATTCACGAACGAGATGCTGCAGCCAACGCACAGGTTTTCTCCACGTCAGAGCATGGAGAATAAGCGATGCGGCGTCCCTGGGCACGGGAAGTCCTGCGCATGTGTGAGCCCTGTGAGCTCAGGATTGCAGGAGGGGTTCGCCCGCAGGCTTGCAAGGTTTCAGCACCTTCTCACGCAGGGTGCTGTCCACGTCAACGATGTGATTCACCAACCAGCCTTC
>CAZVUM010000184.1:0-3135 GCA_964629575.1 uncultured Acidimicrobiales bacterium | reverse complement strand
CTTACGAGGTAGCAGTACGGGCCTCGTCTGCTTTGACGCTTCAGCTACCAGACAGCAAGCTTGTCGATGTTAGCGACGTCGAATGGGATAAAGAGTATGAGTTGAGTACGGCAGACTGTGATTCTCTGCTGAGCGGCTCCTCCCGCTAAATGACCGCGTACTCTTCCTGGTGGGTGGTGGACAGGTTCTTTCTGGCTCAACTGACGCTTCCGTGGGTCGGTTGGTGAGCTGGGGAGGGGGTGGGTCCGCGCACGCACGCCGCCCGGTTCCTATGTTGCCGGCTATTCGAAGGTCGACAACGAGGAGTGGACGGCGTGCGCATCAAGACCCTACTGAGCCGATTGTGTGGGTTGGGCCGCGAGGTCGTGATCGAGTCATGGATCCTGTGGGATCGCAGAGCGCGTTCATGTCTGGAGGTAGCGGTCCGCCACCGGGCCCGGCGCCGCTCGAGGTGTGGGCGTTGTGGGGTGATCGCTCCGTTGTATGACCGTGGCGGCGGGTTGCGTCGCTGGCGTCATGTCGACATCGGGTTCGGCACCTGTGAGCTCGTCGGTGCCGCGCCCCGAGTCGATTGTCCCGAGCACGGCCCGACGGTGGCCGAGGTGGTGTGGGCCCGTCACGGCAGCTGGTTCTCTCGGGCCTTTGAGGACTTGGTCGTCCACGATGCCATTGTCGGCAACAAGGCGGCCGCCGCGGATCGCTACGGGATCTCGTGGCGGGCGGTCAACAACATGTGCGTCCGGGTGGCCCAAGAGGCCCTGGGCCGGGTCGACCTGTTGGACGGACTCGTCGCGGTCGCCATCGACGAGGTCAAGTACAGGAGGGGCACCGCTACCTGACCGTGGTCTGTGACCACTTCACCGGCCGGGTCGTGTGGGCCGCCAAGGGCAGGTCCAAGGCCACAGTTGGCACGTTCTTCGTCGCCAGACGCGCACGGTAACGCTCGACGGACCCTCGCTCGAAGCGTTCCTCGGTCCTGCCCTGTAGTGCCGTGAGTCGCGTCCCCATGGACATCTCGCGACCCGGTCGAGATCGGCACCTGGTTCGGCGTGGCCGTGACGGTCGGCTCCGGGCCTCGGGCGGGACAGCCAACGGCCTTCGCAGCGTCGGGAGACCTGCGCTCAAGGTCTTCGGCGATCGGAGCTATCTGGTTGAACTGGCCGTGGCACCCACTCTCGTCTTGTCTGTGGGGGACACGGAGTTGGCTTCCGGCGCCGCAGCTACCAGCTGGTTCATACGTTGAGAGGTGATTCGGTAGTTTCCGGCTGTGGCCGAGTACTGGAACACTGTGGTGACTCCCCGGCTGGTGCTTGCGACGTGTGACCGGATGGGGGTTGCGGCCGAACCGATCTTGGAAGCCGCCGGCATCGATCTGGCGACCCTTGCCGATCCGTCGGGTCGAGTCCGTGAGGAGCAGATGCGGCTGTTCTGGGCGGAGGCGATCGCACAGTCGGGTGACCGTGCACTTGGGCTCCACGCCGCCGGTTCGATCCCCCGCGGTAGCTACGGGATCCTCGATTATCTGGTGGGCTATTCGGCGACGATCGGCGAGGGACTCACCCGCTGGGCGCACTACGTCCCGACGATCAACACGTGGCTCGCGACCACGACCGAGGTCGACGCGGCGACAGGTCGGCTCCAGCTTTTCGGTGTAGCTGATCGCGTTCCACGGCCCAGCGCCGAGTTCGTCGCCGGACTAGTGGTGGGTCTGGGGCACCGAACATGGCAACTCGATTTCGCTCCTCAGCTCGTCCGTTTCGAATTCCCCGAGCCGCAGCCTCCCGAGCAGCAGCGGGAGCACTCGCGCACGCTCGGCTGTGCGGTCGAGTTCGATGCGCCGGTCACCGAGATCGTGTTGTCTCGAGAGACCTGGGACATGGCGGTGCGTGCCAGCGATCCCGGCCTCGTGGCCCTCCTGGAAAAGCAGGCCAACTCGCTCATCGACGCGCTTCCGCCGGCCACGGGCTTCGTCGGCCTGGTTCGCTCGGCCGTGGAGGCGGCCCTCGCCGGCGGGGATCACCGTCTCGAAGCGGTCGCTGCCCACCTCGCCATGTCGCCGCGGACCCTTCAGCGGCGGCTCGCTGGCGAAGGGACGACGTTCAACCACGTCGTTGACGAGGTCAGACAGGAGTCAGCGAAGCTTCGCCTCACCGATCACGGTCTGTCTGTCGCGGAGGTGGGCTACCTGGTGGGCTTCGAGGAGCAGAGCTCGTTCACTCGAGCGTTCAAACGCTGGACCGGTGTCAGCCCCCGTGAGTACCGACGGCGACTCGACGCGGGCTGACCGGACTTGCGGCGCTCTTGCTCAGGCTCCAGCGGGGCTTGCGGCCAGATCGCCGATGTGTGTGACGACCTCGGTGATCTTCACGTCGGGGGTCCCGGCGACGTACGGCATCAGCTTCCCCATCACGGCTCCATGCTCGGTCGATGCCAGGCAGTCGCGCATCTGATCTGGATCGGCCCAGTACCCCACGACGCACGCAGCGCTGGTGTCGGAATCGAACGACAGTTCCGCGCCACGCCAGCTGTTGTACCTGCCGAGGACCTCGGGGACGTCGCGTTCGAAGACTTCGGTGAAATCTGCCAACGCGCCGGACTGCAGTTCGAGGGTGGTGATCACAAGGTTCATGAGAACTCCTACGTCGCTTTGCTTGCTGCACTCGAGCGTGAAGCCGAAACTCGCTCGTGTCTTGGCCGAGGGCGTCTCGTTGTTGGCTGTCGGCGCCAACCCCCGCCACCGACGCCGTGCGTCCAACTCAGCTCGTATCGATCGAGTTGGACGCGTTCCAACGACGTGCGCACCGTGCCGTTGTCGGAGTAAGCCCGCGGCGCTGAGGGGCGAGAACCGAGGCCCCGATGGTCTCGCGGATGTTCGAGAATCTTTGGGATTTGCTGTTGCCGTGGGTTGGGGAACGAACGTGTGTTCGGGTAGGGTTGGGGGTGCCGGTTTCCTTCCCCGTCCGGTCGTTCAGGGTTCGACGTGACGAGCCCTTTCGGTAGGTGCCCCACCCGCGGGTGGGATCGGTGAGTGTGGGTGTTTGGGGGGTGAAACAGATGTCGACGACGGACACGGCAGGCCCGGGTGATCTGGGTGATCTGGGTGATTCGGCGGTTGTGGGTGTGTTGGACGCGGCG
>CAZVUM010000183.1:0-3200 GCA_964629575.1 uncultured Acidimicrobiales bacterium | reverse complement strand
GACTGGCATCCCGATGGCAGCCTCGCGACATCTGAGCGGCCGCCGGCCCGCGAGACCGTGTCCGGCGAGCTGATCACCATCAACGACAACTCATGCCTCGGCATTCGCCAGGAGGACGGCACCGAGATCGGCCTCGTGTGGTCGATGGGCTGGATGAATTGGGACGGCACCGGCATCGAGGTTCCGGGTTTCCCCGCTCGCTACGTGATCGTCGGAGAGTGGATCGAGGTCACCGGCGACTGGTTCGGCGGAGGTAGCGGTTCCGCGGAACCCCTGACGGAGCCGTGCCCGTCCGAGTTGCGGGTGTGGGTCGCCGACATCGTCGACGGTGGCTACACGGACTGATCAGTCCTTCGGAGCGGAGCTCGTCCGCACGACTAGCGGGGCCAACAGACCACCGAGGGCCACGCACGCCCCGAACAGGAAGGTCCAGCGGTACTCCGTGATGCTGGCACCCTTCGGCGCCATCGCACCCATGCTCTGGATCCCCATGATGATTCCGATCCAGAGCATCGTCTGGCTCATGCCATTGGCGATCCCGATGTCTTCGGACGGCACCGAGTTGGCCACGAGCGTCTGGTAGGACGGCGAACCCAACCCGGCGGAGAGCCCGGAGAGCGACAGCCCCACAATGATCGTCCACAAGGCTGTGGCGTCGGATCCGACGATGAAGGCGAACATCGAACCGACCATGGTTGCCGTCGCCATCACCATGGGGAGGCGGAACCCGACGCGCTCGGGCAGCCACCCACCGATCGGCGACGCCAACGAGAAGACTCCCGGCCGGGGGATCATGAGAAGAGCAGCGACACCGGTGCTGTAGCCGTAGGGCCCAGACAGCAGCTGAGGCACCAGCACGAACGCACCCATGTACGCGAACTGGTTGCACGCGCTCGCAACCAGCGGGGTGACGAAGGCGGCGCGGGCGAAGAGCCGCACGTCGAGCAGCGGCTCGGCCACCCGAAGCTCCCAGAAGACGAACACGGCAAAGCACACGACCGACCCACCGATCATCGCGAGCAGCCCGGGCTCGCTGAGCGAGGTCCCCTGCGCCCCGTTGATGATCGCGAACAGGATCAGGAGGGTTCCGCCCGCGAGCAGACCCGTGCCGAGGAAGTCGATCTTGATGCGTCCGTGGCCTTCGCCGGGGCGCACCACGACCGCGCCGATCGAGAAGGCGAGCAGCGCAAGTCCACCGAAGGAGGCGAACACGCCCCGCCAGCCGATGACGTCGATGAGCGGTCCACCGACCACCACCCCGATGGTCGGCCCACCGGTCATCGCCATCTGGAAATAGGCAACGGCCCGCGCCCGCTCCTCGACCGGGAAGGCGTTCATGATCAGCGCCATTCCCGCCGGCATGAGCACGGCTCCAGCGATGCCGAAGAGCACCCGCCACAGGATCAGCACCCCCATGTTGGGAGCGACGGCGCTCAGGAACATGAGCACGGCCATCGCACCGTTGCCCACGAGGAAGACCCGCTTGTGCCCGAAAGCGTCGCTGATCTTGCCCCCGAGAGGGGTGCACACCGCCATGGCGAGCATCAGGCCGGTCAGCAGCCACAGCGCGGTCACGCTGTCCGACTCGAGGTCGTCGGCGATGAGCCCGAGCGACACGGTCACGAGGGTCATCAGCGAGCCGAAGCCGGTCACCGAGATCCCGATCACGCCCAAGAGGCGCCACCGGTATCGATCGCGGGGCACCTCGTCTGCGGGAATGACGCGCCAGACCGAGGGCTCTGCGGTGGGGCGCGCCGAAGTCACCTGATCATGAAACCAGGTTCGCCCCCAATTTCGAAACCTGCTTCGAAAATCGTTTGCGGGTTGTCACCCAGCGAAGGGGGAGAGACCTGTCGGCACCAATTCGACCCAGGTCCTCCCCGGCGTCAGCAGCACCGGGTCGCCCGACCCAACCTCGGTCAGCACATAGCGCGACCCGTTCGAGGCGCGAGACCACGTGATGTCGACCCACGCGCCATCTGCGAGGAGAACCCCGGCGCCCGCTCCGGCCGTGTTGGCCACGGGCGAGCCGGTCGAACCGCTGGTGAAGTAGGGGGTTTCGAGAACCAGGACGTTGTTCGCCGTGATCTGGTTGCCCGCCGCGTCACGATGGGTGAACGAGCCATGGGCGCGAGCGAAGTGACTGCCGTTCCAGGTCCACGTGGCAGTGGTTCCGCCGAAGTCGGCCGTGAGCGGATTCGCAACCACCGTGGTCCGCGGGGTTTCGAGCACCTCGGGCCGATAGTCGAACATCGCGATCGGCAGATCGAGTCCGCTGGGGGCGATGTCCCAGAGGGCGGGAGCGCCGGACAGCAGGTTGTGGGGACTCGAGCGCTGGCGAGTCCGGTAGTACGCGGAGTCATAGGTCGAGTTGGGGTAGATGCCCTCGACGGTCGGCTCTGCGTCGACGATCGATCGCACGGTCGAATTGCCGCCCGAGTAGACGAGCAGGCTCTCGCCCAGCATCGGCAAGAAGCCGACGTCGGTCTCCCGTGCCGAGCGGATAGGCCCCACGACCCCTGGCGCCTGGCTGTGGAAGATCGCGATGAACCGGGAGATGTTCCCCTCGACGAGCTCCTCGACGACCACGTCGGCCTCGTTGAGCCCCCACTGTCCGCGTGCCAAGGAGTGGTTGTCGATCTTCACTGCAAGCCCTGGCCGGTCGGTGACCGCGGCCGTCGACGTGCCGGTCAGGGGCCACACGGGACCTGCGGCACGCGCCATCCAGTACCCGGCACCGTCGGGATGCGCTGCGATCGCGGTGATCTCCTCCGAACGAGGAATGTCGGCCGCGCTGCCGTGGAAGCCGGCGGCACCGAAGGCGAAGACCCCGCCATCCCGCGCAGCCAGCCAGTAGCCGCCACCTGAGGGATGGGCGGCCATGCCGAGCACTGGTTCGTTGAGAACGATGTCGCCCGTCGAGCCGTGGAACGATGCCGATCCGAAGGCGAAGATCCCGCCGTCGAGCGCCACCATCCAATAGCCCGCGCCACCCGGATCGGCCGCCATCCCCACGACAGGCTGGTTGAGTTGCACCGCTCCCATCGACCCGAAGTAGCCGGCGTCGCCGAACGCGAAGACGCCGCCGTCGCCTGCGGCCATCCAATAGCCCGCGCCCGAGGGATGAGCCGCCATCGCGACGATCGGCTGGTTGAGTTGCACCGCTCCCATCGACCCGAAGTAGCCGGCGTCGCCGAACG
>CAZVUM010000182.1:0-3214 GCA_964629575.1 uncultured Acidimicrobiales bacterium | reverse complement strand
GCCCATTCGGCAGAGTTCGACAAGCTGGGCCGCGTGCCGGTGCTGAAGGCCCGCATGAACCCCGACCTGCACATGGGCGGCGACCTGAAAGCCACGGGCGCGGGCAACCTGTTCGTCGTGTTCGGCGAGCCCGACATCAAGATCGAGGACGCGGGCGACGGGATGATCCGGGTGAAGGTCTTCGGCGTGGACGTGTTCAAACCCCAGACCGGCGAGGTCTTGTCCGAAGGCACCGACGGCATCGCGCTGTGGATGCTGGACACCGACTACAACGAGGAATCCTTCTTCGTCCGCCACGCCTATTTCCTCGGCGCCAACGACCCCTACAAGGCGCTGAAGACCACGTTGAAGGCCGAGATCGACGAGGAAGCCTGGGAGAGCCTCTATTCCGACACGTCGCGGCCCTTCGCCAAGCCGGAATCGGGGCGCATCGCGGTGAAGGTGATCAACCACCTCGGCGACGAGGTGATGAAGGTGTTTGCGGTGGAGTGAGACGATGAAAATTGATGAAGCAGCACGAAAACTTGCAGATATGTATCAAAAGGGTGCCGCACAGAAAGAACAGGTGACCCATATTCATCTGTTCGCGATCACCTATGCAGACGAGATCACCGGTATGTCTTTGCCAGAAATCCTCGAGCGGGCCGGATTGCCTGACTCCTACAAGACGGAACTTCGCAAGGGCATCAATCTTGCCAAGTATGTTCGGCCGAAAGACTGATGGAATTCCGGATCGCCGACACTTTCACTGACAGCCTCGGTCGCCTGACCGCGCAGGAGCAGAAGGCGGCCAAGACCACCGCGTTCGACTTGCAGATGGATCCGACCTCGAATGGTCTGTCGTTCCACAAACTGGACCGCGCGAAGGACGCGAATTTCTGGTCGGTGCGGGTGAATGCCGACATCCGGATCATCGTACACCGCACCTCCGCCAGCATTCTGCTGGTCTATGTCAACCACCACGACGACGCCTACAAATGGGCCGAGCGGCGCAAGATTGAACGCCACCCGACGACCGGCGCGATGCAACTGGTCGAGGTGCGCGAACGGGTCGAAGAGGTGGAGATCTTCAAGCCCAGAGAGGGGACCGCCACACCCGCGCGCGCGCCCGCGACGCGGCTGTTCGATAACCTCCGCAAATTCGAGCTGATGGCCTTTGGCGTCCCCGAGGACTGGGTGAACGACGTCCGGGCGGCCACGGAAGACACGCTGTTCGACATCATCGAGCATCTGCCGCAGGAAGCGCAGGAAGCGCTGCTGAAGCTGGCCGTGGGCGAAAAACCGCAACCGTCCGAACCCGTGCCAGCCGAGGTCGATCCATTCGCACACCCCGATGCCCAGCGCCGTTTCCGCGTACTGACCAATGCAGAGGAGTTGAAGCAGGCACTGGATTATCCGTGGGACAAGTGGGCGGTCTTCCTGCACCCGGCCCAAGCCGACCTGGTCACGCGGTCCTTCTCCGGCCCGACACGGGTTACCGGTTCGGCCGGGACGGGCAAGACCATCGTAGCCCTGCACCGTGCGGTTCATCTTGCGCGGTCCAATCCCGGCGCAACTGTCCTGCTGACCACATTTTCCAAGCCGCTGGCGAATGCCCTGCGCAGCAAGCTGGCGACCCTCGCGGGAAACCAGCCCGAGATCTCTGCGCGGATTGTCGTGAAATCGGTCTCAGCGGTTGGATATGATCTCTATTCCGAGCGGTTCGGACAACCGCAGATCGCCCCCACCGCGCTGGTCAAGTCGCTGATCGCCAAGGCCGCTGCCGAAGTCGACGGGCACAGGTTCTCGAGCCAGTTCCTGTTTGGCGAGTGGAACGATGTCGTCGATGCCTGGCAACTGCGGTCGTGGGAAGACTATGGCGACGTTTCTCGTCTGGGCCGGAAAACGCGGATCGGCGGCAAACAACGTGTGACCCTTTGGGCAATCTTTGAGCAGGTTCGCGCTGGGCTGGCGGAGCGCGGCGTTGTGACGTGGTCGGAAGTCTTTGGCCACCTTTCGGACAGTCTCAGCCAGGGCGGCTCTCGGCCGTACGACTTTGCCGTAATTGACGAGGCGCAGGACCTGGGAGTTGCCGAGGCGCGGTTCTTTGCCGCTTTGGCAGCCGGGCGAAATCAAGGCCTCTTCTTCGCGGGTGATCTCGGCCAACGCATCTTTCAACAGCCTTTCTCATGGAAGGCGCTGGGCCTTGATGTCCGCGGCCGATCTTTCACGCTGCGTATCAACTACCGCACGTCCCATCAGATTCGCACGCATGCCGATCGGCTCCTGCCATCTACCGTTTCGGACGTTGACGGAAATACGGAGGGGCGACGCGGTACCGTGTCAATGTTCGACGGCCCTCAGCCCATGGTCTTGGCATGCCCCGATGCGGGTCACGAATGCAATGTGGTTGGTCGCTGGATCTCGGATCGTCTGCAGGAGGGCTGTGCCCCTCGCGAGATCGGCGTCTTCGTGCGCTCGGGAGCGGAACTCAAGCGAGCACGCGCTGCTGTGAAAGCTGCGGGCGTTCGCGCAATCGAGTTGAGTGAGAAGGTCGAAGTGGAGGATGGCGCGGTCGCAATCAGCACGATGCACTTCGCCAAAGGTCTCGAGTTCCGGTCGGTGGTCGTCATGGCCTGCGACGATGAGGTGATACCACGGTCCGAGCGGATCGAGTCCGTGGCAGACGATGCCGACCTCGAAGAAGTCTACAACACCGAACGGCAACTGCTCTACGTGGCCTGCACAAGGGCTAGGGATCACCTTCTGGTTACGGGCGTGACCCCGGTTTCAGAGTTCGTCGATGACTTTCTCAAGGGAAGTTGACCAAAGCCCCCCTCCCATGGTTCCTCCCTGGCGCGATCGGTATACGGGGGGGCTTGGCGCGGCGGTTTTCTAGCGTCTGGCCTTTTCACCGGGGAATCCGGGAGGTATCCACCTGCCGGGTCATCATGAGGAAAATCGACTCATTATCAAAGGCTTGCGGAATCACGACCTGGCAGAGGTGGATTCTTTTGCGGAATCCAGGGAATCCAGTTTGCAGCCACCCCAGCGCCGGAAGCCAGCCAGCGCAAGCCACCCGATGGGAAGCCATTGAATCAAAGCGAATTTTTCGTTTGACAAAGCTGCCCCCCTTGACCTACCCCTTGATCATCGAAGAATAGCGCCCGGAGGATACCCCCCCTCGCGGGCGCTTTCGTTTTCCTCTCCCACATCCCGAGCCCCGCCCCATGGA
>CAZVUM010000181.1:0-3253 GCA_964629575.1 uncultured Acidimicrobiales bacterium | reverse complement strand
CGTTGGTCGGCGAGCTCATGACTCTGCAGGGCGGGCCAGCTAACCAGCAGATCGCCGCTCGGTTCACCCCGCGTTCGTAGCGTCCCTCCCGGCATTGCCGCGCGTGTGCCAGGAGCGTAGGGACCGTCGTTAGCGGGCGGCGTGAGTGTCGTCAGTCCCGCCCCACGACGAGACCCGTGTAGTGGCGGGCTGCTGTGGGATCGCCTTGGATCACCACGGCACCATGTGGCCGCCGCCACAAGTGCAGCAACAGATCATGGGCGTCTCCTGACAACTCAGCCGCCGGTGCACCGTCCCCGCACAAATAGTCGATGCCCTGCGATGGTGACCTCAGCCTGATCGTCGGAAACGGATCGACTCGCGCGAAGTGCCAATTCAGCGGAAACACGAACCCGGTGGTCCACCGCAGCGCATCTGAAGCACGATCCGCAACCAGCGACGGCGACCGCCCGAGAGCGACTTCGACGTCGTGGCGATGCAGCCCCCACTCACATGCGCAGTGCAACGCAAGCCAGTCCGAGTCGTCCATCCCCAGGTAGCCCCACACGGCGTCGCTGGGCCCGCGGTCCACCAGACACTGATGCAGTCGCGACAGCTCAGCGCCGAGGCGTTGCAGGCTCTCGTCGCGCACATCGTCGCGGCGAGCCAGGTTGAACGCTAACGGGTCGACTCCACCCAGGTCGTCGGTGTCGTACCAGCAGCAGCAGGCGTACGCGAACGCGCCCACGTGACGCACTACGTCGTTCACTGTCCAACCCGGACAGGCAGGAACGGCGGTCGCCAACTCCGCGTCGGTGAGGTCAGCGAAGAACCGGTGATGCTCCCCAACGACGTCTACGCGGTCGGCGTAGGACTGCAGCAAACCATCGACCACAGGCACGAGGCGACCCTACAACTCGGCCAGCCCTGGCCGCAGAGCCACCACCGCGCTCCCCGGCAGAGTGGAGCGAGAGTCTGGGGCGGAGTTCGGTGTCGCTACCGGGCTGCGGCGGTGGCTTGTGGAGTGTGTTCTAGGGGTGCGAACACGTCGGGGATTCGACGTGTGAGTGCTTTGGGTCCGTCGAGTTGAACTGCTCCGGTCTTGATGGCCTGGGCCATCGCGGCGGTGCCTTGCCAGAGAGCAAACAGGGTGAGGCGATCGGTTCGGATTCTCACGTCGACGTCGTAGCCGGGGTCGGTGTAGCACACGGTAGGTCGAGTGCCTTCGAAGACCAGCCAGAACGGTTGGGGGTCCTGGTCGAGGTCAAGGCGCATGATGACTCGGCGATCGGGGAGAGGTGAGGGGTCGAGGTGTTTGTGGGTCCACCACATCACGGCTTGTGGACTGATGTCTCCCTCGCCGCCCTCGGCCAGAAGCCATCGGGCTCCCCATTCGCCGACGCCGAACACAACACCGCGGAGGTCTTCGCCCATCGGAGTAAGGAGGTAGTTGTTGTCGAGTCGCTCCAGCAGCCCTGCCTGCTCGAAGTGCCGGAGTCGTTTGGTCAATAGGTTGCGTGAGAGACCAGGCAGCGCTCGCGCAAGGTCGTTGAACCGGGTCATCCCTACCAGCAGCGCTCGTAGGATCTGCAGCGACCACCGCTCACCGATCACCTCGACGGCGACGGCCACGGGGCAGTACTCCCCTCCGTCGCCTTCGGGTTCGTCGCCGACCGCCATCGGTAGCGAATCTATACCGGCCGAGTCTCCTCCTTGCACTGGTTGTACCCAACTGGGCTCCTTACCGTCGCCGTATCAATAGAGAACCGCCCGAGGAGGACATCGTGACAACCACAGACCAGAGAACCCCGCCGAGCTCAGGCGGCAGCACCAGCAGCCGATGGGTCCGGCTGGCGCAAGCCATGGCACCCGCTCTGACTGCTCGAGCGGAAGAACACGACAAGACCGGCGTGTTTCCCACAGAGGCGTTCAGTTCGATTCGAGCCTCCGGTCTCAGCTCGATGCTCGTCCCCCACGAATACGGCGGACCGGGCGCCACTCACGACGAGGCGTGCGACGCGCTTAGCGAACTCGGCAAGGCCGACGCCACCGTCGCCGTCACCCTGTCAATGCACTACCACCTAGTCGCCACCCAGGTCTGGCACCACAAACAAGGCCATGACACCCCGCTGCTGCGCCGCGTCCATGACGAGCAACTGATTCTGGTCTCCACCGGAGCCTCGGACTGGACCGACAGCTACGGATCTGCCCGTCGAGTCGACGGCGGCTTTCGGATCTCGGCCCGCAAGGCCCCCTCCAGCGGCACCCCGACCGGAGACATTGCCGTCACCAGCGTGCCCTGGCCCGAAAGCCCCGATGGCCCCCAAGTCATCCACTGCGCTGTTCCGCTTTCCGCGGACGGTATCTCAGTCGACGAGACCTGGAACTCCATGGGTATCCGGGCCAGCGGATCACACACCATCGTCTTCGACGACGTGTTCGTCGCAGACGACCAGGTCTCGCTCGTTCGCCCCCGCGGTCCCTGGCACCCGATATGGAACACCATCCTCGGCGCGGCCCTTCCACTGATCATGTCCGGCTACCTCGGAGCCGCCACCCGAGCCACCGAGATCGCGATCGAGGCAGCCAAGTCCAAGCCCGAACAGCCCCACATAGCTCCGTCGGTCGGGCAGATGCTCAACTCCCTCGCAACAGCGCAAGACGCCATCGCGGCCATGGTCACTGCATCCAATGATCTGACCTTCGACGCCACAGACCAACACGCCGCCCAGGTCCTCACCCGCAAGACCATCACCGTCGAGGCGCTTATGGACGCTGTGCGCCAAGCAGTCGCCATCATCGGAGGCCGCGGATACAGCCGTGGCAACGAACTCGAACGCATCTTCCGCGACATTCACGGCGCCCAGTTCCACCCACTCCCCGGACCCAAACAGACCGACCTCACCGGCCGCATTGCCCTCGGCCTGGACCCACTGCGCAACGCCACAACTACCTCGCCGCCGACCCCACCCCAATGACACAGCGCCACAGCCACGCCTCGCCAGGAACGCGGCTGACACTCGGACCTGCCATACGTCGACAACGACAGCGAACCCGTCCGATACCGCCGTCACTACGCAGCCCAGGAGATCACTCGCATCGTGCCGATACCGCTCGGCTAAGAGGGCCGAATCAGCCGATCTCGGCACCGGTGTCCGGTAACGCGCGGATCTGGCGTTAGCGCGCACCGAGCCGATACCGCAGTTACCGCTCGGTCTTGGTGAGTGTCGATCACTCCCCCACGTGTGGACCCCAACCCGGGGGTCCACGTGAA
>CAZVUM010000180.1:0-3272 GCA_964629575.1 uncultured Acidimicrobiales bacterium | reverse complement strand
CCCACACCCAGTGACCCTACTGGACTTACGCAGAGAGGTCATACACACGTTCGATTCAAGCGGCCCCCGGTGGAGAGACGGCGTTCGGTCCTGCTGCGCTGGTTTCCCGGGATGGGAGTCCCACTGTCAGAAGCCCGGCTCCCGCTTTTTGCGCTCAGGTGGCTAGCGCCACGAGAACGAACATCGGGTAGGTGGCGATGAGGATCTGTCCGGATCGTCGGTTGAGGCGGTCAGCTCGTGTCGAGAGGGCGAGTGCACCGGCGAGCAGGATGGCCATGGCGATGAAGGGCGTGTGGAGGGTGCTGGCGTCGGAGATCGAGATGGGTGCGACGAGGGCGCCGGCTCCGAGGCTCATGGTGAGGTTGTAGGCGTAGGAGCCGACAACTCCGGCGACGGCGTCGGTGATGCCTCGGCGGCTGGCGGACCAGGCGAGTACGACGAGCTCGAAGGCGGTCGCGAATCCCACCACGACGAGGCCGAGTCGGGTCTGGGTTTCTTCGACTCCGGAGAGGCGCCGTACGCCTTCGACGAGTGCGACCGATCCGGCGGTCAACGCGACCAGGCCAACGACCAGGGTCAGCTCCTGGCCGACCGGACCACCGTCGGCGTGGTCTTCGTCGAGTTCGGCGGTTTCGCCGAGGGCCGGCGGTTGTCGCTCGGCATGCCAGATCGACGCGACGAACACGACGTATCCGGCGACGAGGACGGCTGTGGGTGTCCGATATTGCGTCCGCCCTGGTCAGGCAGCTTTTCGGTATTCGTTGATGATGCCGTCGCATCGCGTGGTTCTCACGACGTGGAGCGACGGTTCTGGATCGGTCGTGGCCCGACCAGGGGCGGAAGGCCGTGGTGGTCGCTGGTCCAGACAACGGTGGGGTCGGTGGGTGTTGTAGCGGCTGATGTAGTCGGTGACGATGCGTTCGAGTTGCCGCCCGTTCCAGATGATGGTGCGGTCGAGGAGTTCTCGTCGCAGCGTTCCGATCCATCGCTCCGCGAACGTGTTGGCCACTGGTGTGCGGACCGGGGTGCGAAGGATCTTGAGGCCTTCGGTGCGGAAGATCTCGTCGAAGCTGTCGACGAACTGGCTGCCACGGTCACGTACCAGAGCACGGGTCTGATCGAGCCGGTCGCCGTGGCGGAGGAACAGGTTTCGCGCTGCCTGGGTCGTCCACGCTCCGGTTGGGTTGGTCGTGATACCGGCATAGAAGACCTCGCGGCTGGTGATGTCGATGAAGAACAGCAGGTAGTAGCGACGCAAGAATGCGGTGTCGATGGTGGCGAAGTCACAGGCGACGGCGGCTTGGGAGCGCAAGAACTGGGTCCAGGTCACCTCGGAGCGGTTGGGGGCGGGGTCGATGTTGTGCTGTTTGAGGATCCGCCAGACGGTCGAAGCGCCCACTTGGTGGCCGAGTCGGTTGAGCTCGGCGGCGATGCGCCGGTAGCCCCAGGTCGGATTGGTGGTGGCCATCTCCACGATGAGCCGACGGGTCTTTGCGGCTGTGCCGGGTCGGCCGGGTCGTCGCGAGGGCTGGGTCCAGTGCCGGGCGATGCGGCGGCGATGCCATCGCAGCAGCGTTTCGGGAGTCACGATCCAGCCGTCGCGGAGTCGGCGGGGGAGTGCGGCGGCGATCGCGCCGAGCAAGGTCCGGTCGTGGTCATCGAGGGCTGGTCGGTCAACCTGGTGGCGAAGAACCATGAGCTGGTGGCGCAGCACGATGATCTCGAGGTCTTTGGAACGGCCTGACCGCACAGCGAGACCTGCCAGCGTGGTGAGGAATCGGTAGAGGGAGCACGTCGACCTCTCTCTCGGTGAGGTTCGCCGGCCGCGGAATTTCGAGGTTGGTAGTGCTCCCTGATGCTGCGGCCAGAACCGCGTCGACGTCGGCGGCGACGAAGCGTCCGCTGCTGACCTCGTTGCGGAGCTCTGTCGCTATGGCGTCGGCTGGAAGCCGGTCGCGGTGGGGGCGTGGTTGGCTCATGGCTTGGTGGGCGTCGGCCACTGCGAGCAGGCGTGCGCTCTGGCTGAGGTCGGTACTGGCGCGGTGGTAGCCGGATCCGTTGGTACGTTCGTGATCGGAAGCTGCGAGGCGGGCGATGCAGCGCAGTGCGGGCGTGCGGGCGAGGATTCGTTCGCCGTAGTACGGGTGCAGTCGCACCTGCTCCCACTGAGCTGCGGTGAGCTGTCCGGGGTGTGACCACACGGTGTTCGGCACGCCCACGCGGCCGAGGTCGTGCACGAGACCGGCCCGGCGGATGAGGTGGACCTCGTCGTCGCTGGCGCCGCTGAGCTGGGCTGCGGTGGCGGCGAGGCTCGCCACCTCGCGGGAGTGGCCCGCGGTCTCGTCGAACTTGAGGTCGGCGAAGTCGGCGAGCGCCGTGAGGGCTTCATCCACCTCCTCGCCGGTCAGCGTCCGGGGAGGGGATGGCTCGGCGTCGATCGTGCGTTCCCAGAGATCGTCGGGTACCGGCCCGGCTAACAGGTCGAGGTTGGCGGTGGCCGCGTCGACAAGGTCGGGGTCGAGCGCACGGCCGCGGCGACTGGCGAGTACGGAGGTCACGTCGCCATCGCCGCGATCGGTCAACAGGACGACGTCGCGGGCCACGATAGCGATGCGCATGGGAGGCGGAATGCCTTCGCCCTCGAGGCCGGCGGGCACTCCGTTGCCGTCCCACCGTGCGTAGGCGGCCCCGAGCGCGGAAACGACGTCGCCGGACAACCCGAGTCGCTCAGCGAGCCGCGCACCGACCTCGCAGTGAGGCATCAGCATCCGTTCGGGCCCACGGCGGTCGGTCATCATCGCTGCAAGCTGGCGGGCCCGGGCGGGCCACGATGCGCCCGGGGCGACGGCCTTGGTCATCGCTCGAAGCTGTTCGGGCGCTGAACCCATCGAGACGGGCGCCATCGCTGCGTAGAACTCCGCTTCGTCGCCCCTGACCACGGCCGCCGTGGTGGCTGCATCGGCTGTGCATCCGAGGAAGCGAAGCAACGTCGTGTAGTACACGTCGGCACGAGCTTCCGGCTGGAGGTCGACCAGGTCGGCGAGTCGCATCGCAGCGCAGGTGGTGCGCATCGCATGCTCGGGGGTTCTGACCAGTTCCGAGGTCGGTGAACAGCGAGATCGCAGCGCACAGCTCAGCGAGTCGCATCTCCTCCACGTCGTCCAGTGTGGCCGATGGAGCGTACCGCTCACGACCCGACGCGGCGAGCGTGGAAAGACCTAAGGCGGCCAACCCAGTCCTGGGCGTGGGTCGCATGGGCCATATGGCCCGCA
>CAZVUM010000179.1:0-3281 GCA_964629575.1 uncultured Acidimicrobiales bacterium | reverse complement strand
AGGCGTCGGGCGAAGGTTTGCTGGGCGCGGCTGGGGACGAGTGCGCCGCCGATGACAAATGCGGCGGTGGTGACGAGCGCGCCGCCGATGGCGAGAATACTACCGATGATGAGTGTGCCGGTGACGCCCCTGAGCTGCAGCCGGTGTGGCAACACCCGGACTCTGATCCTGGGTGGTGGCGGGCTCTTGAGGGCGAGGAGCCAGGGCAAGAAGCCTCCGGCGGCGACGTCACTGCAGTGCAAGAGTCTCAGACGCCCTCGAAGTCAGCGGTCGCCTCCGCGCAGATCACACTGCGGCCCAGCAAGCGCTCGCGCTTCTTGTCCCGTCTTGCACCGTCTGCTGCGGAGAGACGAGGCGTGGTTCACCCGAAAGACCTGCTGGAAGGCTCCTCGAACATGGCCGCCTCTCGGGGACTGGCGGCGCACCTCTGGTTCGAACAGATCGAGTGGCTCGACGATTTCTCCATGAGCGACGATCAGCTGCTGTCCTTGGCTCGACGGAAGCTCGATCCCGATAAACGGCTTGCCGAGTGGTTGGGGGAGTGGCGCTCTTGGCTCGCACTCGACGCCACGGTCGAGCTGCTCACTCGCCCCGAAGACGCGCCCGATGTCTGGCGTGAGCGCACCTTCTTGCTGCCAGGGTCTGGGAGCAGCGCAGGGCGGCTGCTGGGTGGGACCTTCGACCGCGTGCATGTCTGGCACGAGAACGGCGAGGCGACACGGGCCACGGTGATCGACTTCAAGAGCGGCAGGATCGCCGACGACGGCGCGCTGGCCCGAAGGTGTGAGCAGTACAAACCCCAGCTCGATGTGTACCGCACCGCCGCGGCTCAGCTCACGGGCTTGGATCCGGTTTCGGTACGCTGCGTCCTGCTGTTTGCCGAAGCGGACCGCAAGGTGGGTGTGTAGTTGTCGTGCCCCATAGACGCTCAGGCTTGAGTCACGGCTTTGCTATTGCGATCTGGCCAGCGTTGAATGCGCCGACATCCGAGGCTGGAATGCCAATCACTAACTCCACTCCGCTTATTCCGTCAAGGTCGACGGGCTTTACCTCCCAGGCAAAGGCATCACCGCAGGCGGCGAATCCGGCACCGAGTGTGTAGTGCGTGGCGAAGTAGGGGCCAAGTGCGATATGCAGCATGCCTTCGTTCACATTTGGGCACGACAGGCTTCCGTCAAACGTGTCGCTGGCCAAGATATCCAAGTAGCCATCCTGGTTTACGTCTGCCACGGCAAGATGATCGCCGTAGTGTGAGGCGCCCGGCGGGCTTGGTGTTGAAAGAGGCGGGCGCGTTCGGATGACTGGGGCGCCGGGATTGCCACCCCAGAACACGAAGAGATGGTCCGTGTCTGATGCAGTGATGATGTCAAAGAGCTGATCGCCGTCCATGTCAGCCGAAGCAAGGTCCTCTCCGAACTGGGCGTTCGAGCTGGGGGGGAGCGGGTATGAGATGGTATGGGAGAAGGTCAGCGCTGGGCCAAGGAACACATGCACCTCACCAGCATTTAGAGTGCCGCCTGCATCCGCCCGACCGCTTCCCTCAATCAGATCGAGCACTCCGTCACCGTTGGTGTCGCCCACTGTCAGCTCTGTGCCAAAGAAGTCTCCAGGATTTGCGTCTGGGTTGGACACAGAAGTCACTGAGGAGAAGGCTGGCCCCCAGAAGACGTCAATCCTTCCGATGCCAGTGTCGTTGCCGACAGATGCGTTCCAAACTGGTGCCACAATGTCCAGAGCTTGATCGTTGTTCAAGTCAGCAGTGATCATGTTACGGCCATAGACGCCATACTGGACCCCAACGCCGAGTGCGGGGATGCTGGTCGACGGAGTCGTTGAGAATGACGCACCGCCTTCGTAGATGTGTACTTGCGCTGGGTCGGATGGCACTACTGAGAATGCTGCTGGCTCACCGACCAAGAGATCGTCCACTCCATCATTCGTGACGTCTGCCACAACGACCTCTGAGCCGAAGAAGCCCAGTTCCAGGATGATGGGTGGGTCGATCGTTGCTGTCTGGCTAAAGTCCGGCCCCCAGAGAACGTAGGCGCGGCCAGACCGATCTTTCCCGTTGGTGTCCTCAAACCACGCGCCAACAGCAATGTCTGCAATGCCGTCGTCATTCAGGTCCCCAACTGCGATGCGATCTCCGAAGTTGGCGCCTGGAGACGGGGCCGGTGGGGAATGGACAGACGCGTTCGCGAGATCGTAGTAGGGAATGTCGAACGCTATCGATGCAGGGTTGGAGAGACTGCCAGCTACAAGTGCCTGGGCCACAAGGTGAACGCCATCGAAGCCCGGGATTGGTGGAGGCATGGTGAAGGGCAGGTCGAGTGTCCCGGCGGCTGGTACGTTCCCCAGCGGAAAGGCATCGGCCAGCATGCCAATGTAGAAGGGCCCCTTTGCGGTGGGAATGGGTGCATTGAGGGGAAGTGGGTCAAAGCCGATCCCAAGCCAGACAAGGCTTCCAACGCTGTTTGGAGCAATCACGGAGGCGACGACTTGCCCATCCCAGAAAGGTTCGCCATAGAGTTGCAACTCGGGCTGGGGTTGCGCCGAAACCATGGGCGCACCAACCACGATCATCGCGAGTAGCGAGAGGTGGATCAGCGGAGCCATACTCGGCCGAGGAACCTGAAACAGGTTGGGTCTCTTCGTCGGCATTGGCCGTCCTCCTGGCTGGGCACGACGACCGGCTTCCCTACTCTCACGGCGCGATGCTCGAACGTAGAGTCTGCTGCAACTGTCGTTCTGTCAAGCTCCTTGCCTCTCCTGGGTGGCAATCACTGGTTCGACGTCGCCGATGGCAGCCTTGGTACGACTGACTGCTGGTGTCATGCGGCACGGAGTGTTGAGGAGCGTGGACTGAGGATAGGGAGGGAGTGAGCTTAGGGGGGGGCCAGCACACGGTCGTTGCGGGCTTGACGAGCGCGACGGCGTGCTCGGCACCGACGACTCTCTCCGCCAGCTGCCTTGGCCGGGCAGCCTTGACTCACCGCTCGACCGGCGGGCCCATAAAGCGTCGCAGCTGGGCCACCACGCTGGTGAGTTCTGCGACCTGCTCTTCGAGGGCCGCCACGCGCACGGTCAGATCTCCGCCGGGCGCGGGTACGGCGGCAAGCGGCTGGGTCATGGCCTGGGCTGGAGTCTGGCCTGCGCCCTGATGCGAGGCGCCGCTTGAGACCGAGGCACCGGCAGACGGCGGGGAGACCTGCGCTGCGGTCGCCGGCGCCGGGCTACTCGGCGCGCTCCCCGGGTCGTGCAGCTCGGGCGCCAGCAGCTGC
>CAZVUM010000178.1:0-3338 GCA_964629575.1 uncultured Acidimicrobiales bacterium | reverse complement strand
TACCTCACAAAGTGTCGGTGAGCTCCCTTACACAGACCATTTGACACCTCCGTCGAGGACTCGCAGAACTGGTTCTTCACCACGGTCACTCCGGGAGATCGGCCCTTCGAACAACTCGAAGCGGGCCTGTTCAAGGTCGCCACCAACGCTCCACCCCAGCTGTTGGAGCTCCTGCAGAGCTCGGACCGTGGACTGTCCCGGGCGCTCAGACAGGTCCTGCCCGAAGGCGGGCAACTGCTGTTGGTGATCGATCAGTTCGAGGAACTGTTCACCCTTACAAGCCCTGAGGGTCGAGACTTGTTCCTAAACAGCATCGTTACCGCATTGGGCGACCGCGACCCACGGCTACGGGTCGTGGCCACGGTGAGGGCCGACTTCTTTGACGGGCCGCTGTCACACCCCGCCATTGGGGACCACGTGCAACACGGATCGATGCTCGTGCCACCGATGAGTCAACTCGAACTTACCGAAGCCATCACCCTCCCCGCTCAAGCTGTCGGCGTCACCGTCGAACCGGCCCTGGTGACCCACCTCGTCACCGATGTGCATGGCGCTCCGGGGTCGATGCCGCTGCTGCAATACGCGTTGACTGAACTGTTCGATGGGCGTGCAGGCTCCACGATCACCGAGGACGCTTACAACCAGCTGGGGGGTATCACCGGCGCCCTGGCGACCCGAGCCGAGGATCTGTTCCAACAGCTCGACGAACCTGCACAGGTGGCGGCCCGTCGCGTGTTTGGCCGCCTCGTGAACCTCGGTGAGGGCACCGAAGACACCCGACGACGCGTCGATCAAGCCGAACTCGCCATCGACCCAGCCACGGAACAGGTTCTTGACACCTACGGGCAAGCCCGACTCCTCTCCTTTGACCGCAATGCGCAGACGCGTAGTCCGACTGTCGAGGTCGCGCACGAAGCACTGATCCGCGAGTGGCCGAGGTTCCGTGACTGGATCAACGACGACCGCGACATGCTCCGCGCACTGGCCCACCTGGCTCAAGCAGCCCACGCTTGGGATGAGCGAGGTCGCGACACCGCCGACCTCTACCGCGGCGCCCGGCTCGACACCGCCGCCCTATTTCCCGCAACCAACGAGAGACTGACCGAACTGGAATCGGCCTACATCGGAGCGTCCATCGACGAGGACCAACACGAACGCAACCAACAAAGGCGCACCAACCGTCGCCTGCGGACCCTCCTCGTCGCTACAGGAGCTCTGCTCGCTCTCGCGCTTCTTGCAGGGTCGCTTGCGCTTCAGAACTCCCGTACGGCTGATCAGAATGCTCGACGCGCGGATCAGAGTGCTGCCGCGGCCCTGGAGAGCGCCGAGCTGGCGGACGCTAGGGCCACGGCGTCGGAACTCGATCGGCTTGTGTCGACAGCGCAGTCACTCGCGACTCGAGATCGGCCGCTGTCACGCCTACTGGCGTTAGAGGCATACCGACTCCGGCCGGATCTCGACGCCGAACGGACGCTGCTTCAGGCGGTCGTGACGCCACCAGCTCCGAGCGCCCGCCGCGAGCTGAGCGCCTACGACTCCGTAGCACTAGCTCGGGGTTCGGGGCTAGTCGGCCTTGTCCACGAAGGCGTGTTGCGCCTGTTCGAGCCGACAACCGGCGCGCAACTCGCCGAGGTCGAGGGTGGGTGGACGGCCCCGCTGATCGCTCTCTCCGCATCCGGGGAACACTGGGCGGTCGCGGACCGCCTCTCAGGGGATGTCACAAGCGGCGACTGGGAGGGCAGAACCAACGATGTCGCCAAGGCACTCGGCCCAGGTCTATCAAGCCTCTCAATCTCCGATGACGGCCGATACGTCGTCGCTGGGACAACTCGAACCGCGTCGTTTCAGATTGTCGACACCAGCGGCGCGCCGGGCACGTTGTGGGACCTCACAGGTGGATTCTCTCAACCAATCGGATCAGGAGACGGGGGGCCGATCACCCAAGCCCAGGTCAACTCATCTGGGGTGATGCTTGTAGGCGAAGGCCGCCTCTGGACCCTGAGCTACCTCAACGAAGACGGCCGCCGGCTGTTCGCCAACTTCGACCCTCAACAGATGGTCTTCGAAGATGGCTCACCGGTCTCGACAAGCAGCCGCGACATCGACGCAACGAGCGTGCTTCTTCTGCCCGAGGGTGCGGGATACATCCTGGGGACGGCGGAGGGAGTGCTGACGACGTTTCAGTTGACCGACCTTGCCGAGCACTTCGGGCGCCCGGTGTTCCTTGACAACCGGAGTAGGGGGCTGCTGCGAGCGCCACTGGCGTTGGCGGTGACAGACCCGATTGATCTGTCCGGATTCGGGGCGATTACAGCTCTGACCGCGCTCGAGAGACCGGGTCTCGTCGCCGTCGGAACTGACCGCGGATTCGTTGCCATCGTCGACGTGTCACTGGGTACTGTCATCCGCCGACCTCAACGGCTCTCTCGACAGGGAGTCACATTCATCGCGAGACGCAACGACGGCGGCGGGCTGAGCATTCTCGGAGGCTCGGAGCTGACTCTTTGGGACGACGACTACCGGGGCGACGCGGCGACTCTGCTGGGCTACGGGCCGGGAAAGCTCTCGTCCAACGACAGCGGGTACCTGCATGCGTCAGACGACGGAACAGTCAGCCTGCTCGACGACGACCTAGCTCTGATCAGGTCTGTCAGTCTCGGTCCCGCTTCCGCTGCATTGATTGCACCCAAAAACGACCTCGTCGTTGTCGTAGCGGACGACGAACGTTGCACCACGTTTCCCTTCCTTCCGTGTCGCAGCACCCTTAGCCTCCTTGATCCGCATTCATTGGCGGCGATCGCTACCACCACCATCGCAACTGACGGGGCGCACGCCCCTCTAGTGATGAGCCCAGAAGGAGAGCTGGTCGCGGTTGGAGCATCGAATGGCCAACTTGTCGTCGCTGATCGGAACGGTCAGATCATCGGGCTGGGCGGGTCACGAACAGGGCCGGAGTATCGGGTCTCATCCGTCGCGTTCATCACCGAGACGCGGCTCGCAACAACCCACGACGACGGGAGTCTCGTCACCTGGCGTCTCACCGACGAAGGGCTGACAGAGGACGCCACACACCTTGACCTCACCGCGTCCGCGGTAGCCCGCCTCGACGACGAACGTCTTCTTCTTGGCCGCATGAGCGGCACTATCGACGAGATCAGCGTCAACCGGCCCGACGAGCCGCTCCGTAGCTTTCGACTCCATAGCCAACGAGTAGAGGAGCTGAATATCGAGCCGGAATCGCAGCGGCTCACAAGCTCGACCGCCGACGAAGTTGTTGTCTGGGACCTCACGACAGGCGTCGACCTCGTAACGATCAAGGACGCGTCCGACGGCCGCCT
>CAZVUM010000177.1:0-3452 GCA_964629575.1 uncultured Acidimicrobiales bacterium | reverse complement strand
ACTAAGGATCTGGTGCCCGTTAAGGGTGTGGGGGTTCAAGTCCCCCCTCCGACACGAACAGGTGTTCGATCTAATGATGAGCCCCGGGCCTTGGCCTGGGGCATCTTCGTTCTCGGGCCCACGTCGCGCTATTCCGACAAACTTCGCCGGGGCACTGATGCGAGAGCGAGAGCCACATCGCCGGGTTGGTCGGTCCAGATCTGTCGGATGTCGAAGCCGGCGTCGGCGACGTCGGCGGCGATGTTGGGAATCCGGAATTTTGTGGAGATCTCCACACGAATCTCCTCGCCGTCGTAGAGCTCGAGTTCGACGTCGGCATCGGGGATGCGTACATGATGGTCGCCGTTGGCGCGCAGGCGCAGGTCCATCCTCGTTTGGTGCGGGTCCCACAGGGCGATGTGATCGAACTTCTCGACATCGAAGTCTGCGCCGAGCTCGCGGTTGAGGACGTGCAGTACGTTTCGACTGAACTCGGCCGTAACACCATGTGGATCGTCATAGGCCTGGACAAGCCGCTCGATGGGCTTGAGCAGATCGATACCGAGCAGTAGCCACGCGCCGGGGGGAAGGTGTTCGCCGAGCATTGCGAGGAAGGCGTGCCGTTCCTCGGCGTAGAGGTTGCCGATGGTCGAGCCGAGGAAGGCAACGATCGGCACGCCGTCGGTCGGGAGCTTGGAGAGGTGAAGGGTGAAGTCGCCGATGATGCCGTGCACGTCGAGACCGGGGTAGCGCTCGACGAGCTCAGCGGCGGCATCGCGCAAGGTCTTTTCGCTGACGTCGAACGGCACGAACCGTTCGAGTCGGCCGGTTTCGCGAAAGGCTTGGATCAGGGTGTGGGTCTTGTCCGATGTACCTGAGCCGAGCTCGATCAGAGTGTCCGCTTGGGTGATCGACGCAATCGAACGCGCCTCGCGTTGGAGAATCGAGCGTTCGGCCTCGGTCGGGTAGTACTCGGCGAGCCGGGTGATTTGGTCGAACAGTTCGCTCCCGCGCTCGTCGTACAGCCACCGGGGCGGCAGCCGCAGCGGGCGGCGCGACAGGCCTCGCCTGACGTCGTCGATGAGCATGCGTCGGGCCCAGCCGTCGTCGAGGTGGTGCTCGAAAGTCGGCTCGGTGATTGCATTGGTGATGTTGGTCATGGTCAGTTGATTCCTCTGGCAAGTCGGAGCCCGGTCATCGGCCACCGCGCGGAAGGTGGGTAGAAGTTTCGGTAGGAGTCCCGGGTGTGGCCGGGTGGGGTGATCGCAGCGCTGCCGCGCAGCACCGTCTGGCCCGACATGAACTTGCCGTTGTATTCACCGACGGCTCCGGGCTCGGGCGTGTATCCCGGATACGGCAAGTAGGCGCTCGAGGTCCACTGCCAGCACTCTCCGGTCATCTGATCGAGGACTGCCGGCCGCGACGCCTCTGCGGCACCAGGATGGAGTCGGTCGACGGTAAAGGCCCGCTCGGTGGCCCTCGGCACCGAAGCGACGGCGTGTTCCCATTCGAACTCGGTGGGCAGGCGAGCACCGGCCCACCGCGCGTAGGCATCGGCCTCGTAGTGGCTCACGTGGCATACCGGTTCGGCCTCGGTGACTGGGCGAGTACCGCCCAACGTGTGGATCCACCACCGGTCGTCACGGCGGCTCCAGTAGAGCGGCGCCTGCCAGCCCTGATCGCGCACCGCGTGCCAGCCATCGGAGAGCCAAAGCTCGGGACGCTGATAGCCACCATCGTCGATGAACTCTTGCCACTCGCCGGCGGTGACCAGGCGATCGGCGAGCGCGAACGGTTCGAGATGGACTGCGTGTCGCGGAAGCTCGTTGTCGAAGGAGAACCCTGTCCGATCGTGGCCGATCTCGACCAGGCCACCATTGACGTCCACCCAACCCATTGCACGGAGCGGTGTCGGGTCCGGGGTTCGTTGCGGCAGGTAAACCGGTTCGAGTGGGTTGGTCGCCAGCACGTGCTTGATGTCCATCAGCAGCAGCTCTTGATGCTGCTGCTCGTGGTGCAGACCGAGTTCCACCAGTGCGACGAGACGTTCGAGGACGACGTCCTCGTGACAGCGGGCGAGCAGGGCCGACATTCGCTGGTCGACCGAGGCTCGGTACTTACCGACCTCGGCGGCGCTCGGTCGGGTAATCATGCCGCGTTGCGGCCTCGGGAACTGCTCGCCGACCCCCTCGTAGTAACTGTTGAACATGACCCGGTAGGCCGGCTCGAACGGTGAGAAGTCGGGGTCGAAACGCTCGAGGATGAATGTTTCGAAGAACCATGTCACGTGGGCCCGATGCCACTTCGTTGGACTGGTGTCGGCCATCGACTGGGCCGTTTGATCTTCGGGCGACAGCGGGCCTGCGAGCTGTTCGGTCAGGTCGCGCACCAGCTGGTAGGCGTGCACAATCGAGCCGTCGCGTATTGCGCGAGGCGTCATGCCGAAGCACCCGCCACCTGCTCGACGTGGCTCACCAGGGCCGTCATGCCCGTGTTCCACGCTGTACTGAGCTGCCGGTAGACGACGAGTCGATCGATAACCGGCCCGAGCGGGCCGAAGCGGACCTCGTAGTCAAACCCCGCCCGCAGTCGCGATCCTGGCCCATCGTCGCTGAGAACGAACCGTGCCACCCCGGTCGTGATCGGAGGAGCGTTCTCGATCGTGAACGCGATGACCTCTTGAGGTTCCCACTCACTGACCGATTCGACGATCCATCCGCTCGGATGCATATAGCAGCGGCGGCGGGCCCCCAAGCCTCGACGCACGTCCGAGATGCACTCAGCTGCGTCGATGCCTGGGTTCCACTGGCTCACCCCCTCGAGATCAGCGAGCGTTTCCCACACCAAATAGCGCGGCGCCCGTATCAACACGTCGTTCCGAATTGGTTCCATCGTCCGCTACCTACTGAGCGCCCGACCTAGGGGTCAGCGGCCGGCCTTGGCCAGAGCCTTGGTCTTCTGTTCCGAAATCTGACCCGACTCGGCATAGACCCTGAGGTCTTCGATGACTGCGTCGATCGCGGTGCTGAACTTGCGAGCCATGAGCGGCTTGGCGATGGCGCCCCGGATCCCGTCGGTGTCCGCGGTGAGCTTCAGCTGAAGTTCGGACTTCTCCGGTCCGAGGGCCTTGACCGACGTGTGGTTGGTCAGGTTGTTGACGAAGCTCGGGATCTTGGTGGCCGTCGCCGCGAACGCGAAGGAGCGATTCTCGGCGTTGAAGCTGGTGAATGTCTCGTTGATGTCCCCAAAGCCGGGGACCTGACACACACGGCCACCCATCGGGGCGCCCTCAAGGGCTACCGCAGCGGGATTCGGACCAGAGCTGTCGACCCCGCTGGCCCACTCACCGACCTTGTCGAACTCGTCGGCCAGAATCGACCACAGCCGGTCTGCGCTTACCTTGAATGTTGCTTTCTTGGTGACTGAATCGCCCTGGGTTTGATGGAGACTCAGTTGTTTGGTTTCCCATCACC
>CAZVUM010000176.1:0-3455 GCA_964629575.1 uncultured Acidimicrobiales bacterium | reverse complement strand
AGCAACTCGCCTTCTCGGTAGCGGCAGAACGACGCGCCACGGCTGCCGAGACGGAACTCGAACATCTGACCGGCTGCGCCGACGAGCCGCAGGTCAAGGATGTGGACGCCATCGCAGAGCTAGGTGAAGCCCTCTCCGCCCTGGAGTCCGACGATGGTTGACGTAATCGACCGCCTGAACGAGATGGACCGTGGCACCACCCATTGGGAAGGCTGCGAAGAAGACCACATCCGGTGTGCGTGTGCGCAGGAGATTCGGCGGCTGCGGGAAGGAATCGCCGAAGCAGTCGATGAACTCGCGCAGGTGCCGAACCAGCCTCCCGGTGACACACCCTACTGGCGCGCTGCTTCGATCCTGCGGTCTCTGGAGGGCAAGTGATGGCTGACAGATGCGAACACGGCATGTCGATCGACCTCGAATGCGCCGACTGCCTCGCGCTGGAGAATGAGCGGCTGCGGGAGCGGCTCGAAGAGACTCGGCGCTACCTCGTGGAGTGCGACGAACACGCCCACCACGCTTACGGCGGCCCGCCTGTCGACTGGTGCCGCCACTGTCTCAAGCGTGGCCGAGACGAAGCGCGCACCGCCCTTGCCGCAGCCGATGATGAACGCGACGTGTGGGACTTCTACTGGAACCACCATCTAAACACGGGCGGCGAGCGTTGTTACGCGATCGACTCGCCGCTCGGTATGCAGTGGAGCGTTCTGACCCGATGGCGCACGAATGACGAATGGGAACGCCGAAAGGGGCCGGGTCCGCGAAATGATTGGTCGAGTGCGTTTGAAGCTGCCCGCGAATGTCGTCGCATTGGGTTGCTGCGTGGCGTATGGGGTTCAATCGACGAACAAGAAGAGGCTCGCGCCGCCGCGATGTCGGGAGACGGGGAGGAGTAGGAATGGCTCGAGTCTGCTTCTGGGGTTGTATCGCGCTCTGTCTCGTGAACGTCGTTGTCTACGCGGGGACTGACGACTCGATCACTCGCGTGACCATAATCCTGTGCAATGCAGGACTAGGATGGATCGTCGGATCCGCCGGGTACTCACTGTGGGGTCGCGACCGATGACCACCCCCTGCCCCCACTGCAAGGGATCGGGCGAGTTCGTCGACTTCGGCGCGCAGATCAAGGCGGCACGGATCGCCAAAGGGATGAGCCAGAACGCGCTCGCGGTCGCTATCGGCGTCCACCACACGACGATCATCCGACTGGAACGCGGCTCGACCCTGCCCCACCCGCGCAACCGACGGCGGCTGGTCGAAGTGCTGGAGTTGAACCCCTGCCCCGCGCCGCGGGTGGCGCGATGAGCGGGCTGAAAGAGAACTGCAACGAGTGCGGTCATCCGATCGGGTGGCACCCGCGCCCGGGGTCACCGTCGGACGTGAACGGCATGGGCTGCCTCGAATGCTCATGCCATCGAAACACCCACGAATGTTACGACTCCCCTTCTCCCCCGCGCCCCTCTCCCGATCGGAGCCAGTCGTGAGCGGCTCGTGCGTGGAATGCGGATACGACCAGTGGGCTTGGGTGCATCGCTGCCGGGGTTGCAGCGCGCCCTGCTGCCCGAGCTGCCAAGACGCCTCCGGGTATTGCAGCGATTGCCCGGCTGACCCTGACGACGACTACTACGCCCCCACACCCCCGGCCGACGAAGGGAGCCCCGATGAATCTTGACACTCAAGAGAAGTGCCCGAAGTGCGGGAATAACATCGCCAAGCGTAACGTGCGAAAGCACGCCGCGAAGTGCGGGAAGCGGAAGCGACCGAAGCAGGCAGCGCTGCCGAAGGACGACGACATGGAGCCGGACTGGACGCGCGTGTGCGAGAACTGCGGCGCCTCCCCCGTCGTCCCGATCACCGGCATGTGCGGCCCGTGCTCGTTCGGCGAGGCGTCGACGGCGGGAGGGAACTGGTGATGCCTGGCCCCAAGCCCACCCCGAGCGAAGTCGCGCTGAAACGTAGATGCGAATCGTGTGGCGACACGCTCGCAATTCTTCCGTTGGATGAATTCCGATGCCGAGGTTGCGGTCTTCACGTCTGTTCCGAATGTGTGACGGTGTTCGATCACCTAGAGGACGGGATGCATGGCACGGGCGACCCCGCCGAAGCGGTACGCAACATGCGCAAGATCCTCGACCGCCTGCGAGAGATGCCGGAGAGGCGTTCGGTCGATCCGGACGTGCCTACGGCGATGCGCGAACTGGGTTGGAGTGACGCCCGAATGTGGGTGATGGAGATCATCAATGGCGAACGATGAGACGACAAGCGGACCTTCGCGTGGAGTAGCCACACCGAGCGGCGGGAAGTTGAAGCGGTACACGGTCGACATGCCCGGGATGCGCCCTTCTGGCCCCGGGTCGGGTTGGCAGCTTCGCGAGGTGATAGGTGGGCCTGTGGTCCGCTACGACGATGCCGCTGCGGCTCTCGCGGAGAAGGACGACCGCCTCGCCGCAGTCGAAGCCGAGCGTGTCACGCTGAAGGGCCGCCTCGACATCGCGAACACCGCTTATTCGGAAACCTACGTGCGGAGCGAGGAAATGAAGGCCGAGCGCGATCGGGCGGTGGCGGAGAGGGACGAGCTGCGGGCCTTCGTCGAATGGGAAGCACAACGGTGGTGGGCCGGCCCTGAACCCGACGGATTCGACTGGCAGGACGAAGCCGACCGTCGGGGGCTTCTCGTGTCCGTGCCTGCCGACGAAGCGCACATGGCGGAACACGGCGACGACGCGGAAGAAATGTTCGTGCTCCGCTGGATCGCCGCCCGCGAGCCCGACGCCGAGGAGCCTACTGGCGACACGCCTATTGGCGTCGGTTGCCCTGAGTGCGGAGAGGTCTTCCGGATGGACGGACACGGGTGCTGCGTTACCTGCGGCACAGCGATCCCTGGATACGGGGCCGACGCCGAAGACAGCGGCGG
The DNA here is from genome assembly GCA_964629575.1 of uncultured Acidimicrobiales bacterium. GTDB lineage: Bacteria > Actinomycetota > Acidimicrobiia > Acidimicrobiales > Poriferisodalaceae > JAYPWI01. Next base: position 544 of record CAZVUM010000176.1, on the reverse strand, counting down.
GGAGGGAGACAATGTGTGAAGCCGGCCAATTCCGAATAGACTGCGAGCCCGGTGAAACGCTCGAAGAAGCCTTTCGCCGTGTCCTGAATGCGCTCATAGCTGAAGCGGTCGATGCCGAAGGTGACGACAGCGAGGGCGGATCATGAAGTGTAAAGGCACGGGCGTAGACGACGACGGATGCGTGTGGCCTTGTGATTCGGAGGCCAAGCTAGGCGACTACTGCTACTGGCACTCTGACGATGAGGAGAAGATCGCCGCCCTCGAAGCCGCTGATGCGTTGGCGGAGGTAACGGCGAGGCTAGACCCCAACCGTGAGGGTTTAACACGAACGGACAAATGGATGGAGGTTTCGAGGGCCCTCGCCGCCTATCGAGCCGCGCGCGGTGAGAAGGGATCGGGATGAACGATTACTGGCGCGGCTGGGCGACCGGGACAATTGCGTTGATCCTTGCTCTGGGGATCATCGACGCCTGCGATGCCTCTGCCCAAACCCTGCCCGTCACGGTCTGCACCGTCCACTTCCGCGCCGAGTACCTCGCTGCCG
>CAZVUM010000175.1:0-3458 GCA_964629575.1 uncultured Acidimicrobiales bacterium | reverse complement strand
GTTGAACGGAGGCGCTGCGCGCCAGCTTTGGGCCGTGCCCGGTAGTCCGTCTGTGGCAAAGGCGACCCTCACCACTCCGACCCACTGCTGATTTCTGCCGCGTAAGCATAGGCCGGCACCCCATCCTGAGTTCTTCAACCAACGACAGGAGGGAGAGCCGATGGGATTTCTCCGTGACAAGATGAAAGCAGACCTTGAGCTTCGAGGCTATACGGAAGGCACACAGGACCATTATCTACGACAGGCGTGGCGCTTCGCCGGGCACTTCATGCTGTCGCCGACTGAGATGGGCGAGGACGAGGTGCGACGCTACCTGCTGCACCTGCTCCGGGTACAGGCGGTCAGCCCCCACGTGCACAAGATGGCGGTGGCCGCGCTGAAGTTCCTGTACACGGTGACGCTGGAGCGTCCGGACGTCAGCGCGAAGGTGCCGTGGCCGAGGATGCCCAGCACGGTGCCGGAGATCCTCAGTGGAACCGAAGTGGTGAAGCTGCTTGAGGCGGTCCGTGAAGTGAAGTACCGCGCAGCCATCATGACGGCCTACGGGACCGGGTTGAGGATCAGCGAGGTGTGTCGACTGGAGGTGTCGCACATCGACAGCCGACGGATGCTCATCCTGGTGCGCCAGGGCAAGCGCCGGTGCGACCGCTACGTGATGCTGCCGGACCGCTTGCTCGAGTGCCTGCGCGCCTACTGGCGCGCGATGCGGCCGGTGGCGCCCCACCTGTTCCCGGGCCGGCAAGGCGGCTCGATGAGCCCGGACTCGGTTCGCAAGGCGCTTCATGCGGCGGCCCGCTCGGCCGGCTTGCAGAAGCGCGTGACGCCTCATGTGCTCCGTCATTCGTTTGCCACGCACCTCCTCGAGGCAGGGACGGATATTCGTGTGGTTCAGGTGTTGCTCGGCCACAAGTCGATCCGTACGACAGCACAGTACACCCAGGTGAGCCGCCGCCATCTGGCGCGAGTCCGCAGTCCTCTGGACGTTCTGGGCACAGAGGAGGGAGAGCTGCTGGGCTAGCGGATGTCGCTGACGGCGGACAATTGTCCGTCCCGGCGCCCCGCGAGAGACCGGAATCGGCCTGAAGTGCAGGACGTGTTCGTCGGCTACGGCGACGCGTACCTGCGCTGCAACCGTACGACTGAGGCGCAGAGACGGGCCTTGAAGGCGATCACTGTCTGCCGCACAGCACTGCTGGGCGGCCACCTGGACGTGTGCGCGCACTGTGGGGACGAACGGCCGTCGTACAACTCGTGCCGAAACCGGCACTGTCCAAAGTGCCAGAGTCTCGCCCAGGCACGATGGATTGAGGCCCGGCAGGACGCCATCCTGCCGGCGCCTCACTTCCACGTCGTGTTCACCTTGCCGGCGGCGTTGCGGCCCGTGATTCGCCGCAATCCCAACCGTCTCTACGCACTGCTGCTCCGCACTGCCGCGCGGGTCCTGTTGGAGTTCGGGCGAGACCCACGCTGGTTGGGCGCCGAGATGGGCGTTACCACGGTGCTGCATACGTGGACCCGGGACTTGTCGTACCACCCGCATGCGCACTGCATTGTCAGTGGCGGAGGCCTCTCGTCAGACGGCACCCAGTGGGTCGAACCGTCAGGACTCAAGCACGACTTTCTGTTCCCCACCGCCGCCCTGGCAAAGGTCTTTCGGGCCCGCTTCATCGCAGCAGTACGGGCGATCGAAGACCAACTCCAGTGGCCGGCACCACTGGCCGACAAAGGACCACGGGCCAAGATGCTGGACCGCCTCTTCACGACGCGATGGGTCGTCTACTGCAAACGCTCCTTCGCCGGTCCTCAGCACGTCTACCAGTATCTGGGACGCTATACCCATCGCGTCGGGCTATCCAACCAACGTATGGTCGCCATGGACGACCGCGGAGTCACCTTCCGGACTCGTGGTGACAAGACCTGCACTCTGGCACCGACTGAGTTCATCCGCCGTTTCCTCATGCACGCGCTACCACGCGGCTTCGTCAAGATCCGTCACTTTGGCCTGTTCGCCAATGGTCGTGCGCACCAGCGACAGGTCGCCCAGGGAATCCTCAGCGCAAACGCCAACGCTGAGCCGTCAACGCCCAGCCTGACCAGCGCGACACACCACACCATCCGACAGTCCAACGCGGAGATGTTCACGCGACTGACCGGGATCGACCACCGAGCCTGCCGGCGCTGCGGTGCACGCGCACTCCTCCGATGCCCGCTACCGCTGGACTTGGAGTTGGCGAGAGGACCACCGCGAATCAGCAGTCGGCCACCCACGGCGGTGGGACCATGAACGCATCCCCGCACCACCTCGGCCGCGGCATACACCGGGCTGTCCCGGCGACACACCCGTTCGTCCGATCCCAGCGTGAGACCCGAACACCCACCGCGGACACCCCAAGAAATTCGAAGCGAACCGACACCTTGTCACCCGCCAGCGCCCGTCTGCGCACCGGATCCGACAACCTCACCTGTAGAGCCAGGCCGCTTCTCCCATAGCGGAGGCACAGTCACGCGGCTCCGTTCAACCGAGGTCTGAACCGACGCTCGGCTCGGCGCACGGCTGCGCACGTGAGCACGAATGGGCTCGCTCGGTCGGAGCAGACCTCTATTTGTTTCTCAACCGCCGCGGCGGCGCACTTTCGCGTTTCGGCGTTCGCTACCTGCTCGCCAAGTACGTTCGGATCGCAGAAGCCGGGACTCCCACCATGATGAATAAGCGTATCCACCCACACGTGCTGCGACACACTACGGCGGTACATCTGCTCCACGCTGGCGTGGACATAGTGACGGTCAGCCACTGGCTGGGGCACGCCAGCATCGAGACCACCAACCGCTACGCCGCCGTGGATCTCGAGATGAAGCGGCGCGCCATCGCGAAAGCAGAGCCGGTCCTCGACAATGGGACTCTCAAGGACTGGCGAGCGGACACGACGTTGCTTAGTTGGCTTCACGCCCTCTAAACGGGGACACGCCGTCGCGGGTTATGTGAAGTTCATCGGGTTCCACTCGGGCTCAGTAGGCCGATCCCAGTATCCAACTTCACATAAGCGGGCGCTTAACATGAATCGAGTTATGTGAAGCTCCACATAACTCGATGAGGCGCAGTTGCTCCATCAGGACGTCTTGGACCACTTGCACATCCTGGCCAACTACCAGTGGGATGCCAAGGCGTTGTGGACCGTCGGGCTCGTCGGGCTCCCCGAACTCTGGGACCGCATGATGCTCCGGCGCAACCGGGCGCTGTGGTCCCGAATTCACTGCCGGATCCACCTGGGGGAAGCCGAGCCCGCCGACACTGCGGAGTACGTCCGTCATCGCCTGACCACGGCCGGCACCGACCGGCAGGTCTTTTCAAGTGACGCCATCGCACTGCTCCACGAGGGGTGTTGCGTTGCATGCCCAACGCCCGATGGCGTTGCACTCCAGTTGGCAGTAAGACAAGCTGAGAAAAGCACACCTCAAAA
>CAZVUM010000174.1:0-3652 GCA_964629575.1 uncultured Acidimicrobiales bacterium | reverse complement strand
GCCGAGTACGAGCTCGAAGCGTGGACCAGCGACATGACGCGGCCGCCGGGGTGAGCGGGCAGGGGCACCCGGGGTCAATCTACGGGACGATCTCCACCGTCTTCGCGTTCGTGCCGCGCCGGGGGGTTCCGTGAGCATCGGTGACGACGCAGGCGAAGGTCAGCTTGAAGCCAACCAGCGGCGTGGCGCCCCCGGGCTTCACGTTGAATGAGAAGCTCGCCTTGCCGTTGGCGTCCAGGACACCCGCGCTGCCCGGGAACATGGGAGTGTTGAGCCACGACAGCCCCAGCTGGGTGAGCGGGTCGATGTTGACGGGCACGAAGACTCCGGGCGCAGGGATCGCGCCGGGGAACGCACCACTGGCGGACAGCACCGCGAAGTAGGGACTGTTCGCTCCCGAAGATCCGATGTCCACACCGAAAGGCGCGCTGCCCCCTGCGGAGTTGGACAGCAGCTGCTCATGGCTGAGCAGGCTGCTCGGGTCGAAGACCAACACCCCTCCCGATCCAGCGCCGCCCGAGAAGGCAACGGCCAGTTCCTCGCTGCCATCACCGTCGAAATCTCCTGCCGCGACTTCCCTGCCGAAACCGGAGAATAGGAGCGCCAGCTCAGATCCCAGAATCTGCATCGTGTCGAAATCCGGTCCAAAAGAGACCACGACTTGCTCATCGCCGAGCGGGAAAGTGCCTGTATGCGTGGCCACCACGTCATCGTCTCCATCCCCGTCGAAGTCCATGACGAGGGCGTTTAGGCCGTAGTGCTGAGCCATGGTGCATGGACCTGGTGGCTGCAGGGTCGCCTCCACATCGCCGAACGTGTCTCCGCTCAAGATCAGGACCGTGCCCATCCCCGAGCAGCCAATCATGAATGAGTTTGGTGAGGTAATAACGACATCTAAGACGCCGTCAGCAGTCATGTCTCCAACTCCGATCACATCGCCAAACCAACCCAGCGTGGGGAGTGGCGCCGGTATCGAGAACTGATAGCCAACCCCGCTCCCTTGAAAGACATGGGTGGCGCCGATGATGTTCTGGTGTCTGGACTGGATGAACAGAGAAGCTTGCCCATCATCAGCCATGTCACCCTGGTCGATGGCAGCACCGAAGGCGGCTATCGGCTCAACCTGCGGATTCGCTACCTCGTTGGGCATGCCTGACAGCGCCGTTGCATCCCACCAGAAGACCCGTCCCGCGAGGTTGACGACGCCGCCCAACGGCAGCACAACCTCTGCATCCGGTGCCCCGACGAACACGTCGGCAAGACCATCGCCAGTGACATCAGCCAGCTGGACACTCTCGCCAAAGCGACCCGAGATCTCCGGGACGGGACTGTAGAAGATGCGCTGGCGGCGATAGTCAGGCCCGAAGAACAAATGCACGCGGCCAGAGTTCAACGAACCGATGGGGTAGTCGGGCGAGCCCACCAGGATGTCCGGATAGCCGTCGCCATCCACGTCGCCGACAGCGTTGCCAGTGGGCCCGAACTTCGCGAGCCCCATGAACTCCGCCGGAGCTGGCATCGACGACTGAAATGACTGATGGGTCGAGAAGGTGGGCCCAAACAGCACCCAGCCCCGGCCTGTGTCTTGCAGGGAATGGACATCGGCAAAGGGAGCGAAGGCGATCAGATCGTCAAACCCGTCTCGGTTGACATCCGCGACGTTTAAGGCAGATCCGAACAGGGTACTGGGCTCCGCACCCGGTGGCATCGCGACATGCCATGAACCCGGGATCGAAACCTGGGCAGTGCAGGGTTCGATAGCGGTTCCCGCTGAGAACACTGCGATGACGAGCGTCATGCGCGCTCGGCGCGTCACACCGAGGAGCGACGATCGTGTCATGAAGGCCAAGCGCCTAGCCTCCAGCCGAGGTACACGGAACAGTGGCGCAGTCAGGTGGAGTCCCAGGAGCCGGGACACTGCCGAAGTCAATGGAGTTGAACGGTCCGATGGAGAAGTTGCGCAGGTACGGGAGGCTCGTGGCCGGGTCGATCTGGCCCACCAGAGGTCCTGGCGGCAAGCCGTTGATCAGGTTGACGCCATTCTGACCGGCAACGACTGTGCCTGTGATCTGACCGGAAGCGTTGGCACCCTGGTTGCTCCTTACCCAGTAGTTGCCCGAAGCAGTCACGGGGCCTCCAAACACCTGATACAGCTGAACCCTGAAGGGCTCATCGTTGGGCAAGAAGTTGGCGTAATCGATACAGAAGTTGTTCAGTCCTGGACTGGCGTCGGTCCCCAGATCAAGGGACCCCATTTGGTTCCAGAGGATGTTCCAGCCATTATCGCTGAAGTCACAGGATCGAATCGATGCGGTGACCGTGATGGGCCCCGGTTGCGGCGTATTCCGCCCGAACAACAGTGCTCCGGTCGAGGTCGTTTTTGAAGTGCCAGGCGGCGAGTCCTTGCTGTAGTTCCTGCAGAACTTCGTCGAAAGCAGGGTCAGGTTCATTGAGCCGCCATCGCCGACGACTTCGAGCCCGTTCTCATTATCGTGAACGAAGCTACCCGACATGGAGAACGTCGAGACCGTGCCCGGTTCCATACCCATCTCCACTGCATCGTGGCAGTTGGTGATAGTGGTGTCAGTGATATCAACCGTGAGACTTCCTTCACCGATCATCCAGAGGCCTGCGTGACCGAACTGGATGGGGGTGATTTCGAACGAATCCCGCAGCGTGCACCCGTCGATCAACGCAGAGAGGGACTGGCCAACCTGGGCCTCCAGGCACACACCGTCCTGCCACGCCCGAACATCACAACCCTGGACGGTGAAGTCGCTGACGCTGCTGGCAAGAATCCCGGGCCAATTGCTGTCGCCGGCCATCTGGGTGATTCGCCTGCTTCCATCAAGATCGAAGTTCTTGATGGAAGCATTGGGTGCCGCGCGAACGACACATGACGGTTCGCCAGGCTGCATCTCCAGGTCATGCGCTGGCCCACCCGCCGCATCCTGCTCGTCGATCGTGATGATGGGTAGGGCTTGGGTCGTCCGGTCGGGAATACCGATGATGTCCACCCCAGCCTGCATCCGGATGGGAAAGGGCTTTCTCGGAGACTCGCCAGCAGCAACCCAGCCCTCAGCCTCATGGCCTGCATCTACGCCGCCGACTTGGCCTCCGTACCCGATCGGTGCGATGGGGTGTGCAGAAGAGAACATCTTGATCCTGTAGACGACTGTCGCGCCGCTGGGGTTGAGGTCGTAGGCCTGTTGCAGTGCCTTGTTCAGCGTCTGATACGGGTTGGCGGCCGACCCCGGTCCGCTGTCATCGCCTGTTTCGGCGTTGACATAAAGAGTGGGAACGGGCATTTGAGCGATCGAGTGCGATGCAAGGACCGCCAGCACCAACAAACATTTCAGGGGGGGGTAAGCGACTTGAGTGTCATGTGTTCTCTCCCAATCTCTTCCGTTGGCTGGTTTCAGCCTGGGCTGCGCAACTGCAGCCCGCCCTCCTCCAGCCGATGAGCCTGCAGCCTAGCAGGTGCTTGGAGGACGTCAAGGTGACGAATGGCCCCGGCGCCGCTGCGCCCAACTGCACGAGCCCATGCCAGGGCGAGCTTCTGTACAACCCGATCAACGCAGGCTGAAAGCCACGTCATCCAAGCCCAGGCTGCCCTGGCTGCTGCCGGCCCCCGGGCCGAAGTCGAAGCGCA
>CAZVUM010000173.1:0-3656 GCA_964629575.1 uncultured Acidimicrobiales bacterium | reverse complement strand
CTCATAACCCGAAGGTCGCAGGTTCAAATCCTGCCCCCGCCACCAACCGAAAGGCCCGGAAACTCAACGGTTTCCGGGCCTTCGTCGTTGTCACGCCGGATCCCTGCGGATCAGGGATCTCACAGAAAACTCACGCGAGAACCGGGTCAGCGTTTCTGCATGGCGGTTCGGCGACGCCACAAGTCGATCTGTCAGGGCACCCCGGAGGCGGTGTCGCAGGGCTGTCTGCCGTTGTCGTGATGGGAAGTTGCTCGCAGTGAGATAGATCGCGATGGCCGCAGCGCCAGTAGCGGTCCTATGGCTCGAACAACCGGGGCTCTTCGTTCGCATCTGGCAACGCTGCGGTTGTCTCGGTCGACGGCTCCTGGTGGACTGGCGTCGGGGCGCGGGACTTCACATCCCGCGCGATGCCGAGAACCAGGAAGCCCTGCGGAGCTTGGTGTTGATTCCCGACGTAGAGCGCGGGTTTGCGTTCGGCATCGACCAGCTCGAGCCACTTCTTCTCGATCCGTGCGAGGTAGTCGTCGGGGTATGAGTGACGCCAGTTCCTCCAGGCCTCGGAGATCTCCCAGTCGACGATGGTCTGGGTGTGCGTGTTGCAGCCTTCAGCGGCGCATCGGTAGTGGAGTTTGAACGTGTAGGGGCAGAGCTCAAGTGTGGGAGCTCCCTGGGTGAGAAGGCTCGCTTGCGCCGCTTAGCTCATCTTGGTGGTGTGCGCCGAGTCTTCGGTGTTGTCGAAGATTGAGAACCCGATGATCTCGCGAGGCACGACGAGGCCGAGAGAGGGCCGCTTCCAGCCCTTCGCTGCTACCAAGTCGCACATCGTGTACTGGTCGAGGTCGGCGAGGGCCGCGGCGCGCTGAGCCTTGGTGGACTCCTCGCGATGAACAACGACCGAGTCGAGCGAGGGCCGGAACGACTCAGGCCGCTGGTCCTTGGCGTGGTGCTCGACGTCGATGTCGATGACTTGGTACTTGGGATGCGACTTGCCCCAGAACCACTGCCACTGAACAGGGAAGAGTCGGATCCAGTGTGGTCGATCCGTGTCGAGTCGGATCCCGGCCACACACACCGTCTCACCGTGTGTGCGACCAATCTCGGGGGAGGCCTTCACAGTGAGCATGATTCGTGCTCGCGCACTCCCGGTCGAGGCCACTATGCCCTCACGTTCAGAGCTTGATGAGATCGACAGTGGGGTCCGCCTCGGTCGCGGTGTCCGTGATGCACGATCGGTGGCATGTGGCGTGATCGCGCTCGAAGCACAGCAGGGCGACACGAGAGGTTCTTGCGAGGCTCACGATTTCGTCGTACGCGGGGCCGGCGCCGTTGCCGAGGTGCCGGAGGTACCGAAGGCGGGCGGAGCGGAGGCCCCGCCGGAAAGGCTCTCGATTCTCCTTGGGGTTTCCGAGTTCTCGCTCGTGGCGATAGTCGATGCCGGCCGTCTCGAGGGCCTTCGCCAGTGCCGACTTCGAGAAGCCCTTTTTCCTTGAAATCGCATTGAGTCTCACGTCGACGAGGACATGGACATCGTGGTCGATCAAGAGCGCTATGAGCTCCTCCTGATCGCGGCGCTCGTAGCCGACGGAGATGAGAGCACCCTGGCGTTTGCTTGAGGTCACAGAGGCAAGCGTAGGCGGCGAGCCGCCCTGCGCCGGGTTTGGAGCCCGCTCGGCTCGATGGCCCGTGGCGTTGAGTCCAGATCTTCCCGGACAGTCCTCATGGACGAGGCAGTCGTACGACCCGGGGCGATTGCGGAGCGGCGCGCGCGAATCGCAACGCCAGCGCGTCGTCGAGCTGTTCGTCGATGGCCGGAAACAGGTGGCCGTAGGTGCCGAGGGTGACGTTGATCGTCGAGTGGCCCATGCGCTCCATGATCGCCCTGGGGTGAGCGCCCTCCGCTATCAGGAAGGCTGCGTAGGTATGGCGTAGATCGTGGAACCGCGTTTCTCTGGGTAGGCCCGCGCGAACCACCGCTGGCTTGAAGTGCCTGGGGTACCAGTTGGAGTGACGCAGAGGGCCGCCGTCGGGGCCCTCGAAGGCGAGATCGCTCTGCTTCTTGCTCGCGAGGTATGGCGTCAGCATGTCGACGACCGGGGCTGGGATGCCGACCGATCGTCGTGAGTAGGTCTTGGTGGGGCCGATATTGAAGCCGCCATGCGCTTCGTCGGCCGACTCGGAGACCTCAACGCGTCGCCGTAGCAAGTTGATCCGCGACACTCGAAGAGCCCCGATTTCGCCAGCGCGAAGCCCGGTGTAGGCCGCGAAGAGAACGAGAAGCGCATAGTCGGGGTATCCGCCCTCGCGGTGAGAGGCTCCGCGCTGGAGCGGGGGAGGGTCCTTGATCACGTCGGCCAGTGTCCAGACCTGATCCTCGGTCAGGAAGATCATCTCGGACTTGGCCTTTCGAGGAGCCTTGATGCCGTCCGCCGGGTTGGTCTTCACCACGCCGTTGCGAACGGCGAGCTTGAACACGAGGCGCATTACGTCCCGGATGTTTCGCACAGTGCCGGCGCCCTTCCCCTTGTTGGTCAGTCCCGACAAGTAGGCGAGCACCTCGGCATGGTCGATCGACGCGATCGGGCGTGAGCCGAATTCCGGTAGTAGGTGGTTCCGGAGAATGGAGTCGTAGCTCTCACGGGTCTTGGGCTTGAGGTGGGTAGTGGTGGCGCTCCACCGTTGAGCCCACTCGCCGAATGGCTGTCGGCCGCGTTGGGGGTCGACCCAGTCGTGGCGTAGGAGGTCGGCCTCGACGGTGTTCGCGTATCGCTGTGCGTCGGTCTTGCGCTTGAACGTCTTGGTTCGCTGGCGCTTGTCAGGCCCGCGGTACACGACCTCCCAGCGACGATGCCCGGCAGGTGTAGTCCTTGGTCTGATGCTGGCCATTGCCGGCTCCTTGCATTCGATGGTGTGGTGGGAAAGTACGGGTCGGGGGTGACAGGAATCGGTCGAGGGTTAGTCGACATGTGTCTGCTCTCTGCGCTTCGTCTCGATCCAGCGGCGGACATCGTCGGGGTGGAAGCGAACGAACTTGCCGATCTTGAGGTAGGGGATGCGGTTGTCCTCGACCAGTCGGCGGACGAATCGTTCGGTGACGCCGAGGGTGCCGGCGAGCGTCTCAATGTCGAGCAGATGCGGCATCGCTGTCGACTCCTCGATGGTGCTCACGGCCGACCATCTTCAATCGGTGTTGGGAAGGTGATCTGGCCCAGCCATTCCGACCAGTCGATGCTGCTACTCGGGTAGGTGCAGCCGGTCGCTGGGGCGGCCTGGGGTGGGATTGGCGAGCCGTGGATGATGGCTAGAAGGAGAGGCTGGGGGCAGATGGTCTGCCCGTAGGCCCGCACGGCGTAGTGGAGATGTGGGCCCGACGTGTTGCCCGCGCCCTGCGTGCCCGGCTCGCCTCCGCTGAGCCCGATTGTCTGGCCGGCGATGACGACTTGGCTTGTCCGGACGGCGACAGCGGAGAAGTGGCAGTAGATGTAGGTGGCGCCGTCGATGCCGCTGAGAATCACGGTGTTGCCGCATCGGCCGGGTCCGCCGGCCACGTAGAGGCCTGCGTCGGAGATGGCGCTGGCGATCGTGCCGTCGACGGATGCGTAGACAGGGGTTCCGACTGGCATCGCAATGTCGATCGCTGGCGAGTCGTGGTGGCTGCG
>CAZVUM010000172.1:0-3881 GCA_964629575.1 uncultured Acidimicrobiales bacterium | reverse complement strand
GGGTCGAGCGTCGAAGTAGGCGCGTTGTGTGTGTTGGGGGTTTGAGGTGGCGCGTTTTCTAGATGTCGCACACGGCGATGGAGGGCGCGTCGCGGCGAGCCTTCTCCGTGGCGGAGTCAAGGTCGGCGAGCGGTGTGTAGGTGACATCGTTGGGGTCGAGCCCAAGTTCAGCAGCGTCGCCGGCGTCGAGCCGCTCGAGGAGTGTCTTGGAGGCCAGTGCCCGGCCACCTGTCGCGCATGCCTCAATTCGGGCGGCCTCATTGACTTCATCGCCCAGGGCCGTCACCTCGGTTCGCCCGACCGTGGTGATGTTGCCCACATACAGCGTCGAGCCCCAGTGCAGACCAAAACGCACCACGACGTCCTCGACAGCGAGCCCGCTGCGTGTCGCCACATCGTCAACCGCGGCCCTGATCGCTCGCGTCGCGCCGATACAACTCGCTGCTGCGCTGGACTCGGAGCCCGCGGAACCAGCCAGAAAGAACGCCACCATCCCGTCACCGACATGTCTTCCGACCAGCCCGCCAGCATCGACGATGCACTGATCCGCGACACGCACCAGACGGCGCCCCAACGCGAAGTAGGTCGCTGTGGGCAGGGTTCGGGCGAGCTGCGAGGAGCCCTCCAGATCCGCGAACAACACGGCTGCAGGTCTCCTCGCGGGTTCCGCGACGCTCTGCATGCGCTCAAAATGGGACAGGTCCCCCGTCGCGGTCATCGCCCCGATCGTGGACATACCAACCGAAGGCTTGGGAATCACCGCACTGCCCACGTGTCGCCCCTGGGTGTCGCGGATACGGCACACCAGTACGGGTAGACGCCGCGTTCCACCCCCGCTGGCTACATCGATCGAACCCAGCCCGACCTCACGATCCGCCGGTGTGAGCCCTCCGACCAGATCGTGGAACAACGGGTCGATCAGCTCGGCCAGGGCGGTGCGGTCACCACCAAGGTCAGCAAGCATGTGAGGGCCCAACCCGGTGAAGGAACTCCGCAACAGCTCATCGGTCAGACCACCCGACACCCAGGTCCGCGCGGCCGCCACCCACGGCGAACTGAACTCCGGTTCACCGATTGCCCACGGCGCGAGCTCACCACCCCCGAATGAGAGCAGTGCCTCATCGGTCACGTACACCGATCGCCATCGGGTATCGACGACCCAACCCCAATGACCCCCATCACGCAAGGCCGCTGCGGCGTCTGCCAGCAGCACGTCCTTCGGCAAGGGGAAAGACGACCCAGGCCCAGCACTCATCATCGGAACGTACTTCCCCCATCGCCCGCACCCTTCTTCTGATCGAATCACCGCCCACCGACCAGCTCCCTGCAGCGCCCCGCGGCCACGAGCCTCGAGGTGACCAGCGCCACCCCAACCCGCTGGCAGTCGTGTGTCAGGTCGAGCCGATGGGGCGAATGTTCACCCGAGCAGGCTGTGACAGCACCTCGGTCTCCACATGCCGGACAAACTCGTCAGAGCTCCAGTGTTTGCGGTGATCCCAGTACGCGGCGAATGCAGGCATCTTCGTGTAGTCGATCATCATCCGCGTCACGCCCTGCCAGTAGGCATCGGAGATGGCTCCATCCAACATCTGGAGATAGCCGTTCTCATGCACCCGGATGACGTTGTTCGTGAACGCGAAGTAGCGGACCCGGCTCGTGCCCTCGAGATCGCTGTGTTCCGCGGCCCCAGCGAAGATCGCGCTGAGGCCTTCATCGGCGGCAAGCAGGCTGAACAGTGTTTGGAGTTCCTCGGTGACGACATTGGCTGTGGTGAGCCGCAGCTGCCTGTTGTTGTGTTTCAGCTGCACCACCAGGTAGCCGAGAGTCGCCGTGACACCGAGAGCGCCTGCGAGGTTGCCAATCGCACCAATAGCGTCCCAGTTCGCGGATGCTCCATTTCGTCACTCGACCACCGACTCCGGGCTCCGGCGCGGGCGGCGAGCCTGACAGGTCGCGGCCGACAACCCTACGCCCGCCCGCCATCCTCGGCCCGCGACACTCGCTAACACCACCCCAAGCGGGGAGGAGAAGTCCTCCGGTTCGCATACCAAACTGCCGGCGTGAGGGCGCTGGTCCACTTCGCGTGCTTGCCGCGGTGTGCTGGTCGGTAGCCTGCGCGGATGGATTCGATCGAGGCATTGAGACGGGCACGTGACGAGTTCGAATCGCGGCTGGTACAGGTGAGCGCAGATCAGTGGTTGCTGCCAACACCGTGCAGCGAGTGGACGGTGAGCGACCTCGTGAACCACATGCTGATGGGCACCCGAATGGGCGTTCAGCTGTTGACCGGAGTGTCCCGCGAAGAAGTCCTGGCCGGTCTCGACGACGACCTTCTCAGAGCCGCTGACGATCCGATTGATGCGTTCAGCGATCTCGCGGATCAGATGCATGAGGCGTTCGCCGCAGCCGGGGGTCTGGAAGGAACGGTTCCCCATCCCATGGGCGACATCCCAAAGACCCAGTTCATCGACTTTCGGATTGGGGACTACGCGACCCACGCATGGGATCTGGCGCGAGCAATCGGTGCCGAGGAGCAACTCGACGACGGCGTTGTGCAGCGGGTGTGGGACGACCTGCAGCCCATGGTCCCGATGCTGTCTCAGTCCGGGATGTTCGGTGATGGACCGTCAGGCAACGTGCCCGACGATGCCGAGCTACAGACTCGCTATCTCGACCTCGTTGGCCGGCGCCCCTGATCGCCAGACGCGGGTTCAGGCGCGAACGATCCAACCCGTCCGTGAGCGACCCCGCCGAGTATTCCACCGCCCTGTATCGACTCACTGATCCGAGTTGGCCGGCCGCTCACAAGAATCCGAACATGCCGGCAGTGGCGTGGTGGGTGGTAGAGGTCGACCGGCCGGGCAGGCAGGCAGAGGGTTGAGGTTGTCCTCCATTCCTCCGCGGGTTGCCGAGGGTCAGCCAGGTTCGTGGGTGAACTCGTAGATCAGCACCTGGTCGGGCTCGATGTAAGAGCCGCCGGGACCGTCGACACGACGCTGGTAGATCTGCACCAAGTCGCCCGGCGCCAACTCGGTGGCGTTGAGGTTCCAGTTGCTGGTGTCCACCCGCCCACTCGAGTTGGCAATCCCGAAGTGGTTGCCATGGTGGCCACCGTTTCGGCGAATAGTGATGCGGGCGGACTCGAGTCGACTGCCCATCATCGAGACCAGCGATATTCGCCCGGTCGTCGGTGCCCGGCGGCTTGTCCACGACGTGCACGGTGACGCCGCGGCGGTCTCGGACAATGGTGTCGGTGAACGTGTTCGTTGCCGGACCGCGCGAGTCGAATGGGGGACCGTAGGCACGGACCATGAGGGGCTTCGGCAGGGGTGACTGTCCGTCTCCCCCCGGGAAAGGTGATCGACAGCGCGGCCATACCCCGGCTCCTCGTCTCGCGTTGCGTCATCCTCGCGCACGCGCTCCAAACTCTGCGGACGCAGAGCCTCGCGGCACAGTCGCCCGCCGGGGCGGACTTCAAGCGAGGCCAGGCTGTTTCGAGCAATCACCACTGCACCAGCTTTCGCTCAGACACCGCTCGCTATTGCTGGCCGGAGTCGCGTCCACGCGGACAGCTCGCGATCCGCTCGAGATCGGCTGGGACGTGAACGCCGGGAAGCGTTGTTGAGAGACGGCGAGGGCCGAGTCCCACACATCTCACTCGGCGACCCCTAACCCCACCAGGACCTCTCAGCGGCCTCGCCTTCGCGACCGACCTTCGGCGGACTCTCAACCTCACAGGTCGTGCTCTCCAACGGGGCCGCAAGCGAAGGAATCAGTGCGGTGCGGGCCGCAGCCACCTCGGGCTGCTCTGGTTGACGATCGAGCACCGACGTGTCCTTGAAGATCTCTACGAACCCGGCAGCCACCCGAAGCGGGAAGGG
>CAZVUM010000171.1:0-3904 GCA_964629575.1 uncultured Acidimicrobiales bacterium | reverse complement strand
AGCAACTCGCCTTCTCGGTAGCGGCAGAACGACGCGCCACGGCTGCCGAGACGGAGCTCGAGCAACTGACCGGCTGCGCCGACGAGCCGCAGGTCGTGGATATGGAAGACCCGAAGGCGCTCTTTACCGACATCGAGCCGTCGGCAGAGATGATGAATCGGAGGCTGCCGTGAGATGGCGACGCACCTGCATCTGTGAGACGCACGAAGTGAAGTGCGTGCCCGAGTCCGACGTGTACCTCGCCCCGCGCGAGAAGATGGAGCGGCTAGTGGAGGCGGCGAAGGGAGTCGATCAATACGACTTCGAATTCGGTTTGCAGCACAACATGGTTGGCGGAGACGAACTGGACGCCATCGCAGAGCTAGGTGAAGCCCTTTCCGCCCTGGAGTCCGACGATGGCTGACGTACTCGACCGCCTGAACGAGATGGACCGTGCCACCACCCATTGGGAAGGCTGCGAAGAAGACCACATCCGGTGTGCGTGTGCGCAGGAGATTCGGCGGCTGCGGGAAGGAATCTCCGAAGCGGTCGACGAACTTGTGCAGGTGCCGAACCAGCCTCCCGGTGACACACCCTACTGGCGCGCGGCGTCGATCCTCCGGTCTTTGGAGCGCCGATGACCCGCCCCTACCCGAAGCAGGACCGCGACGACAACCAAGCCGACGCGCTCTGGATCCTGCAGGTCGGTCTCGAGGAAATCGGGGAGGCGGCGCCGTGAGTGCAACTGGTCCCGATCAT
Source organism: uncultured Acidimicrobiales bacterium (assembly GCA_964629575.1). Taxonomy (GTDB): domain Bacteria; phylum Actinomycetota; class Acidimicrobiia; order Acidimicrobiales; family Poriferisodalaceae; genus JAYPWI01. The sequence goes on along the minus strand of CAZVUM010000171.1, from coordinate 3,166 downwards.
CCCGACCCGCCGCGAGCCGAGGTATTCGTGTTCACTGTCGCTCGCATCTACCAGGCCGTCGTAGAGCACTTCCCGGAGGTCGATGGGAAGCCGGACAACGGGATCGGTCAGGATCTCGCGGAGATCCTCGACGACTTTGCAAGGACGCTACACGGGCTCGGCGAGTGCGTACCGGATCGGGGACCTCAATGAGCGCGCCGACTCAGTGCCCCCGCTGCGGCGGCAGCGGACGCATCGACAGCTTCGGCGCGCGCGTGAGGGCTGCGCGTGTCGCGAAGGGCATGAGCCAGAACGCGCTCGCGGTCGCTATCGGCGTCCACCACACGACGATCATCCGACTGGAACGCGGCTCGACCCTGCCCCACCCGCGCAACCGACGGCGGCTGGTCGAAGTGCTGGAGTTGAACCCCTCCCCCTCGCCGCGGGTGGGCTCGTGAATGGCCTGGCTCTATGTGCCGGCGTCGGAGGGATGGAGCTCGGACTCCGACTCGCCCTCGGAGACAGCTACCGCGCCGTGGGCTACGTCGAGCGGGAAGCCTTCGCAGCGTCCACTCTCGTGGCGCGGATGGAAGACGAGGCACTGGATCGAGCGCCTATCTGGGACGATCTCACGACCTTCGACGGCCAACGCCTGCGCGGATGCGTGGATCTCGTGTCTTCGGGCCTCCCGTGCCAGCCGTACAGCGTCGCCGGTAAGGGCAAGGGTGACGCTGACGAGCGAGCCCTGTGGCCCGAATTCGTGCGGATCGTCAGAGAGTGCGAGCCAGGGGTCGTTTTCCTGGAGAACGTCCCGCGGTTCCGAAAGCACTTCGAGCCCGTCTGGCGACGACTTCGAGACATGGGTTTCGAGTGGGCTCCGCCACTCCTATCGACCGCCAGCGAGTCCGGCGCGCCGCATATCCGAGAACGATTTTTTGCCCTTGCTGCCCACCCTGAGCGCGTCGAGCTACGGGACCAATCGAGGGGGAGCGGCGGGCAGGACGGGCCGGGATTCGAACGTCCCGACGAACGGCCTTCTCGGCCGCTGGGTGACGAGACTCCCAAGTCCCACGGCGGGGGATTCTCAAGCGAGTGGTGCGGCTGGGTATTCGACGGGGAGCGGCAGGCATTCCGGCACGACCCTGACCGATGCGGTGACGGGTGCCGCATCCGGGGGACGCTCTGGGACGCTGAATCCCCGCCTGTCCGAATGGCTGCAAGGTCTCCCGGATGGGTGGACGAACTCCGCGCCGTTGGAAACGTCGGCACTCCGCCGGTGGTATACGCGCGCGCATTCCTCACTTTGGCCCGGAGGCTCGCAGCATGAGTGAACCGCTTTTCGAGATCGGCGATTCAGTGTGGACGGTGACGCAGCTCGTTCGCGCCGCGGGCCTTGGATTCTACGCCGCCCTGCTCGTAGGCATCGCGTGGAAAGAACGCTCCTCCTCCCCCGCGCCGCGGGTGGCGCGATGAGCGGGCGGCACGGCTATATCGAAGACGGCTGGGAATCAGCCGAGGCACAGTGGGCGATGATCCGCCTGCGAGAGATGCCGGAGAGGCGTTCGGTCGATCCGGACGTGCCTACGGCGATGCGCGAACTGGGTTGGAGTGACGCCCGAATGTGGGTGATGGAGATCATCAATGGCGAACGATGAGACGACAAGCGGACCTTCGCGTGGAGTAGCCACACCGAGCGGCGGGAAGTTGAAGCGGTACACGGTCGACATGCCCGGGATGCGCCCTTCTGGCCCCGGGTCGGGTTGGCAGCTTCGCGAGGTGATAGGTGGGCCTGTGGTCCGCTACGACGATGCCGCTGCGGCTCTCGCGGAGAAGCAGCGAGAGATCGAGCGGCTGGGGGATGAACTGCGCGAATCGGAGCAGCACAACTTCGACTGCAAGGAAGTCGCCGACAAGTCACTCCGCATAGAGCGTCGACGCGCCGAGCAGGCCGAAGCGCGCGTGGCCGATTTGGAGCGGGAAGTTGCGGAACAGCACCTCCCTACCAACAGGCGACTAGCACGCCAAAGCGACGAACTACGCGAACGCCTCGCCGCAGTCGAAGCCGAGCGGGAACGATCGGTGGCAGAGAGGGATGAGTGCCTAGCAGCGTTGAGAGGATGTGTGAGCGCCGGGAGCAATCTCTGGCGCGCCATCAGCGAGGGAGATCATTATCGTGTAGCGATGGTGGAGCGTGCCGCAGAATGGGGGCGAACAGTCATCACCTCCGCCCGCACTGCCGCCGCCCCCACAGCCACCGAGTTCAACGTGCCTGGGGGTCAGGGGATGCCTGCCCGCGAGTCCGAAGCTGAGCGTGTCACGCTGAAGGGCCGCCTCGACATCGCGAACACCGCTTATTCGGAAACCTACGTGCGGAGCGAGGAAATGAAGGCCGAGCGCGATCGGGCGGTGGCGGAGAGGGACGAGCTGCGGGCCTTCGTCGAATGGGAAGCACAACGGTGGTGGGCCGGCCCTGAACCCGACGGATTCGACTGGCAGGACGAAGCCGACCGTCGGGGGCTTCTCGTGTCCGTGCCTGCCGACGAAGCGCACATGGCGGAACACGGCGACGACGCGGAAGAAATGTTCGTGCTCCGCTGGATCGCCGCCCGCGAGCCCGACGCCGAGGAGCCTACTGGCGACACGCCTATTGGCGTCGGTTGCCCTGAGTGCGGAGAGGTCTTCCGGATGGACGGACACGGGTGCTGCGTTACCTGCGGCACAGCGATCCCTGGATACGGGGCCGACGCCGAAAACAGCGGCGGGGAGGGGGGAGTAAGTGGCTGATGGACCCGCTAACTGGCTAGAAAGACTGACACCGGGCATAGAGAACGATCCGGAGTACCTACGTGATCGGATTGCCCTACTCGAAGGAGAGCTTCGGCACACCTACCCCTCCCCGCGAGCCGACGTGGAGAAGCTGATCGAGGCGGCGGAGGCCCTTGGCAAAGCAGCCGACGAGATCGTCGAATTGCAGATGCTCGTTGCAAACTGTCGCGAGGCGCTGGAGCGGGCGAAGGGGGCGGGATGAACGACTACGACCGGGGGTGGTTCGCAGGCTTCGCGGCGGCAGTCGTGTGCGTGATTATCGGAGTGGTGCTGAGTCTCTCGTGGCCCGCCTCCGCCCAGACCCCGACCCTGCCCGTCACGGTCTGCACCGTCCACTTCCGCGCCGAGTACCTCGCTGCCG
>CAZVUM010000170.1:0-3944 GCA_964629575.1 uncultured Acidimicrobiales bacterium | reverse complement strand
TTATGGCGCACAGGGTGACCCAGGTGCTCTCGATGGGGACCCCGGCCTCGTCGACAGGCATGGTCTTCAGCTCGATGCCCAGGTGCGGAAAGTCTGGCTCGCCGCGGCTGCCGGCACTCGTGCCCAGCGCTCGCTCGATCAGATGACCGACCCAGCCCTTGTGCGACCTGAGATCGGGTGGCACCTCGAAGTGCAGCTGTGCGGCGATGTCGGCGAGCGCACGCCCCTCCAATGCGGCGGCGCGGTGCATCAGCTCAGCTTCGGTATTCGGGGGGTGCATAGCCCATCCTACGGTAGGCTCGCACCATGAAACATCCCGCCATTGTGCCCGCACTCGTGTTGCTCGGATTCACCCTCGCCTGCGGCAGTGGCGACGAGGTGCCGCCGCCGGTCGGCAGTGAGACCACAGCCCAGGTCACCCCGCCCACACCCGAGCTGGTCAAGCACGAACAGCTCGGAGACGCCGCCCCCACCGTCGCCGAGGCCAAGGCCACCGAAGTAGTGCCGACCGATGGCCACGGCGAGCCACTCTTTCCCGACCGCGCACTGACCAAGGCCGACCTCGAGGGCAAGAGCCTACGCGAGCTGTCGATCATGCGAAATACGCCCTATGCACGGCGCGGACACCCATTCGGAAAAGCTTGGTTGGACCAATACTTCAGCAGCTACGACGCCTATGACAAGCGCACGCATGTGTCCTTTGGTCAGCTGTCCGAGCAAGAGCAGGCCAACACCAAGCTGATCGCACAGTACGTGTCCAAGCTGCCGCAGAAGGACCTGCGCGAGCGCAAGGACGAGATCCTCACCGAGAAGATGGAGTGGGATCACATCGGCCGAAGTGCCGAAATCGAGCTTCAGCTGCTGTCCGCCGCCCTGGGTGAGTGGGCCGGCGATCCCAAGGTGCCGCTGTCCAAGCGAAGCCCGCTCGAAGATCCCAACACCCTCAAGAACAAGCTGACCGACGAACAGGTGCAGTACTACACCCGCGCCGAGTTCAGGCTGGTTCGCAACACGATCTTTGCCCGGCACGGACGGGCCTTTAAGTCTGAGATCTTGCAGGACTACTTTGCCAGCAAGGTCTGGTACCAAGTCGATCCTGACTACGCAGATGCGCGCCTGACCGATGTCGATCGCGAGAACACCGACTTCATCTTGCGGGCCGAAAAAGAACACGGCGGTCCGATGTCCGACGAAGAGCACGGGGAGTGGCTAGCAATGCTAGCCGGGGCTTGATGATGCTCTGACTCCCGGTCGGGGGTCCCTACAACTTAGAAAGTGCAATTCGCAAGGTTTCACCGCCGCCTTGGTCGGTCTAAGATGCTCCACCTTTGGAGAACGACCATGCGAACCATCACCTGCCTATTGCTTTCGATCATCGCCACCAGTGCGTCCGCCGTCCCACTCGAGTTCAACCATCAAGGTCGACTCATGGACAGCACCGGCCTGCCACTAGACGGTGTGCACTCACTGACTCTGTCCCTGTACACCACCGAGACAGGCGGGTCGGCATTCTGGTCCGAGACACAGCCCTTGGATTTCGACACCGGCTACTACTCATCGGTCTTGGGCACCGCGACGCTGAATCTCATCGACAGCGATGACATCGACGGCAACAAGCTCTGGCTGGGGGTCACCGTCGATGCGGGCCCGAGCTGCCCACCCGCGTGGCGATCAACAGCGTGCCGTACGCGATTCGCTCCATGAACACGACCAATGTCACCGGTGGCGGCATTGTCGACGCGTCCGAGATTCGCATCAACAACAACGCCGTCATCGACAGCAGCGGCTTGGTCGTCTCGAACCTGAACCTGAACACCCTGGCGGACCACCCCTGCGCCGACGGTGAGTTCCTGGCCTATGACACGACGGCCAGCGACTGGGACTGCGCGACCATTCCACCTCCGCTCACCGAGTCCCAGGTCGAGGACTTCATCACCAACGGCACCATTGACCTGGACGGAGCCACCACCGTCGCGGGTCGCCCTCTCGACGACACCTACATCGCCAGCGGCACGGTCGCGGCATGGGGCTCAATTGACGTCGACCACGGCATGGCGCCGGGGCAAGATCTGCACGTCGCTGTGTGGATGATGGATGGCTCGACCTACAAGCGGCTTCCCCAGCTTGCTGCCAACCCCGCCCATCACTTTGGGCGCGGAATCGACGGCGACATCACGGTCGACGGCACCACCGAGTACATCGAAGACCTGATTCCTGGATACAACGGCGACACGCGCGTGGCCGAGGTCCGCAGCCTGAGCTTGATCAACGGCGGCATCCTGACCTCACGCGACTTCGATGGCACCGCCGGCGGACGCGTCATCGTGCGCTCCCAGGGCGACATCTCGATCTGCGGCACCTGCTCGATCAACGTCGATGGCCGGGGCCACAAGGGCGGCCTCATCTTCCCCATCAACAGCAAGATCCGCGGCGTTGAGGGCTTTGGCGAGGGCGCTGGTACCGGCGGTCGCATCGGAAACAGCTGCGGCCACGGCGGCGGCGGTGGCGGTGGCAGCTACGGCACCTCGGGGGCTGCGGGCACGCCCGACCTCGATCGCTGCAACGGCGGGCTGTGGGAAGGCTACCCAGGTCGCGTTTACGGTGACGAGACCATCAGTGCCTGGCCCTTGCCAGTGGGCAGCGGCGGCGGCTCGGGCTCCGAGGGTCACAACGTGCTCGGCAACGCACGCGAGCCTGGAGCAGGTGGCGCAGGCGGCGGCGCCATCGGACTGTGGGCGCCGGTCATCACGAACCTGGGCACCATCAGTGCCAACGGCATCATCGGCACCCCCAACACCTGGGACGTCAGCAACCCCCAGGTCGGCTCGGGCGGCTCGGGCAGCGGCGGAAGCATTCGCCTGCACGGCGCTGTGTCTCCGGGCACGCTCACCGCAGTCGGCGGTCCAACAGGTCCGACGCAGAGCTGGGGCAGCTCGAACAACCAGAACAACGGCCAGCGCGGCGGAGCGGGCGGTGACGGCCGCATCTACATTCACCAGGACGGCTCGCTGACCACGGGCGCATCGACACCGACGGCGATCACCTACGCCGGCACGGTCGACCAGTTCGAGATGTCCAAGGCCTTTGCCTACGAGGTCGAGCTGGTGGACGACGACACCGTGCGCGTCACGACGCAGGCAGCCATGGCCACCGACCTCAAGGTCATCGTGACCATCAGGTAGGCGGCACCAAAGGACTCCGGCACTGTCGGAGTTCCTATGCGCCCCCTGTATCTGTTCCCCATGTTGCTGCTGTGCGCCTGTGCAGGCCGCACAGGCCAGGTCGATCCCTGGAGCCGCGGCGTCGTCCTGCTGGATGGCGATGCCGATACCCGACCGCTGCAGCACAACCTGAGCGAGCTGCACATCGGCACCACATCGATGCCGCTGATGCCGCAGGGCAACGCAGCCCTGGGCTGGATCGACGTGCACTGGCCAGGAACCGCATGGGGCATCTACTCCGGACGATCCGCTGTGGATGCCGACGGACAGTGGCATCTGGTGAGCTTGGGCGGCGACATCAAGGTGGCCGATCTGGTCGCCGGGCATGTGGGCCCCACGGTGCTGATGCTCGACACCTGTGCGGGAGGCGGAGACAGGCCGGTCGTGCCCTGGTCCACTGACAAACCCGTGGTCTGGCCAACCCCACCGCCAGGCGTGGTGATCTGGGCCGCCTCGGACCCGCACGGACGCTGCTTTGATGACGACGACGGCAACAGCTTCTTCTCGAGCTTGGTCCTGGCGGCTCTGTCGGGGCTGGCGGACGGCTCGGATGGGTCAGAGCCAGACCTGCGCATCACCCTGGCCGAGGCGCACGACTACGTCCGCCGGGGAATGATCAAGCTGACAGGACAGGCCCAAACCCCGATTCTGCTCGCCGGACCCGAGCTGCAGCAGCTCGTGATCGCCCCTCGGCCGAGAATGGGCAGCAGCCCGAACTGGTTC
>CAZVUM010000169.1:2277-3989 GCA_964629575.1 uncultured Acidimicrobiales bacterium | reverse complement strand
ACTCGCCGGCCAGAATCTGCAGACCTCGATCGCCGCGCTCGCGGTGAAGGCCGAGATACTCGCCCTGTCGGGACGGCACGACGAAGCAGCGGTTCTGGCTCGATCGGCTGTCGATATCGGATCGGCGACCGATCTTACGGTCGAGAACGCTGCGGCGTTCGCCGCGCTCATGCGCGTCTTGCGGACGGCGGGCGATGACCAAGGAGCGGACGACGCGCGTGCCGAGTCGGAACTGCTCTTCGGTGCCAAGGGCGCAACGATCGGTATCCGGCGCGAGTCGATCAAGCCTGCGGGTCACGATGACACTCAGAGGTCAGGAAAGGGGCTCGCCCAAGTCGAAGGCGTTCTGCCTGACATGGCGGACCTTCTCGACAGGGTGGTGGCTGGCGCGCGAGCCGGGGACCTGGAGGCGGTGGCGTCCACATTCGGCCCCGACTTCGTTTTGGAGGACTTCAGACTCGGCACTCGAGTCGTGCTGCGACGCGATGAACATCTCGCGTCCCTGGCCGTGCTGTTTGCGGAGGATGGGGTGGAGTGGGAGCGGGTCATCGCGATCGACTCCGATTCCTGCGGAGTCGCCCTCAACGATGTGCGTCTTGTCCGGAGCCACGGAGCAGTCACAGAACTCCTCCTTCTGACGACCATCGGCCATGACGGCCTCTTCGACCGTCACTACGTCTTCGAGCGCGACGACGAAGCCACCGCGCGTGGCTATCTCGCACGGCTGGTGCGGGCGCGAGGCGGCGGGATCGACGCGTCCGCCGAGGCCGGGCTGGATCGGTTGGGTGGACGGGAGCGGCGTCTACCAGCACCCCGAGCCGAGGACGTCCTCGTCAGCGAGCTGGATTCACTCGATCGCACGACAGTCCGGAGCCGCATCGCTGCTGTCATGTCGGAGGGCCCCAGGAACCGAGCGGCTGGGCGCGTCGCTGAGCTCGATCCGAGATCATTGGAGGATCGTGCAACCGATCAGAGGGGCCGGACCAACAGCCTCCCCGTCGGACCACCCGATGTTGCGGTTGTTCTGGCGGTGCGAGGTAGTGACCATGCGCTCTCTCATTCGACCTGGGGACAGCAGTCTTGGCTGGTCGTGGTGAGGTGCGACGAGGCTGCGGCTGTCGAGCGCATCTGGTTCTTCGACCCCGATGACCTGGCCGTGGCACAGAATCTGCTCGAGACCGACTGGGTCGAATCGAGGCAGCCAGCTGCGTCGCTTCTTCTCGGTCCGTCATTCGGTCGCGCGCTCAATGCCGGCGACTACACCGGTGTGCGTTCCTTGCTCAGTGACGGCTTCGAGTTTCGGGATCACAAGAACGTTGGCTTCCCGGTCCTCTCTGCGGATGAAATCGCCGGTCGCTTGCAGAGCTACCAGGACGCGGGCGAGTCGGTCGTCCAGATCGCGGTCGACTACCCGATCGCAACTGACTCAGTTGCTGTGTCGGTGCGTCACATCTACAGAGCAAGTGATGCGCCTGGCGATCCGTCCTGGATCGACTTCACGGTTCTCCAGGTGCGGGATGGCAAGTTCGACGCCATGCATCTGTTCGATGAGACCGGTTTGGACGTAGGCGCCGAGATTGTCGTGGGCGCCGCCAAGCTCGGTTCCCCTGACGAGGTGAAATCGTCACGAGCCGACATCGCGCGACCGCGGCGGGAAATCAACCGTGCTGGACGCGTGATGCAGGAGGTCATTGACGCGCACATTTCGGGTG
>CAZVUM010000169.1:0-2267 GCA_964629575.1 uncultured Acidimicrobiales bacterium | reverse complement strand
CGAACGGCACGACCGCCGTCCGGGGGTGCCCATTCCGGCCGCGAATAGAGCCACCTATGGCGAGCACTGGGCGGCCTTTCTGTCGATCGGAGGGCGGATCACGGACTTCGAGGCCATCTCGATGCCGACAGACGATTTAGCCGTGATGCGAGTCGATCAGTCGTATGCCGACGGCTTCGTCTCGCCGACGTACGGTCTCGCGCGATCCACGACCGAGGGCGTGCTGGACCTCCTGCTCATGTACGACGCCAGCCAGCGCGATGAGGCCCTGGCCGAGGTGGCCCGCATGGCGGCGGACGGTCGCGACGTCCGACCCGGCCTCGAGAACCGTGCCACGCAGATCGTGGACGAGTGGGAGCCGCTTTTTGCGACCGACCCGGAAGCGTGGGAAGCGCGGCTTGCGCCGGACATGGTGCGCCTCGACCTGCGAAGCAGCGTCTCGCTCGCTCGCGCAGAGCGATCTGAGTTTCTCGACGCCATCGCCGAGGTGAGAGCCAGCAGCGGGCGACCGGCGCGCCGAGGGCCCACCCTTGCCGTACGCGGCGAGAGCCTCATGGCGAGCACCTGGACGATCGAGTACGAGTCGGGCTTCGAGGCCTCCACCATCACGATTCTCCGTGTGAACGACGAAGGTCTGGTTGATTTGCTTCTTGCGATCGATGAGGACTCCCACGACGAGATGGAAGCCGAACTCGATCGACTCCACGCTGTGAACGGAGGCAGCGCTGGGTACACGAATCGAGCGTTCGAGAGTTTCGAACTCTTCGTGAAGAACGTCGCGACTGACAACCTCGAGCTGTTCGACGAGGCCATGTCGGAGGACTATGTCCGGTATGACTACCGCTCGGGCGTTGCGGCCCCGACGGCGAGCCGTCGCGACGAGCAGAAGAAGGCGTTTGTCGCACTCTCCGAAGTTGGCCTCGGCGCGACGCATCCGACCCCGGTCGCCCTTCGCGGTGATCTACTCGTTCTCGCCGCTTCACGCTTCAGCGACGGAGACCAGCGTGAGATCCCCTTTCTCTTCCTCGCTGAGATCGACGCCGAAGAGCGCATATGTCGAGGCGCCTTCTACGACCCCGACCAGCTGGCCCTTGCACTCCAGCACCTCGATACGCGGGCACGCGCACTCGGGTACGGGCTCCCCGAGAACGAGTGCTCCCGGGCGTTGAATCGTCTCCTCGAGAGGGTGGCCGAGGGCGACCTCAGTGCCTATGAGAGCGAGGTGTCTCCCGACGTCGTCCGGGTGGACCGGCGGAGGGGCGTCGCGGCCGAGGTTCTCCGAGGGCGCGACCAGCAGGTCGAGATGATGCGGACGATGCTCGAGATGGGTATGACGGTCCCGTCGCCCCAGGTGATCGCCGCGGCTGGGGAGCGGGTGGTTCTGGCTCTGGGTGAGTTCGCGACGACATCGGGTGATGCTCTGCCCTTGCTCGCCATGACCTCGACAGATGAGGCCGGGTGGCTCGACCGGTTTGTCTTCTATGACCTCGACGAGGTTGAAGTGGCGCACAAGGAGTTGTGGGAGCTGGCCGACACCCTCCGGGCGGGCGGCCGAGAGTCAGGTGGTCCCGCTCCGAATGAGTGCTTCGAGTTGCTGGCAGCGTGCGTCGGCGAGATGACCGAATCCGATCTTCGCGAGGTGCTGCTGCGGTATCTGAGTCCCGATTTCCAACGGCTCGATCGACGGAAGGGCGTCGCGGCACCGCCCGCTGATCGCGACGGCCAGATCGCTGCGGGACAGATGGTTTTCTCGGTCGGGATGAGTCCCGGGACTCCGCTCTGCGTAGCGACCCGGGGCGATCAACTGATGCTCGCCGAGTTCGCGTTCGTCGCGCCGGACGGGCAAGAGGCGCCGTTTCTGTGGCTGGCTCGTTCCAACGCTGCCGGCCAGCTGGACCACTCCGTCTATTTCGACCTCGACGACCTCGAGGATGCAATCGCAGAGCTCGACCGGCTCTTCGCCGTCGACCGCGAGATGTTCCTCCAGCGCCCGGAGCCGATGGCGAGCCTCGCGGCCACGAACGCGCGGGGTTGTGCCGAGCTGGATGCCGAAGTCGTCGCCTCTGCGCTGAGCCCTGACTTTCGGCTCGATGACCGACGTGGCGGAGTTTCCCTCGAGCCAGATCGTGAGCGGCACATTGCCTCGTTGCGGCAGCTCTTCGACGAGGAGGGACTTTCGATCACGTATTCGGAGGCAGCTCCGATGCGCGAACGGGTGGCGGTGTTTTCGGTCCGATACGAACGCGGACACGACGCGACGACGGAGT
>CAZVUM010000168.1:0-4089 GCA_964629575.1 uncultured Acidimicrobiales bacterium | reverse complement strand
CTCAGGGCGTGTCGCGTGGCGAAGCCAAGAAACGACGCAAGACAGCTCTGTCCCGCGACGAGGATCCGCAGAGCGCCGATGCGATGGATGCCGGCGAGATCACCGCCGACCAGCTCAACGACTTGGCGGGTGCCGATGTCCCCAAGGCTGAGCGAGATCGGTTGCGCGACGAGGCACGTGACCAGTCAACCGATGAGACCCGAGCAGCGATTGGCGCGGCTGAGAAGAAGCATCGCAAGGAGTCGGCCGACGAGCGGCGCACTCGTCTGCGCCGCAAGCGAACCGCCCGGCGGTGGACCGACCGCGATGGAATGCGGCGGTTCGAGTTCAGCTTGGACCCCGACGCGGCGGCGCCCGTCGACGCCGGACTGACGGCCATTGTCGATCGCCTGTTCCGGACGGATCGAGACAACCGCGACACCGCTTCACGGCGGGAGGACCAGAGGTTGGCCGATGCGTTCGCCGAGGCGGTCGGGACTGCCGGACACAGCACGACCGGGGTCGGCGCCACCATCGGAATCACAATCGACCTCGCCGCCCTGCGCGACGAAACCGACACCGCCGGAGTCACCGACCACGGTACGGAGATCTCGCCGTCGGAAGTCCGGCGGCTCGCTGCGACAGCGAACATCATTCCCATCGTTCTCGGCGCCGGCTCCGAGCCGCTCGATGTCGGTCGGTCGAGGCGGATCGCCACCAATGCGCAACGGCGAGCGATGATCGCACGGGACCGCGGGTGCGTCTATCCCGGCTGCACCGCGCCACCCTCTGCATGTCACGTGCACCACTTGATCGATTGGATCCGGGGAGGCCCCACCGATCTCCGCAATCTGGTCCTGCTGTGCCATCACCACCACAGCTACCTCCATGCGTCGGGTCTGCAGCTCATCCGGGAATCCGATGGGTCGTGGAACGTCGTCACCGCAGACGGCCGGCCGGTCGGGCCAACGCGCAACACTGGAGAGCCCCGAGACGGACCCGATCCGCCCAATCTCTTCGCCGCAGGCTGAAGGCCTCACGGCGTGTGGTCGACGATCCAATCCGCGCCTGCCGTTCTGGCGCAGTCCTGTCAGCCGCGACCTCCCTATCCGACGCGGGCGGTGATGAACTCCGCGGCCTCGGCGATGGCGGCGTCGGCTTCTTCACACATGCCCGCCAGCGAGTGCCACACGTGGATCATTTCGGGCCAGACCCGCAGCGTCACGTCGACGCCGGCGGCCTCCGCCCGAGCGGCGAGGGCCTCGCTGTCGGACAGCAGCACCTCGTGGTCGCCGACCTGGATGAGCATCGGTGGCAGATCTGCAAGGTCGCCTTCGATCGGCGACGCGAGGGGGTCCGATGGGTCGCCGTCGGGACCGAGGAAGTAGCGGACCATGTCGGCCATCATGTCCGGCTCGATCATCGGGTCGACGTCGGCCCGGGTGACGAAGCTCTCGCCGCTGCCGGACATGTCCACCCATGGGCTGATCGGAACCGAAGCAGCCGGAAGTGGGAGACCGGCCTGCTTGATCGCCAGCTGCGTCGCGATGCACAGCCCGCCGCCCGCGCTGTCTCCGCTGATGGCGATCGAGTTGGGCGAAACCCCCTCGTCGAGGAGGTACTGGTAGGCCGACAGTGCGTCCTCGACGGGCGCGGGGTGGGGGTTCTCGGGAGCGAGGCGGTAGTCCACAGACAGCACCCCGCAGCCCGACGCAGCCGCCAGGTGGCCGGTGAGGTTGCGGTGGCTGGCGATCGAGCCGGCGACGTAGCCACCACCGTGGACGAAGAGGATCACACCCGATCCGCCGCCCTCGGGGACCTGCCACTCACACGAAACGCCGTTCGCATCGACCATCTCGGCGGCGACGCCCGACGGAAGCGGCTGTGCGGTCAACTCCATCCCTTTGCGCATCGACGCGGGATCGTTGGGGGCGCCCTTCATGTTCCGCTCGATTGCGGCTCGCAGCTTCACGTACGCCTCGCTGGGCATGGACGCCTCCCGTCTCCTGGCCGTACTCGGGTGATTCCCGACGATTCCCCGGTCGGGCGTGAGGCTAGTTCGCTAGATTCCCGCTCGACGGGGAGGGCAGATGCAGCTTGAGAACAAGATCGCGATCGTGACCGGCGCCGGTTCGGGGATCGGTGAGGCGAGCGCCAAGCGTTTCGCGGCCGAGGGTGCAGCGGTGGTTGTCGCGGACCTTCGGGGGGCGAAGGCACAAGCGGTCGCGACCGACATCAACGATGCCGGTGGCCACGCGATCTTCCGAGAAGTCGACGTCTCGAAGGCCGAAGACGTCGCCGCGCTCGTCGACGCGTGCGTCGCTCAGTACGGCGGGCTCGACGTGCTGTTCTCGAATGCGGGAACGCTGCGACCCGGGACAGCGGTCGAACTGGCCGTCGAAGATTGGGATCTGGTGATGGGCGTCAACGTCCGCTCGGTCTTTCTCGGCGCCAAGTACGCGGTGCCCCACATCATCGAGCGGGGCGGCGGCTCGATCATCAACACCGCCTCGATCTCGGGCCTCCACGGCGACGGCGGGGCTGTCGTCTACGCGGCCAGCAAGGCCGCGGTGATCAACCTCACACGCGCGCTGAGCACCGACCATGCGCCCGATGGCGTTCGGGTCAACGCGATCTGCCCCGGCACGATCGAGACGCCACCGGTGAAGCGAATGATGGAGAACCCAGCCAATCTGGATCTCAACATCCGAGCCCATGCACTCCGGCGGCTCGGCCAACCAGAGGAGATCGCCAACGCCGCGCTCTGGCTGGCCAGCGACGAATCGTCGTTCGTGTCCGGCGAGGCGATCGTGGTCGACGGCGGCCTCCGAGCTCAGTCGCCGCTCGGTCGGCTGGCCGATCCCCGTCCGGCGCACCTGCGGAGTTGATTCAGCTCCCGACCCACTCGGGCGAGTCGCCCCCGACAGGCCCGGGCGGCGAGTCGTACGCGGTCACTCCGTCCAGACGCCCCAACGGCCTCACGTGTGCGAGCCGACCGAACGGCGAGTCGACCTCGGCGAGGAACTCGGCGTCCTCGGCGTCGCCGGGCGCAGGATGATCCAGGTGAGTCACCGTGCCAAGCCCGGTCAGAAAGCGGCCGGTCTGGGCCAGCGATCCCCGGACGCGCCACGTCCCACCTTCTGCCCGCTGCCGGCGAACCGCTGTCATCGTCGCGGCAGCCAGCAACCATCCCGTGCCGTGATCGAGTGCCTGGCATGGCAGCGGCCGCGTGCCCTCGTGGGCGGCGGCGGCCGCCCCCGAGGCGCCGATGCCGGAGGCGGTCTGAACCAGGCTGTCGAACCCCCGCCGATCACGCCACGGACCAGCGTGGCTGTATGCGGAAAGCGACACGTGCACCATTCCTGGTCGACGTGCGGCGATGTCCTCTTCGCCGAAGCCGAGCTCGGCCAACGCTCCTGGCCGGAAGCCCTGGACGACGACGTCCGCCGAGTCGAGCAGCTCCTCCATCTGCCGCCGCCCTGCAGCGCTCCGGAGATCCACATGGGTCGCGCGCTTGCCGAAACCCATGTCCATCACGCACGTCTCCACCGTCGGGAGATGCTCGGCCCCCACTCGAAGAACCTCCGCCCCATGCTGAGCCAGCACCCGGCCGCAAGTCGGTCCCGCGATGATGCGGGTCAGATCGAGGACCCGAACCCCGCCGAGCGGGCGATCGACCGGCGAGGCCAACGGCGAGGCGTCACCACGTCGCTCCAGCTCCACCAGCGGCAACTGGGAGACCGCCTGACCTTGCCGATGGGCGGCCCACTCTTCGGAGCTCCGCAGCATGGCCGCGCACATCCCCGCTTCAGCCAGGGCGGCCTCGAGGGCGGAGGCCGTCCAGTCAGCCGAGATCGCGGTCTCGACCGCCTCCCGTTCGTCAGCGCACCCGAGAGCTTCGACGACGCCGGCGCGGTGATGCGGGAAGTTGCAGTGCAGTTGCACCCACCGCTCGTCCGCACACCGGTAGTACCCAGAGACGGGATCCCACAGCGTCGGGACCTCGCCATTGCGACGAAGGAGGCGCTCACTTCGAAACAGCGCAGCGGCCCACCTGGAGTCCATCGCCGGAACGTGCACGGCAGCGCCCGTCGATCTCATCAGCTCCGC
>CAZVUM010000167.1:0-4092 GCA_964629575.1 uncultured Acidimicrobiales bacterium | reverse complement strand
CACCGGGGTGTGCTCTTTCTCGACGAGATGGGCGAGTTCAGTCCCAGCGTTCTCGACTCACTTCGTCAACCGCTCGAAGAAGGTCAGATCGGCGTCAGCCGTCAGCGCGGCAGCTACGACTACCCGGCCCGCTTCCTTCTCGTCAGCGCGATGAACCCCTGTCCGTGCGGCGAAGCGGGCCGCCCCGGGAGCTGTCGTTGCTCCGATGCTGCGCGCTTCAGATACTCACGGCGGCTGTCGGGACCCCTGCTCGATCGCTTCGACCTGAGGGTCATGGTGCCGCGGCCCCACCCCGACGTCTTGATCGATCCGCCACGGGCAGAACCGACGGCGGCGATCGCGGAGCGAGTCGCGGCTGCTCGCGGGCGCAGCGCCGAACGAGGTGTGCGCTGCACCGCCGAATTGACGGCCGACCAGCTCGAGCAGTGCAGCAGGATCACACCCGAGGCGGAGCACCTCCTGCACGCCCAGCTCCGCTGTGGGGCGCTGTCGGCACGCGGCCTGAGCCGTGTGAAGCGCGTGGCGCTCACCCTCGCCGATCTCGCGGGCCCCCAACCGCTGCTCGACGTCGAACGGGTGGGGCTCGCCCTGAGCCTTCGTGCCGATGCGAAGCGCCTGCTCTCCGGAGCCGGGGGATGAGCGCCGAGTTGGCCCACCTGGTCGGCCTGGCACATCTCGACGACATGGGCCCAACTCGCCTGGCCGCCGTGCTGCGGGACCGGTCGGCCGTCGAGGCGGTGCAGCTGCTGCGTCGGTGCGATCACCGCGTTCTTCATGCGGTGTTCGAGAACTGCCGTGGGATCGACGAGGCGAAGTTGTCGACGTGGGCAACTCGGTTGGCGCAGATTGACCCCCACTCGGTTCTCCGGCAGCACTTGGACAGGGGGGTGGCGGTCGATGGTGGAGACACGCTGGCCACCCTCGAGCCCTGGTGTTCGGATCCCGAGCCACCCCGTCTGCTGTTTCGGCTTGGGCGTGCGGTTCGCGATTCGATGCCGACGGTCGGCATCGTCGGCACGCGTCGATGCACCGCGTACGGCCGGGCGGTCGCCGGCCAGCTCGGACGAGATCTCGCGCGTGCGGGGGTCGTCGTTGTGTCCGGCGTCGCAGCGGGAATCGACGGCGCGGCCCAGCGGGCTGCCGCCGATGCGGGAGGGCACGTTGTCGGCGTGGTGGCCGGTGGGCTCGACCGCCCGTATCCACGGGTCAACGAAGACCTCTGGCACCGGCTCGCCGAGACGGGCACACTCCTCTCGGAGTACCCGCTGGGATCGGACCCGAAGAAGTGGCGCTTCCCGGCGCGCAATCGCCTGATCGCAGCGCTGAGCGACATGGTCATCGTCGTGGAGTCGCCCGAGCAGGGCGGAAGCATGTACACGGTCGAAGCAGGGCTCGAGCGCGATCGACCAGTCGGAGCGGTGCCTGGGCCGGTCACCGCCCCCACCTCGGTGGGGCCCAACAAGCTCCTCGTCGAGGGTGCGATTCCGATCCGAGACGTCGACGATGTGCTCGTGGTGCTTGGTCATGAGCGCTCCACCGCTCGACGGTCCACGGCGGAGGAAGCCGCCCATCGGGTGCAGTGGCTTCTCGATGCGCTGGGATACGAAGCCGCCACGATCGACGAACTCCTGCTGCGCACCGGCGCCACCCTGCCCGAGCTGACAACCGGGCTCGGCACCCTGACCGCCGAGGGTCGAGTGGTCGAGACGGGTGGGTGGTACGAGCAGGTCCCCGTCGTGAGTTCGGGCGCATGAGTGCTTTCGTCAGCCGTCGGTACCCTCGGAGCGGTGGTCGATTCCTGGCAGCGCGAGCAGTTCCTCGCCGGCCTCACCGCGGCGGCCCCGGCAACCGTCGCCGCGTACGGACGCGATCTCGAGCAGTTCGCCGATTGGGCGGCCCGGGGATCGGTCGAGAGGCCGCAGTCCGTGGACCGCCGGCTCCTTCGCCGTTACCTGGCCCACCTGACGACTCGGCAGTACGCCCGGCGTTCGATCGCTCGCAAGGCATCCACCCTCCGTCGCTATTTCGGCTGGTTGCATCGCCGAGGGGAGATCGACCTCGACCCCAGCGCGGGGCTCAGCGCCCCACGAGCCGATGGCCGACTTCCCAGGGTTCTCACTGGACGCGAGCTCAAGGGTCTGTTCGGGGACGACGTCGTGCCCACGACCGCCCTCGAGCTGCGGGACCGGTTGATCGTCGAGCTGCTGTACGGCAGCGGGCTGCGGGTGGCTGAGCTGTGTGGTCTCGATCGAGCCTCGGACCTCGAACGGGCCGAGCACCTGGTGGTTCTCGGAAAAGGATCCAAGGAACGGCGCCTGCCGCTAAGCGAACCCAGCCAACAGCTGCTCGCGGCCTGGGTACTGGGTGGGGCCGCCGCCTTCGACCTCGAAGTGAAGATCGAAGAACGGGATTCTTCGGCGCTGTTCGTCAATCGTCGAGGCAATCGGATCACGCCCCGCGACGTTCGCCGAGTCCTCGATGGTCGAGCGCTCGAGCCGACGCACCCGCACGCGCTCCGCCACACCTTCGCCACCCACCTGCTCGATGGGGGCGCAGATCTACGTTCGGTTCAAGAACTGCTCGGGCATGCCGATCTGGGTACTACCCAGCTGTACACACACGTGAGCCGCGAGCGTCTGCGGTCGGTGTACCAGGGGTCGCATCCGAGAGCTTGACCGAGGCAGGGCCGTGGGCCGTAGAGACATCGACATCGACGAGTTGTGGGCGCGCTACCGAGCCGAGCACCAACCGACCGACCGGGATCGTCTCGTCCTCAACTACGCCCCGCTGGTGAAGTTCGTCGCCAATCGGGTCGGTGCAGGCCTTCCCCAGTCGGTCGAAGTGACCGAGCTGGTCTCCACGGGCATGTTCGGGCTCCTGGACGCGATCGAGAAGTTCGAGCCGGAGCGCGGGTTCAAGTTCGAGACGTACGCGATGGCGCGGATCAAAGGCGCGATCCTCGATCACCTTCGCTCGACGGACTGGGTCCCCCGTTCGGTTCGTACCAAGGCCCGCCAACTGGAGCGGGCCTACGCCCGCTTCGAAGCACGCTTCTACCGGGCGCCCACCACCGAGGAGCTCGCCGAGGATCTTGGCCTTCCCGTCGAGCGGGTCGAAGAGATGATGCAACAGGTGGCCAACACCGGTCTGGTGGCCCTCGACGAGACCGTGGGTGGCGACCGGAGCGAGGCCATCACCCTCGGCGACACGGTCGCCGATCGCGGCGCCGGGCCCGATGAGCTGTTCGACGACGACGAGCTCAGGCATCGGCTCGGGGGTCTGATCAACGAATTGCCCGAACGCGAGAAGCTCGTGTTGGCGCTCTACTACTACGCCGGTATGACCCTCGCAGACATCGGATCTGTGCTCGGCGTGACCGAGAGTCGGATCTGTCAGGTCCACACCAAGGCCGTCCTGCACCTCAAGGCGAAGCTCGAGGCCGTCGAGCGCGATGGTGTGCGGCTCCCGGGCCGTCGGGATGGCTGACCCCTCCCGATAGCGTCGAGGCGCAACGTCACTTCCCCCCCCACGCCGCCGGCTCCCCGGCGCGCCCAGGAGAAGTGAACAATGACATGCACTCGCCCGAAGTGGACCGCCAGGTGGGTTCTCGCTCTCGCGTGCTGTGTCGTTGCGGCCGTCGGAAGCGCATCCGACGCTGCCGCGCGACCAGACGACCCGTGGCCCTACGAGTGGCCGGTGGACGCACCGGTCGTCGATCCGTTTCGCCCGCCCGCAACCCCATACGGCTCGGGCAACCGGGGTCTCGAATTCGGGACCGCCGTCGGCCAGGTGGTTCGGTCAGCCGGCGCTGGGGTCGTGGTGTGGGCCGGCCAGGTGGGTGGACGGCTCTATGTGACCACTGCCCATCCCGACAGACTTCGGGTCTCGTACTCGCGCCTGGAGACGATCGCGGTCCGACGTGGCGACAGGGTCTCCAAGGGCGAGGTGATCGGAACGGCGGGGGAGCGGCTCCACGTCGGGACACGGCTCGGCTCGGCGTACCTCGATCCGGCGATCGTGTTCGGTGGGCGGCGCGTGGTCCGACTGGTGCCATCACGGCTGTCACCGCCGGTGCGGCTCCGCCTGGAGTGA
>CAZVUM010000166.1:0-4285 GCA_964629575.1 uncultured Acidimicrobiales bacterium | reverse complement strand
TTCTGCCAGCTTGGGTGGTGAGCCTGGTGACCGTGGGAGCTGGCAGAAGGGTTGGTGGACCGTTCTGCCAGCTTGGGTGGTGAGCCTGGTGACCGTGGGAGCTGGCAGAAGGGGTGGTCAGTCGAGGAGGCCGGTTGCCTGGCCGCCGTCGACGAGGAGCCCTGTTCCGGTGATGAACTTCGCCTGCTCGCTGCACAGGAACGCCACCGCCGCGCCGAAGTCGTCCGGATCGCCGGTCTGGCCGGTGAGGCTGCTGGCGTCGGCGGTCTCCTTGTCGGGCATGATCTTGGACACGCGGTCGGTCCAGTGGGTGCCGGGCTGGGCCGAGTTCACGGTGACACCCGACGCCGCGATCTCGCGGGCGGTGATCTTCAGGAACGACGTCAGCCCGGCACGTGCCACCGAGCTGGCGAGCAGGAACTCGATCGGCTGCTTCACACCCACCGACGTGATCGCGCACACGCGTCCCCACCCTCGCTCTTGCATGGGCGGAATGGCGGTCCGGCACATCTCGATCATCGCGAGGCAGTTCATCTCGACGGCGCCGCGGAAGGCGTCCAGGTCTGTGTTGGCGAATGTTCCAGGCGGGGGGCCGCCGGCGTTGGTCACGAGGATGTCGACGGCGCCCAGCTCGGCGACCGCCGATTCCACGAAGGCCCTACCCCCGTCGGGGTTGGAGACGTCGGCGACGATCTGCACCACATCGCCGTCGATCTGAGCTGCTGCCGCGGCGAGTTTCGCCTCGTCGCGGCCGCAGATCGCGACCCGAACTCCGTCGGCAGCGAGCGCCTTTGCCGCACCGAGGCCGAGGCCCGCCGAACCCGCGGCGACCGCCGCCGTCCGTCCGTTGATTCCGAGATCCATGAGTCCTCCCCGAGGTGCCGCCGGTCGATCCGAAGCGAGCGGGCATCACGGTACGCGAATCAGTGACCCGCCCGCGGAAGCAATACCCTCATGGGCGCATGTTCAGCGTTCCCGAATCCCCCGAATCGGTCGCAGACGCCCTCTCGCACCACGGATACCTTCCCGACGAAGGCCTGGCGATGGCGGTCTTTCTCGCCATCACGATGCGTCGACCCCTCCTCCTCGAAGGCGACGCGGGCGTCGGCAAGACCGAGCTGGCGAAGGTGCTGGCAGGCTGGACCGGTGGCGAGCTGATTCGGCTCCAGTGCTACGAAGGCATCGATGCGAGCCAGGCGCTCTACGAGTGGGACTACACCCGCCAGCTCCTCCACCTGCGCACGGCCGAGGCCGTCGGAGTGTCCGCGCAGGACGCGACATCCCTCGAGGACGAGCTCTATTCCGAACGCTTCTTGATCCGTCGACCTCTGCTTCGGGCGATCGGCCATGAAGGCGACGCGCTTCCGGTTCTCCTGATCGACGAAGTCGATCGCGCCGACGACGAGTTCGAGGCTTTCCTGCTCGAGATCCTGTCCGAGTACGCGATCAGCGTGCCCGAGCTCGGGACCATTCGAGCCGAGACCCCACCCCTCGTGATCATCACGAGCAACCGAACCCGCGACGTCCACGACGCGCTCAAGCGGCGCTGTCTGTATCACTGGGTTGCCCACCCGGGGATCGAACGCGAGGTGGAGATCGTGAAGCTGAAGGTCGACGACGTCGACGGCACTCTGGCCCGTCAGGTCGCGGCGGCGGTCGCCACGATGCGCGATCTCGGGCTCTACAAGCCACCGGGCGTCGCCGAAACCATCGACTGGGCGACCGCACTCGGAAAGCTCGGAACCACCGAGCTGGACGAGACCACGATCGCCACGACGCTCGGCACGGTGCTCAAGTATCGAGAAGACCAGGACCGGGTCTCTGAGTTCGGCATGGACATGATCATGTCTGCGATCGGTAGCGCCTGAGGCCGTGTCAGCCCAGGTCTCCTCGAACGCAGACGGTGTCGTCACCGATGCCGAGGAGCTCGCGGTCGGCTTCGGACGGGTGCTGCGCGGCGTCGGCGTCAACGTCCCGGTCAGCCGGGTCATGAACTTCGTCCATGCGCTGCACCACTGCGGGATCGACGATCGCGACGCGGTGTACTGGGCGGGTCGGGCGACCCTGCTCGGCGACCCGGAGGACACCGACCAATACACCCGGGCGTTCCGGGTGTATTGGGAGGGCCGCCAGCCGGTGGGAATCGAAGTGGAGGCTCCGCCCGTCACCGTCACGCTCGCGACCGATTCGCCTGACGAGAAGGGCGACGAACCGGACGATCCCGAGGGGGACGAGGCCGACGGGCCCACTCTGCGGGTCCGCTACAGCGGGGTCGAGACGCTCAGGGAGAAGGACTTCATCGAGTGCACCGACGCCGAGCTGGCCGAGCTGCACCATCTCATGAGCTCACTGCGGTTCACCTCCACCACCCGGCCGTCACGACGCCTCGTGCCGACCCGGTCCAGGACCCGCCGCCCCGATCTCGGTCGAACGGTGCGCCGCGCCCTGGCCACGGGAGGAGAGCCGATCCGCCGGGAATGGCGCGACACAGATCGACGGCCCAGGCGCCTCGTGCTCCTGCTCGACGTCAGCGGCTCGATGGAGCCCTACGCCCGCGCTCTCGTCCGGTTCGCTCACGCGGCGGTGGTCGGACGAACCCGCGTGGAATCGTTCACCATCGGCACCCGCCTGACCCGCATTACCCGGGAACTCACGTCGCGCGATCCCGACGCTGCCCTACGATCAGCCGCCCACTCCGTCGAAGACTGGTCGGGCGGGACTCGGCTGGGCGAGACACTGCGGGACTTCAACGACCTCTGGGGCGTGCGCGGCCACGCTCGCGGAGCGGTCGTCGTGATCCTGTCTGACGGGTGGGACCGCGGACAGCCGGAGCTGTTGGCCGAGCAGATGCAGCGACTGCACCGGGTCACACATCGGTTGGTGTGGGTGAACCCGTTGAAGCACACTCCTGGGTACGCACCGCTCGCCCGTGGAATGGCCGCGGCCCTCCCGCACGTTGACGAATTCATCGAAGGTCACTCGTTCGACTCGCTCGAACGCCTGGCCGAAGTCATCTCCGCCTGACCGGCGGCATCGGACCAACAGCAGGACAAGGAGCAACCCGTGGACGAGATCCTGAACGACATCGAACGCTGGCGGAAGTCCGGCCAACGGATCGCTGTCGCTCGCGTCGTGGACATCGAGGGAAGCGGACCGCGCGACCCCGGTGCAGCCATGGCCGTGAATCAGGACGGCGAGGTCGCCGGCTCGGTTTCGGGTGGCTGCGTCGAAGGGGCCGTCGTGGGCGAAGCCCTCCAACTGCTCGACGGGGACCGACCCGCCGGCATCACCACCTTCGGGTACAGCGACGACGAGGCGTTCGCCGTCGGTCTCACGTGCGGCGGCACCATTCACCTGTTCATCGAGGAGCTCGACTGGTGAGCTCGATCTATGAGCGGTATCGCGACGCCATCCGGGCGGAGGAACCGGTCGCCCTGGCCACCGTGATCGAAGGGCCAGACGTCGGCGCCAAGATCCTGGTGCTCGACACAGGTGAAACCCGCGGATCGCTCGGCCACGACGAGCTCGACCGCGTCGTCGCCCGCGACGCCCTCGGGATGCTCGAGGCCGGAACCAGCGAAGTCCGCCACTACGGACGCGAAGGCGAAGCGCGTCAACACGACCTCAGCATCTTCGTCGAAAGCCACGCACGACGGCCCCACATGGTGATCTTCGGCGCCGTCGACTTCACCCGGGCCCTTGCCGCACAGGCCAAGCTCCTCGGCTACCGGGTCACCGTGTGCGACGCCCGCGAGGTCTTCGCCACGAAACGGCGCTTCCCGATGGCCGACGAGGTGGTCGTCGACTGGCCCAACCGCCTGCTCGACCGCATCGGTGCCGACCTCGGCCCACGCGACGCAGTGTGCGTTCTCACCCACGACGCCAAGTTCGACGTTCCGGCGATCATCGGCTCACTCCCGACGCGCGTGGGCTACCTCGGCGCCATGGGATCGCGCACGACCCACGACAAGCGCACCGAACGCCTCCGCGAAGAAGGCGTCACCGACGACGAACTCGCACGCATCAAAGCCCCCATTGGCCTCGACATCGGCGGCCGAACCCCCGAAGAGACCGCCGTGTCGATCGTCTCGGAGATCATCGCAGAGCGAACGGGCCGCACCGCCCCGAGCCTCACGGACGGCGAAGGCCGCATTCACTAGGTCCTCGCTGCCTGCGCTGCGCCCGAGTCGTGGCCGACTCGTGCCCTGCTCGGCAGATTGGTGCTTCCTGCGCTGCCTGCGCTGCGCAGGGTCTGGGCGGGTAGCTTCCGGTCCATGGACTTCAC
>CAZVUM010000165.1:0-4288 GCA_964629575.1 uncultured Acidimicrobiales bacterium | reverse complement strand
GCGCGGAGCTCGGGTCACAGGTGGAGCGAACGTCAACGACAAGCCCCCTGGAGGACCGACGTGCGCCATCTTGTTCATCTTCAATCCGTCCTCGCCCAGATCGAGGTGACCCCGAGCAACGCCGGCCTCCCCGGCGCGGCTTTCTGGCAGCAGGTCCTCGGCTGGCTGGCCTGGGGCGGCCTGGCGGGTTCCTTGGCATCGATGTTGATCGGAGGGGCGGTCTGGGGACTCTCACACGCCGGTGGACAATCCCACGGGGTGTCGAGAGGAAAGACCTTCGCTCTGGGAGGAATGGCGGGAGCCATCCTCGTGGGTCTCGCGGCCACGATCGTCAACACGCTGTCGGGCATCGCATGACACGGGCTCTCAAGTTCGTGCTGGTTCTGGGCGTTCTGGCGACGGCTGGTGCAGTGATCACGATGACCATGGGAGGAGGTGGCCAGCCCGCTCGTGCTCCGGGCTCGGAGATGCCGAGCCCGGATCACGGGCCCACACCGTCCAGCCTCACAGCGGAGCAGACCGACGTCGGGCCGACATCGCCACCCCAAGACGATCAACTCGCCGTGACCGTTCCGGCTGAACAGTTCGAACGAAGCGAGGCGGGCGCACGGGCCGCGGCGGTGACCTACCTGGAGGCGACCGAAGACGCGGTAGCTATGACTCCTGGAGAGGCAGCAGCGGTGCAGCGCCGGATCGCGACGGCGGACTTCGCCGCTGTGTTCGCCGCCGACACCGAGCAGCGCATGCATGACCTGATTGCCTCGGTGCCCGGCGGTATCAGGCTGCGGGTCGCTCCAATCGAGGCCCGGAGTGTCGCCGATGGCGACGACTGGCTTGTGTCGGTCTGGTACGCCCAGGCGATCACCCTCATTGGCGAAGGCGTCGTCGACGATTGGCGGACGGCGCACTACCGCATGCGCTGGGAGGACGGCACCTGGAAGATCGCCTCATTCGAGTCCGACCGCGGGCCCATGCCCGGCCGAGGCACTCAGGCTGCGTCCGCGACACCCACCGAGTTCGAGGCCTTGTTGTCGGGCTACAGCGACGACGGGCTCAGCTAGTGGACATCCCAGGTATCGATCTCCCTGGACCGGGGGACATCGTCGGCGGGATAGGCGGATTCTTCGGTGGACTCGCCTCCGACGCCGGCCGAGCAATCGTCGAGTACGTCCTTGAGTTCATCTTCGGTCTCATCGCGCAAGCGGTGGCATCGATCACCGGAGCGCTCGCCCAATCGTTCAACGGGGCGTCCACCCGAGTCGACCTGACCGGCGGCTGGTTCACTAGCGCCGGCGGCGCGACGGTGACCAACATGACCTCAGTCATCGCCGGGTCACTCGTCCTGGTGTTCCTGTTTATGTCGCTGATCCGAGCGATGTTCGCAGGCGAGTTCTCCACCATGTGGCGAGCCGCGCTGGTCGACGTACCTGCCGCATTCCTTGCCACAGCTCTCACCGTGGTTGTGGCCTCGGCGCTGCTGGCGATGGTCGATGAAGCGTCGGCCACCCTGCTTGGTCCTGACGGCGGCGAACTTGCAGCCTTCGGTGACTCGCTCACCGATGTCGAACAACTCTCGCTGGCCGGACTGCTCGGCATCCTCTTCGGTCTGTTGTTCATCATCGGAGCCGTCCTGGTGTGGATACAGCTTCTCGTGCGAGCGGCGCTCATCTACATCGTGATCGCCTTCGCCCCGATCACCTGGGTCACCAGGGCCTACCCCGGTACGCGGGGGATCGCCCGGCGAGGAGCCGAGATCGCAGTGGCGTTGATCGTGTCCAAGTTCGCGATGGCAATCTCGTTTCGTCTGGGCGCCGAAGCCCTCGCCTCGTCGGACGTACCATCCGGGGAGGCCGATCTGTCAGCGATGCTGGTCGGCTCGGCCATCATGTTGATGACGGCGTTCATGCCGTGGATGATCTTCAAGATCATCCCAGCCGTCGAGAGCGCCACCTCGGCGGCCGGACCCCAAAGCGCGGCGATTGGCGCCGCGGTGGTAGGTGGTGGGATGGCCGTTGCCGGGTTGCGGCGCCTCGCTGGCGGCGGCTCAGACACAGGCTCGGCGGGCGGCGGCAGTGGAGGTTCGTCATCAGAATCCGGTGGCGGTGGATCCGGTGGTGGGGGAGGCGGTAGCTCAGCGGGCGGCGGTGGAGCCGGAGCGGCAGGACTAGTTGCTGCGGCAGCCGGAGCTGCGGCGGACACGGCAGCCGACACCGTCGAGGAGACCGGCGAGCTCGTGAGGTCAACCACTCGAGATAGCGGCAAGGGTCAGTCGTCCGGGGCTCCAGGGAATCCGTCGGCTGCGTCGGCTAGCGGGTCGGGCAGTCACGCCTCGACACCAGTCGGTGGTTCGCCGGGTGTTGCGGTCATCGAGATCGAACTGGAAGAACCGCCGACCCCGCCACCCTCACCGTCGGGACCGTCGGAGGCCCAACCACTGGCTCGCCTACGGAAACGCCGAGACCAATGACCGCTCCCGCAACACCTGAGGCGCGACGCTTCCGACTCTCTCCGCTCGATTCGACGGGGCTCATGTTCGGCCTTGGGATCGCCCAGCTCACCTTGCTCGCCGGTGGCGTGGTGGTTGGTTCGATCCTCATGGTCACCTACTCGGTGCCGCTTGGCCTTGCCGTGCTCGTCGTCGGCTCGCTGCTAGGTCTGTTCCGCATGCATGGCGCGACGTTCGTCGATCTGGCACCCCAAGGCGCCCGCTACCTCCGCCAGCGGGCTAGCGGCCAGGACGCATGGTTCTCCGTGGTTCCGCTCCTCGGTGGCGACGACCAGCCCGCACCCGCGGTGCTGGCTGACCAGGACGTAGTCGTCATCGATCCCGGACCGCTCGGGCTCGGACAACCCGGTACCGAGATCGCGGTTTGCCGCGACCGCAAGGCCGGAACCTACGCCGCCACCCTTCGGGTAGCGGGCCGCCAGTTCTCGCTCATCGACAGCTCCGAACAGGACTGGCTCGTCACCCACTGGGGGACCGCGCTCCAGGCATTCATCGCCGAGCGCACACCGGTTGTCAGCATCCGCTGGTCGGAATGGTCGGCGCCAGCCGGACTCGAGGAACACCGCCGATGGCTCACCGAGCACCTCGCCGACAACCCCCTTCATGACGTCCGAACCGCGTACGAGCAGCTCTTGAACGAGGCCGGATCGAGCAGCACCCGCCACGAAGTCCTGGTGACGGTGACAGTCAATGGCGGCAAGATCCGCACCGGTCGCCGTCACGAGGACGACCGCGTCACCGCCGCGATCGAGCTGCTCCTCACCGAGATGAAGCTGCTCGCCCAACGCCTCCAAGGCGCAGGCCTCCTCGTCTCCCCTCCACTCTCGCCTCCAGAATGGGCCCGAGCGATGAGGCTGCGACTCGACCCGACGTGTCGCAGCGCACTCGACGCCCGCAGCCGCTCGCTGTCTGACACCGCAGGAACAGTGTCTCTCGCCAACGCCGGACCCATCGCGGCCGAGGCGACCTGGACCGCATGGCACACCGACGGTGCCTGGCACCGAGGGCTCTACGTCGCCGAGTGGCCGCGCCTGGACGTTCGTGCTGACTGGATGCGCGACCTCATGCTCTACAGCGGCGCCGTGCGCACCGTGTCCGTCTTCTTCGAACCCGTGCCCCGATCCAAGTCGCAACGCAGCATCACCCGCGAGGCAGCCAAGATCGAATCCGACGCCCAACAGCGGGCCGAAAAGGGCTTCAGAGTCGGCGCCCACCATCGGCGAGCCGCTCGGGCGGTCGAGGAACGCGAAGAAGAACTCGTCGCCGGCTACGGCGAGTTCCTCTACGCCGGCGTCGTCTGCGTCTCCGCCACCAGCCTCAGCGATCTCGAAGCCGCCACCGACGAAATCACCCAAGTCGCCGCATCCCTCGGCCTGGAGTTGCGACCCCTCCACGGCCGACACGACCAAGCCATCGCGGCGTCGCTCCCGCTCGCCCGCGGCGTCGCCCCGAAAGGACGATGAGCATGACGACCACCCGTGTCCGAGACGACACCGCCACCTCGCGACCCAACGATGAGAAAGGCATCGGTGGGGCGCTCCTTCAGCCTGGCCTACGGATCCCCCGCCACCGCGCCACGACCGCACATGTCAGCGCCCTCTACCCCTTCCACGCCGACAGCGGCCTCGGCCCTCGAGGCGTCTACGTGGGCGAAGACGTCTCGGCCGGCGGAGCGTCCTGGCACTACGACCCGTTCCAGCTCTACACCGACGGCGTCATCACCAGCCCCAACATCCTCGTGCTCGGCATGGTCGGCGCCGGCAAATCATCGGCAGTCAAGAC
>CAZVUM010000164.1:0-4326 GCA_964629575.1 uncultured Acidimicrobiales bacterium | reverse complement strand
GCGCTGAAGCGTCACGGATCATCTCCCTAGCTGCGGGAGACTCCTCCGGCTCGTCCTTCCGGCGATGCTCGTCGATCAGGTCGAGGATGCGCTCAGCCTGATCCACGCAATCCTTCGCGGGCCTGGAAATCTCCTTACGGACCGCCGCGACAACGAGCAGCGCGGCGTACATAGTTACGATATCCGACTTGCTGTGTCTCATCTCAATCCTCCTTCTCAGGTTGCGCCGTCTCCGGCTTGGCTTTCTTCCTAACGAACAGCTCGTACTGAGCGCCCGCCTTCTCTTGTGTGGTCTCCTCAAGCTGACTGATCGGACAGGCCCACGCCTTCTTCCCCCCTCTCATACCAACCAGCCCCTTCTCTAGCAAGAACTGTCGGGCCAATTTTCTGGCCTTCGGGATGTCCCCGATCTGGGTCAGGAGCGTCTCCTGCTGTCCAGGCGGCAGGACCAGCGCGGGGCTCTGAGAGGTTTCGAGGGGCCAGACAATGAAAGGGGTGTTCGATCCCGGCGGGCGCTTCTCTGTCCACGCCTCGATGAACAGCTCGTCCTCGGCGGCGGTCAGCGCCCACTCTTCGAGCAACTCCCAGAACTTCTCCTCGGGCGCAACCCCAATCTGATCGACGGCCTTCTCTGTGCTGAGCATATATTCGAGCGCCTTCGCCCAGCCGCCCTGAATGAAGAGGGGGGACCGGGCGACGGTATCCATCTCTGCGCCGCTCAATCGCGTCAGGGTGGGCAGGGTGTCCGCTAGCGAGCGCAGGAGCGCGGTCTTCGTTGCCTCGTGCCGCCGCTTGGCCGAGCCGCCCAGCCCCAGCAGGAACTCGCGGGGCTTCCCGGTTGAATCCCTGATCTCGACGAGCCAAGGGATGCCGCCGAACACCGACTCGCACTCGGCCCGAATGTCGGTCACAGTCGGGTGCTTCTCTCTGGTCTGATACTTCTCGGCGTTCTTCGACCCCTTCGCAAACCCTGACGATACGGTGATCCTGAACTCGCGGAGCTTGTACCCGGGGACCTTCTCCCCGATGGCCTCCCAGACCGCTTCGAGCAGTTCAGGGGTCATCCCTCCGCCCGGGTAGATCCGGCCGATGATCTGACCCACCTTGGCCAGGAAGATGTTGTGCCCGCCGACGGGGACCTCCGGGAGCCCGGCCAGGATCTTCAGCAGGTGAAGAACCTCGGTCGGCTGTGCCTTCTCCCCGCGCTTCCCCTTGGCCGGGGCGTCGGCCCCTTTTGTTCTCGCCTGGAGCCGGGCCAGCAGTGCAGGAGGGGGGAGCAGCATCTCGTCCGGGGCCATCGAGCCCTGGGCCAGCGTGTACTTGGCGGCCCGACTGGACTTGTTCGTCGCGGTCGAGCCCGGGAGCATGATTAGGCGTCGGGCGGTCCCGCTTGAGCGCAGCTCCCCGCTGATCCCTCCGCCGAAGTCGAAGGAGGCGGGCAGCTTGTCGGGGTTCACCCCGGTAGGTAGACGGAACCAGAGGTGAAAGCCGCCCGACGGCGAGCGGACAACGGTGAGCTTCTCCGGGATCGCGTGCCCGGGATCCATCCGTGCCCAAACGTCGTCGAGGGTCTGGCCGTAGCAGTCGGCGTCGAGCGCCAGGAGCGGGATGGGATCGGACTTCTGAAGACAGATGGAGGCACCGCTCGCCCGGCCCTGAAGGAGGTGCGCTGCGAGGAGTTCGCTCTCCTTCTCCTCGATGTAGTAAGCCCACGGGTGCGAGGCAATGCGTGTTGGGTACTTCTTTCTACCCGTCACCGGGAAAACGAAATAACCGTCCTCACTCAGGTCTGTCCAGAGCTTGGCCACTACTCAGCGTCGGCGTCGAGGCACTTAGGGCACAAGGGAGGGCCGATCGGCTGCCAGACGGCCACCCATCCCTGCCCGTGTTTGGCGATCCCGTCAATGTCCCTATCCTGTTCCTGGCTAATGTTTGCCTTCTGAGAGGCTATCAAGAATCCCGAACAGACGAACTGGGACCAGCACTTGTCGCACCACGTCAGAGCCTCGACAGGCTGCGGGACGGAGGCGGGCTTCGACTTCCCTAGAGGGCTAATCATTGCCCCACCGCCAACCGCTCGGTCAGGGCATCCCGGACTCGGGTCGCCTCCTCGCGGGTCATGTCGAGGTTCACGCGGACACGGCAGCCCACCGTGCTGATCCAGAAGTAGTCCCCTTCGCCGCCGACTCCCATATCCCTCTGGGCGACGTACTTCTTAGCCCCTGTGCCTGTCCAGACTGTCCCCTGGCTATCGCGGCTGATCGGTTCCATCCTCTGCCTCCTGGCGCTCACGCGCCTCAGTCGGACGGCAGGGCCCGGCTGAGGTCGCCCGGCTCCTGCTCCTCCATGATGATCCTCCAAACACGGGCCAGGGCGATGCCCCAACTGTCTCCGTGATCTGACTCGTCCGACCACGCAAGAACGTGCGCGAACTCGTGTGCTAGGACTAGATACCGAATCTCCGGGGAGTCTGCAAGTTCGTTCCGGGATATTCGGATCAGGTAGTGCGTCGGGCGTCGAGAGCAGTCGGCCAGTCGGTCGCCGGGAACGTCGGTGATCCGAACCCGAACGGGCAGGCCATCGGGCGGCGGGGCCAGCGCCCTGAGCAGTCGAACGGTCGCCCAGAAGGTCTTCCGCTGGGCCTTATCGAGAGCCACGGCGGCGGTGCCTGGAGAGGTAGTGCTCGAGGGCCTCCCGGATCATCGTGGCCCGCCCGATCCCGGCGGCGTTGGCAGCCTCGTCGAGCCGCTGCCTCTCGTCCTCGGTGACGTGAAGGGTGATCGAGAAGTGCCTCCCCTCGGTCCCCCCTGATCGCGGCCTGCGCCGAATCCGCTCTGCAACTTTGACTTCTTTCCGGGGCATCGCGTCAGGGTATCGAACGGTTGCAGACGGTGCAACAGTTGGGCGATCGGCCCAGAGCCGAAATGCCGGGTCGGGGGAGGGGGCCGAAGGCCGGATTTCGGAGATCCCCCTATGAGGAATCCTCGGCTATTTCGGATCGGGCAGTTTGGCCGCAGGTAGGGGAAAACTGGGGAGTTTTGCCCCGATCTCGTTTTGCGCCGGGGCGAAAAGTTTTGGGGAGGGGCGGCCGAAATTTCTGGGCGAAACGTTTTTCTGGGCCGATCGGGGAGTTTGGCCGTACCTGTGGGCAAATTGGCCAATTGAAATAGCCGAGGGTTGCTATGAGGGGGACGGCTTTGCCCCCGACGGAAGGAGGGCCCCGCCCAGCCGCTTGCGCTGGACGAGGCCCCTCGGCTTCTTCTCCTCTCTGCTCTGCCCCGTCAGTCGGGCTGGGCCTCCAGGTGATCGGCTAGGGCGTTCAGTAGGCGAGCGGTAAAGCCGCCGACGTACGCGGATTCGCTCCGCAACACACTCACGTTTGTACTGGTTGCCGAGTCCTCGCAGAACTCGGCGAGCGCCTCGCCAGGGGTCGGGGGAGCGGTTGCCCTGGCGTACTCGCGTTGTAGGATGTCGTAGCGTGCTCTCCGGCCCGCGTCGGTCAGCGCCGGGTGGTCTGCCCAGCTTTCTAGTCGGCGTAGGAGGGTCTTCAGGCTTTCAAGTGTGGGTTCTTTCCTGTTCATGGCTTGTTGAGATCCAGTCTCAAGAGGGCTAGGGGTAAAGCTGGACGGGAGGCCGATTGCGCTTCCCGGGGTGAAGGGTGTGAAGTGTGATCCGGGCCGCGTCGGTCCTGGGCACGGCATGGCCCAGCGCCAGACAGGAGCGGACTAGGATGTCGGTCGCCAGTCGCCACCCGGCCCGCTGGTTGTGGACCGCGTAGAACTGCCGTGCCCATGGTATGTGGGGAGGCACGGCGCTCAGGTTGGGCGCTGTAGCTTCGAGGTAGGGACCGACTGCCCCAGGGCTAACCTCCAGGACATAGCGGGGCTTGCGGCCCTTGGCCAGATGGGAACGGTCGGGACGTGAGATTGAGGAGGGGGTCATTCTGAGGGCTCCGGGGTAGGGGTAAGAGATGCAAGGGCCTGCTTCAGCTTGTTCTCGAAGAGGGCCCTGGGAAGGCGTCGCCGCTTGTCGTCCGGGGCTCCCCCGTCGATCGCGTTCAGGTGCTTGCCCGTGGTCGGGCCCCACTCGTTTTGGCTGACCGTGGGCGGGTCCCCTTCCAGCGCGAATGCAACGGGGGTCCGATAGCTGTACCAGACCTGGATGGGTCCCAGGTCGAAGCGTAGCGCGTTGGCGGCGGTTGTGTTTGGGCAGTAGGGTTCGAAAGTGGGTAGGTTCATAGCTCAGGCTTCTTCAAGGGTTAGGGTGTGCGGCCCTCTGAGGCCGCGTGGGATGCTCTCTGCTGGACGTTGGGGGGCTGGACCCCCT
>CAZVUM010000163.1:0-4345 GCA_964629575.1 uncultured Acidimicrobiales bacterium | reverse complement strand
TAGTTGGGATAGATCCCGGCGTTTTTCGATTGCAAAATCGAGTCGGCGAGACCGTCTTTCTCGAGCAGGTTCTGAGCGGTCGCCGCTACGAGTTTCTGAGTGTGGAGAAAGCTCTGCTTCGACTCGGCAGCGACAAAGGCGCTGTTATCGGTAAACCGCTCGGCGATCTGCTGCAGGCGCTCGATTCTGGTCGCGTAGTTTTGATCGAGTGTGTGTTTCAGGATGTCGTCCATAGGTCTCGGCTCCTCGGTGTAGATGGTTACAGGATCACTGTCGGGCACGGTTCGCCCCTTCGACTTGGATTTTGATCGGCTCGCCCAGCGGGCGGGCCTGTCGGTAGACTTTGCCGCGGTCGTGGATCTCCAGCACGACGGGCGGCAGCTGCTCGAGCAGGGTCGCGAGGTCGACAGCCGGGCCGACCGGGCCCCGAAACGGCGCGGGGTTGCGTTGCATTCGCACCCAAATCAACGAGGCGATTTTCTCGAGCTGTTCGTCGGTCACCTCGAGCGCGGGCGATCCCTCGGGCTCGAGCTCGATCTCGGGCTCGATCGGCGTCGATTGCCCAGCGTCGGGCGAGCTGTCGTTTCCTGGTACGGTCACGACCCCGGCAGCCGGTCGCCAGCCGGGCGGGCACCATCCCGAGCGCAGCCGCTGCCGCCAGCGTCTGAGCCGCTCAGCATGCGGCAGCAAAAACCGCCGCAGGCGACCACATAAAAGGAAGGTCGTCGAGTCTTGATCTGCTCCCCAGAGGTTCCCGATCAGACGCCCGCGAGCGTCGAACACAGGGCCTCCAGAATCGCCGCTTTGGGCCGCGCCATGCTGCCCGCGCTGCATTCTGCCCCAGTCGAGCATGCGGCCGCCTGGGCGACCCACTGCCCGCTGGTAGCGACCGGGCCGAAAACCGGCCCGACCGCTCGACCAGCCGCACAGATAGAGAGCCTCGCCCCTGGTTGGGTTTCTGGTGGCTATTTGTACACCTGCCAGCATAGGCGGGCGAGCGCTCGTTTCTATTAGGGCCGCGTCCCACTCCGCGAGCAGCGCGACGAGCCGCCAGCCGAACCGGGCGCCGCTGGGAAACTCGGCGACCCCTGCGCGGGCCTGCTCGCCGTCGAAGAGGTGCCGACAAGTGAGAATCAGCCCGTCGCCCAGGTAACAGCCTGAGCCGATCGAGCTGCCGACCTGCACCCGGCAGACTTGGCGACCCTGCTCGAGCACCTGGGCCGGAACCTGCGCGACGACCTGGCCCGCCAGTAGCGAGACCAGGATCGCAGCGCAAGCCAGCGACAGCCTTGTCGGTTTTCGCATCCGTGCCCCTCCTTGGTCGCGTTAAGCGGCCCGCGACCCGGCGAAGGAAGTCGCGAGCCGCCGCGCGTCGACGATTCTAATTTATCAAAATAGTTCTTTTGTTTCCTCTTTTATCACGTCTCGATACGTTATCTCGACGATTCGAGGGCGCCAGCGACAGCCCAGGAATGGGCCCGACATCTCGATTTTGTCGAATTCCTTCCAGCCCCAGACCTCGAGCCTGTTTTTCGAGCGTAGCCACGCGGCCGCCTTGCGCCGGTTTTCCGGGTCGTCGCAGATCTTGCGCACCCTGGCCGAAATATTGGAATAGCTCGTGACCTGGATCGCCAGCGAGCCGAGCCGGTCGGGGTCGATCGCCAGCACGTCGACAAACCCGAGGAAGTCGCGCGAGCGTTGTGTTTTTGGGTTGTAGAATTCGACCCTGCCATGAACCCAGCCGCGGGCCCGAAAATGGTTCAGCGTTCGTCTCGTCGGGTTGTCGGGCATCCTGCCCCCTTTCCGTTACTGTTCGTGCCAGCGCTCCCAGGGGGGAAGCTGTTTCAATTTGGTTCTGGTCGGCGAGGGCGGCCGCTCCCGGTTCTTGATCTGCCGCGGCGGGCCGCTACTCTCGACCCCGCCCGACGGTCGCTTGTGGATCGATTGCGGCCGGCTCGGTTTGTTCAGCTCCTCAAAATCGATGCGAGAGTCGACGAGCTGCCCGATCTCGGTCCTGTAATTTTCAATTTTCAGCTGATCGGTCGGCGCGACCGGCTTGTCGGTCAGCACGGCGCCGCTGGCGTTGCGGCGCAAAACGACCCCCTCGCCGATCAGCCGCACCATCAGCCCCAGCGCGAAGGTCAGGCGGCGGCTCACATGCATTTGTGCAATCAACGACGAGGCGGCCTGCTTATTCCCGGCGTGGAGCTCGCGCAGCTTCTCGATCTCCTCGTCGAGATCGCCCCGCCAGGCCCGCAGCTCGGCGAGCTCCCCTTTCATTCCGGTGATCGTGTTCGCGATCTCCATCAGCGTCATGTTGACCCGCTCCTCGTGATGCGCCGCCTGGTCGCGCGTCTCGGCGGGTAGCTTGTGTAGCTTCCGCTGTAGGTCGTTGCAGTTTTTCCACTGGTGCCGAATCTCACCCGATATCTTGACGATGTCGGCCTCGACTTTGCGGGCCTGTTCCAGCTCGTCGAGCCGGGTCCCTTCGCCGGCGAGCCCCTGCTCGACGTCCTCGAGCCGTCGCTCGATCGTCCGCCGCTGCTTGGAAAACTTCCGCTCGAATCTCACCAGCGTCTGATCGCCGGGCGTCGCGGCCTGATCGATTTTCGCGCTCAGCGAATCGAGCGCGGCGCGGGCCTCCGCGAGCCCCTCCTCGACCGTCTGCTCGAGCTGCCCGGTTCTCTCGCCCATCGCGATATTGAGTTGATGCGAAAATTGTCGATTGACCTCCACGCCCGCGCCGGCGTGCTCGACCTGCTTGCTGATCCGGTCGAGCTGGGCCTGCTTGACCTGCGGCCGCGCCCGCTCGAGCTCGTGCACGCGAGTTGCCAGCGCCGCGAGCTCGCTCGTCGGCGGGTCCCGTCGCCCGTCTCGGGTCCGATAAGAGATCTTGAGCCCGTCGCAGACCTGCCGCATCGCTTCGACCGTCGCCTCGCGGCCGATCACCTGGGCCGATTCTGTCACCAGCTCGTGCAATTTGAACGGTTCGCCCGTGTTCTCGCGGGTCGCGTTCTTATGCATCATCCAAGCCGCGAGCTGGGTAATCTCGAGCTGCGTCATTTTCGGCCGCTTCGTATACTTCGCGACCTCGGTCGTGGGGTTGTCGACCCGCTCACCTTCGACCGTGATCGTTTCGCCTTCGTTCGTCATTGGTTCGCCTTCGTTCTCGTGTTCGCTTGCTTGCTGACCCATTACTATGTCGAAAAAATACTGCTCTACCTTGTCTTTTCTGATCATGCCCTGGCCCCCCTCCACAGCTCGCCGGCTTTCCGCTTCCAGAGCTCAAACCGTTTGCGCGGGGTGAGGTCGGTCGCGTCGACCTCCTGCCGCAGCTCGGCCAGCTCGCGCATCAAATCGCGGGAGGCCTTCCCAGGGTTCGAGCTGTTGGTTCGTTTTTTCTTTGCGCGGTTGTAGGCCTGCCGGCTCTTGAGCGTCTGCCGGGCCTGCCGGGCCTGCCGCTCGAGATAGATCGCCCGATCGATCAGCGTCTCGACGAGCGTCTCGAACGACGGGCGGCGTCGGTAGTTGGCCAGCTCCTCGAGGGCTCGATCGACTGCCCCAGCGCTGAGCGGCTCAAGGTCCCAGACGATTGAGCGAACCCCGTCGTCAGCGCTGCCCTGTTGCTCGAACCAGAGCCGCAGCCCTGGGAATGCCTCGAGGATTGCGTCGGCTCGTGCCGTCGCTTGGTCCCTGGTCATGGTTTCGCCTCCATGAGTGTTGCGGCGCTTGCTGGTTTTCCGTTGCTGGTCGTCGGCGCCTTCTCGAGCCAGCGGTCGAACATCGCAAAAAGACTCTTTTCGGTGTGTGGGTTGTCTGCCTCATGCCAGCACCAGGCGCGGGCCTCGGCGAGTTTCGCGTCGACGTCGCGGCGCGGGTAGCGGCTGCGCAGCTGCTCGACGTCGTCGGCGCTGAGTGTGTACGTGGCACCCCCCTTGAGCGGGAAAATCAGCGGTTTGTTTTCTGTTTCTTCTCTGTTCTGCTCCCTTTCCGTTTCTGTTTCCGTTTCCGTTTCTGTTCTCTCTTCCTTTTCCTGGTGGGAGTCCTCACGTCGCGCGCCCTGCGCCCTCGCTGCGCCCTCGTCGAGCCCTCGCGGGGTATTCGTCGAGCTTTCGGCGACTGCAATCCCGCCAGCGCGAACCGATCCCATCCCGCGAGCTTGGGCCAGCTCCGCGAAAAACTGCCCCAGGTCGTCGCCGCAGGTCGAGCGGGTCACGATCGCCGGGTCGGGGTGCGGGTGCCTGGGTGCCCCGCGGCGGTCGATCCGCTGGTTTCGGAACCAGCCCAGCACCTGCCAGAACCGGCCGCGGTCGGCCTCGTACTCGAAAACCAGCCCGTTCGCGAC
>CAZVUM010000162.1:0-4461 GCA_964629575.1 uncultured Acidimicrobiales bacterium | reverse complement strand
CGCTGCAGCGAAACATCCTCCCCGGAATCCGAAACGGATTCCGGGCCGAGGCGCGTCGCGGCTCAGGGCACGTCCGCCGCTTGGTTGCCGCGACCCTCAACCCGGGGGCTCGACCGCTTCCAGGGCGGACAGCAGCACGGCAGTGAAGCGGCGGGTGACCTCTGGGTCCCCGTCGAGATGGGTCACTGCGTCGGGCCCCACGAGATGCCGGATCGTCAGGTCGGGAATCGCCGCCAGGGGCATCGCCGCCCGTGCAGCGGGGGAGACCGCTGGCCGGTAGGTCACCTGCGCGGGTGCGTCTGCGCCGAAGTGGACGTCGAGAAGCTCGTGGCCACCGGGCCCGTCGAGCCGCAGTTCGAGGTGATGTCGATCAGTGTCGGTGGCCAGGCTCAAGATCGCCTGCAGACCCAATGGCTGCGCTGCGGGCGGTCTCGATCGGGTGCGTCTCAGAGCCGGGTACCGGTCCCAGAGTCGCACCCCACATCCCCAGCATCTCGAGGGCTGGACGAACCTGTCCGCTCAGCTCCGTCGCGGCGTACAGCGGTGCGGATTCGGATCCGACCCGCCGCACGAGACCGTGCTGCTCGAGTCGACGGAGTCGATCGGTGAGCAGGTTGGTGGCGGCTCCGGGCAGCGCGCGGTCGAGCTCCCCGAACTTCGCAGGTCCGCCATAGAGCTCACGAAGGATGAGCATCGTCCAACGGTCGCCGATCCGATCCAAGGCGAACGCCAGCGGGCACTCCTGCCGGTAGGTCTTGGGAGGACCGCCATCAGCAACGGTTGTGTGGAACGACGAGCACGAGTCGATGATCGAGTGGGCCGACAACGACTACGTGGAGATCCGTTGGTACGACAAGTACCCAAAGGCCTACTTCGGAACCCGGGCGTCCGCCGTGGAGTGGCTCGCCGGGCACCAGTAGCTCGCCCGCAAGCGTGCGAGTTCGAACGCTGGTCCCGCAATGGGTCTCCACGGGCGTACCCTGGGCACATGGGATCTCGTGACGTACGGGTCGACGGACCCACGGTGGTCGAGCAAGAGTCGCCGACGGGCGCCGCTGTTCCCAAGCAGCACGCATGGTTCATCGGGACCTACTCGATCTTCATCGCGACGTTGTTGTTCGCCGCGGCAGGCGTGGGACTGGTCTTCCAGCTCACTGGCAACTCGACGAAGTCGCGCGTCGAGTTTCGGTATGACAGCCACGGCCAGCGCAGCTACGAGAGTTGCCAGAACGCAGTCGCCTCTGCGCTCGACCTGAGCTCGGTCGCCGACTTCCCGGCCTGGAACTCCGATGAGGTGATCGGCGAGCGCCTTCGAGTGCGCGGCGAGGCCGTGACCGTTCGCATCCACTCCCACACCGACATCGACGACTTCGGTGAGCTCGATCGCATTCCGTGGAGCTGCGTCGTCCGGGACGTCCCCCAACAGAGCGAAGTGACGTACCTCGAGATCGACGGAACCCAAATCCGCGATCTCCCCACCAGCTGATCAACCGTTCCTGAGGCCCTCGCATGCCGCCTCGATGCGGCCGACGAGCTCGACCAACGTGTCGATCTCGGAATCGCTGAGCGTCTCGTGGATCACCTTGGTGAGGACCGCCTCGAGGCGCGGTGCGAAATCTGCGACGACGGCCTCCCCCGCCGTTGTGAGTGTGACCACTTTGGCCCGCCGGTCGTCAGGGTCGGGGCGCCGCTCCACCAGCCCCGCGGTCACCGCCTTGTCGATGCTGCGTGAAATGTGGCTCGGCGACAGCCTGAGCTGGCGGCACAGCTCCACCGCGCGAAGGCGGCGTCCCGGCGCCAGATCGAGCCGGACCAGCAGATCGAGCACCGTCGCGTCATAGGGGCTGTGGCGGCTGGCACCGTCCTCGATGGCGGCGCTCAGCGCGAGGTGGGTCGAGAGCAGGGCTCCGCTGGGGCGAAGTATCGCCGGATCGAATGATCGCGCCAAGTCCACGTCGGGGACGCTAGCTGCGCACGTTTCTCTTGACAATGATTGTTTACGCAACTATTAATCGTTGTGTGAACAACAAAATCGCACTCCCGGCTTCGCCTCGGTTGTCCACAGGCGACAGCCGCTCCGATGAGGCTTTCCCCAACCTTTCCCCAGGTCACCCACAACGGTGGAACATCCTGTGGATACTTTGTGGATCGCTGGTTCTCGTCGTCGTTAGCGTCAGCTCCCTGAATGTCGCGATTCCGGCGGTTCAGCGCGGCCTCGGCGCCACGGCGACCGAGCTGCAATGGATCATCGACAGCTACGCGGTGGTGTTTGCAGGTGCGCTTCTTCCTGCCGGAGCCCTCGGCGACCGGTTCGGTCGGCGTGGCGCCCTCATGTGGGGACTCGCGGTGTTCGGGATCGCTGCGGCTGCGGGCATGCTCGCCGACACTCCGACGCAGCTCATCGCATCGAGGAGCGCGATGGGACTCGGTGCAGCGCTGATCATGCCGGCCACGCTGTCGATTGTCGCGACGGTGTTCGGTCCCGAGGAGCGGGGCAAGGCGATCGCCATCTGGGCGGGATTCGCGGGGGCTGGCGGTGTCGTCGGCTTGTTGTCGAGCGGCGTGCTGCTCGAGCGGTTCTGGTGGGGATCGGTGTTCGCGGTGAACATCCCCATCGTCGTCCTTCTCTCCGCAGCGGTCCTGTGGCTCGTTCCCACGTCGAAGGACCCCGACGCCACCCCCTTCGATCCAGCGGGCGCGGTCCTGTCGATGCTGGGGCTCGGCGGCCTGGTGTTCGGAGTGATCGAAGGCGCCGAGAAGGGGTGGACGAGCCCGGAGTCGTTCGGCGGCTTCGGCCTGGGTCTGCTCGCGCTCACCGCCTTCGTCGTGTGGGAGCTCCGATCAGATCACCCCTTGCTGGATCCGAGGTTCTTCGCCAACCGCGACTTCTCGGTCGGGTGCTTCACGATCACTGTGGCCTTCTTCGGGATCTTCGGGATGTTCTTCGTGACGACGCAGTTCCTGCAGTTCGTCCAGGGATACGACCCCCTGGCCACCGGATTGCGGATTCTGCCGTACGCGCTCGTGCTCCTCGTGGTCGCACCGCTGGCCGCTCGAGCCGCCGACCGCCACGGGGCCCGCATCGTCATCGCATCAGGTGCGTTCGTCGGAGCAGCAGGCTTTGCGTGGCTCGCTCTGCTCGAGGTCGGCTCGTCGAGTTGGACCCTCGCCGGCGGTCTCGCGACCGTTGCGATCGGGACCGGCCTTCTCATGCCGCCGGCCACCACAGCGCTGGTGGCGTCCCTCCCCCCGGCGAAGGCGGGCGTGGGCTCCGCTATGAACGACACGACCCGCGAGGTCGGAGGCGCGCTCGGCATCGCCGTCGTCGGCGCGCTCCTCAAGGTGGGCTACTCGGACTCGCTCGGCACCGCGACCGACGCACTCGACGCGGAGGCCCGTCACATCGCCGACGACTCGATCGGTGGTCTGCTCGCGGTCGCCGCGCAACTTCCACCAGCGCAGGCCGAGCCCCTCGTCGCGGCCGGACGCGTCGCATTCGTCGACGGGCAGGCCCTCGGACTCGGGGTCGCCGCCGCTCTTCTCTTCACCACCGCCGTAGTGGTGCTCGCAGCCCTTCCAGGAGGACACCGATGACCCCATCCACATCCCGACCCCGCTCCATCCGCCAGATCGTGGAGGTGGAACCGAAGGGCCCCTCGGGCTTGCTGCACCCGTTTCCCAGCGAGGACCTCCGGCATCTCGATCCCTTCGTCTTTCTGGACACGGCTGCCCCCTTCGAGCTCGGGGCGGGTGACATCTACGTCGGTCCGCACTCCCACCGGGGTGTGCAGCCCGTCAGCCTGCTGTTTCGAGGTCGCATCGAACATCGCGACTCGCTGGGCAACGAACGGGTTGTCGAGTCGGGTGGGATGCAGTGGCTCGTCGCAGGCTCTGGCGCGCTCCACGAGGAGGTGCTCCACGGAGACGCCGACGGCACCTTCCACATGGCTCAGCTGTGGATCAACGTGCCCTCTCACCGGAAGATGGACGATCCCGAGCACCACGCTCTGTCGGCCGACGCGATTCCCGTCGTGGAGCTCGCCCCCGGCGCCGCCCTCCGCCTCTACGCCGGCCGTGTGGCAGACCACCAGGGTCCGGCTCCGATGCCTACCCCCGTGACGGTGGGGCACCTCGCACTTGGCGCCGGTGCCGAGGCGACGATGGACGTGCCGGCGGGATGGACCGCTGGTGTGACGGTGGTCGCCGGTTCGTTGAACGGGCCAAACGGTCGACCCCTCGCCCCAGGCGCGACGGCTGTGTTCGAGGAAGCCGGCGATGCGATCCACCTCGCGTCTGACGCCGGCTGCGAAGCGCTCGTGATGCTCGGCGAGCCGATTGGGGAGCCCGTGGCATTCGGCGGAGGGTTCGTCATGAACACACGGGACGAGATCCAGAGCGCGTTCGACGACGAAGCGGCCGGGCTCATGGGCGCTCTGGCACCCAGCCGCTAGACCGCGCCGG
>CAZVUM010000161.1:1312-4557 GCA_964629575.1 uncultured Acidimicrobiales bacterium | reverse complement strand
GAAGGAACACGAACAATGGTGATGGCGAACACCGAGCGGATCTCGAAGGCGCTCGACCTGC
Organism: uncultured Acidimicrobiales bacterium; assembly: GCA_964629575.1. Classification (GTDB taxonomy): domain Bacteria; phylum Actinomycetota; class Acidimicrobiia; order Acidimicrobiales; family Poriferisodalaceae; genus JAYPWI01. The sequence goes on along the minus strand of CAZVUM010000161.1, from coordinate 4,496 downwards.
TGCGCGACGGGCTCCGGCCGAAGTGCGAAGAGACCTGGCAGGGCTTCTACGGGGACGATTGGCTCGATGCTGTCAACCAGCAGATGCACCACCCGGAGCGCGATCCGAACACAGGCGACGTGGCGTTTCTCTTCAAGTGCGTTAAGGCAACGTGGCGGGAAGTGTTCGGCCATGGCTTCTCGAACTCGACGCGCTCGCTGATCTTCGAGCTGGCAGATGTACGCAACACTTGGGCCCATCAAGGGTCGTTCTCCACCGATGACACCGTCCGTGCCCTCGATTCGATGGAGCGCGTGCTCGAAGCGTTCGGCAACGTCGAGGAGCGGGCCGAGCTCAAGAACCTCCGACGCGACCTCATGCGTCAGATGTTCGATGAAGAGTCCCGGTCCGAACGCCGCCGCACTGCCGCCAAGCCGACCGAAGGTCAACCGCAGGCCGGACTGACGCCATGGCGAGACATCATCACGCCTCACGCCGACGTCGCGTCCGGGCGGTTCGACCAGGCCGAGTTCGCCGCCGATCTCTTCGAGGTGGCGTCGGGGACGGCCGACGAGGAGTACCAGGATCCCAAGGCGTTCTTCGCTCGGACCTACCTCACCGCTGGCCTGAGTGAATTGCTCACAGGCGCAGCACGGCGCCTCTCTGGTGGCGGTGGCGACCCTGTCATCGAGCTTCAGACGAACTTCGGTGGCGGCAAGACGCACAGCATGATCGCCCTCTACCACCTTGCCTCGGGCGTGTCCGCCGGAGAGCTCTCGGGCGTTGGAGACGCACTTGCCTCCGAGGGACTCGACCTGCCGTCGAACATCAAACGGGCCGTGATCGTTGGGCAGATGACATCGGTCTCGGCGCCAGTGCCTGCCGAGGATGGCGTGCTTCTGCACACCCTGTGGGGTCACCTCGCCTACCAGCTCGGCGGTCGGGAGGCGTATGAGTTGGTACGCACCGACGACGAGGCCGGCACCAATCCGGGTGGAGCGCTGAAGACGCTGTTCGAGCAGTGCGGCCCGGCGGTAGTGCTGATCGACGAATGGGTGGCGTACGCCCGACAGCTTCGCGACGGCGGCACCGGCGATCGTCTCGCCGGCGGCGACTTCGACACACAGTTCACGTTCGCCCAGGCACTCACCGAGGCCGCCGCCGCTGTGCCGAATGTTGTGCTGTTGATCTCGATCCCGGCCTCAGACATAGAGGTCGGTGGGGACCGCGGCCGGGCGGCGTTGGAGAAGCTGAAGAATGTGGTGACTCGCAAGGCCGCGCAGTGGCAGCCCGCGTCGCCCGATGAGTCGTTCGAGATCGTTCGCCGTCGCTTGTTTGACCCGATCCCGTCGGAGAAGGCCAAGGTTCGGGATGGAGTCATCAGGGCGTTCAGCGAGATGTACCGGACCGAGGGTCGCGAGTTCCCATCTGGCGTAAGCGAGGCCGAGTATCGGCGACGCATGGAGCTGTCATACCCGATCCATCCGGAGCTGTTCGACCGACTCTTTGGTGACTGGTCAACGCTCGACAAGTTCCAGCGCACGCGCGGCGTGCTGCGATTCATGGCCTTGGCGATCTCTCAGCTGTGGCAGCGCGGCGATCAATCGCTGCTGATCATGCCCGGCAACCTCCCGATGGACTCGGGTGCGCTCGTCAGTGAGATGAAGAAGTACCTCGAGGAGGGCTGGGACCCCGTCATCAAGTCCGACGTCGACGGCGAGAACGCGTTGCCGATCCGGATCGACAAGGACAACAAGCACTTCGGTCGAATCTCGGCAACCCGGCGCGCGGCACGAACCGTCTACATGGGATCTGCACCACGCCCGGACGGATCGCGGGGAGTCGACATCAAGTCCGTTGTGCTCGGCTGCGTGCAGCCAGGGGAGCCCGTGGGTCAGTTCGCTGACGCGCTGAAGAAGCTGTCTGGGCAGGCGACGCACCTCTATGTCGACGGTGCGCAGTATTGGTACTCGCTGCAGCCGAATGTCACTCGGATTGCTGCGGACCGGGCGGCCTCGAACTACACCGATGACGACGCGGATCATGATGTCCAGCGCCGACTTCTCGACGTCGGCGACCGGGCAGCGTTCTCCGGCGTGCACGTGTTTCCGGAAGGTCCGGGCGACGTTCCGGACGAGGACGATGGTGTTCGGCTGGTCGTGTTGAGACCGACGAGTGTTCACATTCCGAATTCACCCGACAGCCCGGCTGTGAATGACGCAGCTGGCTTGCTGGCGCAGCGCTCGGCCGGTCCGCGCCTGCATCGCAACCTCCTGGTGTTTCTGGCCGCGTCTGGTCCTCGGCTCGATGAGCTTCGGTCGGCTGCCCGCCTCTACCTCGCGTGGAAGTCGATCAACGACGAGGCCGAGGGGCTCAATCTCACGCCGCACCAGCAGCGGCAGGCGAGCTCGAAGTTGGCAGAGACCAACGAAACCGTGAACTCCCGCATAGATGAGACCTTCGTTCATGTGCTGACCCCGAAGACAGCTCCGGGCACAGCTGAAGTCGAGTGGCAGGCAACCAAGCCATCGGGTTCGGGTGCTCTGCCTCAGCGAGTCGCGAACAAGCTGCAGTCCGAGGAGAAACTGATCACGGCCTACGGCGGAGTCCGGGTCCGGATGGATCTCGACCGCGTCCCGCTCTGGTCCGACGCTGGCGATATCGCCGTTGGCGCGCTGTGGTCTGCGTACGCGAATCACCCGTACATGGCCCGGCTCGCGAGCTTCGACGTGCTCGCTGATGCCATCAGTAACGGAACCGCCAACATGAACTGGCAAGGCGAGACATTCGCGTACGCAGACGCCAAGGAGGACGACACTTGGTTCGGCGTGAGCTACGCAGCGCATGTCACGCCTGCGCGGTCCGGCCTGCTGCTACGACCCGACATCGTCCCAACAGAGCCACCCACGCCAGACGTCGACGACAGTGGAGGCGCTCCGGATGGCCCGGGCCCGTCCGGTGAAACCGGCGACGCTCTCGAACGGGCCCGTACCCGCATCCGTGACGAGGAGGACGGGACAACCCCTGGTGCCAGTCGGTTCTACGGAAGGTTCGGGCTCGACCCCGTGCGGGGAATCCGCCAGCTCGAAGAGATCATGACGAATGTGACCAATCACCTCGGCTCCGACGTCAAGATCACTGTCGAGATTGAGGCCGAGTCGTCGGAGGGTTTCGATGACCGCGTGCGTCGTATCGCCGAGGAGAA
>CAZVUM010000161.1:0-1212 GCA_964629575.1 uncultured Acidimicrobiales bacterium | reverse complement strand
GGTCCAGTCGAGTTCACGTTCGACCAGCTCGACGAGTTGATCGGTGGGCTCCCGGCTTCTGCTCGCACCCACCGTTCGTGGTGGGGAAACACCGCAAACACGACTGCTGGCCACACCCGATCATGGATCGAGACCGGCTACGTCGTGGACGCGGTCGATCTCTCCTCGGCGACAGTGCGCTTTGCGCCCGGACGAATCGAGGACCGGACGAGAGGACCGCAAGGTCCACGAACATCCCCGCTACTCGATGGCGTTGATGCTCTTGCAACCGTGCTTCGGCGGGCGGGCTACGCATCACCCATGCACGCCGTGGCCGCGCACACAGTCTTCCTGCATCCGGACACCGTGGTGCAGACCGATGGCGCCGCCTTGTTCCCCGTCGTACGTGACTTCGGCCGTCGAGGGCAGCTCTCGATGGATGCGAATGGAACGCAGCTGCTTCTCGATGACAACAAGAGTCCGACACTTGCCTTCTGCTGGGCAGCTCGCCAGACGAAGGGCCCGGACGTCCAGTTCAACCACGTCTACAGCGACAGCGGGAACCCGGACCTGTACACAGCTCTTTGGAACATCTGCGTGACACCTGCCTTCCTCGCCAAGACGACGGACGGGAGAAACCACCCGGAGGTCGTCGCTGCAATCCGACGGCGATCGCATGAGTTGTACGGGTACTACCCAGATGGCGAGCCCTCCCCTGAGCCGCCGGATGGCTACGACGAACTCGACTGGCAGGAGTCTCCGGCCCCTGTGCTCGACCTCGAAGCGACACTTCGCGAGCGGCTCAACGCCGCACCGAAGAGTCCGCCAGCGATCGCGTCTCGCGAGATCGGCTGGCTATTCAGCGATTGGACGCCAGACACGAGTCTCCGAGATCCAGGCTGACGGTCCCAGTTCAAGATCCGGCAGGCGCGGTGTCTGAAGTCCAGCGTCTGCCGTTCCAGAATCGCTGCTCGTGCAGCCGTGCCGGGTCCGGTGCCCACTGCGGGATCGTCTCGCTGGTAGACCGCCGGGAAGCGCGAGCTGGCTTGCCGGTGAGGACGGCGTGGACATCGAATCCGGCGCGTTCGAGCTGACGCCGGTAGTACCGGATGAGCCGGGCTGCCTTTCGGCGATGGCGCCGTCGCCAGCGCCTGCGCAGGGAGAGATCGTGGCCTAGAGCAACGTGTTCGGCGGCGAAGCCGTGGCCATCTCGCCGGACGGCGCCGTCGCATA
>CAZVUM010000160.1:0-4641 GCA_964629575.1 uncultured Acidimicrobiales bacterium | reverse complement strand
TGACCGCCAACTGGTGGCACGAAGGCGGGCACATCCGCGACCTCGTGCGCTGGCACGAACGCCTCCCAACCGACGCAACGGCGCAGGCACGACCCTGGGGTGATCTGCTCGCTGGCTGGGCCTATGTGAACCTGGGCCGATACAGCGACGGTCTCGAGCTATGCACCAGTCTCCGCGACCATCACGATCCCGCCGTGGCACAGATGGCGAGCCTCATGTACGGCACGTACTTGAGTGGTACACGCCCCGATGAAACCCATGCCGCCATCGCCCCCCATATGGCGTCGGTGCGAGGCCAGGCTGCCCTGGTCGGCTACAGCGCCCGCGGTCTTGCTCGGCTCACCGTGGGTGAGCTCGACGACGCGCGAGAGGACTTCCACATCGCACTTGGCCGAGTATCGGGCTACCTCAAAGACAGCGTTTCCCACCAGTTCTCTGCGATCGGGCTCGCCACTGTCGAGATCCTGTCCGGGGACCCGCGAGCAGCCCTGCCGGCGTTGGAAGCACTCACCGAACCGCTGCCTATCTACTCCCCGCTTGCCTGGCAAGCGGTCGCGCTCGCCTATCTGGGACGCCGCGACGAAGCCATCGACTACATCCGGCGAGATGCCCGATCATCGCTGATGGGTCGCATCCCCAATAGGGCCGCGGAAACCCTCATCGCCGTCGCCGCACTCCACCTCACCGACGGCGACACCCAAAGAGCGCGACGTGTCGCGCTCGCACACCGACCACGCAGTTCGGCGTGGACCGGGGCGATGTGTAGACACCTCGCCAACCAACTCACCTGCACCGACGAAATGGAACTGCTCCTCGACGACCGGACACCCCCCGACGACTCCAGTGTCGAGCTCCTCCAAGCCGAACTCAACGACCTCCACAGATCGGACTAACCCACGGGCACCACATGGACCCACCACGCCGCGGAGCCCGCGCTAGCCGGCAATGGCGGGCGGATCGGTTGTGATGGCACAAGGGTCTGCAGTTGAGCGATACGGGCCGGATCCGGTATCTCAGCGCCGTTGGTCTGGGACATGGTGGGCCGTGCCGTCGTATGGACTGCGGGCCGTCAGGGGCGACAGGCCACCACCAGCGAGGTCATCTCATCGATGAGGGAGTGGGTCTCGATCTCGGTCCAGCCGCGGTCGGCCAGAGCATCGCTCATTTCCGATGTCGTGCGCGATGTGTGCCCGGGGACGAAGACGGCATGTTGCAGCGCCCACGACGGGGCGTAGGCACCCGAGTCGAGGAAGAAGTCGTGGATCGCGACCCACCGGACATCGCAGTCGCGCAGCCCGTCGAGTACGTCGGTGTGCGAGCTGCCAGGGACCGAGGACAACAGGTAGCTCAGCACCGCTCCGTCGTAGCGATGGTTGGTCGGCCAGGTCTCGGGGTCGAGCGCGCTTCCGGTGTGGAACGAGACCTGCTGGTGGCTATCGGGTGCAGAGTTGACCACCGGGGCGAGGTCGACAACATCGACATCGACTTCGTATCTGGCCGCGACTGCGTTGGCCATCGCTCCCCACCCGCCGCCGAGATCGAAGACCGGCCCCTCGGGCTCGGGGATGCGTCGAGCCAGCGCCCGCGCCGGGCCGAGAGACCCCGCGAATTGGGACCGCTGGTAGGTGTCCGCCTCGGCAGCATCCGCGAACCAGCCGGCATAGCCCGACCTGCTCTGGGGGTCATGCAGGGCGTTGGCCAGCTCGTTGCGACCGGTTGTGCCCAGGGTCAAGCGGGGGACCATCTGTTGGAGAATCTGGCCCCCGAGGTAGTCGGCATATGAGTCGTCGCCGGTCAAGAGGATGGCCATCTGTTCCGGAAGCGCCCACACATCGCCGTCGCGCTCAAGGACCCCCAGGGTGTCGAGCACCCAGAACCAGGTGGTGACAAGGTCGGCATCGGGATAGACATCGGCGAGGTCCGCCGCGGTTGCGGGCAGCCGATCGAACACCGCCTCATCACAGGCAGTCAGCAGCGCCCAGCTACCGATGTAGCTGTACCCGATGTCATTGAGGGTCCGGGCGGCCGAGCTGAGGTCCATGTCGTCGAGTATGGAGTGACGGCGCGCTCAGATGTCGAGTTGGTGCCCGACGCACCACGACCGTGTGGCTCTTCGCCGCTCGCTCGATAGAGCGGCGGTTCCTTGATAGGACGCAGGGCTGCGCCAGCGCAGCCGGTGCTGCCTGTTCGGGGCCACGGACGGACTCCTGTGAATGTGACCAGGCCGGCGATCTCGCAACTGCTCCCAAACGCCCGCAACATGCCGTTGCCGGATGCTGATCGCCGTCTGGAGAGCGCTCAAGAACCGGAATTTTCGAGTTTTCAGCAGTGTGGTTTCTGGCTCGGTTTGGGTGTGATTGCCGAGTGGCATCACATGCTGAAGTGAATGGCTGAGCGACCTAGTGGGACGGTGGCGTGGACTGGATGAAGGACGACCACACCACTTCCCTGCAAGTGAATCCAGTCGACGCTGCAGCACTCGGTGTGGACGATGGTGGCCATGTCCGCCTCACCACGAAGGGAGGCTCCGTGCAATGCACCGTGGAGATCACCGACAGGATCCGCGAGGGGACGCTTTCGCTCCCGAATGGGCTCGGCATGCGCCTGTGGGTGCCCGATATCCGGCGGCGTCCGCTGACCAAGGGGAAACTTGTCCCTCCCGACGGATGTCGACACCGCGCCATCCGGCAGAGTGGGACGGGTTTGCTGGCTGTGTAGAGCGGGAGATCGTCGTCGCTACCGGGTGGTGCGCGACGATGTGCTGGTGGCTCCTGAGATCGTTCCTCCATCGGGCACAGTCACGTTTCTGTTCACTGACATCGAGGGGTCGACCCGGTTGTGGGAGGCCGATCCCGAAGGGATGCGCGAGGCGTTGGCGCGCCACGACGTGCTGTTGCGCGATGCGGTTGTGGGTCGTGGTGGTGTGGTGTTCAAGACCACTGGTGATGGGTTGTGCGCTGCGTTTGGGGAGCCCGGTTCTGCTGTGGGGGCGGCGATCGACGCTCAGCTCGCGCTTGGCTCTGAGGAATGGGGCGACGTTGGTCCCTTGGCGGTGAGGATGGGGGTTCATACAGGGGTGGCGGAGTCTCGCGACGGGGACTACTTCGGCAGGCCGCTGAACGTTGTGGGTCGGCTACACAGCGCCGCTCACGGTGGCCAGATCGTGGTGTCCGAGGCGACGGCAATGTTGTTGGGTAGCGATGTTGAGCTGTTGGACCTGGGTCAGGTCGAGTTTCGGGGTGTGGAGGCTCCTGTCGGTGTGTGGCAGGTACTCGCTTCGGGTATTGGTGCGACGTTCCCTGCGCTCAGATCGGTGGTGTCGACGGGCAACAATTTGCCGTTGGCGGTTGATTCGTTCATTGGGCGTGGAGCCGAGATGGCGGATCTGCAGGGCCTGGTTCGCCGGTCTCGGCTGGTGACGGTGACGGGGGCGGGCGGCACGGGCAAGACCAGATTGGCCACTGAAGTCGCGGCTCGCTTGGCGCCCGATTTCGCTGACGGCGCGTGGGTGGTCGAGCTCGCTCCGCTCGATTCGGGTGATGCGGTCGCGTTTGCTGTGGGTGACGTATTGGGCATTCGCCAGCGGGCAGGCGTCTCAATGGTTGAAGCGCTCGGCGAGTCGCTTGGTTCGAGGCAACTGTTGATGGTGTTGGACAACTGTGAACACGTCCTCGACGAGGTCGCGCGGGTGTGTGAGGTGGTGACCAAGCGCTGCCCGAATGTGCACCTGGTGGCGACCTCACGAGAGGGGTTGGCGGTGCGCGGGGAGCAGATCTTTGCTCTTCGATCCATGGGCGCAACCGAGGCTGTTGACCTGTTCGTTCAGCGGGCGGTCGCTGCTGGGGCAGATTTGTCGCCCGAGAACAAAGTCGCACAGGCCATCGCAGCGCGTTTGGAGGGGATGCCGTTGGCGATCGAGCTCGCTGCGGCACGGGTGCCGGCGCTCGGCGTCGACGAGGTTGAGCGACGCCTCGATGAGCAGTTCAGGTTGTTGCGCGGGTCGCGCCGTAGCCGAGTTGAGCGCCATCAGACGCTATGGAACACAATCGCGTGGAGCGTCGATCTGCTCAACGACACCGAACGCGATGTTTTCGCGGGTCTAGCTGTGTTCGCCGGTTCGTTCTCGCTGCGCCAAGCCGCCGGCGTTCTCGCATCGGGGCTCGGCCTCGATGAGCTGGACGTGGAAGACGCTCTCGAAGGTTTGGTTTCGAAGTCACTGGTTCTCGCCGAGCCCGGCCCGGCAGGTGACCGCTACCGCCTCCTTGAGGCGGTGCGTCAGTTCGGCTCCCAGCAACTGGTCGACACCGGGAACGCCGAGTGGCTCGCTGAACGACATTGTGAGGTGTTCGCTGAGGTCGCTCTCCTTGATTGGGAACAACTCCGCGGTCCCGAGGGTGTCACTTGGAGCCGGGTACTCGAGGCGGACATCGACAACCTCCGCGCTGCATGCACCACCGCCAACCAAATCGGACGCCCTGAGCTGGGATGGACCGTCGTTGGGTCTATCGGGTTGTGGGCATCGCTACGTGGGCAATACGAGGTCGCTGACTGGGCTGACTTGCGCCACGACGGCCCACAAATCGAAAACTGAATCGCCCTGGGTTCCGTGGAGGCTCTCGATCTTTGAAAGAGGATGAGAGC
>CAZVUM010000159.1:0-4679 GCA_964629575.1 uncultured Acidimicrobiales bacterium | reverse complement strand
CTAACGTTACGAATCGTCACACGAAGTGCCAGGCACCTATAGCGTCGGGTCATGAGGCTCGAGGACGAGGGGTTGCTTCGAGGGGCGACGGCGTTCGTTCGGGATCTGCCGGCCGACGACTGTGCGCACGTCGTCTTTGTCCGCTCGCAGGTCGCCGCAGGCGCCCTCACCCATCTCGACACTTCCGGGGCCGCCTCCGCTCCTGGCGTGCGCGCCGTGCTCACTGCGGCTGACCTGGGGCTGGAGCCGTTCAGCTACTTCACCCCCGTCCCGGACGAGGTCGCTCGGCCGCCGCTGGTCACCGACACGGTGCGCATGGTCGGCGAGCTGATTGCCGCCGTGGTCGCCGACACCGCCGCCCAGGCCGTCGATGCCGCAGAGCTGGTCGAGGTCGACATCGAACCGACCGACCCGGTCGTCGACCCCCGCCACGCCGCCGACCCCGGTGCGCCGCTGCTGTTCGATCGGCCCGAGGGCAACGTGGTGATGCAGTACGAGCGGGGGCGCATCGACGACCTGTTCGAATTGGCCGCCCACGTCGAGACAGGCAGCTACCCCAACCAGCGGCTCGCCTCGGCACCCATGGAGAACTGCGGCGCGATCGTCCGCCCAACAGCCGCCGGCCTCGACCTGTGGGCCACCGGCCAGGGCGTGCACACGATCCGCCACGAGATGGCCCAGCTGCTCGGCGTCGCCGACGAGACGATCCGGGTCCGCTCCCCCGCCGTCGGCGGCGGGTTCGGCGGCCGGCACAGCGCCCCGATCGAGATCCTGGTGCTCGGCGCGATTGCCCGGCACCTCGACCAGCCGGTCACCTGGCAGGCCACCCGCAGCGAGAACCTGCTGTCCATGGTCCACGGCCGGGCCCAGGACCACACCGTCGAGATGGGCTTCGACGACGACGGGCTCATCGTCGGCCTTCGGGTCCACAACCTCGCCGACTGCGGTGCGTACGCCCACTTCGGGCCGCTGATGCCGTTCATGAGCCGCAAGCTCGCATGCGGGCCCTACAAGATCCCGCGGGTCGATTACTCCTGGACCGCCGTCGCCACCAACACCAACCCGGTCGGCCCCTACCGCGGTGCCGGGCAGCCCGAGGCCACCAACGGCATCGAGCGCACAATCGAGAACGCCGCCCGCTCCCTCGGCCTCGACCCGTTGGAGATCCGTCGCCGAAACATGATCGGCCCGGATGAGTTCCCCTACGACACCCCGACCAAGCTCAGCTACGACAGCGGCGACTTCGCCGGTGCACTCGACCGGGCCGCTGAGCTCGTCGGCTACGACGACGTCCGTGCCGAACAGAAGGAGCGCCGAGACAGCGCCGACCGCACAGCGGTCGGAGTCGGGTTCGCCAGCTACATCTCCTACGTCGCCGCCGACAGCGAGACCGGCCTGGTCGAAGTGACTGACGACGGAACCATCGGCGTCCGGTGCGGCACCTTCTCCCACGGCCAGGCCCACGAGACCACCGTCACCAACGTCGTCGCCCAGGCCCTCGGCGTCGCCACCGCCGCGATCTCATACAAGGACGACGACTCCGACGCCCTCGGCCAGGGCGGCGGCACAGGCGGATCCCGCTCGGCGATGATGGCCGGCGGTGCAGCCCAGCTCGCCGCGGACGCGGTTCTCGAACAGGCCCGCACCCTCGCCGCCCGGCTGCTCGAGGCCGACCCCGCCGACATCGTCCCGCTCACCGCAGCCGACGGAACGGAAGGCCTCGGCGTGACCGGGGTCCCCACGTCGACGATCAGCTGGGCCGCTCTCGCCACGGAAGCCCGCGCCGCTGGCACGCCGCTTCAGGCCGAAGTGGAGTACGAGCCCGAGGCGGCCGCCCACCCCAGCGGCACCCACGCCAGCGTCGTCGAGGTCGACCTCGACACCGGCGAGGTCCGGCTTCGCTCCCACGTCGCGGTCGACGACTGTGGCACGGTCCTCAACCCACCCGTCGTCGAAGGCCAGCAGCACGGCGGTGCCGCCGCGGGTATCGGGCAAGCCCTCTACGAGGAGATCGCCTTCGACGACGACGGCAACCCCCGCACCACCACGTTCGGCGACTACCTCATTCCCTCAGCCGCCGAGCTCCCGAGCTTCGTCACCGACACGATGGGGATCCCGAGCCCCGTGTCGGAGACCGGCGCCAAGGGCATCGGCGAGAACGGGGCTGTCGCCGCGCCGACATCGGTTCAGAACGCCGTGGTCGACGCGCTGTCCCACCTCGGCGTCACCCGCGTCGACATGCCCATCAAGCCCGAACGGGTGTGGCGGGCGATCAACGACGTCAGCTGATCCGCCAGCTCTCCACCAGAGCGAACATCGACTCCACCTGCTGGTTCAGCTCCCCGACCGGAGTTCCGCCTCGAGCCGCGACGGACAGCCCGATCCCCAGGCTGAGCAGCGTGTCGGCGTAGACGTCGACCAAGTCGGCTCGGATCTCACCGTGCTCGGCTGCGTACTGCAGCGGTGGAAGCATCGCACCGCGCATCATCGCCCGGTACTTCTTGGTGACCTCTTTGGCCTGTTCGTCGCGCAGGCCCAACTCCGTGGAGGCGTTCACCGCCAGGCACCCGCGGCCGGGCATCACCTCGGTGACCTCGAAGCGCATCATCTCGAACAGCCCGAGCAGGACGTCGAGGCCACCTTCCACAGCGTTCTCGTCGAGCAGCGCCTGGCGCTCGTCGAGGTAGCGATTGAGTGCACGGAAGAACAGCTCGCTCTTGCTCCCGAACGTGTTGTACAGCGACGACTTGTTGAGTCCGGCCGCCGCCACGATGTCCGACAGCGACGCATTCTCGAAGCCCTCGGTCCAGAACAGCTGCACGAGCGCGTCGAGAACCTCGTTCTCGTCGAACTCACGGGGCCGCCCGGCCCCGGGGGTCGAGACTCCGCCCTCCGTCGTGGTCTCTGCAGCGGTCACGAGACCCACCATAAAGAACCTCCGCACAATTGTGAACCCCTTGGTCCGAAATTTTCCTTGACATTGTGAACCGAGCGGTTCAAAGTACCCCTCAACGAATTGAACCGATCAGTCCAGTAACACTGGGCCTCCAACCCCGCCGGAGCATCCGATGACCACCCTCACACCCGAAGCAGACGGAACCCCAGAGAGTTCGAGTTCCGCAGACCCCCGCCGCTGGCTCGTGCTCGCGGTCATGTCCCTCGGGACACTCATCGTGTTTCTCGACCTCACCGTCGTGAACACAGCGCTCCCCAGCATCTCCCTCGAGCTGGGCGCCACCACCTCCGAGCTGCAGTGGGTGGTCGACGGCTACGTCCTCGCCCTCGCCGGCCTGCTGATCCTCGCCGGATCGATCGGCGACCGATACGGGCGCCGGCGATGGATGAGCGTCGGCCTTCTGTTCTTCATGGGCGGATCGGTCGTCGGTGCGCTCGCCGAGAACATCCCCACCCTGATCGCCGGACGGGCCATCCAGGGTCTCGGCGCCGCCTTCGTGCTCCCCGCGACGCTGAGCATCGTCACCAACGCCTTCCCACGTGAGGAGCGGGGCAGGGCGATCGCAGTGTGGACCGCGGTCGGCGGCATGGGCATCGGGTTCGGACCCGCGATCGGTGGCTACCTCGTCGATCGCTGGGACTGGGCGGCAGCCTTCTGGATCCACGTGCCGATCATCGCCATCGCTCTGCTCGGCCAGGTGGTCGTGAAGGAGTCGCGGGACGACCGCCATGTCGGCCTCGACATCCCCGGTGCCATCACCGCAACCCTCGGCATCTCCACCCTCGTGTTCGCCATCATCCAGGGCACCGAGGCGGGCTGGACCTCCCCGCTGATCGTCGGCAGCTTCGGCATCGCGACGGTCCTGCTGGCCAGCTTCATCGCAGTCGAGCTGCGGGCCGAGCACCCGATGCTCCCGCTGCACTTCTTCCGCAACCGGGACTTCACCGGCGCCGTCACGGTCATCGGCCTGATGTTCTTCGCCGGCCCGGCCACCTTCTTCTTCCTGACCCAGTTCTTCCAGATCGTGCAGGGTCGCTCGCCGCTCGAAGCCGGGCTGCTCATCTTGCCCAACGCCGGAGCGATCATGCTGGCGTCGGCGATCGCACCGAAGATGGCCGAGCGCATCGGACTGCGGGCGACGGTCGTGACCAGCGTCCTGATCATGGCGTTCGCGATGGTCGGCTTCACCCAGGTGTCCGCCGACTGGACGGCCACGACAGAGATCCTGATCATCCTGGTGCTGGGCTTCGGCTTCGGCCTCGGCATGCCGAGCCTGACCGACGCAATCATGGCGGCGGTCCCGGTCGAGGACGCCGGCGTGGGATCCGCGGTGAACGACGTCAGCCGCGAGCTCGGCTCGGCCCTCGGCGTCGCCGTCCTGGGTTCGTTCATCAACGGGCTCTACCGGTCCAACGTCGAGGACGAGCTGGCCAGCGTGGCGTCGGACGAGGTGGTGCATCTGGCCCAGGAAGGAATCGGGGTGGTCGCTGCGACCGCTCCGACGCTTCCGCCTGACGTCGCGGCAACCACGTTCGAAGCGGCGAGTACCTCATTCGTCGACGCCATGAATGCGGGCTTCTGGCTGAGCGCCGGGATCATGTTCGCCGGCGCCATCGTGGCGGTGTTCCTGCTCCCGAAGCGGGCCCGTACCGACCAGGCCCTGCGCGCTGGTGACGACCTGGACGCCGAGCTGCAGGAGCTCGCCGAGGGCGCGCTCGTCTAG
>CAZVUM010000158.1:0-4691 GCA_964629575.1 uncultured Acidimicrobiales bacterium | reverse complement strand
GAGCGCTTCCCTTACAAGGAAGATGTCGGGGGTTCGAGTCCCTCTGTGCCCACCAAATCGCATGAAATAGGGCTCTCACCGGTTTCGTCGGCAGAAATCGCGCTAGCACAGCGCATACTCAGCGGATGATACCCAGAGGACCTCGCACGGTCGGCCGCAGCTCACGCTGTCATCACGCTGGTGCTCCAGGACATCGCGGCCCTGTCCGCCGTGCTGCTGCCGCAGCTGCGCATCGACGCCCCTCGCGCTATCGACCCGCGCCTCTGGCTTTCTCTCTCCCGCCGAGATCTTCGGCTACGGAGCCCCGGTACTCCTCTTGGCGTCCCGGCGATCCAGCCAGAACTGGGCAGCGAAGAACGGCACCGTCGAGACGAGGAACGTTGGCAAGAGCACCCGTTCGACGTCGGCTGGCTGGCTGTACATGACGCCCAGCACGGCGGCCAAGCTGGCCCCGACAAGCACCAGGTAGACGGTCGCGCGGACAGGCTGGCTCGTGAACCGCCGGGGCAGGGTCCGGCGCGACGGCAGAAACATCGAGACGGCGAACAAGACGCTTGCCGGCAGCGCATCTTTCGCTGGTCGCATGGCGAACAGCACGACCACCACCGGTACCGCCGGGATGAGGCCGAGCCAGGGCCGCGGTTTCTTCTCCACCGCCACGGCGGAGCATCGTACGCGAAGCGGTCCCGGCTCGTTAGCCAAAGCCGGGGCCGCCAGAGGCACTGCGAACTGCGCAGCATTGATCAGAGGCGAGCTGCGGCAGAACTGTCACGCCGCCGGGGTGGCTGCGGGCATGGCTGCAGATCGAGTCTGGACCGCAGAGGAAATGGAAGCCATGACGCCCGATGAGCGCGCAGGGGCCGTCGCCGCGGGCTTTCGTGACTCCCTCGACGGTCTCGATCCGGAGTTCCGGGCTCGGGTCGAAGCCAAGAGTCGCCGTCTCGCTGAGGAGCGCGGGCTGCTCACGACCGCGAGCAGCAGCCGCGACGCCCGTCACCGGAGCGACGTCGATGTTGTCGAGCATCGGGATGACTTCGTCGACTGACACGATGAGCGCGGGCCGGTTTCTTCTGGTTAGGGGTCTCTATGAGCCAAAGCTCGGCCTGGGCTACCGAGGTTCGGCCTCTGTCATGGCGATCGCGTTGGACATGGCATCGTCGTCCTCTTCGGGTGTCTGTGGGCGTTCGCGGTATGACGCTGCGATGTCGGCGCCGATTCGTGCTCGACGGGTGACGTCCGCGAGGAGGTGGACGGCTCGCCGCATGACTGCTGATCGGTTTTCTCCGACACCCTGTTCGATGAGATCGTCGATGAGGGCAAGCTCTTGGTCGCTGAGCCGAGTCCGCACCGGCGTTGTCATGATCTCAGTAGGAGTTCGGTAGATCAGAAGCCGGGCTTGCGGGTCGCGGACCTGACATTCGTGCGGCTCTGCTTCCCGGGAACGAGGGCGAACTGATGGCGAGCGACAGTGAATGGCGTCACACCGCTTGTGTGTTCGCATCGAACCGCTACGCCGCATCGATGGTGTTCACCACCATTTCGTTGGCACGATGAACGAGATGGAGCCTAGCCGACGCGCCCTCAGTCAAATGAACCACCCAACACCCGAACCGCACGTCTCCTCCATCCACATCGCGCCGGGCTCTCGTCTGCCGATGAAGCCCATCGAGGAAGCGACGTTCACTTCCGGGAAGGGAATACCCGGAGACCGATACGAACTCAGTCGCCACCGACACGTCACGGTTCAATCGCAGGCCGATCTCGACCAGGCTTCCGCAGCCCTGGGCACACCGATCAATCCATCGGCTACCCGGCGAAACATCACCATCTCCACCGGCTCGGTCCCCGTCGTTCCCGGCCAACGGATGCGTATCGGCACCGTCGAGTTCGAGGTCGTTCGAATCGCAGCCCCATGCAAGCTCCTGGACAACGTCATCGGGGACGGCGCCCGCACGGCGTTGCGGCGGCGAGCTGGAACGGTCTTTCGAGTGCTGACTGGCGGAACGATCAGACTGCAGGACCCCGTCCACCTCCCCGACTCGGAATAGACGGCCCCCTCAACAAGCTCACAGAACGGAGCGAATCGCCGGCAAGCTGGTGAAGCGCCACGGCACGATGCTGGCTTCCGGCGGTAGCCGCCGCGGCACGGTCGCATCTTGACTGCGCGGAGCTTCAGGGGCAGGCCCAATGTCGCCGGGTCGACCTCGAATCGTGCCCACCGCTGCCGACCACGAAACCGAATACCGTCAGAACGTCACTGCCGACCAGGCCGTGCGGACCGGCGGTCGCACCGAGTTCCGCTGTCGCCGTTGGATAAGTCATCGACGCCGGAGACCGGGTGTCGGGCATTCCAGGCGGGTTCGCCAAGCTCACCGCCGGCCCATACGAGTGGGGCTTT
This sequence comes from uncultured Acidimicrobiales bacterium, assembly GCA_964629575.1. Classification (GTDB taxonomy): domain Bacteria; phylum Actinomycetota; class Acidimicrobiia; order Acidimicrobiales; family Poriferisodalaceae; genus JAYPWI01. Next base: position 2,293 of record CAZVUM010000158.1, on the reverse strand, counting down.
AGCACTGCGGCACAGCGCAATCGTGGCGACAGGAGGATTCCCTACGCCCAAGGCAAGGTGCTCGGCGGCGGAGGCTCGATCAACTCCCAGGTCTTCACCCGCGGCGCTCCCGAGGACTACGACCGCTGGAGCGAACGCTACGGCTGTGATGGCTGGAGCTTCGCCGACATCCGGCCCTACTTCGTCAGCTCCGAGGACAACTCTCGACTGGGCGCGCCGTGGCACGGAACCGGCGGACCACTCGGCGTGTCGGACTTCCCTGAGCTTCACCCCCGACCGAAGCCTTCGCCACAGCCGGGCAGCAGTTTGGTCTGCCACCCACCGACGACCTCAACGCCGAGTCGCAGCTCGGGGTCGGCCTTCGCTATGCGCGCGATTTCGGCCGCACCGCCTATTGCCTGGTCGGCAGGTGCGCGATGGGCTCCGGGGATGAGTCCGTCTGCACTCCGGACCTCCGGGTGAGAGGGGCCGAGGGGCTTCGCGTCTGTGACGCCTCTGTGATGCGCGGCCTTGTGAGCTCCAACACCCAGGCCGCGACCGTGATGATCGCAGAGAAGGCAGCCGATCTGATTCTCGATGGGGCCTAGACCGCGATGACGTCGATGAGGTCGTGGAGAGACTGGAAGTCGTTGGGGTTGCGTGTGTATAGCGGAAGGCTCGCAGCGACGGCGGTGGCGGCGATAAGCAGGTCGACCGCTCGCGTCCCGCGAGGTTTGCGTCCGGCGCTGACAACTGCAGAAAAGACGCGGCCGTAGGCGCGGACGGCATCTGCGTCGAAGGGGAGGGGGTCGAAGGTGGCTTCGGTTCGTTGGAGTCGATCTTGGCGGCGGCCGCGCTCGGTCGGGTCGTCGGTTGCATGTGGGCCAGCGGCAAGTTCAGCGAGCGTGATGGCGCTGATGGCGACTTCGATGGGAAGGGACGCGGCGGGAATCGTTTCGAGGTCGATGATGACCGATGTGTCCAGCAGGCCACGCTCGGGTCGGGTGTCGCTAGGCATGAGGGGCAATGGTCTGATCGGCGAACTGGTCGAGGTCGCGCAGAAGATGGGTGTAGTTGACCGGTGCCGCGGTTCGGAACAGTTCGATGGCAGCTTCGGATCGTACGAATCGGTGACGGCGGAGTGGGGCGAGCTCGCCGATTGGCTCGCCGTTTCGAGTGACGATGAAGGTCTTCCCTTCGATGAGGGCGCGCATTATTTGGCCGCTGTTGTTTCGGAGTTCTCGCTGGCTGATCTCAGCACTCATGGCCTGTAGTGTAGCATGATGTGCTACACCTGTCGGTCGAGGGGTGTACCTCGCATGTGCTTGCCGAAGAACGAGAGGATCTCTTCGACAACGAGGGCCCGCCCACGTTGTCGCGGCGTGTCAGCGAATCCGGCGAGGCGTGTCGGGTTCGACGAAGACCGGCGCCCGCTTCTCGAGGAAGGACTGGCGCGCTTCGACCGGGTCGCGGGTGATTCGAGTCATGGCCTGGGTTCGATGTTCGAGCCCCAGCGCTTGATCGAGGCTCGACGCGTGCACGTTGGCCCACATGACTTCTTTGGTCATCGCAACGGCCATCGGCGCAAGTTGGGCGATGTCGGCACCGAGTGCGAGCGCCGCCTCGAGGGTGGCGTCGGGATCGACGCACCAACGAGCTTTGGAAGGAAATACGACAGTCCGAGCTCGCAGCCCGAGGTGCCTCGCCTGACCATCCCGTCGGCGAACGTGGCGGTCGTCCCCGCGATTCGCAGGTCGCACGCGGCGGCGATGGCAAAGCCGCCGCCAATCGCATGTCCATTGACAGCAGCGATCACCGGGATCGGCAGCGTGTGCACAGTCCGGATCATGGCGCGCAGGTAGTGATCCAAGTTCTCGAAGCCAGCGATGACCGGGTCGAGCCCTGGTCCTTCGCCCCGATCGGCGTCAGCTGCGTCGGCTTCGGCAACCGCCTTGACGTCGATGCCAGCGCAGAACGCCCTGTCACCTGCGCCCGTCACAATCACCGACCTGCACGACCGATCGGCCGCCGCGTCGCGCACCGCGGCCGCGAATTCGCCAATCATGTTTGGCGACAGCGCGTTCAAGGCCTGGGGGCTGTTCAGCGTGACGATTGCACTGCTGTCGTGGCGTTCGAGATCGATCGTGCCCATCGTGCGAGGCTAACGGCACACGTACGCGGGGGTCGGGCTCACCGTTATCCATCCGCACCCTGGCCACACTTGTCGCGGCCGTGCGGGATCCATTCACTAGCGTGACTTCGGACGTGGAGGCAGCCCGTGTGGGAGATCACCGAACCCGATCTCATGCCCATC
>CAZVUM010000157.1:0-4722 GCA_964629575.1 uncultured Acidimicrobiales bacterium | reverse complement strand
GTGACAACAGCGAGAGCGGCTGGGATAGCCCTCTGAGGCCACTCGAAAATGCCGGATCCAGCTTGGTTGGTGGCGAGGTTCTTAGAGTTGTGCAGCGAAGAGTTCCCAGGTGCCGGGAATGCCTTTGAGTTGGTGTTCGCCTCGGGACGCGAAGGTGAGGCCCGACCCGATCGTGAGGTCGGTCACTGTTCGTGACACGAGCACCTCCCCGGCTTGGGCTTGACTCTCCACTCGGCTTGCCAGATGGACTGCGATGCCGCTGACGTCGCCGTCGTGCCGTAACTCGATTTCGCCCGTGTGAATACCGGCACGCAGCTCTATCCCCAGCGACCGGCCAGCGTCGAGCAGAGCGTGAGCGCACGACACAGCTCGGCCTGGACCGTCGAAGGTGGCGAGGATTCCGTCCCCGGTGGACTTCACCAACAACCCGCCGTGTTCACTGACTACTTGCTCGCTGCGGTGATCGTGTTGTTCAAGCAGCTCGCGCCACTTCCGGTCACCGATCCTGGTGGCGGTATCGGTTGAAGCCACGATGTCGGTGAACAGCACCGTGGCCAACGCGCGGCTGGTTGGTGTTGCCGTTTTGGTGCCGGTCACGAACTCCTCGATCAGTGCGACGTAGCGGGCGTTGATGTCTGAATCGAACACGCAGTAGTGATAGCCGGGCAGTTCTTCGTAGCGACCGTGAGGAATCTGCTCGGCCATCCAGCGACACGACTCAGCGGGCGCGATGGTGTCCTCGCTGGTAGCGATAACCAGCGTCGGACACGACACGAGGGGCAAGATGTCGCAGACGTCGATGCCGGCAAGCATCTTGAAGATCTGCACAGCGTCGGCTGGACTCGCGGAGTTCCGCCACCGCCGTGCGACCTCACGGCGTACCTCGGGTTCATCAAAGTCGGGTCCAGCGAAGTACTCGAAGCCGTTGCCCTGAGCGAAGCCGGCCTCGATGGCTGCCAAAATATCCCTCGCGTATTGCTGGGCGCGGTCACTTCCCGGCACGTCGGGCCTGTCCCTCCATGTTGGCGCTGAGCCGTACACCACGAGCGACTCGACTCGCTCTGGATAGGTTGCTGCCAGCAGGAGCGACATCGGGCCGCCCTCGCTGATACCCAAGATCGACGCCGATTCCATCCCGCACGCGTCCATGACTGCGCGGGCGTCGTCCATGCGAACTTCGAGCGGCGCTATCCCGACATTGCGGTCCGACAGGCCCGTCCCGCGCTTGTCAAAGATCGCGAAACGCGTCGAGCCGGCCAGGCGTTCGAACAGCTCCACCGCGGCCGGGGAGTCCCACGTGAGCTCCAGATGGCTAAACGCCCCCGGAATCATCACCACGTTGCGATCGCCCTCACCGAACACCTGGTAGGCGATATTGGCCTCACCCGACACCGCGTACTGCGTCTCAGGCATCGTCACCTTCATCGGGCCCCCATGTCCGGAACGTACTACGGGCACCCCCAAGCGGGCCGGCGAGTCCCCGACCGCACAGAACCCGACACCACGCAGCAACTGCCGGTCGTGCCTGTCCTGGGGCCACGACCCGACCACCTACCCGAACCCCGGCATTTGCGCGAGTGCTTGTGGGTGTTGTGGGCAGAGAGTTTGGGCGGCGTTATGGCGCGCTGTGGAAACCTTGCCGGCATGCCTGCTGTCTTTGTTCACGGGAACCCCGAGACCGACGCGATCTGGGGCCCGCTGTTCGGGGTCCTCGACCGCGACGATGTTGTTGCGCTGTCGCCGCCGGGCTTCGGGGCGCCTACACCGGATGGGTGGACGGCGACCCGTCGCGAGTACATCGACTGGCTCGCCACCCAGTTGGCTCAGATCCAGGGCCCGATCGACCTTGTGGGCCACGACTGGGGCGGTGGCCACGTCCTTGGCTTGCTCATCGAGCAGCCGGACTTGGTGCGGTCATGGTGCGTCGACGTATTGGGAATCTTGCATCCCGACTATGTGTGGCACGACAGAGCACAGGTCTGGCAGACCCCCGGTGCCGGCGAGCAGGCCATCGCGGAAATGGTTGCGGCGCCGGCGTCATTTGCAGCCGTGCTCGTGTCGTTCGGGATGACCGGCCAGGTCGCCGAGGCCGTGACCGCGGCCATTGACGAAGACATGGGTGCATGCGTGCTGGGTCTGTATCGCGACGCCGCGCAGCCAGCTCTAGCGGAGCTCGGAAAAATGGCTGGGGCGTTGAGTGCTCGGCCCGGCCTCATGATCAACGCCGAGAACGACTTCGCTGTGGGTACTGATGAACAGGCCCAGATGGTCGCCGATTTGGCTGGAGCCAGGGTTGTTCATCTCGCAGGTGTCGGTCATTGGTGGATGTGCCAGGATCCCGCCGCGGGGGCACAAGCGCTGGAAACGTTTTGGGAGACGCTTTCCTAGAGCCTCTCGATCACCGAGAAGTCCTGAGTGACACCTGTTGGTGACGCTGAGCCGTGGACGAAGGCGCGGAGATCGCGTTCAGCGACGCCCGTGGACCGGGACATGCCGCTATCGGATGGGCACGCCTGCGAAGGCTACAAACACCATCGACACCGAATACGACCGCTGAACCCCCGGCAATACCGCGCTGGGACTTAGCTCGGCGTGTGGTGGCGATAGGCGGGTGGTGCGGGTGTCTTGCCCGGTCTCGGTTCACGCTGTGCACCGCAGCGGGATGTTCTGGGTGTGCCGACCGCCGGCTGGGCGTTCAATCGCAGAGAGCTTGGGCGTCGGCGAGCGGGACCCCGGCCTGGGCGTATTCGTCAACGCGGTGGCATATGGCCGCGGACATGCCCTGTGCCCCGTCAGCGACGTGGGCGACGGGGTCGTTCTTGGTGGCCTGGATCAGGTCCAACCATGCCGCCCAATGCGGGTCGAGGTTCTCCAATCCGCAGTGGCGCACAAGATCATCGAAGCTGGTGGTTTTGCCGAACTCGGACCACGGTGTTGGGTCGTCGGCGGCAGTCGCGCGTGCGGCGGCGAAGAGGGTCGATGTTTCATCGAGCAGCGTTTGGCCGGCTTCATGGCACCGGGCGCTCGGCTCCGGAGACTCAGTAGCTGTGGCTTTCGGATTGGCCATCGCTGTGGCGAGGATCGCCACCGCTGAACTCGCGGCGAGCACCGCGGCTGCCATCGGTGTGAAGAGAGTGGGTTGCGGCGCGGCAGTCCGGGCGTCGTCCCGTGCAAGCTGCCATCGGGTCGTTACACGCCACACCCAATAGCCGAGCCCACCCAGCGCCCCGACCAGTGCCACGATGACTCCAAACCAGTTCGCTGCGGCCCCGCCGGCCATGCTCGCGAACAGTGCGATCGCCACCCAGGCAAGAAAGGCCCGGAAGATGAGCCCCGCAAGCGTCCGGCCCGATGGCTCCGGCGCGGCTCGGCCATCGCTGTCACTCGCTTGTCGGCGGGGCCACCTGGTCCACGCATAGCGAGCAGCGACAACTGTTGGTGCGAGTACCGAGATGGTGACCAAGAGTGTCTGTCTCGGTGAGTCGTCCTCGGCCCCAACTGCGTCCATGACCCAGGTGAGAGCCACGCCGACGCCAATCCATATCGCGACGCTTGCGAGCAGCACCTTGGCTGCCGGCCACCAGTGCCGGCTTGTCGGCTCCCCATCGGCGGTTGAGCGCTCGGGCATTCCCTGCTTCCTCGTCGGGTTCGTCCCGGTCCTCGCAGTGTTCGCGCTCTCACGCGTGTCGTCAACGGGGATCAATCCCTAGCGCTCGCCACGGCGATCGCTCAACCGACGCGTGTGGGTTCCTTCGTCCCGGAACACCGATGGAGTGGGCGCCACGGATGCGACAGAGGGCCGCGCTTTCGGAGACCTACGGTCCGGCTAGCTCAGGTAGGGGTTGGTCGCCACAACGGGGGTGTCGGTGGGGGCAGCACCGAGGCTGCCGAAGAATGGCGCACCGAAGTTGAACGCGCCGCCGTCGGTGGCGACCATCAGGTAGCCGGCTCCGCCGAAGGCGACCATGCCGTTAACAGGGGCGTTGAGGTCGGTAAGTCCGAGTCCGGGGAGAGAGCCGACGAAGAACGCATCGCCGAATGCGAACACGCCTCCGTCGCAGCCGACCATCCAATATCCGGCCGCGGACGGTGTTGGGACCAGCCCGACGATGGGGCAGCCCAACTGAACCCCGGGTAGAACCTGGGGGATGGACCCATGGAACGGGGTGACGCCGACGGGGAACGCGAAGACGCCTCCGTCCGCGCCGAGCATGTAGTAGCCGGAACCGTCGGCGACAGCGACTGATGCCACGATGTCGTCTGCGGGGGTGATTGACAGTGTTGGGAGGTCGCCGAAGTGGGTGGCGTCACCGAAGGAGGTGACGCGTCCGAGGGTGGTGAAGACCCAATACCCCTTGCCGGTTGGGGTCATGGAGATCGCCGCCACCTGCTCCGGCCCGACTGCGGCTGCTGCGACCGTGCCGCCGAGGTCTGGCGCGTCGCCGTAGGCAAGGACTCGTCCGTCAGAGAGCAGGACGTTGTAGCCCTGAAAGCTGGGCGTTGAGGCCATCGCGACAGCTGTCGCGGATCCCATGACACTGTCACCGCGGGGGTCTCCGAAGTGGGTGACTCGTCCGAGGTTGCCGCGGGTGCATGGCTGATCCGCAAGGCCGCATGAGTACACCGATCCGTCGGCCTCGAGTAGCCGGTAGCCCGAGGGTCCCTCAGGTCGGCACAACCCCACCGGTGTCGAGGCACGGTCATTGGCGACGCAGTGGTTGT
>CAZVUM010000156.1:0-4766 GCA_964629575.1 uncultured Acidimicrobiales bacterium | reverse complement strand
TGCACGACCGGTTGGCGATGTACTTCAACTACGGGACCGGTCACGTGCTGTGCAACGCCCACATCCTCCGCTCGCTCAACGAGCTCCTGGCCAACCCCAAACATCAGGACTGGGCCAAAGGATTCATCGAGCTGATCATCGACACCAAGCAACACGTCGACCAAGCCCGAGACGAGGACAAAACCGCGCTGAGCAGCTACCGACAACGCAAGATCCGACGACGATGGGACGACCTCTGCACCCAAGCCGCCCAAGCCACCCCCGACCCCCCGAAAGGGATCTACCTGTACGGCACCAACAAAGATGCCCGGAACCTCGCCCGAGCACTCACCGAACACCGAGACCTGTTCCTCGCCTACACCGGTGACTTCGCTTTGCCGTTCGACAACAACCTCGCCGAACGCGACCTCCGCATGATCAAACTCCAAGCCAAGATCTCCGGCGAGTTCCGATCCCCGACCGGAGCTGCCCGCTTCGCCACCATCCGCAGCTACATCTCCACCAACCGCAAACAAGCCCAACCCATCCACCAACACCTCCGCCAGCTCTACACCCCCACCGGCGCCTGGCTACCCACCTGACTGGTTACGCCCTGACGCGGCTCTACGAACAGGTGGAGACCGATCTCGTCCGCTTCTATCGCCTGATCAACGCCGACGACGAAGGCAGTTTCACGGCTGAACTCGCCCCAAAGGCCGGCAGCTTGGACTTCCAAGTGGACTTCTACGGCCAGGGAAAGTTCCCACCCACCGCGTATCACTCAGAGGGGCACCAAGACGGCATGGGGGTATGCATCTATCTCGCGCTCGTTCATCAGCTCCTCGGCGACGACTTCCGGTTTGCGATTCTGGATGACGTGGTGACGTCGGTCGACGTGAACCATCGCCGTCAGTTCTGCCGGCTTCTGGCCAACGAGTTCCCGGACGTGCAGTTCATCATCACTACTCATGACCCCGTTTGGGCTCGGCAGATGCGAACCGAAGGTCTTGTGTCGAGCCGTTCAGAAGCGCGTCTTCACGGTTGGACGGTGGATACGGGGCCGTTCTACGAGAACGGGGAAACCTGGGCCCGGATCGAGGAGGACCTTGAGCGCGATGATGTCAATGCCGCAGCGAGCAAGTTACGACGGCATCTCGAGGCAGCCGCGGGCGACATCGCCGAACAGATCGGTGGCCGCGTGGCCTACCGGTCGGCAGGCAACTATGAACTCGGTGATCTGCTCGGAGCGATCATCGGTCGACACGGGAAGCTGCTCGGTCAGGCTGCCAAGGCCGCCAACTCTTGGGACGACGGAGCGGTGGCTGCCGCCGTCGCTGACAAGCAGGCGAGACGTAAAGAGGCCGGCGCCGACCTGGACAGAGAAAAGTGGGCGATCAACCCACTGGTCCACAACACCGACTGGGCACAGATGTCGGTTGCAGACTTCCGACCCGTCGTCGATGCCGCCCGCGCTTTTCTTGAGCTATTCACGTGCGACAACGTCGAGTGCGGGGGGTGGATCCACACATCGGGGTCACCCGAGCCCGAGGTAATCCGGTGCCGCTGTGGCAACTACTCGCTGAACCTGCTCGAGAAGTGACCGGTCCTGCCGGAGCGGTCGATCCCTACTTTCGCCTCGGTGTACGATGATCAGCGACTCGGAGCGGACAACACGAGTCGGCGTTTCCCCGGTTCAGGCCACGAGAACGGCACCACTGGCCACCAGTGGACAGGTCCAGATCAGACCAGCGACATGTCAGGCTCAACTGATCGCGTCGGTCAAGATCCGCCCGGACGCGACAGTGCTCCGCTCCCACCGAAAAATGTCAGACACATCTGCAGGTCCTGCGGACCTGCTCGCAGATAGGTCGCGGATAGGTGACCACCAAGACCTATCCGCATTGCACGATCGGCCTTTCGAGCGCTGAACGCGGCCGATGTGCTGCCCTTGTCTCACCGGTCGGGTGATACTGGAGCCATGTCCGTCAGGGTCGAGCCGCGTCCAGCACTGCTTCAGTGGGCCCGAGCGCGCTCCGGCATCGAGGCTGACGTCTGGGAGAAGCGATTCCCGCGCTACGACTCCTGGGTGAACGGCGAGGCGAATCCGACGCTCAAGCAGCTCGAGGACTTTGCTCGGAAGACCTACACGCCGGTTGGCTTCTTCTTCCTGGATGAGCCGCCGGTGGAAGAGGTGCCGATCCCCGACTTTCGGACGATTCGTGATCTGCCGGTTGCGGGTGTCGCCGGTCATGTATCCGCCGACCTGCTCGACACCGTGTACGTGTGCCAGGCCCGCCAAGAGTGGTACCGCGACAGTCAGCTGCTCAACGGCGAGGCACCACTCGAATTTGTAGGGACTGCGACGCTCGCTGATTCTCCGTCTGTCGTCGCTGACCAGATGCGGCGCGTGCTCGACTGGACTCCGGAGACGCGCGACGGGCTCTCCAGTTGGGAGATGGCACTCACGCGACTGCGAGAGAACGCGGAGCTCGCCGGAGTGCTCGTGATGATCAGCGGCATCGTGGGATCCAACACGCATCGCAAGCTCGACCCTGAGGAGTTCCGGGGCTTCGCGCTCGCGGATCCGCGAGCGGCTGTCGTGTTCGTGAACGGCGCTGACTCCAAGGCGGCGCAGGTCTTCACCCTTGCTCATGAGCTTGCGCACCTGTGGCTCGGCGAGACGGCGCTCTCTGACGTCGACCCTGAATCCGCCCGCACGTACGACGAGGAGCGGTGGTGTAACCAGGTCGCCGCCGAGTTGCTCGTGCCGATGGACGAGTTCCGGCTCGTGTTCGATCCTGCCGGCGATCTGCGCTCCCAACTCCAGCCCCTTGCCGAACGCTTCCGGGTATCCACACAGGTCATCCTCGGACGTGTCCGCGAGGCAGGCTTCCTCAGCTGGGATCGCTTCATGGAGGAACTGCGCATCGAGAAGCAACGGGTCGCGGAAATCGTCGCCGAGCGAGACGGAGGCGGGAGCTACTACAACACGAAGCCGGTTCAGGTGGGGAAGCGCTTCGCTCGCGAGCTGATCGCCAGCACGCTCGAAGGCCGTACGCCCTACACCGAGGCGTTCCGATTGCTCGACGTGAAGAAGACCTCGACCTTCGAAGGTCTGGGCGAGCAGCTCGGGGTCTTGTAGTGGCGTACCTGCTCGACTCCGATGTGCTCATCCGTGCCAAGAACGATCACTACGGCTTCGACTTCTGCCCGGGCTTCTGGGATTGGCTGGAGGCTGCCAACGCTGCCGGAGCGGTTCACAGCGTCGAGGCGGTCTACAACGAGCTGGTCGGCAGCGACGATGACCTCGCTCAATGGGTGAAGGATCATCGTTCGTTCTTCCTTCCCCTGACCGCCGACGAGATCCCCGCGGTCGCGGCGGTGAACCGGTGGGCGAACGACTCGCCCGACTACGACGGGGCGGCGAAGTCCGAGTTCGCGTCTGCCGCCGATTCGTTCTTGATCGGTCACGCTGTTGCCGGTGATCACACCGTGGTCACCCATGAGCGCATCAGCGATGGGAGGCGAAAGATCAAGATCCCCAACGCCGCCATCGCCAACGGTGTCAGTGTCATCAACCCCTTCCAGATGCTGCGCACTGAGGGGGCGCGCCTCGTTCTCGCTGCATCGGGTTGATGGACTCGTCCATCTGCGCAGCGTGGAGTGACGGAAAGGAATGAGTTGGCGGACGAATACCGGCCCGGATTGCCAGTTGACCTGCGGAGCGAGAAGCAGCGGCGCGCAGCCTCGCGAAGTGTCACGGGCGATTTCGAGAAAGCCGCTGCTCGGGTCGTCGCTCGCTACACGGGAGAGAAGGTGCTTCTCATCGACGATGGCAGCGCCGACTCGATCCCAGACGTCCGGATTGAATACGGCGATGGTCGCCTCGGTTTGGTCGAGGTCGTTCTCGACATGGACCCGGCATGGGCGGCGACCTACGCAGCAGTTCGGAAGCGAGAGTTCAGGATCGACGGGGGCGGGCTTGCCTGCTTCTGGTTCGTGTGGCTGAAGCCTGACACTGATCTGCGGTTGCTGGAGAAGAAGCTCAAGGCGGTGCTCGCTCGGCTCGAGTCTGATGCTTGGCCGGTTAACGAGCGTGTCGAGATTGGTGCCGTAGCGAGTGCGTCTGCTGCTGTGCGACGTGGCGTTGACAGGTTGGCCAGCCTCGGAGTTCACGCCGTGTCCTGTCGGATAGACCCCACGCCGGCAATTCAGCTTGTGCCGAGCGGTGCGGGAGGAGCGCACGAGGACTGGACCGCCTTTCAGGCCGAGCTCCATCGCATCCTTCACAGCGACGAGCTGTCTGACGTCCGTCGTAAGTTGGCCCAAACGGAGGTCGCCGAGCGTCATGTGTTCTTGGGTGGGACTTTCAGCAGTAGTTGGTCGATCAACTACTGGCTATCGCATGGGAAGACCGACCTCCCGCCGGTCGCACCGAGATTGCCAGACGAGCTGACAAACGTGTGGGTGTGGGGCTATCCAATCGGTCGGGTTCTTAGTTGGTCCCCCGATCGAGGCTGGTTTGATCCCAGCGCCAACTGGGCGACGCCATGACACACCACCTATGGCGGTCAGTGGCATGCGTTGCCGAAACGTTGCCGTCATCCCTACTTTCTGCTCGGAGTAGGGATGATCATCGGTCACGTCCGGACATCACCGGTCGGCGTTTCCCCAGGTCAGCGGGCAGAAACGTCACCAGCGGACATCTGTGGACAAGTCCAAATCAGACCCACGACATCTTCGAAGGCACCGAGCAGATCCAGCAGCTCGTCATCAGCCGGGCGATT
>CAZVUM010000155.1:0-4925 GCA_964629575.1 uncultured Acidimicrobiales bacterium | reverse complement strand
CCGGGGTTATCGGGTGTGGGCCGCCCGATCAATCGTTCACGTTGTGTCTCCTCGGGGTTGGTGTCGATGGGGGTCGTAGGGTGATGGGGTGGCCGGGGGGAAGGACGTCGCCGAGGGTGTGAGGCCTAGTGGAGTGGTGACGTTCCTGTTTACCGATGTGGTTGGTTCGACGCGTTTGTGGGCTGAGGATCAGGCTTCGATGGCCGAGAGTCTGATTGTTCACGACGGGATCTTGAGTCGGGAGTTCGAGGGTCGTGGCGGGTTGGTGTTCACGACGGCGGGTGACTCGTTCGCTGTTGCGTTCAGTCGAGCTTCGGACGCGGTCGCGGCTGCAGAGTCCGCGCAAGCGGCGCTGAGTGAGGCGCCGTGGCCCGGGCCGGCCTTGGCGGTGCGGATGGGGCTGCACATTGGAGAGGCCCAGGAGCGGGACGGTGACTACTTCGGTCCGGCAGTGAATCTCGCCGCTCGTGTTGAGGCTGCAGGCCACGGTGGTCAGGTGCTGCTTACTGATGAGGTGCGGTCGGCTGCGAACGTTTCAGCGCTCGAGCTGGGAACGCATCTGCTTCGTGATGTCCCCGATCCAGTGGCGCTATGGCAACTCGGTGAAGGCGAGTTCCCACCTTTGCGAGTCGTCGATCCGGACGTGACGAATCTTCCCGCCGCGGCCACGAGCTTGGTTGGTCGCGTCGGCGAAGTGGAGCGCATCCGCGCAGCGCTTCAGTCTGCTCGGCTGGTGTCGTTGGTTGCGGGTGGTGGCACGGGGAAGACGCGTCTTTCGATCGCAGTCGGTGAAAGGGAGTTGCCGGATCGTCTCGATGGTGTGTGGTTCGTCGATCTCACCTCGGTCGCCGATGGTTCTCGGGTCGCACCGCACATCGCAGCGACTATGGGTCTGGCTCTGACGACTGGAGACGCCGTTGACCAGGTCGTCGCCTACATGGCCGACAAGAGCCTGTTGCTGATCCTGGACAACTGCGAGCACGTTGTCGACGAATGCGCGGACTTCGCCGAGAGCTTCCTCGCTCGCCCAGGTTCGGCTGCGTTGTTGGCGACGAGTCGCGAGCGGCTGGATATCGAAGGAGAGCAGGCGCTCCAGATCCCGCCATTGGCAGTCGACGACGATGCGCCGGCCGTCGAGTTGTTCACCCAGCGGGCCCGGGCTGTCAACTCTGACTTCGAGCTCACCGGCCAGAACAGCGAGGCTGTCCTTCAGCTGTGCACACGGCTCGACGGCATGCCGCTCGCGATTGAGCTAGCGGCCGCACGCAGCACCGTGATGTCCCCTGCCGAGCTGTTGTCGGGGATCGAAGACAGGTTCCAGCTCCTGGGTGGGGGTCGCCGTCGCCAGAGGCAACGCACCTTGGAGGCCACGCTCGATTGGAGCTACGACCTTCTGGACCCCGATGAACAGCGGGTCTTTCGTTCCTTGGGGGTGTTCGGCGCCACCTTCGATCTTGCGGCGGCAGCGGCGGTTGCTGACCTGGAACTGCCGCGAGCCGTTGACATCGTGGAGTCGCTCATTGCCAAGTCTCTGGTCGTTCGCGAGGAACACGGCGGACTCTCCCGCTTCCGATTGTTCGAAACGACAACCGCGTATGCCTCACAGCGAATGGTTCATGCAGGCGAGGCAAGCGAGGTCCGCGATCGGCACCTCGACCACTTTCTCGGGCTCGCCAGCCGCTACCAGGCCAGCCTTCACGCCGATCTCGCCGCCCGCGCAGAGCTCGGCTCGGACCACGCCAACCTGGTCACGGCTTTCGAATGGGCAGCAGCCCACGATGACTGGACGCGAGCCTCGGACCTGCTGCTGCGCGCATTCACCGTCTTCTACGACCACGCCACCACCGGCGTCACGCTCACCGAACGATGCCTCGAGTACGTAGAGGAAACCGAGGTTGGGATGCATCTGACGTCCAACCTGTGGTGGTTGCACCTCATGGTCTCGGACTACGAAGGGTGGCTGGCAGATGGCCGTCGACTTCGCCGGTCCCCATCGCCCATGGACCAGCTCCAGGGGCAAGCGCTCCTCGCAGTAACCGTCGGGCTGTCTGATCCTCCCGAAGCGCACCGCATCATGGGCAACGCCGCCCAACTCATCGACAACATCCCCGCCGGCGAAGACGGAACCCGAGCGTCTGCCATGTGGCACAACGTCTCATCGATGGTGCACCTCTACCTACGCGACTACGACACCGCGGTCACCCACGCGCGACAAGCCGTCACGCAATACGCCGACCTGGGCTACCAGAGCGAGACCTCCGCTCAAGCGTCAATGATGAAAGCGATCGGGGCCCTCCTCGCAGGCGACCCCGAAACCACCCTCCAAGACGCCACCCACTACAGCGACGCCAACCCAGGCCTCGGCACCGGCGACGAACTCAAAGCCCTGGCCTACATCGCACTCGGCGACCTCACCAAGGCACGCGAAGCCACACGCGCCCACGCACGATCGGCAGCAACGGGACGAGTAGCCCAACAGGCCACCGACGCGCTGCTGCTGCTCGCAACGCTCGCCGACGCTGAAGGCGAACGCGACATCGCCCGCGGTCTCGTGCTCGGCATGGGCCGTTGCCGCTCCTCAGAGCTCCTGAACTACGCCATTCACACCGCCGAACAACTCGGCGTCGCCGACGATTACCGGTCGGCACAAGCGGCCATCACCGCAGCAGACATCAAGCCTCGAGCAGCGAAGGACCGGCAGACCCTCAAAGCCGAGATCCAGCGTCGCAACTGGGAGTAACAGCTGGAGCTATCCGCGACGACACCAGCGCCCTGGATGTGACGATCGCAGAGCTCGACCAACTCGCCGAGGCCCGCGACGCTGGGCCGCGCTGAAACCAGCGCTCTATCGCCGCTGCTACCCAGAGAAGCCGGCCGTACCACTTTGCCGGCTCCCGTGAGCGGCTGATGCGGTGGCGGGGCCGTGTCAGACTTGCGCTCGCGTTTTGGGCGAGAGGCGAGGGGCAGGACATGGTGTCAGAGGTGATGCGACGGAGTGCGTCGGTGGAGATCGCGGTGTCACCGCCGGTGGCGTTCGATGCGGTGTGTTGTTTGGGGCGAATGGGTGAGTGGAGTCCCGAGAACGTGGGGGGTCGTTGGCTTGAGGGTGATGGTGGTCGGGTTGGTGATCGCTTTGAGGGAGACAACCGGCAGGGAGATCTGGAGTGGACGCTGCCAGTCACGGTGAGCGCATCCGATCCAGGTGCACTGTTCGCGTTTCACACTGGCCCCGCCGAGCATCCGTGGGTGCAGTGGACCTATCGCATCGAGTCGGCGCCGTCGGGCTGTGTGGTGACTGAGGTGTGGGAGTTGTTGGACCCGGCACCGTTTGTTGCGTCGTTGGGGCCGGATTATCCCTCTCTGCGCGCGGAGCAGATGGAGCGTGATTTGGTCACGACGCTCGAGAGATTGAAGCGGAGCCTTGAGTCGGCGGCCTGACACCGCGGAGGGTGCCAACACCAACGAGACCGGTCCTCCTTGGCTGGAGGTGGCGTGATGGCTGGCGCCGTGGGCGACGGGGTTCACTACGTCGACGTGGACGGAGTCAGCGTTGCGTTCCGCGTGCTGGGGGATCGCTCCGGTGAGGACCTGGTCATGATCTCGGGCAGCTTCTTGCCGGTTGAAGCGCTTCTTGAGGACCGCGTCGCCACTCGGTTCATCAACGGGCTTGGGGCCTTAGGTCGCTTGGTGCTGTATGACCGCCGCGGCGTCGGCCTCTCAGATCCGTTCGTTGACTGGTCGCGCTCGCCTCTCGATCAGTGGGCCGAGGACCTGATCGCCGTCATCGACGCTGCGGACCTGGAACAACCCACGCTCGTGGCGTGGGATGCGTTCTTCGGCACAGCGCGGCTGGTCGCGTCTCGGCGACCCGACCTCGTCGGTCGCCTCGTCTTAGTCAATCCGTTGCCATTCGCCTCGTCCCTCCGAGATTGGCTACAAGAGACAGGCCGGGACGGCGTCGACGCTGCACCAGACCTCGAAGCCGCAGCGTTCCCCAGCCGAATCGACGAGCCGGGCTTTCGCGACTGGCTCGACCGCAGCGGCCGAACCGGAGTGAGCCCAGGCGTCGCGGCCCGCCTGTGGGAAGCCATCACCACCGAGCGGGACCTCACACCCCCAGACCTCGCGTGTCCCACTCTTGTTCTGCACCGCCGCGACTGCATGTGGCCAGCCGCATCGATCACCCACGTCGCCAACGCGATCCCAAACGCCGAACTCGTACAAGTCGACGGCATCGACTCGGCTCCGATCTCAGGCAACATCGACCCACTGATCGTTGAGATCGGCCGCTTCGTCACCGGAGCACCAAAGGCACCTCCGCCCGAACGGGTCAGCGTGGCAGTTCTCTTCACCGACCTCGTTGCATCAACAGATCGCGCCGTTGACGACGGCGATCACCAATGGCGAAGCGTTCTCGACCGCCACGACTCCTTGGTCCACTCCTGCGTCGAACAAGCAGGCGGACACGTCATCAAGTTCACCGGCGACGGCGCCCTCGCGGTCATGCCGTCGACCTACAGCGCCGCGGTCACCGCCCACTCGATCAAACAACGACTCACACCGCTGGGCCTAGAGATCCGTGCCGGCATCCACCTCGGCGACGTCGACCGCCGGAACGACGACATCTCCGGCATCGCAGTCAACATCGCAGCCCGAATCATGGCCGAGGCCCACGCAGCCGAGGTACTGGTCTCAGACTCCGCCCGTATCGCGCTCATCGGAACCAACGCCACGTTCGACGACACACGCACCGCAGCGCTCAAGGGCGTCCCCGGCGAGTGGCTCATCCACCGCCTCAGAGAGCCACCAGACACCATCCGCTAACAACGACCAGCCACCCAATCGTCCCGCTTGGCAACCCACCCGGTCTTGCCGGCGACCGTGCACGAAATGGGGGCGCCCTCACTGCCCGGAGCCAGGTCGCC
>CAZVUM010000154.1:2414-4927 GCA_964629575.1 uncultured Acidimicrobiales bacterium | reverse complement strand
GGCGCCTGGCCCGACGTGCTCGTGATGAACAGCCGCAGCGCGTACCAGCTGCAGAGCTCGCGAACAGCAACCAACGCGACGGGCAGCCCGGCGCCATGGCCTGCCGAGAGCCAAGGCATCCCGATCATCGTCTCGCCTGGATTGGGTAACGCCGAGACTCAGGTCACCTAGTTTTAATAAAAGAGGACTCTTTGGTAGTGCTTCTCTCCGCCGCAAGCCCGGGCGCGTCTCAGCCGCAGCGCGCCCGGGTGATCGGTGGCGGTAACCCGGAGGCTTAATGTCGAATTTCTCGACCGCGATCTCGACCGCGCTCAAAGCGGCGACCCGGCTCGCCGGGCTGACGATCACCTACACGACGAGCGCGGGCAGTGTGACCCTTACCGGGGGCGCGCTGCAGGGCGCGACCGACTTCGAGGTCGTGATCGACGGCGGGCTCGCGGAGCGGTTTACCTCGGCCGACTGGCTCGTATCGGTCGCCGATCTGGTGATTGGTGGCGCAGCGGTTACGCCGGCCCGCGGCGATACGATCAGCACCACCAGAAACGGGGTGACAGAAACCTATACCGTCGCAGCGCCGGAAGGCGAACCGGTCTACGCCTACCTGGATCGCGAGCGGACCCGCTACCGCATCCACAGCAAGCAGACATCACAAACATGATGAACGACAACCGCCCAGCGAACGGGCAGCGGTTTGTAACGTGGCGAGAGTGGACGCTGTCCACGCTGACCGTCGCGACCGCGCTCGTCGGACTGGGTGCGGTCAGTTTTCAAACCCATAACTCGGGCACGCATGCCGCGAGCGTAAGACAAACCGAATACGAGCGGACGACCGAACACATCGCGAAACAACTCGACCGCCTGCAGAACACACTCGACAAACTGATCGAAAACCGTGAGCGATAGCAAACCCGTACAAATCGCCGACGCGCTGGTGAGCGCTATCAACTCCGCCGCGAGCGGGTTCTCGATTACGTCGTTTACCTGCCAGCGAGACTATAAGCCGGTCGTAAAGCTCGAGGAACTCGATTCTCTGCAGCTGCGAGTGATACCCGGCCCGGCTGAGGCCGAGCTCTCGAGCCGCAGCTCGTCGCGATTTACCTCGCCGATCGTCGTCAGCGTGCAGAAGCAAGCGACGACAACCGCGGCGGCTGACGCGCTCGATTATTTCGCCCAGGAGGTCGCCGATTTTATCGGGCTGACAACGACCAGCGACCCGCAGCGACCCGCGGGCGCCGTCTACGTCGGGCACGAGGTGACCGACTCCGACACCCTGGGCGGCCTGAACCTGCCCGCCTTCGCCAAGCTGATTCGTATCAGATACCTATTCTTTGCATAAATAAGGACCGCAAAAAATGGCGCTAACTCAGACCCCAGTGACGGGCCAAGAATCTAAGCTCTACTACAACTCGGCGACCTACGCCTCGCCGACTTGGGTCGAGATCACAAAGTGCATTGATGTGACGATTTCGATCACCGCGAGCGAGGTCACGACGAACGCCCGCGAAAGCGCGTGGAAGCTGACCCGGCAGGGCCTGAAAGAGCTCGCGATTAGTTGGAACTATCTGCACAAGCAGGGCACCGACGCCGTATTCGACGCGATCCGGGCCGCCTTCTTTTCTCGCACGACCTACGAGCTCCTGGCGCTCGACGGGCCGGCGACCGAATCGGGCTGTCAGGGTATCCGCGCCCATTGTCAGTTCTTTAGTAACACACTGAACCAGGGCCTTGAGGACGCGAGCACCGTCGATTTTGAGGCTAAGCCGGTCTATGCGGAAGAATCGGCAGCGCTCGTCGTGCCTAGTTGGTTTACCGCGAGCTAACCGAAGGGGAAACCATGGAAATCAAACAACGGGCCAAGCTCGCGATTGAGCGCGGCGAACAGTGGAAAAACGCAACGCTCGCGGGCCTCATGCCCGAATTCGACGCCGCCGAGATCGAGAATATCCAGGCGATCGACCCGACTCGCGGGCTGGTTCACGTCAGCCGCGACGAGGGCGAGGCGCTGGTCGACGCTGCGCCTGAGGGCGACAAGCTGGCCGCGAATCTGCGGCGGGGTCTGCTGCGATCCAAGGGCGCCGAGTCGGTACTCTGGCAAGCCGGCGACGTGCTGGCGCTGGCTGGCGAACCGGTCGACCCGATGGTCGACCCGCCTGACAACAACCCCGCGCCGGGCGCGGGCTGACATAAAACGGAAAAGGGGCACGCAATCGACGATATCTATTTCGTCGAGATCGAACACGAGGGGCACCTTTACCGCCTCGAGTGGACCCAAGGCCGCGAGGCGCTGGCGCTATTTACGGCGCTGCGCTGGGCGGCCTGCCCCTCTCTACCCTGGGGATTAGAACAGGCGGGCGCGCTCGCCGCGGCTATGAAAGCGGTTTATCAATGCAACAATTCAACGACCGAAACGGGGACACTTGGCATCCCGACATCAACGCAACGACTGCGAAACAACTACGACGCGAGCTAGATCTCGACCCGGCCGACCTGCTGACGAAACAGAACACGACGCT
>CAZVUM010000154.1:1166-2314 GCA_964629575.1 uncultured Acidimicrobiales bacterium | reverse complement strand
TCTGGTGGGAACGACTCCATGAACTAGCCGGGGCGATAGGGGTCGATCCTGGGCCGCTTAAATACTGGGAGCTGGTCGAAATGAAACAGGGCAGAGATAAGGCCGACTGGTCGATCGCCTCGAACGTGCTCGCCATGATCGCGAACACGGCGCGCGATCCGAAGCGGCAGCGGGCACCGTTTCAGGCGGCCGATTTTAACCCGTTCGCGCCGCGCAAAAAGCCGGGCGGGGTTCGGCTCGCGAAGGGTAACCGGGCGACGCTGCGGGCGATGTTCAACGCCTCAGGGGGGGGCAGCTGATGGCGACCAACCCGATCGACTTCTCTGTCGGTTTCGATTTCAATTTTTTCCTGGACCCGCAAGGGCGCAGGATACAGCCGGCTCTCGACGAGGCGAGCAGTAAGCGCCTGAGCCTCGCCGGTCGCGAGCTGCAGACGATCGCCAAGAAGAAAATCAAGCACAAGCGGCCGTCGAAACTTCTGCTCGCCAAGAGCCGCGGCGGGCCGCCCAATTGGTACAGCGCCAAGGTGCGCGAACGGGCGCGTAAGTCGATCGAGAAAAAACTGTCAACACGCAGCGAGCCGGGTCAACCGCCCTTCTCGCACGTCGCCGCAGGAGAGCGGGGCATTCGCTCGATTTTCTATCACTTTGCGCAAGCTCAAATGACGACCATTGTCGGGCCCGTGTTGTTCAACGTCGGCGGGGTGCCCGAGCTACTCGAGAAGGGCGGCGAGACCGAGGCGGTCGTCGAGGTGACCAAACGCGGCCGCAAATCTTACGTCCGTAAGCGCGTCAGGATCGCCGCGCGGCCGTTCATGCGGCCCAGTCTGCAGGATTTCATAGCGGGCGGAAAGTTTCCCGATTTGTTCAAGGACCTGGTGTAATGGCTCAAGGGTCGGCAATTCGAGCGGGGCGCGCCTTCGTGGAGCTCGCCACAAAATCAAAGCTCGGGAAAGGGCTCGCGCGAGCCCGCGCCCAGCTCAAGGCCTTTGCGGGGTTCGCTCGCGCCCAGGGGGCCAGGATCGCCGGGTTCGGGATGGGGATCGGGGCGATGATCGCGACGCCGTTGATAGCAGCCAGTAAACATTTCGCAACGGTCGGCGACAAGCTCCACAAAATGAGCGCGCGAACGGGCGTCTCGGCGAGCGC
>CAZVUM010000154.1:0-1066 GCA_964629575.1 uncultured Acidimicrobiales bacterium | reverse complement strand
TGGGCCTCGATCAAGGGCGGGGTGTTAGCGATCGGGGCGGCCGCGGCGCCGTTTCTAACACTGCTCGCGAACAAGATCGCCCAGGTCGTCGGCTGGGTCGTCAATTGGATCCAAAACAACGGCGAGCTGATGGCCTCCATCATGCGGATCGTCGGGATCGTGCTCGCCGTGCTGGGCGGGGTGGTCGCTTTCGGGGCGGCCCTGGCAACGACCGGAATCGCGATCTCTGGGATGATGGCGGCCGTCGGGGCCCTGGGCGGCGCGCTCGTCTTTCTGCTCAACCCGATCACGCTGATCGTCGGCGGGCTGGCAGCTGCCGGCGCGGCCTTCTTGCATTTTTCGGGAACGGGCGGCGCTGCGATCGACTGGCTCGTCGGCAAGTTTCAGGGCCTGCTCGAGGTCGTGCGGCCCGTGCTGCAGGGTATTTTCGACGCGCTCGCCGCGGGCAATCTCGCGCTGGCTGGGGAGATCGCTTGGCTCGGGCTCGAGGCGGCCTTTTATGCGGGCATGGCGCGGGTGTTACCCGTTTGGCATTCCTTTACTGATGGGCTCTGGTCAGCCTGGGATCAGACGCTGAACCGTATTCGGGTTCTGTGGAATGATATCGTGAGCAGTATCGCCAAGGGTCTCTTGACGGTCGCCGGAATGTTTGGGCTTGTCGATGCCGAGGCGTCGATTCGGATCATCTCAGACGATCAACGGGCCTTTGCCGACGGGCTGCAGCAGCAGGCCGAGCGCAACGCAAACGCGAGACAAGCGGCAGGGGCTGCGAGCCTCGCCGAGACGAACGCAAGGCTCGGCGAACTACAGCGCCAACTAAACCGGGCGACCGCCCAGGCGGCGCGCGAGGCCGAGGCCGCCGCGCCAACGCCCGGCCCTGCCGGCCCAGAGCTGCCCGAGCTGGCGACCGTAACCGCGACCGCAGACACGGCCGCGGGCTCGTTCTCGGCCCTCGGCGCCGCCATGCTGGGCCGCGGGGGTGGCGGGATCCAATCCCAACAGCTCGAGGCCCTGCTCGAGATCGCCGAGGCGACCCGCAAAGGCGCCGACGCGGGCGAGCAGCTCA
>CAZVUM010000153.1:0-5013 GCA_964629575.1 uncultured Acidimicrobiales bacterium | reverse complement strand
CTGCTCGAGCTGCCGGACGCAGTGAAGCGCATGACGTCGGTCCCGGCCGAGAGGTTCGGCTTCGTCGATCGTGGCATGATCCGCGAGGGGGCGTTGGCCGATCTGACCCTGTTCGATCCGGCAGAGATCCTCGACACGGGGACCTACAGCGACCCGACGACGGTTCCCGCCGGGATCGCCGGTGTGTGGGTGAACGGTCGAGCCGTCGTGCGCGACGGGCGGGTCACAGGCGAGCGGCCGGGCTCGGTGGTGCGAGGCCGGGGGCGGTCATGAAGCTCGCGATCACAGGACTCGGTGCGGTATCGCCGATCGGAGTGAGCGCAGACGAGCTCTGCGACGGCCTGCTCGCCGGACGGATCGGGATTCGGGATGCCCCCTGGGCCGAGGCGCTCGGCGGAGGCCTGTACGGGGCGATCGACGACGCATTCGACCCGGAGCTGTTCATGGACAGCCGCGTGGTCGCCGGGACCGACGGCTTCGCCCGGTACGCGCTCGCCGCGAGCGCGCAGGCGTTGCAGGACGCGGGGCTGGGCGGGCGGCTCGATCCGTTTCGAACCGGGGTGGTGCACGGCACGTCGGCCGGGGGTCACTTCACCGTTGCCCGCGCTCAGTGGGAGCTCGAGCGCGGCGGACCCGAGGCGGTCAACGCCAAGACCCAGATCAAAGTGTGGGCAAACATGGCCGCGGCACAGATCTGCCTGGCTCATGAGCTCCACGGGCCGTCCACGACCATCGCCACCGCGTGCGCTTCGTCGCTCGACGCGCTCGGAACAGCGGCGTTGTACCTCGATGCCGGGTGGGTCGACGTCGTGCTCGTCGGCGCGACCGAGGGCGGCTACACGTGCGACCCGGGCGACCAACACTTCCTGTCGGCAATCACGGCTGCTGAGGCGGCCTATGGAATGCGCGCCGAACCCGTCGACCCGGCGCGAGCCCTTCTGCCCTTCGCCGAGGATCGGGTGGGGATCGTGTCGGGGGAAGGATCGGCGTTCTTCGTTCTGGAGACCGAAGAGCACGCTCGCTCGCGCAGCGCCCGGGTACGGGGGTGGTTGACCGGCTACGCCTCGCTGGCGGATTCGCACCACCCCTCCTCGCCAGAGCCCGATGGGCGGTGGGAGCAGCTGGTCATGGAGAAGGCACACGCTTCGGCCGGCGTCGGACCGGGCGACATCGATGCGCTGGTGGCCCACGCGACCGGCACCCCGAAGGGCGACACGGCGGAGATCCGGGCGATCAACAGGGTCTTCGGCGGTCACCACGGTCTCGCCGTGACAGGGATCAAGGGTCACACCGCCCACACCGGCGCGGCGTCGGGTGCAATGAGCGTGATGGCCGGCCTGCGCGCGATCGAGTCGGGCCGGCTGGTCAACATCGCCGGCACCTCCAAGCTCGATCCCGAGATCGAGTTCGACGCGGTGATCGGCGAGCCGCAGGCCGTCGCGGTCGAGCGATTCCAGGTCAACTCGTTCGGCTTCGGTGGCCAGAACGCCTCGGTCGTGATCAGCCGCGACTGACACCCAGCGAGCGGGGTCGCAAGGGACGCGCCAGTATGTGGCGATGAACGAGCACATCGAGGCGGCCGAGACAGCAGCGCCCATGGCGGCGGGGCCCACCGGCCCGCTGCAGGGTCTTCGCATCCTGGACGTCACGCACGCTCTGGCGGGGCCCTTCGCTGCGATGTTGCTGGCAGACATGGGTGCCGACGTGATCAAGGTGGAGGCCCCCTCGGGTGAGATGACCCGCTACCAGGGGCCGTGGACGCTCGACGACGAGGATCGGCACTACTCGGGCAACTATGCGATTCGCAATCGCAACAAGCGCTCGATCTGTCTCGACCTCCGTGACGAAGGCGACAAGGAAACGTTCCTCCAGCTGGTGGAGACCGCGGACGGGATGATCGAGAACATGCGCGCCGGCGTTCTCGATTCGCTTGGCGTGGGGTGGGAGACCTGTCGCGAGCGCAACCCGCGGCTCGTGTACGCGGCGATTCGCGGGTTCGGCGACGATCGGATCGCGCCGAGCCCGTATGCCGGTTGGCCGGCCTACGACCTCATCGCTCAGGCGATGGGCGGGATCATCGCATCCACGGGTGAGTCCGAGGACAAGATCATGAAGGTGGGGCCGCCGATCGGCGACACGGTGCCGGGCACCATGGCCGCCCTCGGGCTTCTCGCCGCTCTGCTCCGGTCGAAGGAGACCGGCGTCGGGCAGTTCGTGGACGTGGCGATGGTGGACTCGATGATGACCATGGCCGAGATCAGCCAGATGGTCTACACGTACGCCGGCCGGGGGTTGAGGCCCATGGGCAACGGCGTCGACGGCATGAGCCCGTACGACGTCTTTGCGACGAAGGACGGCCATTGCGTGATCGCGACGCCCACCGAGCCGCACTTCATTCTGCTCTGTGAGCTCATCGGGCGGGAGGACCTCACCACCGACGAACGCACCAAGAACAACCGGGCGCGGATCCGCAACAGGGACTACATCGAGGAAGTGATCGGCGGGTGGGCGGCCGGGCACACCACGGCAGAAGTCGTGGAGACGCTCGGAGACAAGGTTCCCGTCGGGCCGGTGTACGACCCTTCGGACTGGGTGAACGATCCGCACGTCGCTGCGCGCGAGATGCTCGTGCGTGTCGACCACGACCATCACCGACCCACGGTGGTGCTGAACAGCCCCATCAAGTTCAGCGACGACCCGGCCGGCGTCTACCGCGGCGTCCCGAGACTCGACGAGCACGGCGATGAGATCCGCGCTGAGCTCGAGGAACGCGAACGATCCTGAGAACGCGGGCGGCGGATCTCGCGGAGCGCGCGAGACTGCCCCGATGTCGCGCGCGATACGAGTGGTTCAGCTCTCCGACACCCACTTTCTCGAAGAGGGAGCCGAACCCGAGGGCGGTCATGGATACGACACCGCCGAGGCCTTCGACGCGGTTCTGGGCCACCTTGGCGACCAGAGCGGTGTCGACCTCGTCGTCGTCACGGGAGATGTTGCCGATCACGGGCGCGCTGAGCAGTACCGGCGGGCCGCCGACTCCTTCGCTCGCTTCGACGTGCCGGTCAACGTGTGTCCGGGCAACCATGACCTCGACGCGGCCTTCGGCGCGGGCATCGGTCGGCCCGGAGTGTCGACGTCGCGGGTGATCCACGCCGGTTCGTGGGCGTTCGTCTTCGTCGATTCGAGTGCCGGGCTGATGGAGCCAGACGAGTCGGGTGTGCACATCGATCCTCCCGGCGAGGAGCGCCTTCACAGCAACGGTCGGCTGGGCCCGCGTGAGGCCGCGTGGCTGACGGGAGTGTGCGACCAGACGACCGCCGAGCACGTGTTCGTGTGGCTCCACCACCCGCCTGCGCCGGGACTGCCGCTGAGCCACGACGACGACTACGAGGCGGAATGGGCCCGACTGCTCCGCGGCCTGCCCGGGGTCCGCGGTCTCGGTGGCGGACACACGCACGTCCCCAACGAGTACGAGTTCGCGGGACGACAGGTCTTCGTTGCCCCATCGTTGAAGAACAACTTCGACCTCGAGACCAGAGAGTGGCTGCCGCCGGGCTACCGCTCCTATGACTTCGGCGCCGATGGCAGCGTGACGAGCCAGGTGCACCTGATCGACGACGAACGATGGCCGCGCCACCCATTCGGGCGGGCACTGCATGCGCTGTTCATGGGCGAGCTGTCGCACGCCGAGCTGGCCGAGATCGTCGCTCGCCGAACGGCGCGCGGGAACTGAGGAGGACGACATGGCTGCAGAACACGTTCGGCTCGACGCGCCGGCCCAGCTCGACATGGCGATCGGCCAGGCCATGTTCACCCAGCGGGCGATCCGGCGATTCGACCACGACCGCCCGATCACCGACGAGGTGATCAAGCTGCTTCTGGACGCGGCGTCCAAGGCGCCGAGCGGTGGCAACACGCAGCCATCGCGTCTCGTGGTTCTGCGCGATCCCGCTGTCATCGAGGAATTCGGCGCGCTGTATCACGAGGCGTGGTGGGCCAAGCGACGGGACCAGTTCGGGTGGGAGCCCGACCAGGAGGTTCCCGCCGACTCGCCCTTCAAGATGGCGGCCTTGCTCGCCGGCGAGATGGTGTCGGCGCCCGCAGTGGTGCTGGCCTACACGCCGCCTGGCGTTCCCGACGGCGGTCTGTCGGTGGTGCCTGGCGTGCAGAACCTGATGCTGGCGGCCCGCTCGCTCGGTGTTGGCTCGGTGCTGACCACGCTGCATCCGCAGGTGATGGACAGGGTCAATGCCCTGGTTGGCGCGCCGGACGGGGCGGAGTTCCACTGCTGCGTGCCGCTCGGCTACCCCCGGGGCAACTTCGGTTCCACCTCACGCCGACCGGTCGAGGACACGACCTTCTGGAACCGTTGGGGCGAGCGGCCGCCCTGGTAGGTGGGAGACTCGGGCATGGAGTTCGCCGACACCATCACCACGTTCGAAGGGCTGCGCGAGGTCCTTCCCCAACCGCATCCTCTCGTCGCGGACAAAGAGGTGACGCACCTCGACGAGCACTGCCGTTCGTTCATCGAGCGGTCGCCGTTCGTGCTGATCGCTTCGACGGATGGCTCGGGCCGGATCGACGTGTCGCCCAAAGGCGATCCGGCCGGATTCGTTCGGGTGCTCGACGATCGCACGGTGGCGATTCCGGATCGGCCGGGCAACAAGCGGGCCGACACGTTCGTCAACGTGCTGCAGCATCCACACGTCGGGCTGATCTTTCTGATCCCTGGCACCAAGACCACCTTGCGAGTGCGCGGTCGGGCGCGGATCGTGCGCGACGAATCGCTGCTCGAGTCCATGGCGATCAGCGAGCGGGTGCCTCAGCTGGCCCTGGTCGTCGACGTTGCCGAGGCGCTCTTCCACTGCTCCAAATGCATCATCCGTTCGAAGCTGTGGAACTCGGACCTGGCGGTAGCTGACGACGAGACCCTTCTCGCCCGAGCGATGAAGGATCAGACCGACCCTCCACGAGAAGGTGCCTGGCACTTTGTGTTACGAACCGTAACGTTAG
>CAZVUM010000152.1:0-5056 GCA_964629575.1 uncultured Acidimicrobiales bacterium | reverse complement strand
GTGACACGAGTCGTTCAGGGAGACATTCGGAACGCCACCTTCGACCAGGCTGTCCACGCAGCCGAGCTCGAGCATGTCGTCCCGAGTCGGAAGTCCAGCATCAATCGGGTTCTCGCCCTCTTTCAGGGGGACGGACGGGTCGAACACTGCTACCCCGCTGAACCCGGTCATGAGCAACCTTCCGTCCTCAAGCATGGTCATCGCGCCGACCGAGAAGTCCAGGTCAAAGGCTTCAGGCTCTATGACCGGGGCGGCAGTCTCGACGGCCGCCGTCTCGACGGCACCGGTAGAGGGGGTGGAAGAAGTCTGTTCGGCTTTGGTCTCTTCTTGCTGCGAGGTCGCAGCGACGCTCGTCTCGGGAGCCGGATCAGATCCGCCCTCTCCCGAACTACACGCCGCCGCTAGCAGCACTAGCCCCAACAGCGGCACCAACCATCCAGAGCGCATCAGAGCCCCTTCCCCCGCCATGTCAACCCTACGCTCCGCCCCGTACCGGCCGGACCGTCAGCGTCTCGCGATGCTGGTATCAAGCATGTTCTCGGCGATCTCGAGCACTGCGACCGCCGCGCACATAGCGGCTGAGTCGCTTGGTCCACCGCACCAAACGCACCGTCCGCAATCAAGTCACCAAGCTCAACATCCCGAACCACCAACACACCCCAACAGCGTCAACCGGCACTACCAACGCTAGAGCGCCGTCACCTGGCCGTCTGCCGGAACAACGGCACAACCAACCGATAACACCTGACTCGTCGACAGCCGCTCGCCCGCACTCATCGTGCCGGATGAGTGCGCCTTGGACGCCAGCGATGACCCAGATCGACTGATCCAGCGCCCAATCGCCGGTAACGCTCACCGCCCGCGAGTACCGAGCAGCGGGTCTTACTCTCGCCGTGAGATCACGGCTCCGGCGACATCCTTGCGGTGCGCGCTATCGCTCCGAGCGGTCGAGCGGAGCAATACCGGGCGGGTCAAGCCGCCGGCAGCGTCCGGTATCGGAAGCGGCGCTCGTTCTCGCACGCTCGAGATCGATCGGGCCGCGATCTCACCCTTCCGCCGACCCCGACCCGCACTCATCCGGCACGGATGGAGCGGGTTGGGGGTGGGTTTGGTGTGGTTGCTTGGGGTGGCTGTGACTGTTTGCGGCCGCCGTGTGGGTCTTCGTGTTGGAGGGTGCCGGGTAGGTTCGTGTGGGGTTTCCCCGGGGGGGTGTGACGGGGTGAGTGTGTCGGTGTTCGTGATGACCGATGTCGTTGGGTCGACTGCTGCGTGGGAGGCGCACGGTGAAGCGATGCGCGTGGCTCTCGAACAACATGATGTGCTTGTCTTGGATGCGGTGGTGTCGGCGGGAGGTCGGCGTTTCAAGCACACGGGCGATGGGATGATCGCGGTATTCGACGGTGCGGACGCTGCCGCCCTGGCGGCTTCCGCGGCGGTGGCTGCGCTCGCGGAGGCTCAGTGGGGCGAGACGGGGCCGCTCGAGGTCCGGGTCTCGATCCACGCCGGGGTGTCGGCTGAGCGCGATGGTGATCATTTCGGTCCGCCGGTGAACAAGGTGGCTCGGATCAACGGTGTGGGGCATTCGGGTCAGATCTTGATGAGCGATGTCGCCCATCAGCTCATGACCAAAGCGATCGGGCGCGACCTCGGCACCCACCAGCTGAAGGACCTCTCGGAGCCGCTCGGGTTGTGGCAGCTCGACGATGGAGATCATCCCCCGCTTCGCACCCTCAAGAGGGCTCGGCACAATCTGCCGGTGATGCCGACCGAGTTCATCGGTCGACGCGACGAGGTCGCGGAGCTGCGGAAGATGGTCAGCCAGCATCGGTTGGTGACAATCACCGGAGTGGGCGGTTGCGGAAAGACCCGGCTCGCTCTTGAGGTCGCCGCCGCGGTCGCCGACCAGTTCCCCGGTGGGGTGTGGTTCGCCGATCTGACGACCGAACGCGATGGGGCCCAGGTCGCGGGCCGGACGGTCGCGGCGCTGGGCCTGTCCCCGTCAATGGGTGAGGGGGCTCCCGGACCGGTTGCGCTGCTATCGGAGGCGACGGCTGGCAGTCCGACACTGCTGGTTGTCGACAATTGTGAGCATCTCATTGAGGATGTGGCCGATCTCGCGGCGGAGATCCTTGTCGAGGCCGCGGACGTGACGATGTTGGCGACCTCGCGGGAGTCGCTGTCGATCGACGGTGAGTGGGTGTGGCGCGTTCCCAACATGAACGATGCTGCGGTCGAGCTGTTCGTGAGCCGGGCCTCCGCAACCGGCGTAGGCGGTTTGGAGGATCACCTTGGTCAGGTGGAGGAGATCTGCCGCCAGCTGGATGACATCCCGCTGGCGATCGAGCTGGCTGCCCCCAGATTGTCGACGCTGTCGCTCGACGAGCTCGCCAACAGGCTCGACGACCGCTTCGCTTTACTTGGTGGGGGCCGAGTGAATCGACGCCAGAGGCAGCAGACGCTTCAGGCGATGATGGACTGGAGTTACGGGCTGCTCGACGAGGAGGAACAGCGACTCCTTAATGAGCTGGCCGTGTTCGCTGGCACGTTCCCGCTGGCAGGTGTCGAAGCGGTCGCAAACCCGGGCGACACACCAATTGTCGATCTGATGTCATCGCTGGTCGAACGCTCCCTGGTCACCCAATCCGGTGAGTCGGGCCGGTTCCGGTTGCTGGAGACCGTGCGCCTCTACGCCCTAGATCGGCTCGTGTCCACCAACCAACTCGCGGCCACTCGGAACAGGCACCTGGCCTGGACCGTGGGACTGGCGGGCCTGGCGGAACCGGGACAAGACCAACCGGACAACGCTTTGAGCTCGGCAGAGGAGGCGAAGTTCGCCGAGCTGGACAACGTCGCTGCGGCGATGGAGTGGGCCGGACACACTGGCCAGGATGATCAGCTCTACAGCCTGTTCATCGGTTGTCAGCAGTTCTGGCCGTGGACCGGCTCCGTCGCGGTCTCGTGGGCCCAACGACTCGTTGAGCCACCCACCGAGGACATTGCGCTGCGCGCCTGCTGGCTTTCCACGTGCGCACACATTCGCTTTCAGGCCGGCGACGAGGCGACCGCGCTTGGCCTCGCTTTCGAGGCGGCAGAGCTAGTGGCCGACCTCGATCTCCCCGAGCCGCTACCCGTCTACGCGATGACCGGGATGCTCTATCGCGGTATGGCAAGGGCGTTCTCCGGAGACCGCGAGGGAGCCCTAGCAGACGCCGATCAGCTTGAGCGGCTGCTACAAGACGAACCTCGTCATGCGGCATGGGCGGCCCTAACGGTGAGGGCCAGCGTGCTCTATGCCGAAGGTGACCCACGGGCCCTCGCTGTCGCTCAGGAGCTCCTGGCCGAAGCACGCTTGATCTCTCGATTCCAGGGCGACAACTCGATCGGATGGGTCGCGACACTGCTCGCGCGCGAGGGTCGCTTCGAAGAAGCAGCGATCCTTGCCCTAGAGGCCCTCAACTCGGAGACCACCGGTCAAACCGCTCGACTGACCCAACTCGCCACGGCAGCACATTCACTCAGCGCGCTCGGCCGGTTTGCCGAAGCACTCGATGCCATAGAGACCGACTTCGGCCCAATGGTCGCCGCCCAACATGCGCGAGCCGTCGCCTCCAGAGCCACCGCCCTTGCCAGCGTCGTCTTCGGGCTCGACAACAATGAACTCGGTCGACACCTCACCTCCATCGGAGTCGAGCTGTTCGGTACCCAGATGGGCGGAGAGCAAGCCGTCGAACTTCTCGGCGAGTACATCGGCAGCGACGAGGAGTTCACTGCGCTAAAGACACCGGCACCCGAAGACCTGACACCCAGCGCCGTGTCGACGCTCATCGAGCAGACGATCGCAGAGATCCGCGAGACCATCGCAGACCACCGCCCGACATCGCGGCCGTGAGCCGCGTCACGGAGCCACGCGCTCATGCCGGCGATCGGGCTGGGGTGACCACAGCGGGCCGGCTCGCTGGCCGGGGTGAGTTCTCAGGTCTCTGGTTGGCGGAGGACCTCGAAGGTCGCAGCGAGGTTCACACCATTGTCCTGTTCAGCGGCCGCTTGGAAACTGCTGAGTGCTGACTCGAAGAGGCTCGTCTCAACCCCAGCCTGTTGGCCAAACGTGATGATCGCCTCGAGATTCTCGGCGCCACTCGCGAGACGAAGGTTCCTGCTGTCGTAGGTCCTCGCCGTGATCATCTCCACGTACTCACCGAACAGCGGCGGCATCTGACCCGCGAACTTCCCCACGACATCGGCCAACAGATCCAACGGCGCACCCGACGCATCACACATCGCAGCCGCACTCAAAAACGCGTGACTCGCCGCATACACGAACGCCAAACCACTCGAGTTCACTACCGCCGACGCTGCGGGGTCCGGTCCCAGGTAACGGATATCGCCGCCAAACGCGTCCAACACCCATCCAAACCGCTCGAACCCTTCCCGATCGCCTGACACCAACACCTGACACTGCGCGGTGCCGACCTGTTCGGGAAAGTCCATGATCGCGCCGTCGAGATAGCTGCCACCCTGGGCTGCGAACCAGCCAGCCGCGTCTCCGACTTCCGACGGTGTTCCGGTCCCGAGCTGAAACACAGTCTTGGCCTCCAACATCGACGCCACCCCCGACGGGGAGAACACCTCATCAGCCGCGGCGTAACCCCGCACACACACGATGATGATCTCGCTCGCCGAGATCGCGTCAGCCGCGGACCGCGCAGCCGAAGCCCCGAGCTCGACCAGCGGCTCACTCTTGGTTGCCGTCCGATTCCAGACCGTGACGTCGTGACCGTTGTCCAATAGCGCCCTCGCCAGCGCCGACCCCATAGCACCCAACCCGATCACAGAGACCGCCGACCGATTAGAACCCATCACAGCCCCCAGCTGAGACGCCACCAAACCCGACAGGCCGGCCCGCCCTCACCCGAGACCGTAACCCCGCACTCAGCCAACCCGAACCAGCCCAACAATCACCCCACACACCCCATCGCTATCGCCTGCAGCCTGATGCACGGTGGCGCAGTACCGTCGGTACGGAGGGTCTCCATGAGAACAGCATCGACGACAATGC
>CAZVUM010000151.1:0-5123 GCA_964629575.1 uncultured Acidimicrobiales bacterium | reverse complement strand
ACCTCACGACAGGCGTCGACCTCGTAACGATCAAGGACGCGTCCGACGGCCGCCTGATGGCCGGAGGGCAAAGACTCACAACCAGTAGCCCGAGAGACCCCAACACACTTGTGGTTCCAGCAGTGTGGGACTTGGATCTGGACGACTCCATCCAGACGGTCTGCGAACTCGCTGTTCGGAACCTCACCCTTGAGGAGTGGGAGTTCTACCTCCCAGCCGACGAAGTCTTCCAAGAAACATGCGGCCGCTGAGGCCGGTTGGCCGCAGAACCACTGGTCCCGCAGTCGACTCAGTTCGCTCCGCTTGGAAGAGCCAAGTCCCGCCAACACCGCGGCGAGTTACACCACACAACCCGTCCGCCTCTGCCGGGAGGTTCAGTGTGCGCAGCTAGCTGTGTCTGTGTCGAAGCCAGGCGCGGGCCTCGCGCGCGACTTCATCGAAGGTTCGATGTTCCAGTGGGTTGGTGTCGTCAAGGGTCACGTGATCGCGAAGGGATCGGTACACGAGTGTGGTCATGAGGTTGTGTGTTGGGTTCGGGTAGGCGTGCACAGCAGTGAGCCATCGTTGGGCGAGGGCGTGGTCGCCGAGGCGCCATGCGAGCATGGCGAAGGGGACGAGTAGATCCGGGAAGCCGTTGTCGGTGCCGTCGTTCTCGATGGCTTGGTGGAGCTGATCTAGTGCCTGCCGGGTGGCTCCGAACTGGCCGTGTGCCGCGAGGGTTGACGCGAGGAGCAGATGAAAGGGCCATGGCACCGCGAGTGAGCCGTTTACTCGGCGAAACGCGGTGAGGAGAGTTTGGGCTGAGTGTGATGCTTCTTCGGGGTTGGTGATGGCCTTGAGCGAGGCGACCATCAGGTGATACTCGACCCATCCGCGATCGAATGGGCGATCGCCCAGGCGATGGCGTAGCTCGCCGAGTGTCTCCATCGCGGTTTCGGTGTTGCCGTTCAGGGCATGGCAGGACGCGAGGTATCCCATGGCAACATCGACCAGGGTGTTGAGACCACTGCGGGCTGCGATTGAACGTGCGCCGTGAAGCTTGGCTGTTGCGAGATCGGGCTGATGGGGTAGGAACGCGAACGACTCGATGATTCCGGCCCACGCTTGGGCCTCGGGAGCTTGGAGGGGTGCGAGATCCTTGGCGGCTCTGCGTGCGCCTCCGATTAGCCAGTCGGGGCGGCGAGCGGGGAGACCGGCCATCGCCGCGGCGAGTGTGACGACCCCGCGGTCGTGGCGGGTGAAATCGTGCGCTGATAGGTAGTGGTCCGCGCGGGTGATGAGCGCCCCGGCTATGAGGCCTCCGGAGAAGCCGGCGACCACGTTCTGTGCTTGAACGAGGGTCGCCAACTCCCCAAGCCGCTCGGTCTCGGAGAGCCTCCGCTCAGCGAGCTGGACTTGGGGGTAGTGGGCAGCCATCCATGTCGCGAGCTCGGAGGAGGTGTAGCGGTCCTCGACCGAGTACTCGCTGACGAGCGCAAGTACCCAGTCGACGAGTCGATCGACGTACTCGTTCATCTGACTCGCGCTGGAGCGGCTCCGGGCGAAGCGTCGGATGGTCTCGAGCTGTCGTAATCGAGAGGCCCCTTCGGCGACCAAGAGTCCTCGATTGATGAGGTCCGTTAGTGCCGTGTCAGGTTCGGCAGCGTCGGAGAGCTCCACAGCGTCCACCGCGGCGAATGTGGATGGCAACACTGCCGTCTGTCGGAGAAGACCTCGTGCATCTTGGGTGAGCCTCTCCCAGCTGCTTTCGAGCACGGCGCTCAAGCTGGACTGCCGCATGCTTTGCTTTCCTCGACGGCGCGGGCTGGCGAGAACACGATGATCGAGTTGCTCCGCGAGCTGCTCCGGGCGTAGCTGGATGGCTTGGGCGCCAGCGAGCTCGATCGCCAGTGGGAGTCCGTCGAGCCGCTGGCAAACCTGGACCACATCGTGGAGCTCGTCGGTCTCCAATTGCACGCCGGCCCGATTGGCGCTCGCGATGAAGAGCTGAACCGCCGCAGAGCCTTCCCCTCCAGTCTCGAGCGGAGGCACGTAGTACCTCGTCTCGTCGGGAAGCTCTGTGGGTTCGCGACTCGTCAGAAGGATGCGAACGTCTTCAGTGCCATCCAACAACCGATCGACGAGGTCAGCGACCTCGTCGATCAAGTCCTCACAGTTGTCGAGCACGAGAAGGGTTTCGCGGTGCCTGAGAAGCTCAGCAAGGCTCTGGACAGGCTCGCTGTCAGAGAGGTTCAGCCGCAGCGCCGAGGCGATAGCTCGTGTGACGTCGAGTTGGGAACCCAACGACACCAGATCAACAAACCAGACGCCCTCGCCGAACACCTCTCGAGCCGATCGCGCTGCGTTCAACGCCAGGCGAGTCTTTCCGATGCCACCGAACCCGAGCAGAGCCACAAGCCGATGGGCCTCGACAAGACCCAATATCTCGGTGGTCTCCTCTTCCCGGCCCACAAGTGGGGTTCGCTCACCGGGCAGGTTGTGCGTCAACCGCCGGTCAAGCGCATCTGGCCGCGCGACCTCGGCCACGAAGCGGTAGCCGACGCCTCGAACCGTTTGAATGACCGCTTGATCCCGTCCGTTGTCACCCACAGCTTCGCGAACGCTTCGAATGCGAGATGTAAGGGCCGCGTCCGACACGAACCGCCCACCCCACACGGCCTCCAAGATCTGATCTCGAGAGACAAGGCGTTCACCCTGGTCCAGGAAGTACTCAAGGAGACGAAGCACCTGCGGCTCCATCTCGATGAGTCCCCCCGGACCCGACAGCCGCCGGCGCACCTGGTCGTACTCGCGATCACCGAAGACCAGACGCATCGAGAAATCCTGCCACAGCACGACACTGAACCAGCCCCCTCACCCAAGCGCACCCACCGGTGGACAGGTCAGGGCGAGGCCTGCAGAATCAGATTGAAAGCGGTCTCGGTTCGACGATCCAAGCTGGAGAACCCGGCCTCTTGCACCACCGACCGCAACCGGTCCTCACCGGCCTGCGCACCCAGACCCAAAGCGACCTCTTGGCTGAGCGAGTTCGGAGTGCAAATCATCGCTGATGCGTGATAGTTGAGCGCAGCAATGGGATTCTCGGCAATGTTGGCGACCCTTCCATCAAGAGCAAAGGGCTCCACCAGCAGGACCGTTCCCTCATCAGCGAGGCAACCCAGAGCGTGGCGCGCCGCGCCCACCGGATCTCCCATGTCGTGCAAGCAGTCAAAGAAGCAGACCAGGTCAAAGCTGCCCTCATAGCTCTGCGCATCGGCAACGACGAACGTGCAACGATCAGCAACACCAGCCTCACTGGCACGCGCCCGGGCCGCCTCGACCGAGGGCGCGTGGAAGTCAATACCCACGAACGTCGATCGCGGAAACGCTTGAGCCATGATGATCAGCGACGATCCGTGCCCACATCCAACATCGGCCACAGTTGCCCCAGCCGCCAAACGCTCAGCCACACCAGGCAACGCAGGCAGCCACTCACTCACCAAGTTCGCTCGATACCCCGGCCGAAAGAACCACTCGACACCGTCGAACAAGCACTGGTGGTGATCCCCCCAAGCCAAACCGCCGTCACCACGAAACGCGGACTCGATCTTGTCGAGGTCTGCACTCAGCGAACCAAGCGCCTGCACACCCCGCGCGAGAAACACCGGTGACTCCTGATTGGCGAGAACCAAAGCAGCGGCCTCCGTCATGCCATAAGAGTCACCCACTCCGTCGTAGGTGATGAGACCGGCAGCGGTTTGTCCGTCCAGCCACTCACGAACAAGACGCGGATGACAACCAACCTCCTCGGCGACACCATCAGCCGAGGCAGAACCCAGCGACGCCAACGCCCCGTACAGACCAAGCCGATCACCCAGCTGAATACCAGTCGCGACCGCCGCGCCGACCATGTATCCAGCGGTCTGCTCGACCATCGCCATCACAGCTTCCTCATCCATCGTTTCCCCTCCATCGACCCC
Organism: uncultured Acidimicrobiales bacterium; assembly: GCA_964629575.1. Lineage (GTDB taxonomy): Bacteria > Actinomycetota > Acidimicrobiia > Acidimicrobiales > Poriferisodalaceae > JAYPWI01. The sequence goes on along the minus strand of CAZVUM010000151.1, from coordinate 1,164 downwards.
TCCGGGCCACCAAGACCAACGAGGCCACGATGCAAGAAGCGAATGTGCAGAACCTGCAGAAACCATGAAGATCCACACCTCAGCGACTTCCGCCGAGGGACCTCGTCAGCCAAGGCCCGATTGAGTCAACCGATCGGCGCCGAGCGAAAAGCCGAAGAACGCGACCACTGTCGAGCCGCCCCGGTCGCCGGATACCCATCGCCGTGGGCGAAATCGACCTTCGATCACAACCCCGCAACTAGTAGCCGAAGCCCCCCTCACCGCCCACAGGACGGCAGGCGAGAACTCACAGACACCACGATCCTGCCGGACTCAGTTGGCGCAGGCGTCACCAACGAGCAGACTGCGGCTCGTGCCCAACCAGCCGATCATTCTGAGCAAGCTCAACGCTCTGACCGGCCTGCTCGCACGGCGCGACTACGACAACCACGAGCTACTGGATCTCTTCGCAGCCGATGTCACCCGCCAAGACCACAGAGCAGGGCTCTCCAGCGAACTCGCCTCCGGCCGAAGCGACCTCCTCAACAACATGAAGGTCTTCGCCCAACTGGGGCTCCAAGGAATCGAAGCTCCAGTCCTCGAAACCCGCGGCGACACGCTGGCCCTGGTTCACAACCATTTCCGATTCGAGCAGGACTTCGAGGTCGAGTTCCTCCAACTCTGCGAACTCGACGAACACGGCCGGATCGCGCACCTCATCAACTTCGACGCCTCCGACGTCGAGGCAGCCATCCAAGAGCTAGATCGCCGCTGGGAGCAATACCCCCAGAGCTGACCTGGGAGCCGCCCCCAAACGGGGCCCGACATCGGCGCCGGCGGGTCGCGCTATCAGAACCGCCCGCTCTTGCAGGCTTGCGCGCCGTATCTGATCCGAGGTGGACGGAGCGTCTTCGGTGGTCGGGAGCTCGCGAACGGCATTCCACCGCACCCAGCAGCCGTCCTGTATCGCCGTCAGCCGATGGCCTCAGCGTTTGAGCGCGGTCCTTCGCTGACTCCATTGAGGTCGCGGGGAGTTCGGCGGAATCGGACCGCACGGACTGCTCGTCGGCGTGGTGGTTAGTCGTCGAACCAGGCCGCTACCAGGGTCCAAGGTGACGATGTCAGGGATCTTGTGGAGGTGAGGGGAATTGAACCCCTGGCCTCTTCGATGCGACCGAAGCGCTC
>CAZVUM010000150.1:0-5132 GCA_964629575.1 uncultured Acidimicrobiales bacterium | reverse complement strand
GAGTGCCTCGGCCCCGCCCTGCTCGCGGTCGATCACGCAGACTGCGGTGTCCACCAGCGCGCCGCGCTCCCGCAGATCCTGCGTCGACTGGATCACCTGCCCGCCCGTGGTGACAACGTCCTCCACGATCAGGAGCCGCTTCCCGTCGATGTCGGGTCCCTCGGCCAGCTTCGCGGTCCCGTACTCCTTCGCCGTCTTGCGGACGAAGACCACCGGGAGCCCGGATGCCAGTGACAGCGCGGTGGCGACCGGCACCCCACCCAGCTCGAGGCCGGCGAGCAGCTCGGTGTCGTTGGGGATCAGCTCGACCATCGCAGCCGCGACAGATCTCAGAAGTTCGGGGTCGGATTCGAACTGGTACTTGTCGAAGTAGGTCGATGCCGCCTGGCCAGATCGAAGGCGAAAGCTCCCCGAGAGCTGCGCGACGTCGGAGAGTTCGGCGGCGAGCGCGGTGAGATCCACTCACTCATTCTGGCCCCGACACTCCGGCGCGAGAGTCCCTCAGGTCGGCGGAGCAACCACGCCCACGATCGGTGCCCGCGGTGGATTGTGCCCGAGGCTTCCCGCGAAACCCAAGTCGGAGAAATTGAACACCCCTCCATCCGAAGCAAACATCAGGTATCCAGAGCCGTACGGTGTCATTCCCACGATGGGTCTGTTCAGCCCGACACCGGGTGGCAGGGCGCCCGGAACCGAGCCGACGTATGGCGCCTCGAACGCGAAGACACCTCCATCGGCCGCCACGAGCCAGTATCCGCTGCCATCCGGGTCAGCAACCATCGCGACGACTGGCTCATTCAGACTCACGGCGCCCATCGAGCCAAAGAACCGAGCCGAGCCAAGGCTGAACACGCCACCATCCATGCCCACCAGCCAGTACCCCTGGCCGTCTGGGGCGAGCACTGCGTCGATGATCGGGCCGGACAGTCGGAGCGAGCGGACATCGCCGTACGTCGACCGTGGCGCACCGTTGACGCTGACGCCTTCGACTGCGCCATTGTCGTAGACGATGAATGCGTTCCCGGACCAGAGTCCCTCGTCGAGGAGCGGGAGAACTGCCACAGCCTCGGTGGCGCCGACCTGCCACGGGACTGGTCCGCGCGCCCACAGAAAGTCGCCGCGATGCGAGATCCAGCCATCTGCGTGGAGCGCCATCCACGAGTCGCTGTGGAACCCCTCGACGGGGAGGTGCTCGAAGTCGACCACCCTCGCCAGCCCAAGACCCGACCTGCATGAATGCGGCCCGACGAGAGCGTTTCCGAACGTCCACACAGAGCCATCCATCCCCATCAGGAGATAGCCGGCGTCGCCGTCGGGTTCTGTCACCCGGTTGGTTCCACACTCGATTGTCTCGGTCGACACGAAGAAGCGCGTCCATGCAGCGTCGTAGCCGCTGCCATCGGCGTTGCCAACCCCCGCGGTCCACACCATCTCGAGGATCTGATCCTGCGGCAGGATCAGAATGGTGACGGGTGGCACGCCCCCGCTGTTGGTGCCGATGCCCGGGCCGCCGGGGAGATCGACCCAGGTGTCGGAGTCACATGTCGGGGTCGCTACGTCGATCGCACTGGACTGGCCCACGGTGAACAGGACATACGCGCGATCGAAGCCATTGCACCCTGTCGATGGATCGCGATCCACATCGACCAGAAACTCGGCGGCCTCCGGCGGCGTCATCGTCGTCACGGAGAGCCGGACGTCGGCCCCGGCGCGGTCGCACGCGCCCTGACTCTGCACGGCAATCAGGTCGGGCCCTGGATCGCCGACGGGATCCCCCTCGAGGTCGTCTCCGAGACACCATGACCGCGACTGGGGAAAGGCCTCGAGCACTGCAGCCTCGAACTCATCCGAAGTCTCGAAATCATCCGGCTGATGGCTGTGACCGACACCCGCCTCGTTCAGATGGCTCTGCGCCCAACCGGAGCTGAGGGGGGTCGAGCCCGACGCAGCGGCGTCCTCGGACACCCCACCCGCAGAGGCGGATCCGGCGAAACGGGCGGATCCGATCGCCAGTGCCAGCGCCAGCACGAGGAGCGTGCCGATCCGGCACCGAGTTCGCAGCCCACCGAGCATCACCATGTCGCCAGGGTGGCAAACCCACTCTGTGTGGTCAACCCACACTTTCCGTGTCCGAACCTGGGTCCCGGACCCAGTTCCCGCCGGAGTGGGTCCCAGCGAAGGTGGTGCGGATATCGATTGCGTCCCGTGCGGCTCAGACGTGCTCCCACTCGAGCTGGTGCCAGCGGTATCCACGGCCCGCGGCAGCCGTCGCAATCTCGTCGAGGGTCGTCCGCAGATGCCGATCGCGCCAAGCCAGCCTGGCGAGTCCGGACGAACTGTCGCGCTCGGCGATCGCAAGCAGGTCGGCGAGCAGCCCTGGGTCGCGGCTTCGTCGCGCCGCCTCGAGTTGGAGAGCCAGTAGAGCCCGGAGTGACTCCTCGTCGCTCACCACCACTGCTTGGTCCTCAAAGCGGTGCCGGCTCCGCGCCGGATGGCTCTCGCACGGATGTGATCATCCCCGGTCGGGTTCAAGCCTCTCGGGTACAGGTCGGTGGTCGCTCTGATTCTCCGCCCCACGAGGTAGCTCGGCAACGTGACCGGTGTGGTGCTGGCAGCGTCGTGCGTGCCGATCTCGAGTGGGGCGTGACGGCGGTGGTGATGGGGCGACAGGTTGATCTCTTGTCCGATGTCGAGGCAACTCGCCTTGTCGCGTTGGTCGATGCTTTCGGCGGTGGCCGGGTGGCCGTTGAGAGGTACGGGCAGTCGGTCTGGTTGGAGGGTCCCTCCGGTAGCGATCGAAGAACTGCTTACTCGGTTTGGGCTCGACCCTGAGACTGGGCTGGATCCTGCGAACCGTCCAGTGTCGAGACGCAGGTTCGCCGGTCGCCCACTCGGTGTCATAGTGGCGAGTCACTGGCGGCGAGTCCGTCGTTGCTGAACTTCGACGGGCTGGTAACTCTCGTTGACAGCTGGGCGAGCGAGATCGGATCGACGAAGTCTCATGTGTTCATTGGGGTGGCGGAGGCCGAACGCGAAACCCTTGTTGCCGAGGCCTACACGTTGGCCGGTCTTCTCAGAAGCGCAGCCCCACACGCCCAGATCGACACCTGCACTCTGCTTGACGAGAATCACCTCTCCGTGTGGCCACAGCTCTACGTCAGGGGACTCACAAGCCTCCTCGGCTGATACAACAAGCGTGGTGGCCAACGCCAGTGCGCCTGTTCGTGCCGGTACCCGCCTCGGTGTGGGAGTGGGTGGTGTGCGACCATGGCGGGACTGAGCAACGAGGGTGGCGTGGTGGAGACCGAACGCACAAGAGAGCTCATCGCAGGATGGATGGAAGCGCAGGGAAGTCGAGACCCAGGGAAGATGGCGGCGCTTCTTGCCGAGGATGCTCGTGTTCTGTGGCCCGTTGGCGCCCCGATCGCTGGTTTCGAGGGCCGTGACGATGTCGTTGACGGTTTCGCGTCTGGTCGCGGCCCGAAGGCGCTTGGCGTCGTTCCGGCAACGATGTCGGTCGATCCGCATCGAATCGTGGTGGATGGAAGCACCGCCGTCGTGGAGTTCACGCTCACCGCTGCGACTGAGTCGGGCGGGACATACGAGAACCGGTACGCGTTCTTCTATCAATTCAACGATGACGGCTTGTTGGCTGAGATCCGGGAGTACGGCGACACGTTGAATGCGGCTCGGCAACTTCCGAACGTGTTCGCTCACAAACTCGGCGAGATCCAATAGCGCCCAAGGGAACTCCTCGGAGGAATGAGGGAAGTTCTTCGACGGTCTCGTGACCGCTCACGCCGTCGATGTTGTGGCGTGGGTCGGGACCGAGGAGGTGGGCGGTGTGACGAGCGAGCGGTTTGGTGAGCCGGCGAAGTCGCCCTGGTCGTGCTCTGCACAGCGGCAGACCCCACGTCTGTTGGACTGGGTTCTATGGTGCGGATTGTTCTCCCGGCCGAGAGGTGGTGTTCGTGTCAATTCCGATTGATCCTGAGCTTGTACCAGCGCTCGAGCTCATGGCGGCGCGTTCGGCGGGTGTTGCGATGCCTGCGCGTGGTGACGCCGTTGGGCTGCGAGAGATGGTCGATATGGCGCTGGCTGCGATGCATGAGCAGCGTCCGGACGCGCCAGAAGTCAGCCTCCGAGAGTTCGCTGCCGTGGCCGAAGATGGGGCGTCGATTCCGATGCGCTGGTACCAGCCTGCGGCAGACCCGCCTGGATCGGCGATTGTGTACGCGCATGGGGGCGGGATGGTCGCCGGCACCCTGGACAACTATGACCGCCTGATGCGGTACTACGTCCAGCTGACCGGTGTCCCCTTCCTGGCAGTCGACTACCGCCTAGCGCCCGAGCATCGCGGCCCGACCGCCGCCCGCGACGTACTGGCTGCGATCCGGTGGATGCTCCAGCATGCTCCTGAGATGTCTGTAGATCCCACTCGGATCGCGTTGATGGGCGACAGCGGAGGGGGCGGAGTCGGTGCGGGTGCTGCGATCGCTGCGAGAGATGCTGGGCTGGATCTTGCTGGGCAGATCTTGATCTATCCGATGCTCGACGATCGAAACACGGTGCCCGATCCCACTCTCGAGGCCACCGCAACGTGGGGTTACGACAACAACTTCACCGGATGGAGTTCGGCAGTCGGACCTAAGCTCGGCCAGCACGGCGTTGATGCCTTGACGGCTCCCGCGCGGCTGCAGGACTTCGCGGGTCTGGCAGCCGCTTACATCGAGGTCGGCGACTTGGACATCTTCCGCGACGAGTCCGTCGACTATGCGCGTCGACTTTGGGCCGCCGGTGTCGCCTGCGAACTCCATGTTCACTCCGGAGCACCTCATGGCTTCGACTGGATCAACTCAGAAGCCGTGGTCACCAGACGTGCCCTCGAAGACCGTGCTCGTGTGATCCGCTCGTTCTGACCATTCGACATTCCGCGCCAACGGACCATCCGAGCCCCCGGAGGTCGGACCGGCCGCAATCCCCAGCAGTCCTCACCGCCGACCGTGGCAGAAGCGGCATTCTGCGTTGTAACGCTCGGCCGGAGTTTGTGGCGATTTCCTGGCGAGCGGGTTGGTGGGCGAACGTGTGTTCGGGTAGGGTTGGGGGTGCCGGTTTCCTTCCCCGTCCGGTCG
>CAZVUM010000149.1:0-5289 GCA_964629575.1 uncultured Acidimicrobiales bacterium | reverse complement strand
CGCGCCACTACTGGCGCGCTCCCACTCGGCGTTGGCCGACCCCGTTACAGGCGGCGCACCGTGGCGGGCAGGCCGGTGGTGCCGTGGGCCATTCCCACCATGCGGTGGAGGTTGCGGGAGTTCTGCATCCGACCGTTGATCCGGGGTCCGGCGGCGAGCAGACCACCATCGACGATGTGCTCCTGACCGGTGATGAACTCCGAGTCATCCGAGGCGAGAAAGAGGGCTGTCGACGCGATGTGCGAGCCTTCGCCCCTCCCGGGCCACGGCTGCAGATCGGCGACCACTTCCTCGGCCTGCTCTTCGTTTCCGCTGTGCATGAGCGGCGTGAAGATGATCCCCGGGCAGATCGCGTTGACCCGAATGCGGTGCTCGGCCAACTCGAGCGCAGTGGTCTTCGACAAGCTGACCACGGCAGCCTTCGCCGCCGAGTAGGCCTGCGGACCGGCGCCGCCACCCATCCCTGCGATCGAGGCAGTGTTGATGATCGCTCCGCCCGACCCCTGCGGGATCATCACCCGCGCTGCGTGCTTGGTCCCCAGGAACACCGACCGCACGAGAACGGCGAAGCTCGTGTCCCAGTCGTCGACCTCGATCTCGGTGATGGGCCCGAAGGCACCGCCGATTCCGGCGTTGTTGAACACGACGTCGAGGCGCCCGAAGGCCTCGACCGCCAGATCGGTCATCGCTGCGACATCGTTCTCGACCGACACGTCCGTCTTCGTGAACCGGACGCGATCACCGAGACCCTCCGCACCCAGCCGTTCGACCACGGCGCGACCGTTCTCGGCGTTGAGGTCGCCGATGACGACGGACGCACCCTCAGCCAGAAACAGCTCGACCGTCGCGAGCCCCATTCCGCTCGCACCGCCGGTGACGATCGCCACCTTGCCTTCGAGTCGATCACCCATGGCTTGTTCTCCTGACGCCTCTCGACCAACGCCGACATTGTCGTCCAGCGCAGCACCGCCCCGCTCGTCCGCCCTTCTGCCAGCTTCCAGCGCGGCTCCAGTGGCACCACGAGCTGGCAGAACGGGTTCGAGGGGTAGGTTCGACGCCATGGACCTTGAGCTGGCAGGAAGAACGGCCGTCGTCACGGGAGCATCCAAGGGCATCGGGCTCGGGTGCGCTGTCGAGCTGGCGCGCGAGGGATGTGACGTCCACATCTCGGCTCGGTCCACCGACGTTCTCGAGTCAGCGATCGCTGCGATCGAGTCGGCCGCCCCCGGCGTCACCGCGACCGCGCACGCACTCGACCTCTCGACATCCGAAGGCCAGAGCGCACTCGTCGAGGCGACCGGCATTCCCGACATCTGGATCAACAATGCCGGCGCCATCCCTGGCGGCGACATCACGACCGTCGACGAGCACACGTGGCGAGAGGCCTGGGACCTCAAGGTCTTCGGCTACATCAACCTCTGCAGGGCGGTGTACCCGACGATGGCCAAGCGCGGGTCCGGCGTGATCCTCAACGTGATCGGCGCCGCGGCGGACCGGCCGCAGCCCAACTACATCGCCGGGGCGGTCGGCAACAGCGGGCTCGTGGGCCTCAGCAAGGCCCTGGGAAGCCGGAGCCTGCAGTCGGGTGTTCGGGTTCTGGCCGTGAACCCGGGACTCATCGTCACCGACCGGATGGCTGACCTGCTGAAGAGGATGGCCGACGACGAGCACGGCGACCCCTCCCGGTGGGAGGAGTTCATTCCCGCCGACCCCGCGCCGGGAACGGTCGAGCAAGTCGCCGACGTGGTCACGTTCCTCGTGTCGCCGCGTGCCAGCCACGTCAGTGGTGTCGTTCTCACCCTCGATGGCGGCGCCAGCGCGCGATGACCGCCTGGGCCATCGCGGGAACCGGGCAGCACCCCCGCACCGTCCAACGATCATGAAGCGCCCAGCCTCGACCCACGTCCATCTTTTCTCCCCGGTCGCGATGGCCTTTCTCATGGTCTCGGCCGCCGCATGCGGTGCTGGAGACAGCGACACCGTCTCGACGGGCGACAGCGACCAGACCCAGGACGGAACAGATGTCGCGAGCGAGATCGACGGCCGCTCGTTCTGGTCGGTGGCGGTCACAGAGGACGGCCAACCACGAGAGCTCGTCGAGGGAACGCGCATCCAGGTCTCCTTTCGAGGCGGCGACATCAGCGCCTCCGCCGGCTGCAACTCGATGGGCGGTCCCTTTCGGATCGAGGGCGAGGCGCTCTTCGGGGACAGCTACGGCATGACGGAGATGGGTTGCGACCCCCTCCGCCACGCTCAGGATGAGTTCGTCGTGAGCCTGCTCACCTCGCAGCCGACGATCTCCGTCGAGGGGGACCGGCTGGTCATCTCCAGCGCGTCGGTGACGGTCGAGCTGGTCGATCGCGAGGTTGCCGATCCGGATCGGTCGGTCACCGGAACCCGTTGGAACGTCACAGGCTTCATTCAGGGTGATGTCGCGACCGCGATGGCCGTGACGACCGAGGGGTGGATCGAGATCGTCGACTCCACGATGCGAGGCAACGACGGCTGTGCCGACTTCGAGGCGCCGGTGGAATACAGCGACGGGAGCACTGGCGGTCCGGTGGATGGAGACGGCGAGATGCAGTTCGGGCCCCGCGACCCGGAGCCACGCACGGATTGCCCCAGCCAGGAGTACACAGACGCCTTCAACGAGCTGTTCGCCACAGGTGACGCCACGATCGAGCTGCGGGGGCCGAACATTACGCTGCTCAATCGGGACGGAAACGGCGTGACATTCCGGGCCGCCGAACAGTCCGGCTGATGTCCTGTGCGGTCGACTGAATAGTGTCCACCGGGTGACCGCACCTCGGAAACCCAACCGGGTCACCCGGCCTCGCACCACGCCGGTGTGGAGTCCACCGCCCGAGATCGCGGGCCTATTCCCCGACGTCTCGGGAAACGAGATCAACGGGCTCGGCGAGACCGCCCCTCGACCACCGCGACTGATCATGTGGGCCCATCCCCGCTCGATTGCCCATGGAGCAGTCCAGCAGCACATGACCGAGGAGTTCGTCCAGGACCCTGACCTGCGTGGGGCTCTGCGGCTCGACGATCGGCACGATCCGGTGCCCGTCGACGCCCGACGGATCGAGCGTTCCGCGAGCGAATGGACGCAGGCGGTCAAGGATCGAGCCCTTCACGATGAACACGAGCCGGTCGAGCTCTGCGGCATCGCGAGGGTCGATCCGAGCTGGTATTTCGACGGCAGATCCGCGGGGCACCGCTTCGTCATCGTCCTGGGCGTGGCGATGGATCACGCGGAGTTGGCCACGGCGCCGGAGAAGACGTCAGCGATCGAGGTTCATCGCCAGTACAACCGGGGAACCCGAGCGGCCCGTGCGCTCGCCGACTGGATCCGGCAGCAGGGCCACGAGTCGGAGGGCCACGGCGGTCCGGGTGCGGGACCCTTGCTCATGGTCCCGGCCGCCATCGCAGCGGGCCTCGGCGAGCTCGGCAAACACGGCTCGCTCATCAACCGCCGGCTCGGCAGCTCCTTCAGGCTGGCCTGCGTTCTGACCGACCTTCCCCTCCTCCCCGACGAGCCAGACGACTTCGGCGCAGACGACTTCTGCCACGGCTGCCGGGTGTGCGCCGACGCGTGTCCACCCGATGCGATCGCCCACGAGGAGCAGCTCGTACGGGGTGAAGAGAAGTGGTACGTCGACTTCGACCGATGCCTGCCGTACTTCGCAGCGTCCTACGGCTGCGGCATCTGCATCGCCGTGTGTCCGTGGTCCGCGCCCGGTGAGGCACCGCGGCTGGCCGAGATCATGACGCGCAAGCGCGAGCGGTCTTGACGAACCCGAGTCTCAACAGGGGACGAGCATCACTCCCGAGCGAGCCTTGGGCACGAAGTACGTCGACTTCGGCGGCATCACTCCTGCCCGATCCGCGACCTTCAACACCTCGTCCAGCTCGACGGGCGCCGACGAGATGACGACCGGCTCACCCTCCGCCATCGCCTGTGACGGGCGATACGACAGCCGCGGGTCGGAGGACTCCGTGATGTCGAACGCCACCGGAAGAACGGTCCCGTGGATGAACTCCGAATCGAGCCCGTCCACGACTCGCCGCCGCGCCACCAGGAACTGGCCTCCGAGTCGCAGCAGGATCGTCCCCGTCTCGAGCGGGAGCGCTTCCTTGATCTCGGAGACTTCGGTCACCTCGCAGTAGCGCTTCAGCAGATCGGCGACGCGCCGCGGCATCACGGCCAGCTCGTCGACGACGCGGTCGAAGCTGTCGACCAGGAGGTCTTCTGGCGGAACATACGCGACGAACAGCTGATCGAACCTGGCGTTGGAGGCAGCGGCGACCCGGTGGTGCCCGTCCACTACGTAGAGGTCGCCACCGATGTCGAACTCGGAAGCGTCGACGCCCCAGAGCGTGATCTCGGTGCCATCCGACGCGGTCATCTCGCGCAGCGGCTGTTCGGTTCTCGCGCGATCGATGATGCTCCTGTCGGAGTGGGCGAAACGCGAGGTCACGACGATCGGGCTCGACATCGCCCCCACCACACCGAAGTGCGCCGCGAGCGCCCGCACGCGGCCGGGGTGGACCTCTTCGTGCGGAAGGAGGCGCCGCTCGCCCGAGCGAATCGCGCCAAGGACGGCGTACTGTTCACCATCAGCCGCGCTGATGCGCTGCACATAGAGCCGCGACTCGGACCTCGGCGAATAGGCGCCCTGCGACAGAAGCCGCTGCAATGAGGCATCACCCTCGGCCGCCAGACGACGATGCTCTGTGGGGTGGCCGTGCCCCATTCCGGCGGATCGCGCAACGTGCAGAAACGAGTCCGGGAACCGGTCGAGATGGGCAGCCCGGGCCTCGGGCGACAGCGAGTCATACGGCGGTGGCACGACGCGCGGTCCCCATTCCGACGTGAGCAGCGCAGCACGCACGGCGTGGATCATGGCCCCCCTACTGACTCGATCCGATGCGACCCCGAAAGGCCGACGCTAGTCCAGGTCCCGCACCTCGGAAGAAGCCAGGTAGGTCGCGGGCTACCACTGCGAGCGCTGCGGCGCCGCAATGCGCCGTCGGCCACGGCGGGAGCCTCGCGCGAGACTCCCGTGGTGACCGCATCCGATGTCGCTCGCCAGCTGTGGGATGCCCTGGGCGGCGAGGCAGTGGCGTTGGACGAACTGCGGTGGGAAGGCCCATCGGTCGTTCTACCGTCGGTGTTCCGGGTCACCGAGTTCGCCACAGCGAGCATTGGCGTCGCCACGCTGGCCGCGGCGGAGCTGATGAGATCGACGGGCGCTGCCGTGCACGTTCCGGCGATGGACTCCA
>CAZVUM010000148.1:0-5291 GCA_964629575.1 uncultured Acidimicrobiales bacterium | reverse complement strand
CGGTTCCGCGCCTGAAGTTGGACCCATCCGACAATGGAGGGTGCTTGAGTTGATCCTCGCGGCTCGACTACTCCGAGCGCTATCGGCACCATGCGGGCGTGTTCCGCGCTGAGGAGACGTGGTCGTTACTGAGCGGATGTGCAGATGTTTCAGCAGACAGCTGGTGCGACCTGCTCCTAAGTTCAGTGCAGCTCCGTCGTCGGGGAAGGTGGTGTCGTGCCAGCTGCGGGTGTGCGGGGAGTGGAGCTGGGCGAGTTGATCGCAGAGGGCTCCTTTGGCGCGGTGTACCGCGCCACGCAGCCCTCGGTCGGTCGCGAGGTCGCGGTCAAGGTCGTCCGAGCCGAGTTGGCCGATGACCCGGACTTCATCCGCCGCTTCGAAAGCGAAGCGCAGATCGTCGCCCGTCTCGAGCACCCACACATCGTCCCGCTGCACGACTACTGGCGCGAACCCGGCGGCGCGTTCTTGGTGATGCGCTATGTCCGCGGTGGCACCGTCGAAGAAGCGCTGCAGCGGGGGGACGCAGACCTCGGACTCGTTACGCGCGTTGTGGAACAGATCGGCGGCGCGTTGGCCGTAGCCCATGAGGTCGGGGTGCTGCACCGCGACGTCAAGCCGTCCAACATCCTCCTCGACGAGCGTGGCGATACCTATCTGACGGACTTCGGCATCGCTGTCGACGTTGAGGCCGGCGGCGGTGTCGGCGGCTCGGTTGGGTCACCGCTATATGTAGCTCCCGAACAAGTGGCTGGCGGTGCTGTTGATGGTCGGTCGGATCTCTACAGCCTGGCAGTGGTGGTCTTCGAGCTGCTGACGGGCCAACCGCCACTGGTCGCCGATTCAGTTGACGAGCTGCTGCGGTCCAAGCCATCCGCGACACCCGCCACGCTGAGCACTCTGCGACCAGACCTTCCTTCTGCGATGTCCGACGTGCTCACTCAAGCTTTGGGCCCCGCGCCGGATCAACGGCAGGACTCAATCGTGGGGTTCGCCAACGCGTTTCTTTCCGCTGCCGCGCCAGCTACGCCGGGCTCGAACCCGGCCGCGACCGCGAGTGCACCAGTTGGTGCCAGATCCACGGTGGTCCGGGCCGAGGTCGAGATCCCCAACCCCTACCGCGGTCTGCAAGCGTTCTCGGAGGCAGACGCAGGCGCGTTCTATGGCCGCACCGAAGTCGCAGGCAGGCTCGTCGAAGCGGTCGCCGAACACCGTTTCGTCACCGTTGTCGGCGCCTCCGGATCAGGGAAGTCATCCGTTGTCCGAGCCGGACTCATTCCCGCGCTACGCACTGGAGCAGTCCCTGGGTCCCAGAACTGGTTCATCACCACCGTCACCCCCAGCACCCGGCCCTTCGAACAACTCGAAGCCGGCCTGTTGAAGGTCGCCGTGAACCCGCCAGACAGCCTCCTCACCCAACTGGTCGACGGAGCCCGCGGTCTCAGCCGAGCGCTGTTGCGAGTCCTGCCCGATGATGGCCAGCTGCTGCTGGTCTTGGATCAGTTCGAAGAGCTCTTCACGCTCACCGACCCTGCCGATCGCGACCAGTTCCTCGATGCCATCTCCACAGCAGTCCAAGACCCCAACTCACAGCTCCGGATCGTTGTCACGGTGCGGGCTGACTTCTACGACGGACCACTCTCACACCCTGCGATCGGTGAACTCGTCCGGATCGGCTCGATGCCGGTCCCGCCGATGAACCAGGTCGAACTGACCGACGCCATCACCCTCCCCGCACGAGTCGCGGGGGTCAGCTTCGAACCAGCGCTGATCACCCGTCTGATCACAGACGTGCACGGCGCACCCGGCTCACTCCCTCTGCTTCAATACGCACTGACCGAACTTTTCGAGAGCCGCGACGGCACCACGATCACCGAAGAGGCGTATGACCAAGTCGGCGGCATCACCGGCGCCTTGGCTACACGAGCCGAACACCTCTACCAATCTCTCGACGCGGACGCCCGAGCCGCTACACGACGGGTGTTCGGTCGCTTAGTGAACCTCGGCGAAGGAACCGAAGACACGCGACGCCGGGTCGATCAAAGCGAGCTCGCCACCGACGAACCCACCCAGGCGGTTCTCGACACCTACGGCCGAGCGCGCCTTCTGTCCTTCGACCGCAACCCACAAACCCGCACACCTACCGTCGAGGTCGCCCACGAAGCCCTCATTCGGGAGTGGCCTCGGTTTCGGGACTGGCTCAATGACGACCGCGACACCCTGCGGGTCCTTGCACACCTGTCGGGGGCTGCTCTTGCGTGGGACCAACGAGGACGCGACACCTCTGACCTGTACAGAGGCGCCCGCCTCGACGCCGCCGCCCAACTCCGTGCGACCAACACCAGACTCACCGAACTCGAGACCGATTACGTAGCTGCCTCGACCCAAGAAGATCAGCGCGAACGCACCCGACAACACCGCACCAACCGCAGGTTGCGCCTGCTGCTGGTGGCCGCGGCCTCGCTCCTTGTGCTCGCGGCCGCAGCAGGAGTGCTTGCTCAGTCCAACGCTCGACGCGCCGACCGCAACGCTGTCGAGGCCGAGGCGAGCGCAACTGCCGCCCGCAACAACGCGAGCCTGGCCGAGGATCGGGCGTTCGCCTCCGAAGTCGACCGTCTAGTCGCAAGATCTGGGTCGCTTCCGGGTCGTGACCGCTCGCTTGGAATCCTCCTCGCCGTCGAGGCGTGGCGACTCCGCTCCGACTCTTCATCCGAGCGGGCCCTGCTGAACGCAGTTGCCGGATCGCCCTCCCCCAGAGTCGTGTTGGAGCTCGGGAGCTTTGACGCCGTCAGTCTTGCTGGCGGTAGTGGGCACTTTGCGGTCGTAGCCGGCGGCGTTCTCACTATCCGAGATCGTCACGGTGTCAGGCTGGCTACGGTCGACGGGGGATGGACAGACCCGCTTCTCGATCTCAGCGCTGATGGCGCCCAGTGGGCGATCGCCGATGTCGCAACCGGGGAAGTGGTCCACGGAACGATTGACGGCCGCTCGGAGCTTCTCGCGCCGTCCCACGGATCGGATATCTCATCGATCTCCATCTCATCGGAGGGGCGATACGTTGCCGTCGGATCGAAGCGCGTCGGAGCCCAATCTGCCGCATCCCTGGAGCAGGCAGCGCCCGCCATCTGGGACCTCGACCTTGCAACATTCGAACCGCTGGGGGCTCCAGATGGAAATGCATCGAGCATCGTCGATGTCGTCGAGTCCGGAGCTTCGGTTTCCGGCGAGAACCGGATCTGGCATCTAACGCAGCTCGACCCGAGGGGGGTCCGAGCCACACTCGCACCCCCGATTGTGTGGGACCTGTTCTACGCCGACGGCTCACCGGTCGACGCACCGCTATCTGAGCTAGATGCCAATGCACTGATCCTCTTCGATTCGGGACGCGGCTACGTCCGTGGAACCTCGACCGGGTTGGTCAGCGCCGTCCGCATCACCGAAATGGAGGAGTACTTCGGGCAAGCCATCTACCTCGCTGACGGCGACACCCGCCCCAACTACGAGCTTGTGCTGCCGCTCGGTGAACCGATTGATCTGTCCGCGGCAGGTGGCGTGACTGCGCTCACCGCGCTTGAGGGGCAGGGAGTGATAGCCGTTGGCACAGATCGCGGCTACCTCGCAGTCGTCAACGTGATGACCGGCACCATTGAAGTGGCCCCGATTCGCGTAGCGACGAGCGCGATCAGCGCCATCGCAATGACCGGCGACGAACCCGGCTTCGCTGTGGTCGCTGGGACCGAGCTGACCTTCTGGGATCGTGACTTCCGCGGCCTGGCCGCGACACTCTTGACCGAACTTGGGCCCGGCGTCACCACGACAGCCGGAAGCTCACTAGTTCACGGCTCCAGAGATGGTCTGATCTCCATCCTGGACAGCGAAGGTGCTATCGAGGCGGTCCTCGACCGTGGCTCCGTGATCGCCGCTTCGCTATCACCCGATGGCTCGAGGCTCCTGGCGCTCACCGATGACGCGAGATGCACCACATTTCCGTTCCAGCGGTGTCGAAGCGAACTCGAGATATTCAGCATGCCCGAACGCGCGCTGGTGGCATCAATGACGGTGCCAACCGACGGCCGGACAGCTCCGATCGATTTTTCCCCGACTGGTCAACACGTCGCTCTAGGCGCCGCCAATGGCCAACTCATCGTCGTCGACATCACGGACGGAGCGACGCTCCGATCGTCCGGCGAGGTAGACAGCGCCCGACGAACCTCCTCAGTTTCCTTTCTTTCCGACACTCGCTTGATCACCACCCATGACGACGGGAACCTCGTTATTTGGGACTTCAGGACCGATGAACTTGCAGCCGTTGAATCTCATGTCGACGCGAACGCGTCGTCAACGGCCGTTCTCCCGAACGGGCGGCTGATACTAGGAACACGCGCCGGAGCCATCCACGAGGTCGAACCCACCTCGCCAACGATCCCACTACGCACACTCCTTGCACACGCGCAGCCCGTCACCCGCCTTGACCTCTCGGTCGACGGAACACGCCTCGTCTCCTCGACGTCAGCCACTGTGATCGTCTGGGACCTGGCCGTCGGCATCGACCTCCTCACAATCGAGAACGCCTCCGACGGCCTGATGACCAACGATGGAACACGCCTGATCACCAGCTCGCCGCGCTCCCTCAGAGATCACGCAGTTCCCGCACTATGGAACCTCGATCCCAACGATCTCACGACCCACGCCTGCTCACTAGTGACTCGCCGGCTTACCGACCGAGAGCGCGAGGAGTACCTGCCAAACAACGCCCCCACTCGCCCGACGTGCATAGGCATCGGTGGGTGAGGAACGTCGCGAATACAACGAATGGATCGTCACCATCGGCAGGCGGTCAGGCCTGAGGGTGTCAAAAATTTGTCGGTGGGTTGATCGCGTCTGCCTCGGTCTCATGATGGGGGCGGGGGCTTGGTCGTAGGCTCCCCCGAGGTGCAGATCCGTGGGTCGATGGTGTTCTCAGCCCGGCCTGAGCCTCACGCGCAGCCTCAACACCGTCACCCACCCGCGCAAACGATGCTGCGAACGCGTCGCCAGCGGTTCAAAAGACGTGCCCGTTGTGAGACTCGATCGCCGCACGAAGAATCTCGTCGTGCCGCTCCAGGGCAACCTCCATCTCGCCTCGAGACTGCTCTCACAACCGAGTCGAGCCCTCCACATCAGTGGACAGAAACGTCACCGTCCTCGACGGAAGCGAAGGCTGGCTGAGCATCACGGCAGGATCGCGCAGCCCCACCGAGCCCGCCCGGTATCACCACCAACAGACGCGCCAAACAACCGTCCGGTCATGCCGG
>CAZVUM010000147.1:0-5307 GCA_964629575.1 uncultured Acidimicrobiales bacterium | reverse complement strand
GCACGCGGCACACACCCAAACTACACCCACATAGCCCTAACTGAACGGTATTGCGGCTAGGGCTGGTGAGGCCCTCCCTCACACCGAACATCCGACAGTCCCATCGTCGGGAAGGGGGCACACGGAAAGTGCCCTTCCACCGCTGACCGACGACCGTTCAGCCGGCCGGCTTGTGCGCCACGAAGGCGTAGCCGAACACCTCGAACGTCCGAGCGTTGGCCTCGCCGCCCGCACCGCCGAAGGTGTCGACCCCAGGCCCGACATCGATGTCCACGAAGCCGACCTGGCGCATCATCTCCATCCAGCCTGCACACGGCAGGCCTCCGGCGATTCAGGCGGTCCACAAGTCGATGTCGCGGACGGCCTCCTCGGGCACCGGCGCGCCGTTGGCGATGTCCGCGAGCTGCAGCCGCCCACCGGGCTTCAGAACCCGGAAGACCTCCCCGAACACCGCCTTCTTGTCGGCGCAGAGGTTGAAGACGCCGTTGGAGATCACCACATCGGCCCACCCATCCTCAACGGGCAGGTCCTCCGCGAGTCCCTCGACGAAGTCGACGTGCGACAGACCCAGCTCGTCCCTGGTACTGCGCGACTTGTCGAGCATCTCCTCGGTCATATCCACACCCACCACCTGCCCGATCTCCCCGACGAGGCTCCCAGCGACGAAGGTGTCGAACCCGGCGCCACTGCCGATGTCGACCACCCGCTCGCCGCTGCGAAGCTTCGCCATCGAGAAGGGGTTGGCCACCCCGGCGAATGACTCGACCGCCGCATCGGGCAACGAGCCAACGATGCCGTCGTCGTACCCCAGACGCGCCGCGAGCGGCCGGCCGGTGTGAAAGTGGTACTCGGCGTGCGGATCAACCGCGACTTCTTTGTACTTCTGACGGACCTCCGAGCGAAGTAGCTCGGCGTCCACCACCACCCCGTCCCCCATGGCATTCCTCCCGCCACTGGTCGATGATGTCCCACCCAGTCTCGCACTCCCTCACAGACCCGTCACGCGATTCGTGTGGACAGCACCCGATTCAACGAGCCCGGGATGAACCGATCACCCGCAGCACCCACACGCTCGAGATACCCCGACACCCTGCCCGAGCACTCCCCGGCAAGACCGGGCGGCTGTGTGACGTGGCTCACGGCCGTGATAGCGGGTGGTTCAGCGTGCTCGTTGAAGGAACTCCAGAACTCGCAGAGAATCAAGTGGGGTGAGGCGCCCGATGGGTCCCGTGGCGTAGACGGCCTGGGCGACCTTGCCTTTGGGGGAGAGCATGAACCCGGTGGCGTGCAGGAAACCACGTTCGCGTTCGACGAACGCTCCGGTGAGCTCGTTGAGCTCCTCAGCATTGGCGCTGTGGAGTACAGGAAACGACTCGACCCGCAGCCCATCTACCAGGGCCTGGGTGGTGTCGCGGTCATCGACTGAGAGCGCGACGACTTTGGCGTTGAGGCCAGCGAGGAGCGGAACGACGTTGTTGAAGTCAACCAACTGTTGACGGCAATAGGGTCACCAGTGGCCGCGGAAGAACAGCACGATTCCCCAGGAGCCGTCGAAACAGTCGGGGATGGCGACATCGTTGCCGTCGAGATCGGTGGCTGTGATTTGTGGGAACTGGCTGCCGGCTTCGAGTTGCATCTCTCGCCTCGCTCTCTGGTCTGAACAAGATTGTTTCAGCCCGACGGTCGTTTCGCTCTGGAGACAGACAAGCCTGCGGACCGCAACCCAGCCAACCACCCGTCGACCGCCGATGACCTCGTCACCACGCTCCCCGGCATAAGTGGACGGGCATCGGCTCACGCGTGGCTCAGTTTCGATGTCGTTGTCGGGCACCGCCGTCCCTGTGCCGAGTACTCCTTGATAGGGGTCGATCCGTACGGCGGTCGAGTTGGGTGCACCGTGGCGTGGGGTAGGTTGCCGCCATGGCAGCCGACGTGAACGTGTCCCGCGAAATCAACGCTTCTGCGGA
The DNA here is from genome assembly GCA_964629575.1 of uncultured Acidimicrobiales bacterium. Classification (GTDB taxonomy): domain Bacteria; phylum Actinomycetota; class Acidimicrobiia; order Acidimicrobiales; family Poriferisodalaceae; genus JAYPWI01. Next base: position 3,340 of record CAZVUM010000147.1, on the reverse strand, counting down.
CAGAGTGTGGGAGATGGTCTCGGATCTGCCGCGGATGGGTGAGTGGTCGCCTGAAAACGAGGGCGGTGTGTGGCTCAAGGGCGCAGACGGTCCCGTTGGGGGAGCCAAGTTCCGCGGGGCGAACCGTCGCGGCAAGCGCAGCTGGAAGACCGTGGCCACGATCATCGACGCCGAGGCCGGGCGCAGGTTGAGCTTTCGGACGGCAGTGATGGGGATTCCGGACTCGGAGTGGTCCTATGACATCGAATCCACCGATGATGGCTGCCGCGTGATCGAGTCGTGGACGGACAATCGACCGGGGTGGATCAAGCCGCTCACCAAGTTGGTGACCGGGGTGGGTGATCGTGAGACTCACAACCGTGCCGGTATGGAACAGACTCTCGAGAGTCTGGGAGCTGCCGCCGAGTCCGGCTAGCGCTCTCCGCCCGAACCTGCCGCCCTCGGTAACCGGCAGTACCGGATCGGTCGCGGCGGTAGCTCCTCAGTGGTTCGGTGCGTGTTATCGGATGGGTTGAGCTTGGTCGTGGGATGCTGGCTGGATGGTTGATCCGCCGTCGGGGACGGTGACGTTTCTGTTCACCGATGTTGAGGGTTCGACGCGGTTGTGGGAGCAGCAACCGGTTGAGATGCAGGTGGCGCTTGAGCGTCACGATGAGATCTTGCGCTCGTCGATCGAGTCTCACGGTGGCTACGTGTTCTCCACCGCGGGTGACGCGTTCGCTGCAGCGTTCGCTCGTGCCGGTAGCGGGGTCGATGCTGCGGTGGATGCTCAGCGGTTGCTGGGCAACGAGGCGTGGCCCGTTGGTGTGACGCTCCGCGTTCGGATGGGTCTTCATACCGGTGAGGCACATGAGCGCGAGGGGGACTATTTCGGGTCAGCGCTAAATCGCGCGGCTCGGATCATGGGTCTGGGCGCCGGCGACCAGATCTTGATGTCAGCAGTAACTGCCGGGATCGTTGACGTTGATCGCCGTTCTGAGGGGTTGTGTGAGTTGCGCGGCTTGGCGGAGCGCATGGAGATCTTCACTGTGCTCGCTGAGGGTCTCCCTGCGCAGTTCCCTACCTTGCGGGTGGCAGCGGCCTTGGGGAACCTGCCGGCGTTTTCGGTGGAGTTGGTGGGTCGCGAATCGCTTCTCGATGATCTTGTGGAGGAGATACGCGACACGCGGTTGCTGACGCTGGTTGGTGCTGGTGGGATCGGTAAGACCAGCGTTGCTTTGGAGTTGGGGCGCCGCGTGGAGATGGACTTCCCGGCTGGTGTCTGGGTCGTGGAGTTGGCTCCTTTGCGGGATCCTGAGGCGGTCGTGGCGGCGTTGGGGTCGGCGGTCGGGGCTCGCGCTGGGGGTGGGGAGTCCCTGCTCGAGGCAACGTTGGGGCTGTGGAGTTCGGAACCGGCGTTGGTGGTGGTGGACAACTGTGAGCATCTTGCAGAAGCTGCCGCGGGCATGGTGCAGGCGTTGTTGGCGGGTTCGCTAGCGTCGGTCCTGGCGACGAGTCGGGCGCCGCTGCATCTTCGCGATGAGCGGGTACGTCATGTTCCGGCGCTGGGGACTGATGGGGGTCGGTCCGATGCGGTGACGCTGTTTGTGGAACGTGCCCGTCAGGTCCGCGACGATTTCGAGCTGACCGACGCGGCGGCGGACGCCATCAGTCAGATCTGTGGGCTGGTCGATGGGATGCCATTGGCGTTGGAGCTCGCCGCGGCCAGGTGCCGGTCGATGGTCCCTGCGGACCTTTTGCTGCGTCTTGAGCGTGACGCAGGGAAGGTGTTGCGTGACGCCCGTCGAGACAGCGAGGAACGCCAACAGACCCTGCAGGCCACCGTGCGCTGGTCCTACGAGCTGCTGACGGTCGCCGAACAAGAACTGTTCCTGCGTTTATCGGTGTTCGCTGGCAGTTTCGATCTCGCGGCAGCTGAGGCTGTGTGCGCGGGCGGTGAGCTGGACCCACTCGATGTGGTGGACCTCCTCGAGTCTCTGGTCGATCAGTCCCTGGTCTCACTAGCTGAGAGCGCAGCAAGTCGTAGTCGGTATCGATTGCTGGAACCGATCCGCCAGTTCGGCGAACGCACCTTGGAAGACGGCGATGCCGTACAGGCTCGTCACGCCGACCACTACGCAGAGTTGGCTGCGGTTGCCTACCGGGCCATGTGGACCGCGGCAGAAGCTGATTGGATCGCTCGACTTGAAGCCGACTTCGCCAACCAACAGGTCGCGTACCAGTTCTTCGCGGACCGCGGCGAGCTGACCGAAGCACTCGCCATCGCGATCACACTCAACCAACTCGGCGAACTCGCTCTCCAACGCCCAGCCGGAGCGGAAGTCCTCTTCACCGCGCTCGAACTCGACGGGATCGACAAACACGAGCTCGGACCTATCGCCATGGCCCACGCCGCCGCCGCGCTCGGGCGCAGGCAGAGCCCCGACGCCATACCACTCGCCCGCAGAGCGCTAGCTCAAGCCCGCACGCCCGAAGCGCGTTGGCAAGCCGGTTTCTGGGGGGCCGCAGCAGGGTTCTTTGCCCCAGATCATGAGCTCACCCAACAAGCGTTCAAGAGTTGCGTCGACGCAGCAGCCGAGATCAACGATCCCGAGCAACGGCCAATACCGGCAGAAGCCATCAGTGGATGGCTTGAAGCTACCTACGGCGACACCGACCGGGCTCGACAGCTCCTCAAGGACGTCCCCACCACGGCCGATTCCTCGATGCTGCAGGCCCTACTCATCAACGGACACATCACCCTCGCGGAACGAGTTGGAGACACCACGCGGGCCCTCCATATCCTGCTCGCCACCGTGGAAGCCGGGGAGCGTTCCGGGAATCGGTGGGCAGCAGGAGCAGCGGTCAGCTTTGCCGCGCGAGCCGCAACCCAGGAACTCACCCCCACGGAGCTGCTCGCGCTTATCGGGAGATTCCTTCCCACCTGGCGGCAGGCCAACGACCTCTCGCGAATTGGCTGGTCACTGGTGTACTGCGCCCACGCGGTGGCCAGGCTCGGCGAGCCAGAGTCCGCGGCGCGGCTTCTCGGCGGTGCCCGCCTCATGTTTGAACGGGACCAACCCATCCACGATCAACTCATCGCAGAACTCTCCACACTCCTCGGGAAGGAACGCCTCGACTCCCTTATGGCCGAAGGCAAAATGACGCCAGCACGAGACCTCACCGAACAGGTGCTCCAGCACGTCAACAGAGCCACCTGAGCAAGACCAGCGCACCCTGGGAGTCTGAGTGGCCCCAGCGGGAACACAGTCGGCACGCCAAACCCTCGAGCCCGCGAGATCCGGCCATGAGCGGGCGGGCCGCGTGTCGGGGTGTTGTTGTCGTCAGCGTGGTTACAGTG
>CAZVUM010000146.1:0-5489 GCA_964629575.1 uncultured Acidimicrobiales bacterium | reverse complement strand
AGCCTCGGACCGCGAAGGGGCGCTGCGGGCCAGGTGCTCCATACACCGCCGCGGCTGCGCCGCGGTCGAAACAGTGCGAAATCGTTTCTGTCATAAGCCGGGTGATCCGGCGACGGTCCGGTTCCTGAGCCCGTGACCAGGCAAAACCGCTAGGCGGCGACGAGTTCAGCGGTCCAGGGGGCGCGTGTACTTTGGGTTAGAGTCGCCCCTCCGACACACTTGTCAGTGCACGTCTCGTGCTTCGGCGTTCCCGCGTGTGGGTTGCCTTCGAGCGCCGATGTACTACATTGAAGCACATGTCTGAAGTTGGGATTCGTGCGTTGAAGCAAAACGCGTCGGCCGTGGTGGCTGAGGCCGCAGCCGGCGAGACGGTGACGATTACTGATCGTGGCCGGCCTGTTGCTCGGATATCGGCGATTCCGAAGTCGCGTCTACGAGCGTTGATCGAAGAAGGTCATGCTCGGCCAGCGCGTGGCCGGTTGATCGATCTGCCGGCCCCCGAGCCTGGGCCCGATCTGTCGGGTGCGCTGCGGGAGATGCGAGCCGACGAGCGGTACTGAAGTGGCGTTCTATGTTGATTCGTCCGCGTTGGTCAAGCTGGTGGTTGCTGAGTCAGAGACAGCAGCACTCCGGGCTTGGTTGGAGGAGCCAGGCCGAGAGCTTGTCGCGTGCGATTTGGCTCGCACCGAACTGATGCGGGCCGTTCGCAGGGCAGTGCCAGACCGTGTGCTGCAGGCTCGTGAAGTCTTGGACGCGGTCACTCTGGTCCACGTCACACCGGCGGTGTTCGAGGATGCTGGCAGGCTTGACCCGTCTGGGCTGCGGTCGCTCGACGCGATTCATCTCGCTGCAGCGCTCGATCTCGGAGACGACCTCGAAGGGCTGATCACATACGACGATCGTTTGGCAGATGCAGCGGTCTCGAACGGTGTCGCCGTAGTCGCGCCGCACTGACGGTAGGGATGTCGCGTTGCTACACGTTTGCCAATGGCATCCAGCACCGTCCCCCCTCCGACCCCAACATGTATTCGATCAGGCGGCGACGAATCGAATGGCGCGAGATTTGATCAGATCGGTTTGTACGCCGTCCTGGATGATCGCGAGGCCTTCGTTGGTGGCCGAGACGATCGATTGGCTGGTCGCGGTGGCGTCATAGGTGCTGATGGCCTCGGTCTCGGTTGGTGTCGTTGTGCCGGATGTGGCGTTCACGTTCCACCAGGTCGACGGCCGGTCGTGATTGCCGTGTGCATCGGCGGGGTCACCGAAGGTCAGGCCGGTGTAGGCGGGCTGAAGGACAGCGACTGCAAAGATCGCGGCCGCAGGATCGGCGATGAGGTGGTCGAGGTCGTGGCTTCCGTCGCCCACCGTGATCGCGGTGTGGACGCCGTCGGAGTCGATGGCTCCGATGGCCCGCCGGGCGTTGTCGTCGTCGACGGTCAGATAGAAGACCGTGTCGTCTGTTTCCACCGGATCGATCGCCCGTTCTGCGAGGGTGGAGACGTGTCCGTTCCCGCCGTCGACGCGAACCACGCTGAGGGCTTCGTCATCACCGGTGCGGTCGACGAAGGTGGCGAGGACGGCGGTGCCGTCGGTACTCCATGCGGGGTCGGTGTAGTAGCTGTCGGCGGTGACGTCGACGAGCCACGTGAGGGAGTCGTCGGTCAGGTCGAGGAGCGCGATCCCGTTGCCGTCGAGGTTGTGGTCGGGGGAGTAGGCCATGGCGAGCGTGTCTCGCGCGGCGTTGAGGGCGATGCCATAGATGATGGCGTTCTCGGGGACGGTGAAGATGGTGGCGGTCTCGCCGGTGGTCGGGTCGAGCGAGAAGATGCGGTAGTTCGGCCGCTTTCGTTGTTCGACGGCGTAGACGATGTCGTGGTCGATGGTGGTGATGACCTCGAGGTCGAGGCTGAATTGCGCGGTGGCGTCGGGTAGGACGGGCGCAGGTTCACCCAAACCGCGGAACCCGATGATCCACGCGGCGAGCGCGACAGTTGCCGCGAGGGCGACCTTGAGACCCCTCGCCACCCACCGCCACTCGGTGGCGCTGCCGGCGTTGCCGGTCTCGGTCATCCCACGGTGCCGGTGTAGCAGTCGGTGATGTAGTTCGCGGTCGAGATCACGTGGTAGTGGTATGTGTCGCCGTCGAAGTCCGGCGTGGGGCCGGTGTGGCCGAGGCAGGCGTCGAGATCGGTGGGTTCTTCGGGCACCCCATTGCTTCGGAACACGAGGGTCGAGTCGTCGATGGAGATGTCGATGTCGTCGGCCCACTGGGCACGGAGCGCCGCCGCGGCTCGTTCCGCGAGCTCGTCGGGATCCACCGCAGCCGCCTCATCGGTGATGTCGGTGGTGTCCGCAGGGGCTGTCCCCGGGCGCGCCGCCCTGGGCGGGAGGAGGCGGGAGCACGGCTTCGAGATCGGCGACATCGACGCCGAGGGTGGCGGCTGCATCGGTGAAGTCGGGGCCGGGGCCGCCTTGCCCATCGCCTCCTGGCGGCCCACCACCCGGTGCCCCTCGCCCAGCTGTGGCGGTGGCGTCGATGACGCCGTGGTAGCAGTCGATGCTGTAGGGCGCCCGGTCCTCGGTGAGGTGGTAGTGGTAGATGCCCTCGGGGAACTCGGGGGTGGGGCCGACGTGGCCCGAGCACTCGTCGAGGTCGTCGGAGGTGATCACGTCGCCTTTCTCGTCGTGGTGGCCGTAGATCGGGAACCCATCGAGCAGGACGCCGAGAATCGTCGAGTGTCCGCCGGCGACATCGATGGTGTCGGTGACGCAGTAGGGGACGCCGTGGTAGTGGTAGCTCATCCCCGATGCGAGCGGATGCCCGTTGCACGCGTCGATGAAGTACACGCCGTCGAGGCCGAGGTTGTCGTCGACCGCGACGAACTGACGGGTCTGATCCTCGTAGTCATTGAAGAGGGGCGCGCCGGAGATGGTCACGCCGATCATTCCGAGCGAGGTGAGCGTGACGTCGTCGGAATAGACCGGTTCGAGGGTGATGTCGACGTCGATCGGGCTCTCGACGATGAGGTCGGCCGTTTCGAGGATCTGGAACTGGCCGGCCGCGACCTCCTCCTCGGAGAAGGGTGGCATGTTGCCGCCGGCCGGGACGAGGAACTGATCGGGGAACTCGTGACTCGGCAACCCGTCCGACTGGTAGGTGAACGACCCGTCGCCGACGGTGATCGTGACGTTCTCGCTCCACTGAGCGGCTTCGACCCCAGCAGTGGTGTCGGCTGTGCTCTCTACCGGTGTGGACGCCGATCTCTCCTGAGGGCTTTCAGCGTTGGTCGCGGTGTCCGCGTCGCCGCAGGCGGCCGCGGTCAGGGTGAGCGCTGCTGCGGCTGCGATCAGGCGCAGAACGGGGGGAGGGGAGAAGGTCATGGCATCAACCCTGCGGGGTCTGCCTGTGACGACGCTGTGGGAATCCTCACAGGTTTCTCACAGGTTCGGGCGCTTGACTGATCAGGTGAAGAGGGCCGGAAGTAGCCGACTCTTGGTCGTCGAAGACGACGAGTCGATCGCCGATGTGGTGTGCACGGCGCTGCGTTACAGCGGCCACACGGTGACCCATGTCGGCGGAAGACTGCAGGGTCTCGAGGCCGCGTCGACCGAGCGGTACGACCTGGTCGTGCTCGACGTCATGCTTCCCGGCATCGACGGCATCGAGATCTGCCGACGGCTCCGTGAGAGCGATCGTTTCTCTCCGGTTTTGTTCCTCACGGCGCGGGACCAGCACGACGATCGGATCCGCGGGTTCGTGGCCGGCGGCGACGACTACCTCACAAAACCATTCAGCGTCGACGAACTCGTCTTGCGGGTCGAGGCGATCCTTCGGCGCACCGGGCATCGGCCGGCGCCGACAGGTTGCAGGTCGGCGACCTGACGCTCGAGCCGGCCGGCCAGCAAGTGCGCCGCGGCGGCGTGCTGATCGACCTGTCACCGACGGAATTCCGGCTCCTGCACTATCTGCTGACCAATGCGGGTGTCGTGGTGTCCAAGGCCCAGATCCTGGCCAGCGTCTGGGACTACGACTACGACGGCAGCGAGAACGTGGTTGAGATCTACGTCGGGTACCTACGGCGAAAGATCGACGACGGCCGCACCCCGCTCATCCACACCCGCCGTGGCGCCGGCTACGTGCTGCGCGAGCCGGCGACATGAGATCGCTCTCGTTGCGGGCGTTGATCCTCAGCACCGTGCTCACCACGATCCTCCTCGCCTTCGCCGCGTTTTCGGTCTACCTGGATCGTGCCGAACGGGGAAACCGGATTGCCGATGTCGACACCGAACTCGTCCGGGCCGAGCGGGCGACGATCGGGAACCCTCCCCGCGCCGATCCCCCCGCCCCGGGCGGCGTCGACGACGTGGACAGCGTCGGAGCGCCGGTCCAGCTGTTGGTCGCCGACGACGGCGCCGTCCTTGCCGGGTCGGGCGCCGCCAACCCATTCGGCTCTGACGTGCTCACGAACCTGGTGGCCGAGGAAGGGAACCGGACCACCAGCGACCCCCGCTACCGGGTACGTGTCTCCGCAATGGCCGATGGCCGGGTCGCGGTTACCGCCCTGCCGCTCGACGACTTCGATGCCGCCGTCCGCCGATTCCGAACGACACTCGCAGCCGGCGGCGCCGTGATCATAGTGCTCGTCGCCGGGGTGCTGTGGCTGCTGGCCGGGTTCCTCTCCCGGCCGGTCGCCCGCATGACCGAAGCCGCCGGGCGCATCGCCGCCGGCGACCTCGAAACCCCGGTCTCCACTCCCAGCGGGCCACGCGAAACACTCGAACTCGCGACGGACCTCGATCACATGGTCGCTCGACTTCGCAGCGCGATCGCACGCAGCGACGAGCCCGGCGGACGACCGAACGGCTCCTCGCCGATCTCGCTCACGAGATCAGGACGCCGCTCACTGCGCTCAAGGGCTATAGCGGCCTCCACGCTCGCGGCATGCTCGAGACCGACGAGGACGTGAGCCGGGCCATGGCCCGCGTCGGGAGCGAGAGTCAGCGTCTCAACGAACTCGCCACGAGCATGCTGCAGCTCGCCCGCCACGGTGCCCAACCACCGCGAACCGAACGCGTCGACATCGCGCAGCTCGTCTCCGACGTCGTATCGGACCTGCGCGCGGCGTATCCGGGCCAAACCATCCACTCGCCCACGGATGCCGCCACGCCGTTCGTCGCGATCGGGAGTCCCGAAGCTCTCCACCAGGCGGTGCTGAACATCGGCGCCAACGCATGCCAGCACAACCCCGTCGACACACCCATCGAGATCCGGAGCGGCCGACTCAGCCAGACCATCACCTTCGCCATCCCTGCCGCGCCAACCGACCTCTGACAAGCGGGCGGCCTGGCCGCGCCGAACCGCCCAGCCCGACGGTACCCGCCCGCGCGAGCGCCCGGCCGGGCGAAACGCTTACGCCGCAACTAGTTCGACCGACCAAGGCGCGCGTGTACCTTGGGTTAAGGCCGCCCCTCCGACACACTCGTCAGTA
>CAZVUM010000145.1:0-5622 GCA_964629575.1 uncultured Acidimicrobiales bacterium | reverse complement strand
ACGTCACCGCATGGATCCCGAAATCGTTGGCGACCTGTTCGAGAGTCACGCCGTGAGGACGGCCACGGGCCACCCTCACGACATCGTCGCGAAACTCCTGGGGATAGGGCTTGGACATGGGTTCATCCTTCCAGACCCGCTCATCGAGCAAGCCATCTCAGATGTCCCCTTCACGCGCGGCAGACCCGTTTGTGCTCAGATCGCAGCGACTTGCAGGCCGAGTCAGTACTGTGCGCAAAGAGCGTGGAGGGTGGCTCCTCGGTCATGTTCCGAAGTGTTCCAGAGGCTTATATGCCAGCTATCAGGCCCACCGATATGGAAAGGCTGGTTAGTGGGGTACGACCATTGCATTCCGATCCGATCCGGTTCCCCAGGAGCGCTGAAGCCACCGCTGATGATGACTTGGTCAATGTCATCGCACTCCACTTGGAAGGGATTGCTATTGGAGAAAGCGTCAAGCAATCCATAGGAAGTGACCCTCGTAATGCCGGGAGCAGCACCCCGAGCGTTGTCGTGGTAGCGCTTCAGGAACGTGACGGCTTCACCCCGTGTCACGGGCGCCTCTGGGTCGAACACGGTGGGTGTCCGGCCCGTCGTAATCCCGTTCTCAGCTGCCCATTCGACCGGACCGGAGTACTACTTAGAATCCGGAACATCGTCAAAAGCGTGGTACCCGAGAGCTGCCGATGGCAACCCCTCAATGACTCATGTCTAATCCATCGACCAATCTATGTCACCTGAAGTAACCGGATGAAAGCGTGTGAACGTGCTGAATCCTTGTCCTAGCTGCTAGCCCGTGGTTATCATCGTTGGGGCGTTGAGGTGAGCCGGTGGGGCGAATGAGAGGCGGGCGGGGTTGAGCATCTATGAAGAACTAGCAAAGCTTGCCGATCTGGCAGAGAGCGGTGTGCTCACCGAAGAGGAGTTCGAAGATCAGAAGCTCCGGCTACTGGCCAGCGAAACTCCAATCCATCGTGGGTCAGAAGAGGAAGCTGTCTTCAGCGTCGCTGACGAGCTTGAGCAGTTGGCCGCACTTCGGGACCGGGGCGCATTCACCGATGCTGAATTTCTAGACCAAAAGTCAAGGCTGCTCGGGTCGTCTACTGAACCGCAATCGGACACCGGCACCGCAGAGACGGTCCCAGACGAGGACAAGCCGGTCGGAGACAGTTCATCGTCCGATCGTGAAGCCGAAGTGGGCATTGAGAGCCATTCAGGAGCGAGCAACGAGCCCCCAAGAACGCCGACGACCAGACCATCCGAGCTGAGCCGGAGAAGTACTTTCCCGAAGCCCCATGTAAAGCGGGATGAGGCCAGCGTCCTTGTGAACCTAGGCGGGACCCCCTATGTCTCGAATAGGGCGAGCATCAGTTCCAGGTCCGAGAACGCCTACGAACGCCGTAGGGAGCACCGAGCCGACAACGCTGGATTGAGGAAGCCGTCTCACCACAGGTTCCGTTTGGTATCCGAGAGGTGGTTTCATGACCACCAAGTTCTCGGCGTCCTCTTCGGTTGGGTAGTCGCTATTGGTTTGGTAGTCGCCGTAAGTTTGGTACTCGCTGGTCTCCTGTCCCAGAAGCCCGATCACATTCTTGAGAGCGCAGGATGTGACCTGGTCGACGACTACTGGCATTGCATGGGCTCCGATCTTTCCGGAGCCAACCTCTCCGGAGCCGACCTGTCCGGAGCCAATCTCTTCGGAGCCAACCTGGCCAGTGCGGACCTGTCACACGCAAACTTGACTGGCGCTCAGTTGTATGGCGCTGACCTCCGGTCGGCAGACCTAACAGGAGCCGATATGAGCGACATCTTCTACGACCACCTCACCTTGTGGCCGGACCTCAGCTCTTCGCAGGAACTCGAGATCCCACCTTCACAGACCACGACCACGACCACGACCACGACCACGACCACCACTACCCAACCGCCGACCACCACTGCCGGGTGGGTGAACGTCGACTTCTACCCAATGATTGACCTTGACAGTTGCGTCAGCAGGGGGACAGGCGTCATGAACTGCCTGGTCGCGTGGGGCGACTACGCCGGATATTCCGTCAACTGCTTGTTTGCCGGCTATCTGGGGGGGTGGAGATGCGTCGCTTCCGTGCCCGAGTAGCGATCGTCCAGTAGTACGGGCTATTCATCCTGGTCGCTTGCAGGTGACCTCTAACCGGCCGCTGCTCGGAACGTGATCCAAACCGCCGACGAGGTCGACTCAAAGATCGAGGCGGGACGTGCGGAACGCCAGGCGGCACGACAGCGGGAAGAGGCCGAGCGTCGCTTGAGAGAAAGCCGAGTAGAGAAACTGATCTCGGCCAGTGAGTTGGCGGCTGCGCCATCGAAGTCGAAGTACTGCCAACTCGCAGTCGTATGGCAAGAGTTTGGCGACCTCAATCACACGCTACTTGCGACAACACCGAGCTACTCAGATGGGTGTTCGCCGGTAAGCGAGTGAATTTGCAGAAGACACACCGGTATCTCTTTGTCGTCCCAGAACTCGGGCGAGTGGGTTGGGTCAGAGTGATGAAGACTCGCATTACAAAGGCCGGCGACAGAATTAATTGGACAGAACCGATGGTCGTTGCGGGCCACACCTACAAACCGAACTTTGAAGCGATTTGGGGTGACGGTGCCGGCAACGTGCGCGTGGATCTCTCGCCTGGCGAGATCAGCATCACCGGGTTCTTCTCAGTCGCCGGATTCGAGATCCTCTCGATTGAAGGCACCGATGAAAACGCTGTCGAAAGGTTGCAGAGAAACCACGAGAGGGTAAGCGCCGACCTCACCAAACAAACTGGAGTTCCCCCAGCTCGTGAGACAGGGGTGATTGTGATTTCTCATGCTGCTTTGGAGGCAGCGTAGGCCTCGGCGGGGGTTCGGTGTCCGAGGCGGGCTTGGTGGCGGCTTCGGTTGTAGAACGTTTCGATGTAGTCGAACAGGATCGTGCGTAGCTGTGAGCGGGTCATGGTCTCCCACGGCCCGTGGATGTGGCGGATGTCGCGTTTGATGGTCGCCCATGTCGATTCCATCGCGGCGTTGTCCCAGCACACGCCGGTCGCGCCGAACGACGCGGTGATGTTGTTGTCGGTGAGGTGGTTCCCGAAATCGATCGACGTGTACTGACCAGGTTCAACCAGTCGTTGCAACACCTGCTTGTTGGAGAGAGCGTAGGTGCTCGTCGAATGCTTCTGCTGGGGTCTTCCAGCCGAGGATCTTGCGGGGCCGGGTGTTGAGGGTGTGAGCGACTGCTTCGATGTCCTCGGCGGACCAGACCGAGAGGTCGGTGCCCTTCGGGAAGTACTGGCGTAACAGACCATTGGTGTTCTCGTTTGTGCCGCGCTGCCATGGCGACTGGGGATCTGCGAAGAACACCGGGATGTCGGTCTCGACGGTGAACTGAGCGTGAGCGGAGAGCTCCTTGCCCCGATCCCAGGTCAGCGATCGGCGCAGCTGTTCGGGCAGCGTGCTCATCGACTTCGCCAGAGCGTTCTTCATCGTGACCGCGCCGTAGCCGGCAAGCGCTGGCCCGTTCTTGGGTGTCTCCTTGTGGCGGTAGCCGGGCTCGCGAGGCAAGTGGACCAGGATCGTGAACCGCGTCGACCGTTCGACGACGGTGCCAACGGCCGAACGCTCGAGCCCGATCACGAGATCGCCTTCCCAATGGCCGGGAACGGCCCGGTCCTCGACCTCGGCGGGGCGTTCGCTTATGAGCGTCTCGGGCGTGACGTGCGCCCAGGTTGTGCGACGCGATCGTTCTCGTGGTGCGCGTAGCGCTCGGCCGGTGCGCAGACACCAGACCAGCTCTCGCTTCAGCGCGCCGCGTCCTTCGATGTAGAGCGCCTGGTAGATGGCCTCGTGGCTGATCCGCATGGATTCATCATCGGGGAAGTCGAGCTTGATGCGGTTCGCGATCTGCTCGGGGCTCCACGCTCGGGTCCATGCCCGGTGCTTGCGATGAGGCTTGTTCATCCCGGTCCACCTCGGCGGCGGCGGGCCTTCGACGGTGCTGCCATCGGGTCGACAGATCTGGCCGGCGAGCCGCTCCTCGACATAGGCGTGTAGCCGCATGTTCGTCACGAGCTTGGCGACCTTGGGCCGTCGGGCGGCCATGTCGGCCTTCCATTGAGCGACCGACGCCCGGTACTCGATCTTTCCGCAGCGAGTCGCCGCGTTGCGGCGCAGCTCTCGAGAGATCGTCCCCGGATCTCGGCCGACCATGCGGGCGATCTTGCGCACACCCTTGCCCTGGGCGCGCAGGAGCGCGATCTCCTCGCGTTCAGCGAAGCTGAGGTAACGACCCGAGGGCTGCTTGTCGATATCGAAAGGTGGCATGCCTCCAGCATTACGGAACCATCGGCCACCCACGGCCTGCGCAACACCAGCCACCGCCGACGCCTCCTCCGGCAGCAGGCCCTTCGCGATCTCGGCCCAGAACGCGGCTTCGACATGTCGCTGGAACTTCGGATGACCGGGCGATCTCAACCGCGGGCGAATCGCTCGATCTGCTGCTTGCTGTCGACGAACCATCGAACACCTCCGGGACGGGGTGTTGCGACAACCGATTGAATCCGGCTTGAACGCCCATATCGGAATGATGCTTCAGCCCGGTCAGGTCATGGCCAGCTCGTTGACGGTTCCAGACCGCCATCTCCAACGCGTCGATTGCCAGATCCGATCGCAGCGATCGAGACGCCTGCCAGCCAACAACCGTTCGAGAGAACACGTCGACGATGAACGCCACGTAGACCCAACCTGAGTGGGTCTTCACATACGTGAGATCGGCGACCCAAAGCCGGTTCGGGGCTGGCGCCTTGAACTGGCGGTCAACAAGATCTGGTGGCCTCCCCAGCCGGTCATCGGTCGTGGCCGTCACGATGAATGCCTTGCCCCGACGGGCCCCGGAAAGCCCCATCTGACGCATCAATCTCTCCACGGTGCAACGGGCCACCCGAATATTCTCACGGTTCAGCTGGGTCCAGATCTTGTCAGCGCCATAGACGAACAAGTTCTCGTCAAACACCCTTTGGATCTCCACCTTCAACTTCTCGTCGCGAACAGCGCGCTTCGAAGGCGGCCGGTTCTTGGCCACCCAATACGTGTTCGGGGCGATCCCGACGCCATGCTCACGCAAGACATCACAGATCGGCTCGACCCCGAACTCCTCTCGGTGTCGGTCGATGAAGGCCACTACTTCTGCGACTGGCGGTCGAGCTCCGCCCCGAAGAAAGCCGACGCCGCCTTGAGTATCTCGTTGGCCCGACGCAGCTCCTTGTTCTCCTTCTCGAGCGCCTTCATCCGGACGCGCTCATCAGTGGTTAGCCCGGGCCGCTCACCAGCATCGGTCTCGGCTCGACGGACCCAGATCCGCAGCGTCTCGTGATTGATGCCGAGCTTCTTCGAGATCGACTCGATCGCCTTCCACTGCGACGGATACTCATGCTCGTGCTCACGGACCATCCGGACCGCTCGCTCACGAACCTCGGCCGGATATCTCCCGACCCGCTTCTTCTCTGACATTGCTCCATCCTCTCAAAGAGTGGAGCAGTCCTCATTCCCGGGGCGCTTCAGGATCGTCGAGACGGACAAGCGCCTGGAACGCCACCCGCCTCGCTCCTCCAGGGT
>CAZVUM010000144.1:0-5627 GCA_964629575.1 uncultured Acidimicrobiales bacterium | reverse complement strand
ACTCCTCATCTCGATCGCCCACCCCGATCACCGCGCCGCGCTCGAGGGGTAGCAGCGAAGGTCGAGTGGTTCCGCGCCACTTCCGGCGCTCTCCGACTCGGCCCTATGAAATGGAGTTTTGCGCGGCCGAGGGCCACTGAGCGCACGTCGCCTCGTAGGGCTCCCCTTGGGGACCGAATTGTTCCCACTCGTCGGCGGTCATGTTCCGTCCCGCTGCCCGACATGCGAGCTCTGGCCAGGTGTCGGGGTCGACGTTCCACACGAGGGTCTGGCCGCCCGTCGCTGCGGCGACGAGTTTCGCCTGGCCGGCAACGGCCGGAGGTCGGTATGCCGTGTCGTAGCCGATCGGGTCTCCGACGGCTTCCCACGCCTCGATGTCCCAGACGACGAAGCCCTCGTCGTCGCTGCTGAGGACGGCGTAACGGTCGCCCTTCAAGATCTCCGGGTTCTGGGTACCCCGTGCGTAGGAACCCAACGGACTCCGCGCGGGCACCAGGACCTCAACTACGTCTGGTGACCGCATCTCGACTCCGCGGTCGTAGTGCACCGTCAGTGCAAATGTTCCGTCGTGCGAGAAGGCCAGCTGATGAAAGCCCTGTTCTGGACCCAAGGCGCGCGATTCACGCCAGGTGGAGGTGTCGTAGAACACCACGTGCGCGTTGCGGATCGCCAGGATGAGTTCCGACCCGTCGGGGCTGAACTTGATGTCCGTCGCCATCCGCCTGAGGGGGTTTGCGTTCGGGGAGGAGTACCGGTCGATGCCGTCGAGCTCTGCAACGCGTTCGCCGGTCTCCGTGTCGTAGACGATGACGGCACCATCAACGAGCGTCGACACGACGAGGTGACGTCGATCCGGGGACAGCTCCACTGTGAAAGGGAAGTTGGGGAGTGGTCCACCAATCGGCACGCTCCGTTCGCCATCCCATTTTGCGAGGACCCACTCACCATCGGACAAACCGATCAGCACGAACTCGCCGGACGATTCGATCGTGACGACGTATGGATCGAGAACCTCGCCGCCGGATCCCCGGTCGTCGAGCCGCCAAGCTTCTACAGAAGAGCCGCGTGCTTGGGCCGAGACGACCCAACGACCCGCCGGCTCGATCTGGGGAGCGTCGCCACCCAGCGGCAGGGCGGCAGCGACGAGCACTCCTTCACCTCGTGTCGAGATGAGGGCGATGCCGGTCGAGCCTGCCAAGGCAATCACTCCCGCGTCATCATCCACCGCGACATCCACGGCCTGGCCCACTTGGCCCACGCCGCCGACAACTTCGAACCGCTCACCACCCGCCGCGAGTCGTTCGACAACGCCTGTGCGACTCGTGACCAGGAGGTCGCCGGCCAGAGTGGTGTCGAAGTAGAAGCTCCCCAACAGCAGTGACGCGAGGCCCGTGTCCTCCACGACAACCATCTGGCGGTCCACGTCGAACAACAGCGAGCCGTCGGCCCCTCCGAGAAAGAGACGGCGCCCGTGCCACGCTGCAGCCGAAGTGCCTGTGGCGACCCCGAGGTCATTTGGCAGCTCATCCACCACAAGGGCAGGCTCCGAGCCTTCGCCGAGCGACCACACCTGACCCGGCAACACGCCGCCGAAGAGCACGGCGATGCGTTCGCCGGACGCATCGACCGCGACCTCGGCCACGGCCGCCGGAACGGGGATGGTTACGTCCGGTTTCGACCGGTCTGCGCTCAGCACCCGGATTTCCTGCGAGGCGAGACCGAGCACGATCACGGCGCCGTCGGCAGAGATCGCGAGAGATTTGACTGCGGACGCCACGCGCCCACGGTCCTCGACAGTGGCCGTGCCCGGGTCCAGCATGAGCCACTCACCTGTCGGGGTGGTGACCACCACCAGCGATCCGTTTGCGGCGCTTTCGACTTTGACCGCAGACACCCCAGTACGGTCAGCAGCAGACAACGCGACATCGAAGGAAACGCTGTCGATGACCTCCCCGGTCCGCAGATCGAAGACATCGACGCCATCCGCACCACCAGCAAAGAGCCGACCAGAACCTGCGATCGCCACCCCGTGATAGCTCGATGTCGGGCCGGCCAGTGTCCCGAGCCAGTTTGTCGGCGAATTGACAAGGGCTCTCTGTATGGAACCGAGCGTGGATGACCGTGGGTCGATCTTGTGGGCCTGCACTGCCATCAGCAGCGAAAGTCGGCGATCGATGTCGAGTTGATTGGCCGAGTCGGCCACCATCCTCCGCACATCAGCGGTCTGCCGGGCCTGCTGAGCTTCGGTCGCGTTCGCCTCGGCAACGCCACGCTGCTCGGCCTCCAATGCCGCAAGCTCTTCTGCAACGGCGGCCTGCTGCTCGGCCAACTGTTCGTTCCGCGACGCGAGATCCGCCTGACGCTGTGCCTCAGCCGCACTGTCACGCGCATCAGAACGTTGCTGGAACGCCAACACTCCAGCTATCAGCGCGACCGCTGCAACCACCGCAACCGCCGACAACAGAGAACGCAACCGCCGATTCACGCGCCGTTGATCCTCGAACCGCCGCTGCTCCGCGGCCTCCGCCGCCGCCCGCAACTCCAGCGAGCCATCGAGAAACTCCCGCTCTAATGGAGCGAAGTCCTCCGCATGACCCGCCGCCCACTCCTCCGCAGCCTCGAGCCGACCTCCCCGATACAACTCGCCAGCATCGCGCCCCGACACATCCCACGCTTTGGCCGCCTGCCCCACGTGCCGCAAGATCCGAAGACCGTCGCGGTCCTCGTCCAGCCACCCTCGAAGCCGCGGCCACTCCCGAATCAACGCCTCGTGCGCCACCTCCACCGTGGGCTCACGCGACGCCGGATCATGATCAAACGCCAGCAACCGAGCCGCCCCGTACGCATCGATCACATCGCCGGGCACCGCACCCAGCTCCGAGCGCAACACCCGCCGACGGGTGTCCTCGGTCCCCTCACCAGGGTTCACCAGACGAGTGAACAACCGCCGGACTCCGAACTGCTCCTCCATCGGCAGATCCGCGTAGAGCTCGTCGGCCCTGTTCGCAAGCGCACCGACGATCCCGCCGATCGACCGGTATGCCTCGAGAGTCATCCGACCGCCCGATCGCAATTCGTAGGTCTCGGTCAGCGCGTACTGAAGAAGGGGCAGGCCCGCTGCCTGGCCGACCGAGGCGCTGACGAGTTCCGCAACAAGGGCGGGCTCGACCGTGACACCCACAGAAGCGGCCGGACGAGAGATCGCTTCGTCGAGCTCTTGGCCGCTCAGGGGGGCAACGGCCAGAGTGTTGACGCGGACCAGCTCGCCGATGGCGCTGTGTTGGAGCGGGCGGTCGTAGAAGTCAGCCCGCAGAGTGCAGATCACCCGAAGCCGGGACCGGTCGTCAGCAACCGCCCAATTGAGGGCTGCGAGGAAATGGTCTCGCCGACCCTCAGACGTCTGAGTGAAGAGCTCCTCGAACTGATCGATCACGAGCACCAGCTCCGAACCGTCGTCGGGGAGGAGCGTCTTCACCGCGCGTCCCAGGCCGCGCTCATCGGCCGACAGCTGC
Organism: uncultured Acidimicrobiales bacterium; assembly: GCA_964629575.1. Taxonomy (GTDB): domain Bacteria; phylum Actinomycetota; class Acidimicrobiia; order Acidimicrobiales; family Poriferisodalaceae; genus JAYPWI01. The sequence goes on along the minus strand of CAZVUM010000144.1, from coordinate 2,115 downwards.
TCGAGGAGCGCTGCGCTCGGCTCCGTGGCCACCCGCAGCAAAGCGGTCTCGACCTCGTCCATCGGGTGGGTCCCAGGCACCATTGACGCGACGAGGGCAGCCTCGTTCCGCAGCCGCGGCAGAACCCCTGCTCGTATCACCGACGACTTGCCCGAGCCTGATGGGCCGGTCACGACGACGAGCCGTGTGTGAGCCAACCGCTCGACGATCTCGGCCGCCAGCGAATCGCGCCCGTAGAAGTCCGACTCATCGGCTTCGCCAAAGGCAGCGAGACCCTTGTACGGGTTGATGGATTCAAGCTGCAGGCCCACCAACGTCCGGGCCGCCTCGGCGCGGGGCCGAGAGTCATCACGCGCAGCGGCACCTGTTGTCATCGCGCCCGGGAGGTTCGCGGCAGTCGCGCTCCGGAACGCCAACACCAACTCAGCCATCGACTGAAATCGGTGGGCCGCGTCTGGCGCCGTCGCCGTACGCACCAAGAGGTCGATCGCCTCGGGCAGATCGGGACGGCGTGCCGCCAACGAGGGAACCTGCTCATGCGTTTTGCGCTCAAGCAGAGCCTGCATCGAGTCGGAGTCGGCGAAAGGCGGAGAACCCGTCAGGAGCTCATACAGCATCACACCGAAGCCGTACACATCCGACGCCGGGGTGGCCTCTCCGTCACGCACCTGCTCCGGAGACACGTACAGCGGCGAACCGGCGGACCCCAGATCCGCGGCCTCCAGCGAACCCGACGCGGTCGCGATCCCGAAGTCTGCGAGGTAGCTGTTTCCTGCCTCGTCGAACAGCACATTCGCGGGCTTCACATCACGATGCAGCAGCCCGGCCTCATGAGCGATGGCGAGCGCTGGACCGATCTCGTCCACCAGGCGCGCAACGTCGGGCAGCGGCCACGGACCCTCTCGCATCAGCCGTTGTTCGGCGGAACCTCCGGCGAGATAGCGCATCACGAGATAAGCGCCGGATGGATCCCGCCAGAAGTCGTACAGCGGCACGACGTGCGGGTGCTCCAGCCGCGCCACCGTCTGAGCTTCCACCTCGAACCGGCGGACGAACTGCGGGTCGTTCGCCAACTCCGGACGGACAACCTTGATCGCGACCTCACGCCCCACCGACGGCTGGGTCGCCCGATAGATCGCCCCGAAGGCACCCTCGCCGATCAGTTCAGCGAGTTCGTAGGAACCCAGACGCGTGGCAGCAGGGGTGTCCGATTCGACGTCCCCGGTCGCGATGGCCTGTTCCAGCCGAGCCAACTCGGCTGAAGGCTCGAGACCCGTTTCCTCGATCAGCCGCGAGCGAAACGCCTGAAAGGCTCGCAGGGCTTCGGCCGAATCCCCCGCTGCCTGATGAGCCAGCATCTGAAGACGGCACGGCCGCTCGCGCAACGGGTGTTCGGATGCGAGCGTCGTCGCGTCGGCGACGGCCTCGCCCGAATCGCCCGCCTCGAGTCGCCACTGCACCCGGTCCTCGCGACCTCGAAGCCGAAGCTCGGACAGGTGTACCGACGCCGCGAACGCCCATTCCTCATCGCCTAGCCCACCGCCGATCTCCCCGCGCCACCGACTCAACGCGTCGGTGCACGCGGCAACTGCCGCGTGCGGATCGCCACGCCCCGCTGACACCGCGGCGCTCTCGATCTGCGCCGTGAACTCTCGTGCGTCGACGCGCACGCCGTCGGCCAGGGCGTAGCCGTCCCCGACTCGATTGATCGGCAGTCCTGCACGACGCAGCCGCGAAACATACGCCTGCAGAGAGTTGCGCGGGTCCTCGGGTTGGGATGCCCCATCCGGCCACACCGCGTCCACGAGCCGGTCCACAGCGACCATCGAAGATTCGAGAAGCGCCAACGCAGCGATCAGCCGTCGCGGCTGCGGCCCACCGATCGGGAGCTGCAACCCGTTGTCGTCGACCACTTCGACCGGGCCGAGAACTCTGACCTCTGGCACGTCACACCTCCCGTGGAGCCGTGAGACGAAGCTATTCAGCTCACTTGCAATTCGCCTGCAAGCGACGGACGGCCATCTGACGGCCTGGAAGGCCGGTCCATCGCCGAGTGCCAACGCGCCACTACTGGCGCGCTCCCACTCGGCGTTGGCCGACCCCGTTACAGGCGGC
>CAZVUM010000143.1:0-5667 GCA_964629575.1 uncultured Acidimicrobiales bacterium | reverse complement strand
TGCGCAGCGGGTCGTCGGGTCAGCGGCGGGCGGCGAAGAAGTCGCTCAGGATGTCGCCGCACTCCTCGGCCCCGACACCGCCGGTGACCTCGGCTTGGTGGTTGAGGCGCGGGTCCACGAGCAGGTTGTAGAGCGTGGCCGCCGCACCGGCTTTGGGGTCATAGGCGCCGAACACGACGCGGCCCACGCGCGCGTTGACTGCGGCTCCGGCGCACATCGCGCACGGTTCGAGCGTCACCACGAGCGTGTGATCGTCGAGCCGCCACGTGCCGGCGGCGTCTGCAGCGTCGCGAAGGGCGAGGACCTCGGCATGGGCGGTCGGGTCGCCGGTGAGCTGCCTTTCGTTGTGGCGGCTCGCGATCACCTCACCGCCGCGCAGCACCACAGCACCGACCGGCACGTCTTCATGATCGATGGCCCGGCGCGCCTCGGCGAGAGCGAGCTCCATGGCCTCCTCGTCAGTCATGGCCGGTCACGCTACCCACTCGAGCGGTCGGGGACGTCGAGGAGCTGGGCCGCCTCTTCACAGCTCGCCACGGGTCGCCCCATCTCGGCACAGAGCGCAGCAGCCTCGGCGACCAGTTCGGCGTTGCTCGGCTGTCGTTGCGGATCCTGGAACTCCTCCAGACCGACGTGCAGGTGGCCTCCGAGTTCGACCGCCATGCGGGGAAGCGGGGTTGCCATCAAGTCGCCGCCCCAGACCGACACGGACCACGGCAGGTTGGTTCCTTCGAGCATGTCGAGGTAGGCGAGAAGGGCGTTCTCGGTGGGTGGCAGGCCGAACGTGACCCCCTCGGATCGAGCGGTGAGTCCCCACTCGGCACCGAAGTACAGCTTGATCATCGCCCCGCGTGGCAGCCGACCGGCGCGGTGGTAGGCGAGCGTCGTGGCGAGCCAACCGGGCTCGTAGATCGCGATCGACGGGGCGAGCGACCTGCGTTCGCACTGTTCGAACGCTGCCCTGATGTGGTCGTAGTCGTTGATGTAGGTGACCCCGACCGGGAGGCCGTCGTCGCCTGCCCAGCCGGTGTTGGTGGCGCCGGGGTCGACATACGCGATCCGCAGAAGCCCCAGGTCGGCGAGCAGCTCGTGATGGGCGAGCCTGTCTTCTGTCGTGTCGGCGAGCACGCCGGTCGGATACCAGAGGGTGTCGGGCCGTTGTTCGAGGATCGGCTGCCAGGCTGCGATGTAGTTGTCCACGGCGTCCTGACCCACCATGCGGAAGCTGCGGTTGTGCGCGTGGATGATCGACGCACCTGCATCGAGACAGGCGAGTGTGTCGGTGACGATCTCGTCCGGCGTACGGGGCACGTGGGGGTTCTGCTCTTGGCGGCGGGCTCCGTTGATCGCCGCCTCGATGATGACCGGCTGTCCTTCTCCCATGAGCGAACGCTACGCCAAAGGTGATCACAGGGCGCCGGGGTAGCGTTCGGCCATGGCGGCATCCTTCGGCGACCCATCGATTCAGCAGTATTTGGAGAGCACCGAGGTGGTCGTGCTGGCGATGCTCACGCCCAACGGCGCACCGCTCGCAACGCCGATGTGGTTCGTTCACGACACGGGGGAGCTCGCGATGGTGAGCGTCGACGGGCTGGCGAAGATCCGCAACCTCCAACGCGACGGGCGGGTGAGCGTGGTGGCCGAGGGCGGCGGGCGGGGCGCGATCGACGGTGTCGTCCTGGCCGGTGAAGTCCGCTTCGTGGAGGGTGAGGAGCGCCTCGACTGGGGCCGCCGTTTTCGGGAGAAGTACACCCCCGACATCGACCGGCTGTGGGGCGGACCCGACCTCCCGGACAATCGCCGCGTCTTCGTGTTCGAACCGCGGTTGGTGTCCTCGTTCGGACTCTGAGCCGGCGGCCACATCAGCCGCTCTGATCGGTGGTCGACCTACGCTCCCCACGTGCAGATGAGATCGGGTTGGCGGGAGCGGCTCCGCCACATCATCTTCGACCACGACACTCGCGAGTCGCGCGCCTTCGACCTCGCACTGCTGGTGCTGATCACGTTCAGCGTGTTCCTCGTGATGATCGAGACGGTCGAAGAGATCGAGACCCGCTACGACACGACGCTCGCCGCGTTGGAGTGGGTCGTCACGATTCTGTTCACGCTCGAGTACGCGGCGCGGATGATCTCCGTCGACAACCGCTGGCGATACGGGCGCAGCTTCTTCGGGGTCGTCGATCTGCTGTCGATCCTGCCGGTGTACCTGAGCTTGATCCTTCCAGGAGCGCAGTCGCTCCTGGTGATCCGCTCGCTGCGCCTGCTGCGGGTGTTCCGAATCCTGAAGCTCGCCCAGTTCGTCACCGAGGAGAACTACCTCGTGCGGGCGATCAAGGCGAGCGCGCGCAAGATCACCGTGTTCCTGATCGCGGTTCTGCTGATCAACGTCATCGTCGGTTCGACGATGTACCTGATCGAAGGGCCCGAGCACGGATATGACTCCATGTTCCGCGGGGTCTACTGGTCGATCGTCACCATGAGCACGGTCGGCTTCGGCGACATCGCGCCATCGACGACCGTCGGTCAGGTGCTCGCCGCCATGTTGATGATCACCGGCTACAGCGTGATTGCGGTTCCGACAGGCATCGTGTCGGCCGAAGTCGCCGCCGACCGTCGCCCCCGCGAGAAGGTCTGCACCAACTGCGGGTCGGTCGTGCATGCGGAGTCCGCCCACTTCTGCGACAGCTGCGGGACCGCCCTGCCGGGGTGAGCCGGCGGTTCCGCGCTACCGCGCCAGACGAGGAGCGGTGAGGGGCGCGGTCGCGGGGCTGCGGCAGTCTGGGCAAGAGTGGTGCGGGGAGGGGCCTGAGGCTGGGGTGTGGGCATACGCCCTGGTCAGCGACTTGTGCGTGTTTTGTGCGCCGCGTTCGTACGTTCGTCCCATCCAATGCATGGGGGTCAGGGACTCGTGGTGGAGATCAGAATTCTCGGTCCGATCGAGGTCATCGGTGAGACCGATGTGGTCGCGATCGGAGGGCCCCGGCAGCGCCGATTGGTCGCCGCTCTGGCTCTCGAGCACCGCAACGTTGTGTCAGACACGCAGCTCATCGACGTCGTCTGGCCTGACGGTGACACGCCGGGCGATCCTCGAAACGCGCTTCAGACATACGTTTCGCGGCTGAGAACGGCTGGGCTTGCGGTGGAACGGTCTGGCGCCGGTTACGTTCTGCCGGCAGACGTAGGTGAGATCGACGCGGTCGCCTTCGAGCAGGAGATGACGACTGCGGCTCGTCTCCATGAGCGCGGTGACACCGATGCCGCGGCGGTGGTGGCAGCGACAGCGCTCGAACGGTGGCACGGCCCGTCGCTCGCGGAGTTCGCCGACGAAGAATGGGCCTGGAGCGAGGCGACACGGTTGGACGAGCTTCGCGTTCAGGCTCGTGAGTACCTGGCGGAGTTACAGATCGAGCGCGGTGAACCCGAGATCGCCGAGCTGCGGTCGCTCTGCGCCGAAGAGCCGTTGCGTGATGGGCCGCATCGACTTCTGATGCTGGCGCTTCATTCGACCGGTGATCAGGCGGCTGCGCTGCGGGTGTTTCAGGACTTCCGTACGCGGCTCGCCGAGGAGACCGGTCTCGAGCCCTCCTCGGAGATCGTGGGTCTCGAACGTCAGATCGCGACCGGCGAGGTCACCGCCCTGCGGCCGGAGGTGCCAAGTCGGCTGGGCTCCTACGAGGTCGGGGAGATGATCGGCGAAGGTGCATTCGGTTCGATCTATCGGGCCACGCAGCCGTCGGTGGGGCGGGAGGTGGCGATCAAAGTCGTGCGCCCCGAGCTCGCCAACGACCCGCAGTTCGTCCGCCGGTTCGAAGTCGAGGCGCAGACGGTCGCGCGACTCGAACATCCTCACATCGTTCCGCTCTACGACTACTGGCGGGATCCGTCCGGCGCCTACCTGGTGATGAGGTATCTGGCGGGTGGGTCGGCGGAGCATCGCTTGGTGCAGCAGGGGGCCTGGACCGTCGAGCAAGTCGGTCAGCTCGTGGATGAGATCGGCGCCGCCCTCGCGGTGGCGCACGACGCCGGTGTCCTTCACCGTGACGTGAAGCCGGCGAACGTCCTATTCGACGAACAGGGCAACAGCTACCTCGCCGACTTCGGAATCGCTGCCGAAGTCGGCTCCGTGACCGTGACGGACCTTCGGTCCGCTGGATCGCCTCTGTATGTCTCGCCCGAGCAGATTCGCGATGGTGTCGCCTCTCTCTCGTCGGACATCTACTCGTTCGGGGTACTGCTCTACGAACTGCTGGTTGGTCAGCCACCTTTCGCCGATTCCGACTCCGTCCAGGCCCTGCTCGAGAGAAAGGTCCGCGAACGCGTTCCGTCGATCAGCAGCGACCGTCCCGAGCTTCCAGCGGGAGTCGACCTCGTCATCCAGACGGCCACCGCGACCGACCCTCTGCAGCGATTCCCCTCGATGGCGGAGCTGATCCTCGCCTTCCGTTCGGCGACTGCTGGTTTGCCCGACGTTGCTGGCAGCACTGGCGGTGGCCAGGCTGCTGAACGTCCTCGTGGCGCGGCCGCTCAGACGCTCATCGGGCTGGAGATAGAGGGGGTCAACCCGTACAAGGGCCTGGCTGCCTTCGATGAGGCCGACAGTGCTGACTTTCACGGGCGGCAGGCACTCGCCGATGAGTTGGTCGAACGCCTGGAGGCGTCTCGGTTCCTGGTGGTGACGGGCCCGTCCGGGTCGGGCAAGTCGTCCGTGGTGAGAGCGGGGGTGCTGCCCCGCCTCCGGGACTCCGGCGCGTTCGTTGCGTCGATCGTTCCCGGAACACATCCCATGGACGAAGTGGAGACAGCGCTGTTGAGGGTCGCCACGCAGCCCTCGGGCGCCCTGCTGGAGCAGCTCACCGCAGACGAGAGAGGTCTCGGGCGCGCCGTCAAGACGCTGCTTCCCGACGACGGCTCGGAGCTCGTTCTGGTGGTGGACCAGTTCGAGGAGCTGTTCACGATCACCGATGAGGAGCGGCGGAACGAGTTTCTCGCGTCTCTTGCCGCCGCCGTGACCGGGGAGCGTTCGCGCCTCCGGGTGGTGTGCACCCTGCGCGCCGACTTCTACGACCGTCCGCTGCAGCATGCAGCCATCAGCGAGCTCGTCCGGGTGAACACAGCGGCTGTCACTCCGCTCACCGGCGAGGAGTTGGACGAGGCCATCACGCGGCCGGCCGCGAATGTCGGCGTGACCGCCGAACCGGCCCTGGTTGCCGAACTGATCGCAGAAGCGGCTGGGCAGGCCGCGGCCCTGCCGATGCTGCAGTACGCGTTGACCGAGATGTTCGAACGCCAGTCCGGCGGTCGCATGACCCTGGAGGCCTACCGGGAGATCGGTGGACTCACCGGTGCGCTGTCGAACCGCGCCGACGAGCTGTTCGTGGAGCTGCCGCCAACCGGCCAAGCCATGGCGCGTCGACTGTTCACCCGTCTGGTCACGCCCGGCGAAGGAACCGAGGACACCCGGCGACGAGTTCTTCGCTCTGAGCTGTCGGGAGTGTCGGCGGAGTTGATCGACACCTACGGCGCCGCCCGACTCCTGACCTTCGACCACGACCCGGCTTCGAGAGAGCCGACCGTCGAAGTGGCACACGAGGCCTTGCTGCGCGAGTGGCCACGATTGAGGGGTTGGCTCGATGACGACCGAGACGGTCTTCGGGTCTTGCGGCATCT
>CAZVUM010000142.1:0-6012 GCA_964629575.1 uncultured Acidimicrobiales bacterium | reverse complement strand
AGGCACAGGTCACGGGCTGCTGCTCGCCAGCTTCGGTGACCCACCACGTCTTTGGAGCAGGCTGGCGTAGCGGGCCAGCGGCCGTTTCGAGCAGCAGTGTGCCGTCGGGCTCCAGCGACAGTGAGTCGATGCCGTCACAGCGCACGACGACACTCTCAAGGTCTGCCCAGGGCTCCAGCAGCAGGTCGTACTCAAGCTGCTCACCCTGCTCACGAAGGACTAGGTCCACACCTGCATAGAGGCCCTCGTAGAGCACCTGAGCGTAGCCCGGTACAAACCGCTGCCACTGGTCGGGGTCATTGCCGAAGAAGTAGTGCCGCTCGCCTGCTAAGCGCTGTTTGCCCAGCAGACGAGCATTGGGGTTTGATCCTTCAAACTCAAGGCGTACCACAGCTCCTTGCCAGCTGCTTGCATCCCGCCGGGTCTCCTTCATCAGCACCACTGCACCAGCCTCGGCAAACGCTGTGTTGGCACCACGCTGCAGCACGTACTGCGCTGGCAGGTCCCACTGCCCGCGGTTCTCGACGAACGCCGAGGGCAGGGAGACCGTGGAGCGGGAGCTTGCGGGCTGCGGTGCGAGTGCGAGCGCATCGTGGTTCGTGGGCTGAGCAGCGAGAGAACTCTGGTCGACATCGCCGGAGGAGTTTTCAGGCGGCCTTGAATCTGTGTCGAAGAGAAACATTCCCACCAGCAGGCTGACGCCGACGAAACTCAGGCGCGAGGTGACCGATGGCTGGCCTCGAGTCTTCGTGGTCACTGCTGCACCGTGATGTCCAGCGCGGGCGAGGCCGACCAGCCTGCGGGCTGGCAGGCATCTCGCCAGACAAACTGCGCGTAGCCTTGGATGCCCAGCAGACTGGGATCGTTGGGTATGCGCAGCGGTTGCTCACAGTAGCCGACCGTGTTGGTGCTGACGGGCAGGGCGACGACGAGTGCGGCGAAGTCGATCCAGAGTTCTATGCCAGCTGCAGGCATGGGCGTGGCCAGGCTTTGACCCGAGATCAGCAGCCAACCCCGGGTGCTGGAGGCCGGCGCGCTGGTGCAGTTGATGGCAAAGGTCTTGCTGCCCAGGTCAGGGATCGCGGTGACCGAGATGCCCAGGGGGCCTGCGCAGCCAGCTGTCGAGCTGCCGTAGCGGGTCACGCCGGTTGGCAGCAGGTCGAGGCGTGTGATCACCGCGTCGACTGGCCCTTGCAAGTTGGGCTCGAAGGCCCCGGGCGTCGTGGGGTAGTCGGCTGAGCGGCTGCCCGTGGCGAGGACGATCGATCCCGAAGGATCGAGGGCCAGGCTGATCGCGCTGTCGGACGAGCTGCCGTCGTCGTTGCTGCCGCCGAGATAGGTCGAGTAGTGCAGGGTCTGGCCGTCCGGGCTCAGCTTGCTCACGAAGAGCTCGCCGAAGAGGGCGCTGTCAAAGTCAGTGTCGAACGCGCCCTTTGTCGTGGGGTAGTTGGCTGCCCCGGTGTTGCCCGCGAAGTACATCGCGCCAGAGCTGTCCACGGCGAGAGCCAAGATGTCGTCTGTGCCACCGCCGCCGATGTACGTCGAGTAGACCAGGGTGGAACCAGTGGGGTCGAGGACGCTGATGAACGACTCATCGTCGAAGGCTGATCCACCGGGAATGGGCTTGAAGGCGTCGGGCGTGACCGGGTAGTTCTTCGAGAAGGTCTCGCCCGCGAAGACGATGTTGCCCAGCGGATCGATCGTCACCGCTCGCGGCACCTCTGGCAAGCTGCCTCCGACCGAGGCCGAGAACACGAGGTCGCTGAGGTCGGCTTTGAGGCAGGTGACGAAGAACCCAGGCCAGGGGCTGATGAATGCGCCGGGAGTGGTGGGGTAGTCAAGACTTGCAGCGGACACTACGACAACGACATCGCCTGAATCGGTCAGGCACATGCCGAGGCCTCTATCCGTGTTCGTGCCGCCCAGCAGGGTAGAGGCGAGCAGTGTGGAGCCCGAGCTGTCCAGTCGAGAGATGAAGACGTCTCTCGCACCATTGGGGGTCGTGTCGTAGGCGCCAGGGGTCGTGGGGAAGTCAGCCGTCTCTGCTCGGCCCATGACCAGGATCGAACCCGATGGTTCCACGATGACCTCGAAGACCTGCTCCAGGCCAAAGCCTGTTCCGCCCAGGAACGTTGAGAAGACCAGCTCGCTGCCGTCGGCGCTCAGCCGCGTGACGAAGGGAGTCGAAAACGGGAAGTTCATTACGGTGTCGAAAGCACCAGCAGTCACTGGGAACCCCTGGGAGACGGTGTCCCCTCCGATCACAATGTCTCCATCTGGTGTCTGGGCGATCGCGCAAGACCAGTCTGGGAACTCAGCGCCCAAGTAGGTGCAGAAGACAAGGCCGTCGCCGGCCGGGGTCAGCTGGCAAACGTACACATCGCGGGCGAGTGATCCCCCGCCTGGGTTGAAGCTGATGTCGAACGCTCCGGCAGTGACCGGCAAGTCGACGGATCGCGAGTCTCCTGTGAACGTCACGGCGCCCGACGGACCCAGCACCACGTCCTCAACGTAGTCCAAGAACGAGCCACCGAAGTGCGTTGACCACTCGAGTCCCGGGTCGATCACGAGCGGTAGCTCGAAGTGGGGTCCCTCCACCACAAACCCGTAGCGTCGATCGCCTAGCAGCCGGTAGGCACAGGTCACGGGCTGCTGCTCGCCAGCTTCGGTGACCCACCACGTCTTTGGTGCAGGCTGGCGCAGCGGGCCAGCGGCCGTTTCGAGCAGCAGGGCGCCATCGGGCTCCAGCGAGAGTGATTCGATGCCGTCACAGCGTACGACGACACTTTCAAGCTCAGCCCAGGGCTCTAAGAGCAGGTCGTACTCAAGCTGCTCGCCCTGCTCACGGAGGACTAGGTCCACACCTGCATAGAGGCCCTCGTAGAGCACCTGCGTGTAGCCCGGAACAAACCGCTGCCAACGGTCAGGGTCATTGCCGAAGAAGTAATGCCGCTCGCCCGTCAGGCGCTGCTTGCCCAGCAGACGAGCGTTGCGGTTTGACCCTTCAAACTCAAGACGGACCACAGCCCCCTGTCGGCTGCTTGCGTCCCGCTGTGTCTCCTTCATGAGTACTACCGCACCGGCCTCGGCAAACGTCGTTGTGGCACCACGTTGCAGCACGTACTGCGCAGGCAGGTCCCACTGCCCGCGGTTCTCGACGAACGCTGCGGGCAGGGAGACCGTGGAGCGGGTCCGCGCGGGTTGGAGTGCGACTTGGTCGGAGGGCAGACGAGGAAGCACTTCCGGCCTGTCGTTGCTGGAGAGCAGATCCGGCGCCGAGGGAAGCTGGTCGGCGAAAAACAGCCCAACAACCCACAAGGCGGCGACCGCTAAGGCAGTGCACGACGTGGCGGAAGCTCGGAGCCGGCTTGTCATCATTGTCCGATCTGGATCCACTGGGCTCTGCTGGGCAAGCCTTTCGAGTTTACGACAGTCAGCATGTACCAGCCTGGGGGCGCCTGCCGGCCAGTGGTCGGTGCGGTCGCCTGGATGGTTGCGGGTGTCCCGGGCGCAAAAGAGGTGACATTCAGCTTGATGTAGCGCTGGTTGAAGTCAAATCCATGGGTCGATGTTCCCGGCCCCAAGAGCGCAACGCGAAACTCGCCTGTATTGTCGCCCTCGAACAGGTTGGCGGTGATGTTGATCGGAGTTCCGTACTTAATCAGCCCCGTCGAAACACTCGTGATCTCCGGCCGTCGGCCCCGGAACATGTACGGTGGGTTGAAGACGTCCAGCGAGTGCCACGACGGAGACTTCTCGTCCGAGAGGCAGGCTGCCGGGGCTGGGGGACACCCCCCCGGCAGCAGCTCCAAGCCACCGCCGGAGACGACGGCACCCGAGGGGAGGAGCGTGGCCAGGCTGTGGTAGGTCCGGTCGATGGCCTGCATCGCCATGGGCTGCCACGTGGGGAGAACGGGAGACGCAAAGATCTCTGGAGGCTGGAACAGTTCAGGAGTGCGCTGACCGACGCACGTGTCGCCGGGGCCCGAGTTCAATGGAGGCCCATACCCGTTCAATACCAGCATGCTGCCGTCGAGCAGGATCACCATGGTGTGGTCGATGCGACGGCTTCCCATGGCGAAGTTGGGGTTGTCGACCCAGTCGACGCTCAGGTCGGGATCCGTCATCGTGAGCACCGTGTTTGTCACATTGACGTTGCAGGACTCCGCTGTTGAGCCGCCGACGGCATAGATCACTTCGTGGGCAATTCCATTAGCGTCTGGATAGATGAAGTGTGCCGTGTTGCCGCCGCCATCTGCAGGGGTGGCGGTGGGTGAATCGACCGGGGTGAAGCGGTTGTTGTCCGGCTGGGTTGGGCAGACATCGAACTCGAAGAAGCTGTGGATTCCGTAGGTGCGCAGGACTCGCTGGTTGTCGCCGGTCATGAGAAGATCCCAGCGGGGGTAGTCGTCGAGTCGATACTCGTCAGCCAGGGTCGGAATGGCGCAGCCCATGGTGAGATAGTTGCGCGGCGCGGTCGTGCCCGGATCCCAGGTGACCTGAAGCCCCTGGGGGCTGTAGTCGGCGATCTCGTAGGTGTTGTCGTTCGCCGTATTCCCTGAATCGCCACCGACGAGGATCCGCCCGTCTTCCAGGCGCACGGCCGATGGGTAGTAGCGTTTGACGTCCATGTCGGCGAGCCTGGTCCAGGATGGGTTGAGAGCGTCATTGTCGAAGAGATAGGTCGTGTCGGTACCTATCGGCTTGGGCAAGCCAACGGATCCAGGCATATCGGTCCCACCAACCACCAGCAGGTCGCCATTCTCCGCAAACGTGTGCCCAGCGCAGAAGATGTCGTAACTGCCATCGAAGGGGTTGCCGACGTCGATTTGCGTCAGGGCGTTCGGTGTGGCCCTGTCCCAGAGGAACGTCGGTTGGGTCACCCCAACGTTGAGGTTATCCCGGCGACACCAGAACAGGACCTTGCCGTCATTTGGTGGGCCAAGGGTGCTCATGTGGACGACCTCACCCCAAGTTCCTGGGACGGGGTCGATCAATGCGCTCAGGTCCCATGGCCCCGCCCATTGACCAATCGCCGCTGGGCCCGTCGGCGGCGGCGCTGTGCCGTCCGGATCAGGCCCACCGGTCACACCACCCCCCGTCTGGGCCTGGGTGTCGGCGGCGACGCCGAGCATCGACAGAAAGGTGACAGCCAGAACTCTACCCAGCAGCTCTTGACCACGTTTTCCAAGGCTTCTTCCCATTGCAGTCCTCATGACTCTCTCTCCTTGCGCCCTCGCGAATCCCGGGGGACAGGGTCTGTCCCCAGCAGCAATAGACTCTGCCGCGTGATACGAGATGGCCCGGAGGTGCCCAGAGAGTTCACATAATCTCGGGGATCAGGAGCAGGGCTGTGCTTTTCAGGACCACCGCTCCATGCCCCGGAGGGCCTGCGTCTCCACCCAGAGTGTGGCTGTGAGCCCTCAGCCCCCACACCCCCCGACTGCTACCATCCCCCACACCATGCCCCGCACACTCGACATCCCCGCCGACCTGCAGCTCACCGGGCGCACCTCTCGTGTCATCGCGGTCATCCGCCCGTTTCGGCTCGACGATGTGATGGCCAAGCTGGTGGACGTGGGTCCCGAGGAAGTGGTCGTCGAGCTGGTGCGTGGCTACGGTCGCCAGAAGGATCACCTGGCCCTCTACGACGAGCACGACACGGAGAGCCTGTTCCTGCCCAAGGTGCGCATCGAGTTCACCATTGACGGACGGCTGCTGCGGCAAGCCATCGAGGCCATCAGCGAGGGAGCCCTCACCGGCCGCATCGGTGATGGCAAGATCTTCATCCAGGCGGTGACCTCCGCCGCGCCAGCCGCAGCTTCATCGCCCACCCCGCCCGCTGGCCCAGCCAGCACGCCGCCGCAGACCCCGCCGCTGTCATGACTCCCCCCGCCGACGACCAGGGCTCCTCAGCTGAGGACGTCTCTTCACCCGACGATCGCGCCCCCTCGGCGAACCTGCGCCCGTCCGACGGCTCCCGCAACCAGCACCCCCACGCCACCCCGGACA
>CAZVUM010000141.1:0-6080 GCA_964629575.1 uncultured Acidimicrobiales bacterium | reverse complement strand
CTCTCATCCTCTTTCAAAGATCGAGAGCCTCCACGGAACCCAGGGCGATTCAGATCGACCGCTTGATCGATGGGCTGTGGGGCGAGGAACCCCCCGAAACCGGCAAGAAGGCCGTCCAGGTGCACGTGTCGAATCTGCGCCGGGCGCTCGGCGAGGGGTTTCCGCTGCTGACGGCGCCAGGCGGATACGTCGTCAACGGAGAGCTGCTGGAACTCGACGCATCGTGGGTCGAGGCGTCCATCGCCGAGGCACGGCGAGCGGCGCGAACCGATCCAGCCGGAGCGTTCGATCAGTTGTCCGAGGCGCTCCAGGAGTGGCGAGGCAACCCATACGGGGACCTAGCGTCGGAAAAGGCACTGGAGGCCGAGGTCGCGCGCCTACACGAGCTGCGAATGGTGGCGGTCGAGCAGCGCTTCGATCTCGCACTCCGACTGGGCCGCCACGCAGAGCTCCTCGGCCAACTCGAGGCCCTTACGTACGAGCACCCGTTCCGGGAGCGACTTCACGCGCTACACATGCTGGCGCTCTATCGAAGCGGCCGCCAGAGCGACGCACTGCGCGCCTACCAGCGGATCCGCATGACGCTCGCCGAGGAGCTCGGCCTCGATCCGTCAGTGGAACTGCAGGCGCTCGAGCAACAGATCCTGGAGCAGGCTTCTGAGCTGGATCTGAGCGACGACCTGTTCTCGGAACGGTTCGCCTTTCTCTACACCGACATCGAGGACTCAACGGCGATGTGGGAGGCGGACGCCGAGCTCATGCAGGCCGCGCTCGAGCAGCACGACCGGCTGCTTGAAGCGGCTGTCAACGGTCGCAGCGGAACCGTGTTCAAGGGCACGGGCGATGGGGTGCTCGCGGTGTTCGACTCCATCGACGAAGCCGTGGGCGCCGCTGTCGATGCCCAACGGGCACTTGCGTCTCACGACTGGCCCACGACTCGACCGATCGCCGTGCGCATGGCGGTGGACCACGGTGCAGCGAGCGCCCGCAACGGGGACTACTTCGGGCCGGTTCTCAACCGCGTCGCACGAGTGATGGCATCGGGGCATGGAGGCCAGGTGCTGTTGCCGTCGAGCGTCGCTCATGGCGTCGAGCAGCCCACTCGCGTGCTGGGCACAGCGGACTACAAGGGTGTCGGTCGCGTCGAGGTCTCCCAGCTGACCATTGCTGGCCTGCGGTCGGAATTCCCGGATCTCCGCACCGACCGCTCACCGAAGCCCACGACACGCCAGGGTTTCGGGCAAGCGATCCGCGGCTATGAGATCCGAGAGCGACTAGGTGAGGGAGCGCACGGCATCGTCTATCGCGCCTATCAGGCCTCGGTGGGACGCGAGGTGGCGGTGAAGGTCATCCGGTCTGAGTTTGCGAACCAACCAGGATTCGTGAAGCGGTTCGAGGCCGAAGCGCAGTACGTCGCTCAACTGGAGCATCCGTACATCGTTTCCCTCTACGACTACTGGCGTGACCCTGACGGGGCCTATCTGGCGATGCAGTGGCTCCGAGGTGGCAGTCTCGCAAAGGCGATCGAACTCGGGGATTGGAGGCCACCGGCTGCGCTCCGGCTTCTCGACCAAGTCGGTCAGGCGTTGGACTACGCCCACCGCAACGGAGTCGTGCATCGAGACCTGAAGCCGGCCAACGTGCTGCTCGATGACGAGGGCAACGGTTACCTAACGGATTTCGGCATCGCCACCGATCACATCGAAGCGAGCGGTGCCCAGGTAGGCGGCTCCGTTGCGTATCTCGCCCCGGAGGAGATGGCAGGCGGGCCGGTGGGCACACCCGCCGACATCTATGGCCTGGGCCTGTTGACGTACGAGATCTTCACCGGGCTGCGGCCCGGGCTCGGCGGCCAGCCGGAGCCCATCACCGGACGACGACCGGACCTACCGGCGGCTCTGGATCCCGTCCTGGCGAGGGCGACAGACCGGGACCCATCCCAACGATTTCCGCGAGTCGAGGACTTCCTGCGTGCGCTTCGCCAGGCGTTCGGGGCCCATGTCGTCACCCAGCACTCCGCGAGTGTCGGCGAGATCCGGAACCCGTACAAGGGGCTGCGTGCGTTCGCTGAGACCGACTCTGCCGACTTCTTCGGGCGCGACGGCGCCCTCGGGAACCTGGTCGAGCAAGTCGAGGCGAGCCGGCTGACGACGGTCGTAGGCCCTTCTGGCTCGGGGAAGTCCAGTCTCGTGAAGGCGGGCCTGATTCCCGCGGCGCGGCGGGAAGGAGTCGCTGGCCGGGCGGTTGTGGTGGCCGAGATGTACCCGGGGTCGTTCCCGTTCGAGGAACTCGAAGCCGCACTGCTGCGCATTGCGGTCGATCGACCGTCGTCGCTGGTGGACGAACTGCTCTCCGACGATCGCGGCCTTCTGCGCGTGTCCAAGCAGATCCTTCCCGAGGACACCGATCTGCTGCTTGTTGTCGACCAGTTCGAGGAGTTGTTCTCGCTGACGGCCGACGACGGGCGACGACGCGCCTTCCTCTCGATGCTCGCGACGGCAGCCAGTGATGAACGCGGTCGGGTGCGCGCAGTGTTGACGATCCGGGCCGACTTCTTCGATCGGCCCTTGGAATACCCCGACTTCGGCGAATTGGTCCAGCGTTCGCTGGTGGCGGTGACCATCCCGTCCGATCACGAACTCGCTGCGGCCATCGCGCAGCCGGCACATGGGGCGGGGCTCCAACTCGAGGACGGCCTGGTGTCGGCCGTTCTGAGCGACGTCTCTCGGGAGCCCGGCGGACTCCCGCTGCTGCAGTACGCCATGACCGATCTGGTCGAGCGGCAGACCGGCGGCGTTCTGACCATCGATGCCTACGAGGCCGGGGGCGGTGTCGTCGGCAGCCTCGCGGGACGTGCTGAGGAGATCTACCTCGACCTCCCTCAATCGGCCCAGGAGGCTGCACGGGAGTTGTTCGTTCGTCTCGTAGCCGTCGATGAGGACTCCGACGACACTCGCAAGCGCGCACGAGTCTCCGATCTGCGAGCCCTCGGGTTGCGCATGTCAGCCCTCGACGCCGTGATGGATGAGTACGGCTCGTTCCGCCTGATCTCCTTCGACCACGATCCGGTGACCCGCGGGCCCACCGTCGAGGTTGCTCACGAGGCGCTGATTCGAGAGTGGCCGCGCTATCGGGAGTGGATCGACGAGCGGCGCGAGGATCTCCTGCTGGATCGACGACTCAGCCTCACAGCCGACGAGTGGGAGGCCCACGAACGCGAACCGAGTTTTCTGCTGCACGCGGGACGGCTGGCGCGATACGAGGAATGGGCATCGACGACGGAGCTCCATCTCGGACCCAGCGAGCGAGAGTTCCTCGATGAATCCCGGCGGGCTGCGAACGAGAGCGCGGCCTACCGCGCCCAGCGGCGTCGCCGGGTTCTCGGCCTGGTGTCAATCCTCGCCGTCTGCGCGTTGGCGCTCGCGGCAACTGCGTTCGTCCAACGAAACCGGGCGAACGAGGCAGCGGGAACGGCAGAGGACCTTCGGACCGCCGCGGAACTGCGAGCTGCCCAAGAGAGGGCACGTAGCCTCAACCTCGAGGCGCAAGCCGCAACCTTGGTGGATCCGGATCTGGCGCTCCTCCTGTCGACGCATGTCCAGCAGGCCGCCGAGGCCGCAGCGGCGGCGGGGTCTGCCGCTCGGCCCAACCTGATGGACACGATGGTCTCCGCGATCCGAGCGGATCACCTCGTCCGAAGGGTCGGCATCGACCCACTCTTTCCGTTGCTTGGCCGCCTCGGCGCCTACAGCGCGGACGGCGAGTCGTTCGTGACGTGGGTGCCCGGCGACTTCGATCGCGTCCGCGTGTACGACATCGCGACCGGGCAGGTCCGGTGGGACAGATCGGTGCCAGGGAGCGCAGTGGGAACGCTCGGCTGGGACCCTTCGTCCGGCGACGTCCTGACCTTCGGCGGGGACGGTTCGATGCGTCGATGGGATGCGCAGACCGGAGATCAGCTGACAGCGGAGACGTTCGCGGACGTCCCGATCTTCGCAAGCTTCACCGACTCCCACCTCGCTCTCCACATCGTCCAGAATCAGGGTGCGCGCCAGACAGGTGAGGCCGTCCTGGCCGAGTTCGACGTCGAGGTGACGAGCTGGGCCAGTGGCGCAACGACGCTGCGCCTGCCCGGTGTCGTGGCCGCGAGCCTGTCGCCGAACGGCCGCTGGATTGCATCGTTCACCTTCGATGCCACGCTCGAGATCTTCGATCTCCGGTCAGGCGAACTGACAGCCGCGGTCGACAAGGGCGAGGTGCTGGATCTGGCGAAGATCGCGTGGTCGGCAGAGGGCAACTCGCTCTGGTGGATTCGTCCCGACGGCGCCCTTGCGGTCATCAACGCCGAAGACGGCGCTGTTCGGGTCGTGGCAACCGACTATGCGTCCGACCCTCGTGGGCTCGAGGCGAGCCCGGATGGAACATTGTTGGCGATCGTCGACAACGACAACACCGTTCGGATTCTGAGCACCGATTCGCTGGCACCCGTTATGACGCTTCGTGGCCACGCGGCGACCCCGATCGGGGCGGCATGGGCGCCGGACGGACGCGGCTTGCTCACCGCGTCCGCTGACGGTGAAGGCTTTGTCTGGGAGCTCGCGAGACCCCAGGGTCTGTCGCAGGAGTTGTGGGCGCCGACGGCGGTCTATCCCGAGCACGCTGCGGCGGTTGGCGGTGGGCTGGTCTTCGTTGGAGACGGCTCGGGCCGCTCGGCCGTCCTGTCACCGGTGGATGGACGGGTCGTTGCGGCCGTCGAGTCACCGCGTGCGATTGCGAGGGTGAAGGCCGCCGCGAGCCCTGACGGCCGAGTTGTGGCGACGTCATTCGATCTCGACATCGCACTGATCGACGTGGCGACGGGCACGGTCGAGACACTGGGAGGGATCGGCGGGGACAACCCGTTGGTCTTCAGCCCCGAGGGATCTCTGCTGGTGGCCGCGCGAGCGGGACGATCACTGGCGAACGGATGGTTCGAGGGCAGCCGCACCAGCGTCATCGATGTCCGCACAGGGGACGTCGTTTCCGAGTTCGGGCAGTTCTTCTCCGAGGCAGCGGCCTTCGCGGATGGCCTCCTTCTGGTCGCCGGTCAGCGTCGAGAAGGGGCGGGACTCACCGAGCCGCGCGAGATCCGGGTGGTCGATCCCAACACAGGCTCCGTCGTCGCGCGGCAGACGGTAGGCGCGACGTGCTTCCAAGACATGGCGGTGTCGGACGACCAGTCCCTCTTGGCGCTCAGCGGATGCGACGGTGCGCTCTGGGTCTATGCCACAGCGGATCTTCTCTCGCCCATTGCAGCCGAGCCGCTCTCCGTGACATCGACCAAGGACGGACTCAACGTCCTGAGCCTCCACTGGGTCGGCAGCTCGCAGCTTCTCGCCGGAGGAGCGGACGGGCGCATCCGTTCGCTCCGCCCAGACCTCACCGAGCAGTGGAGCTTCGACACCGGCGTGCCCGTGACGGTGATGGTCGTACGAAACGGGTTGGTCTACTTCCCGGCCGCCGAGTCCCGAGGATCCGGCGAGTACGGCCTGTTGGGGGTTCCCCACGACGAGGATGCCGTGCTGGACCTCGTCGCGGGTCTCGCAACCAGGTCCCTGACCGAGGCCGAGTGCGACCGCTATCTCGGCGCACCGTGTCCGTAGGGTATGCATTGGACCGCGGGCACTTTGCGCACAGCCCGCCCACCGCCATCCGCCCGGCAGCGCCGGGAGTCGTGGGAGGGGTCCATCGCGACCCGCTCGAGGTCGGCTCGTCCGGTGCGACGCCCATCCCGCTCGCTATCGCCGTCGCCCCATGTGCAGGGACCCGCCCGCATGGTGCCGTTGTCGCTCGGGAATGAGCCCTGAAAGCGCCGATTTCGGGCCCGGTGAGCGATAACGCTCTCCCTCGCGGATACAGGGCGTCACGCTCATCCTGCCGCTACAGCTCGCAACGGCAACAGCAGCTAACTAGGCGCCCCTTGCACCTTGCGCATCGACTGCTTCAGGGGTCTCCGAGCAATAGCACAGCGCTCATCTGCAGCCACTTACGAGAGAGCCGCTCTGCCACTGAGCTACTCGGGCGCGAGGGGTCAGGATAGG
>CAZVUM010000140.1:0-6153 GCA_964629575.1 uncultured Acidimicrobiales bacterium | reverse complement strand
CTAATGTGACGATTCGTAACACGAAGTGCCAGGCACCTAGAGGGTCGGGTCGACGATGATCTTGGCGTGGGCTTGTCCTCCTCCATGCACACGCCGACCACCACGACGCGCGTGTCGCGCATCGAGCCGTCCATCACCTGGGTGATCAGGCCAGGTACGCCGACGCACTCGAAGACCAACCCGGGCCGCGGGGGTCACGCCCGAGAAGCGGATCATCGGCTCGGTGAGCGCCGCGAGGTCCGGAATCTAACAGACCAGGTCCCCCTGGGCGATGTGCGACGGAGCGCCCGCACCGAACTCTGGGACCTCGTCGACCACGATCGTCCCTCGTCGCGTTCACGGCTGCACGCATGGAGAGAGCTTGCAACACCCGACGCTTCATCCGCGACCGCATGGGCTCTCCAGACCTCACTTTCGTGTCTCCAATCGCCGATCGAGGAGGTGGTGGCCTCGTTTCCCTCTCTCGCGGCTCAATTGGCCGATGCCGTCCTCGTCGTCGATGGCGAGGGTGTGCTCTACTACGCGAACGCGGCCGCGGAGCGTCTCTTCGGCGCCGCGGCCGAGGAGCGCATCGGCGAGAACTGTCTCGACCTCGTGCACCCCGGCGACCTCGAGATGGCCCTCGTCGCCATGATCAGCATGAACGAGCACGACGTCGGAACCCCGATGGAGATTCGGGTGATGACGCCTGAGGGGTGGAAGGTCGTCGAGATGATCGGCGGCGCGCTCGAACACGAGGACCTCGGCCACTGCATCGCGCTGACGGTCCGCGACCTCACCGACCGGCGCAAGTGGGAGCTCGCGGGAGGAGACGACACCCGCTTCCGGGCGCTCGTCCAAAACGGCGTAGGCCTCACGATTCTGCTGGACGAGCAGGGCCTGATCGCCACCGCATCTGCTGCGCTGACTCGAACGCTCGGTCACGACCAGGCGAACGTCATCGGAGAACCGTTCGTGGATCTCGTTCTCGAAGCGGACCAGCGGGCCTGGCGGGGCGGATTTCAGCAAGCGCTTCACCCGTCGCCGAGCGGTGAAGACGACGACGGAGTTCGGTTCGAGGTCCGCCTCAAGACCCGCCAGGGCGACAACGTCCCCCATCAGCTGACGCTCCTCAACCTGCTCGACGATCCCAGCGTCGGCGGGATCATCGTCGATGGTCACGACATCACCGAGCTCCGACGCGCCCGTGAGGAGCTGGCCCGTCTGGCGTATCTCGACTCGCTCACCGGGCTCCCGAACCGCGGCGAGCTGGTGCGTGAGCTGACAACGCGTCTACGCGCCCGCCGCCCCGGCGACGAACAGTCGGTGGTCGTGGCGTTCATCGATCTCGACCGCTTCAAGCCGGTGAACGACCTCTTCGGCCACAGTGTCGGAGACGAGCTGCTCGTGGCGTTGGGTCGCCGCCTCCAGCACATGGTTCGCGAGGGCGACATGGTGGCGCGCCTCGGGGGCGACGAGTTCGTGATCGTGGCCGACGCCACCGGCGACGACGCCCCCACCGGGTTGAGCGCACGACTCGAAGCCTCAGTGGCGGAGCCGTTCTCGCTCTCCGCCGGCACCGTGCAGGTCTTCGCCAGCGTCGGAGCGGTCACCGCATACAGCGGCGACAGCGCTGAGACCATCCTCGCGGAGGCCGACGCAGCGATGTACGCCGAGAAACACCGGCGCCGCGGAATGCGCACCGGACGCGCCCGTCCGGTCACGGAGCGACGACTCCTCGCAGAACGGCTCGACGAAGCGTTCGCCAACGACGAGTTCGTTCTCTTCTATCAACCGATCGTGGACCTGCGAACCGGACGAACAGCCGAGTTCGAGGCCCTGGTGCGATGGCAGCATCCCGAACGCGGCCTTCTTCCGCCCATGGAGTTTCTCGACATCATCGAAGACGTCGGACGCGACAGTGAGCTGGCCGAGTTCGTCTTGCGCCGCGCCGCGGATGATCTCGCGACCATCCGCGCAAAGCACGGCCTCAACGTCGGTTTCGCGGTCAACGCCTCGGCGAATCAGTTCACCGACCCTGTCTTTGCCGATCTCGTCGAAGAAGTGGTGCTCCGCAATCAGCTCCCGCCGCATTGCCTGACGGTCGAGGTCAGCGAACGGTCGATCCTCGACCGTCCAGCGCACGGAGCCTCGATCACGGTGGTGAGCGGGCTCGAAGCGCTGGCCTCCAAGGGGGTCCGCATCGCGGTGGACGACTTCGGCACCGGCTACTCCAGCCTCAGCCACCTGGTGTCGTTTCCGATCGACTCGATCAAGATCGATCGGTCGTTCGTGGAGAAGATGCTCACCGAGCGCCAGAGCCGCTCGATCGTCACGGCGCTCATCGGCTTGGCCCGAAGCATGCGGCTCAGCATCGTGGCCGAGGGAGTGGAGAGCGACGCGCAGTTGCGAAGGCTCCGCGCTCTCGGTTGCAGCAACGCTCAGGGCTACCTCTTCAGCGTTCCCCTGCCTCTCGACGAGGCCATCGCGCCACTTCTGACCACTACCGTTGCGAGCGGCACGCCGCGTGCTGGTTCGTGAGCTGACTCAGCAGGTGGGCCAGTAGGCCAGATGCCTCTCCTCGGGTGCAGGCACGGGGCGGTTGGAGAACATCTCCAGGTCGTGGGCGAGGATTCGCCGGGTATCCCCCGGGTCGATCATCTCGTCGATGCGCATGGTTCCGGCCGCCTCGTAGGGGTTGGTGGCTTCACCGACTTCGCGCAGCAGCTGCAGCCGCGCCTCCTCACGCTCATCTGGGTCGCTGATGCGCGAGAGCTTGGATCCGAAGGCCACGTTCACCCCCACCTCTGGGTCCATGAAGCCGATCTCGGCTCCCGGCCAGCAGTAGACGCCCAGAGCAGGCATCTCTGACCCGTTCATCGCCTGCCACGCCATGCCGAACGCCTTGCGGATGCACACGGTCAACGTGGGCGTGGTCGCGTTCTGCAGGGCGTGCATCATGCGCATCCCCCAGTGCAGCATCCGGTCGTGTTCGACCCGCTCGCCCACCATGAAGCCCGGCACGTCCACAAGGAAGATGATGGGAATGTTGTAAGCGTCGCAGACGGTGGCCATGCGGATGATCTTGTGACAGGCCTCGGGATCGAGGGTTCCGGCCTGGAACATCGGGTTGTTGGCGATCACGCCGACCGAGTAGCCGTTGAGCCGGGCCATCGCGCACACCACGTTGCGGGCGTACGTCGGCTGCAACTGGAAGACGGTGCCGGGATCCATGATCCGCTCCACGACCTTTCCCATGTCGTAGCCACGGGTCCGCTTCGCAGGCACCATGTCGGCGAGACCAGGGTCGCGATCGAAGGATCCTGTCGGCTCGGCGCGCGGGGCGGACTCCCATGCGTTGGACGGCAGGTACGACAGCCAGCGGCGGATGGCCTCGTAGCCCTCCTCGTCGGTGTCGACGCCGAGGTCGATCTGGCCGGTCTTTCGCGCGTGGACATCGACACCGCCGACGTCCTCGAAGCTGATCACCTCCCCCGTCGCGATCTCGAAGACCTTGGGCGACGTCACGGCGAGACATGATCCGCGCACCATCACCACATAGTCGGACAGGCCAGACAGAAACGACGAGCCGCCGAACGACTGGCCGGTGATCATCGTGGCCATCGGAACCTTGTGCCGCCGCTTGGCCAGTGTGAACAGACCGCCCGGCTCGGAGATGCCCTCGGCTCCCATGAGGTCGGGAATGCGCCCGCCGCCCGTTTCACCGAAGTGCACCAGCGGGATGCCCATGGCCATCGCGCGTTCGTAGAGCCGGTGCTCCTTGCGTGTCCCCACGATCGAGCTCGAACCGCGCAGCACGGTGATGTCGTCGCCGAAGACCGCGACGGGACGGCCGTCGACGTTGCCGTGACCGCCGATCTTTCCGTCACCGGGCGTGGAGTCGCGAACCTCGGGTCGCAGCGATCGGCTGAAGGTGCCAATCTCGCGGAACGTGCCCTCGTCGAGGAAGCCGTCGATGTGCTGACGGATCGTCCTATCGCCCGCCTCGGCCATCTGGGCGACTTTGTCGGCACCGCCCATCTCGGTACGGATGATGTCGGCGCGGGCGTGCAGGTCAGCGGTGCGGTCCGGATCGGCCATGTTCCCCTCCCCTGGAGATGCGGCGAAGGTAGCGCCGCATCGCGGCCCCTGCTCGGCGCAGCCGGGATCAGCGGATCACAGCGATCAGCGGATCAGAGAGCGGAGCGCTCCCTCGCGAGGTTGAGACGGGCCTGTTCCTCGAAGAGCTCACGCCCGCGGCTCGTGCTGAAGATGTTGCCGCGACCGAGAAAGTGGTCCAACACGTGGCGCCTGCCGGCTCGAAAGTCCTCGGGCGCCATGTGGCTGTACTCCTCGGCAATGCCGGCGGCGTAGCTGTCGTAGACGGCAGGCGGCGCGCCGAGGACCGCGAGGTCGGCGTCGAGGAATACCTCCACCAGAGGCTCATCAGCGGCCTCATGGCCCGCCGTTGCCTCGATGATCCGACACGCGTCGGCGATCAACCCGGCGTCGAGGTCGAAGGGCTCGAGTGACTCCGCGGCGAGACGTGCGCTCACTACTTCGTTGTCGCTTCGGCGCGGGTCGTACACGGCATCGTGGAAGAACGCAGCGAGGACTTGGGCAGGCGCCGGCCGGCCGGAGGTCAGCTGGTCGAGGTGACCAACCACCGCGTCGATGTGCCGGGCGACGTGGTAGGAGCGATGCGCTTCGCCATGGCGGGTCACGAGATCGTCGCCGACGTCATCCCACGCCGCTACCGCGCACCCGAGCTCGGTCCCGAGGCTCTTCCAGCGAGTCAGGAACTCCGCCATGGGCCGAAGCGTAGGCGCAGCACGACGATGCCGACCCACGTGCACCAGACTGGAGAGCGTGATCGAGTTCGATCCCTACACCGCCGACGCGCTCCGCAACCCCTACGACAACTATGCACGCCTGCGCGAGGCGGGTCGCGTCCTGTGGAGCCCCAAGCTCAACACCTGGCTCGTGCCCCGCCACGACGACGCCCTGGAGTTCTTTGGGCTGCGTGAGGACCCCAGCCTCGCGGCGCGTGCCGTCGAGGAGTTCCTGCGCTTCGATTCCCCAGCACAGATGATCAGCAGTACCGCTCTGGAGGACTTCACCTGGCACGGCGCGCACATCGAGAGCGGCGATTCGGTGCTTGCGCTGGTCGGCGCCGCGAATGGCGATGGGGAGATGTTCGTCGACCCCGACGCGCTCGACGTCGACCGCCAGCCCAACCCACACCTCGCGTTCGGGGCGGGGATCCACTTCTGTCCTGGTGCCCAGCTGACGCGCCTCAGGGCATGAGCACCCCGATCACGCTGCTCGACGGGGGCATGGGTCAGGAGCTGCAGCGACGCGGGCTCCGTGACCGGGTTCTGTGGTCCACGCGGGCGCTGATCGACCGGCCCGAGGCGGTGCAGCAACTCCACGAGGAGTACATCGCGCTGGGCGCCGACGTGATCACCACCAACACCTACTCATGCACGCCGATGCACTTCGAGCGGGTGGAGGGGTTGACGTCGCGAGCGGTCGAGCTACTCGAATTGGCTGGGCACCTTGCCGCCTCGGCTCGCGAGACCGCAGGCCGCGCCGGGGTGAAGATCGCCGCCTCGATTCCGCCCGTCGACGAGAGCTACCGACCCGATCTCGTTCGGTCCGCCGACGAGATGGCGGAGTGGTACGGCGTGATGGTGGAGTCGCTGAGACCCTTCGTCGACATCTGGCTGTGCGAAACGATGTCGTCGATCCGCGAGGCCGAGGCCGCCCTGATGTCGACCGCAGGCGAGAGCGCTCCGACCTGGGTCGCCTGGACCCTCACCGATCACCGCACGGCCTGTCTCCGCAGCGGCGAAGCGCTCGGCGACGCCGTCCACGAAGCACATCGCCACCACCCGGCTGCGGTGCTCGTCAACTGCTGTCAGCCCCAGACGGTCACCGCTGCGATGCCCACGCTCCGCGACACCGCGAGATCACTGCCGTTCGGGGCCTATGCGAATGGCTTCCCTCCCATGCCAGAAGACTTCGGGCCCGAGACCGAGTTCGACGACCACGAAACCCCGTCGGTGTCGAGCTACGCCGAGCACGCCAGGGCCTGGATGTCCGCGGGCGCCACCATCATCGGGGGCTGCTGCGACATCGGGCCCGATCACATGTCGGCAGTGGCGTCCTCAG
>CAZVUM010000139.1:4167-6191 GCA_964629575.1 uncultured Acidimicrobiales bacterium | reverse complement strand
CCTGGTGGTCACGGCGATGACCGCCATGCTCCAGGAGCAGTTCCTTCTCCACGGGGCGACGGCCTCGACCGGCGGGTGCGCTGTGCTGTTGATCGTGAACGGCCCCATCCGCCGTGAGCTGAGCATGACTGCGGAGTTCAACGTGCTCGGCAACAGCGATAGAGCGTCAGCCACGGTCGGGCGGGCAATTCGCCTCGCCCTGATGAACATCCTCGATGTGCGCCCCGGGGAGATCGACCGGTCGACATTGGGGCACCCCGGCAAGTTCAGCTACTGCATCGCGGAGGACGAGGAGAACTCTCCCTGGGAGTCGCTCGCCGCCGAACGGCTGGGCGACCCGCATGTATCTGCGGTGACGGCGGTGGCTTCGATGGCGCCACGCCAGTTCATGAACGAGTGGACCACCGACCCTCGCGACATCTCCGAGACGATCGCCGCCGAGATTCGAAGCAGTCAGCTCAACTACTCGATCTGGCCCGGCAACTTCACGGTGGTGCTGCCGCCCCAGCTCCGAAGCCACTTCGCCGCCGCCGGTTGGACCAAGCGTGACATACAGGAGTGCGTTTTTGAGCGAGCCGTCGTCAAGCGGAAACAGTGGGCCGATGTCGGCAAGGGTTCGGTGGTCAAAGACCGCGGCGAACGGGAGTACCCAGCGCTCGAAGCGCCGGACCACCTGCTGATCGTGGCGGCCGGCGGGCCCGCCGGCGGATTCGGGGCGGTGATCCCGCCGTGGTTGGGAACCAAGAGCCGAGCTGCCACAGTGGCGGTCGGAGCCTGTGTCGATTGTGAGGTGCCGTAGATGGAGTTGCTCGATCCGAGCCACGAACAGCGTGCCGCCGGGGGTGAACCGGCCCCTCGCTTGGCGACGCTTGCCGGCACCACGGTCGGCGTGATCAGCAACGGCAAGGAGAACACCAAGCCGTTCTTCGACCTGCTGACCGAGGCGCTCCAGCGCGACCACGGGGTCGCCACGGTGGTGCGCCGCGTGAAGTCCAACTACAGCGCACCCGCCGAGGCCGACCTCATGGCCGAGGCGATGGGGTGGGACGCCGTGCTCAGCGGCGTCGGTGATTGAGGCAGCTGCTCGTCGTGCAGTCTGCACGACTCCGTGACCGCCGAACTCCAGGGCGTGCCCGCCGTGTCGGTGATGACGTCGGCGTTCGTCGACGCTGCCGAGCTGATGGCTCGTGTTCAAGGCATGCCCGACCACCCGTTCGCCGTGATCGAGCACCCGATCGCCAGCGCCGACGGTGACGGCCTCGCCCAGCGGGCTGCCCTCGCCGCCGACTACGCCGCAGCGGTTCTCACCGGCGCCGCCGCCTGACCGCCGAGTGCCACCGCGCCACAACTGGCGCGCCCACTCGGCGAAACCCGACCCGGTACGTGCCCGCATCAGCCGGGGGAGAAGTCGACGTAGTCGAGGGGGAGCTGGGTCGTGCGCTTGAGTTCCTCCATCACGAACACCGTGCGCACGTCGTAGAGCTCGACCCGGTCGATCAGCCGCTTGTAGAAGTCGTCGTATGCCCCGATGTCGGGGACGACCACGCGCAACAGGTAGTCGGTCTCGCCGCTCGTCCGCATCGCCTCGACGATTTCGGGCAGATCGGCAATCGCCTCCTGAAACTCATCGAGCCATGTGGCGGAGTGCTGGTTGGTCCGGATATTGACGAGAGCCGTGATGCCGAGGCCCACCTGCTCCGGGTCGAGCAAGGCCACCCGACGCTCGATGACGCCCTGCTTCTCGAGGTTCTGCACACGCCGCCAACACGGTGTTGCTGTGAGGCCCACCTGCTCGCCGAGCTCCCGAGCGCTCAGCGAAGCATCGACTTGAAGCAATTGCAGGATTTTCCGATCGATGAGGTCCACATTCGAAGAATACTGTGCCTGAAGTTGAGATCGCGCAGTGATGTACCAAGATGGTCGGCGAGCCCCGCGATTTCTGCAAACACGTGCTGCGTCGGTGTTTCTACCCTCGAGTACATGGCACTGCGTCAGCGCTTCACCGATCATCCCGCTTCGGTCGA
>CAZVUM010000139.1:0-4067 GCA_964629575.1 uncultured Acidimicrobiales bacterium | reverse complement strand
TCGAACCGATCCCGATACTCCCCGACGTACTTGGGAATGCCAGCCGGAGCAGGAGACTCGGCGACTCCCGTCTCGGAGTCGTGCCGGTAGTTCACGAGATAGCAGAGGCTCGTGGCGCTGTCGCCGTTCACGTCGATCACGAGGTTGGTGCAGAGGTGGCGAGACTGCCGCCGGGTCACCGCTTGGCGTCGGGTGAAGCCGGCCCTGATCTCATCCTGACCGTCCATCACGACCTCGGCCGAATGCCATTTCCCGGCGTCGGTGAACAGGTCTGCGATGGCAGGCGCATCGCCGAAATCGACGAGATGGCAGTACGTGGCGACGAGCCGTTCGATCTCGCGCTCGTCCAGAAGTCGCTGAATCTCGTCGTTCATCTGGCCGCTCCCGTGTTGACCCCGCAGGTAGGCGTCAGTGTCCCACGCCGCTGTTAGGTTGCGCCTCACACAACACGATCAGGAGATGAGATGAGCACCGAACCTCTGGAGATGGCCGTCGCCGCGGTGAAAGACGTGATGGCCAATGTCGACGCATCCCAACTGTCCGGTTCCACTCCGTGCGCGTCCTGGGATGTGGCCGGGCTGATCAACCACCTGGTCGGTGGTGCAGGGTTCTTCGCCTCCGGTGTCACCGGCACTCCGCCTCCGGCCGAAGAGGACCACGCCGCGGGTGACTTCGCCGCCGCCTACGACGCGGCCAGCGGCGCCCTTGTCGATGCGTTCTCCGCCGACGGCGCTCTCGAGAAGATGTACAACCTTCCCTTCGGCGAGATGCCGGGCTTCGCCTTCATGGGCTTGGCGACCACCGACACGTTCCAGCACGCCTGGGACCTCGCCAAGGCGACCGGCCAGAGCACCGACATCAACCCAGGCCTGGCGTCGGTTCTGCTCGAACAGTCCAAGGCAGCCATTCAGGACGGCTTCCGCGGGCCGGAGGGCGCTCCCTTCGGAGCCGAACAGCAGGCTCCCGACGGCGCATCGGCCGCCGACCAGCTCGCCGCCTTCCTCGGCCGCGAGGTCTAGGCGCCTCTGCTGACTCCCTGATCCGAGTTGAGCAACCTCGGAGTTGCGCAACATCGGTGCCTGACACCAGAGTTGCTCAACTTCGGTGCTCAACTTCGGTGATCGAGCGCTGCGCTTGCGTACGGAAGAGCAGCCACCCCCAACAAGACGGCTGCGGCCGTGAGTGCGACCGGAACCGTGGTCACCTGAGCCAGGGTTCCGAGTAGGACGCCGCCCATCACTTCGCCGACGGCTTCGGCCTGGCCACGGAACGAGATCACGGTCGCCCGCACCTCGGATTCTGCGTGGCGGTTGGCGAGCCCGACGCCCAGAGGTTCGAGGACCTCTCGTGCGATGTCGCGTACCGTCCAGCCGATCAGGGCCGCTGCGAAGCCGGGCGACAGTGCGAGCGCCAACACCCCGACCGCTGACACCAACAACAGGATCTGCGCCAGGCGAGCGGCTCGCCGGTCCGGGGCCGCCTCCAAGCGGTTCGACAGCCAGACCATCACCGGAATGTTGAGGATCGTCATCGCGATCCAGACCGCGCCGAAGAACACCACCGCTTGCTCGTCTGCGAAGTCCGGGAGGCCGAGCTGCACGAATCGCAGGACATCGAGCCGATCGATGGCCTCGTCGGCAGCTCCGATCACCAGCATGGTCCCCACGACGATTCGGAGCATTCGCGAACGGGCGACGATTCGAGCGCCGTTGCGCCACACGTCGAGAGCGTCGGCCCAGCGTCCGCGGTCCGACGGGGTGATCGGCTCGAAGCCATGTTCGTCCATGACGAACGCGAAGAACACTGCCGCGAGCAGGCTCGACCCGCCGAGGAGGACCATCGCGCCCTCGAGGCTCCACGCGCCGAGGGCGGCCGTGGTCGGCAGTCCGGCCAAGAGCCCGAACGATCGCCAGATCGAGTGCCGCACGATCAGCCGGTCCACGGGGTGGTCGGTGTCGCCGGTCGCCGCCAGCTCGTCGGTGACCCACGCGGTGTCTGCGCCGCTCTGGAGGGTCCACCCGATTCCCCACAGCACCTGCCACACGAGGAGCACCCCGAAGACCGGGGTCACGGGCCCGAGCATCATCGCTGCGCCCATCACCACGTACGACGCAACGAGTGACCACTTCCGGCTGTACAGATCGGCGACGACACCAGTCGGGGTTTCCGCCAGAAGGACCGAAACTTCGAGTGCGGTGCCCAGCAGCACGAGCTGCAACGGTGACAGCGCCACGTCCACGACCCACCAGACGATGGCGGCCAGCCCCCACGCGCTCGTGAAGCCCTGAGCGAAGCCCGTCCAGATGTAGATCCGATCTGGGCGGTCACGCATCCAGACCACGCTACGCCTAGCGTCGTTTCATGACCTTGCGAATACCCGTGACACACGTGGGCAGCCTCGTGCGGCCCGATTCTCTGGTCGCCCTTCTGAAGCGGAAGCACGCTGGCGAGAGCATCGACCGGGCCGAGCTGGATGCGCTGCTCGAAGTCGAAGTAGCGGGCGTCGTCGCCAAACAGGCCGAGGCCGGGATCGACGTCGTGAGTGACGGCGAGTTCGGCAAGGACCTCAGCTGGTCGCAGTACGTGCTCGAACGCCTCGGTGGTTTCGAGTTTCGGCCGAGTGAGGTCGCCAGTGCGGCTCGGGCGATCGGTGGCAAGGATCGCCGGGACTTCATCGAGTTCTACGAGGAGTACGAGGGCCAGCTCGGGGTCGCCGGGATGGGCGTCGGGGCGCTCCCGGTGGGCGACTGGGTGGTCACCGATGCGGTGTCCTACACCGGTCATGACGTGGTCGAGGGAGACATCGCACGCCTGAAAGCCGCAGCAGCCACGAGCGGCGTCGAGGCGTTCCTGCCGGTCGTTTCGCCGGCGAGCGTCGTGCCGGCCCGCATCGACGAGCACTACGACTCCGAAGAGGAGTGCCTGTTCGCGATCGCCGAGGCGCTGCGTGAGGAGTACCGGGCGATCGTCGATGCCGGCCTCACCCTGCAGATCGACGATGCCTACATTGCGTCGGTGTACGACGTGATGGTGCCGCCTGGCACGCTCGCCGATTTCCGTCGCTGGGCCGAAGTGCGCGTGGAGGCCGTCAATCATGCCGTGGCCGGTCTTCCGGAGGATCGGGTTCGCTACCACGTGTGTTGGGGGAGCTGGAATGCCCCCCACACCAACGACGTCCCGCTCGCGGACATCGTCGACCTCGTGCTGAAGATCAACGTCGGCGGGTACCTCTTCGAGATGGCCAACCCTCGCCACGCCCACGAGTGGAAGGTGTGGCGCGATGTGGAGCTCCCCGCCGACAAGGTGCTGATGCCTGGCTGTGTGAGCCATTCCACCAACGTCGTGGAGCACCCGGAGCTCATCGCGGAGCGTTTGGTGCGGTTGGGCGAACTCGTCGGCCCCGACCGGGTCGTCGCCTCTACCGACTGTGGCTTTGCGCAGGGCCCCTTCGCGCGGCGTGTCCACCCGTCCGTCCAATGGGCCAAGCTCGAATCCCTCGCAGAGGGAGCTCGCCTCGCCAGCGCCGAGCTCGGCTGAGGTCGGTCAAGCGCCGGTCAAGCACGAGCTGCTGGAATGGGGCGATGCCGAACCTGACTGGACGCGTCGTCAAGAACCGCTCGGCCGACCTTCGCGAGGGTGAGGAGATCGTGCGATCCCTCGTTGGTCAGCCGCCCGGCTCGAAGGCGCGCAAACTCAATCACATCGCCGAGGTGGCCGTCACCATCTCGAGCAAGGACATCTCCGGAGGCCAGGTGCTCGCCTGGAACGAGAAGATCGACAATCCGCTCGCTGACAGGGTGCCCAAGCAAAACGTGTACCTCACGATCACCACCCAACGCCTCCTTGTCCACACGGCGTCAGGGCTCGGAAAGCCGAAGGATCTCGCAGCCGAGTTCGAGCTGGACGACGTGGCGAATGTGCGCCTCGATCCGACCAGCCGAGGCAAAGAGGCGTTCGTGCACTACTCGGATGAGTCGATCACCAACATCGCGATGGTGAGCCCCCAGAAGCCCGAGGAGTTCGTCGCAGCCTTCGAGCAGGTGAAGGGCAGCTGAGAGGCCCATCGG
>CAZVUM010000138.1:0-6218 GCA_964629575.1 uncultured Acidimicrobiales bacterium | reverse complement strand
CATCACCTACGGCACCAACAACGAGTTCGGCTTCGACTACCTGCGCGACAACATGGCGCCCACCAAGGGCCAGCAGGTGCAGCGCGGCCACAACTACTGCATCGTGGACGAGGTCGACTCGATCCTCATCGACGAGGCGAGGACCCCGCTCATCATCAGCGGCCGGCTCGCCGATGCTGCTCAGCTCTACCAGCGGTTCGCCCAGGTCGCCCGAACGATGAACCGCGACGTCGACTACGAGGTCGAAGAGGACAAGCGAAACGTCGCCGTCCTCGAGCCGGGCATCGAGAAGGTCGAACGAGCCCTCGATATCGAGAACCTCTACGACCAGGTCAGCTCCAACCTGGTTCACCAGATGAACGCTGCCTTGCGCGCCAAGGAGCTGTACCACCGCGACAAGGACTACGTGGTCCAGAGCGGGGAGGTGAAGATCGTCGATGAGTTCACCGGTCGCATCCTCGACGGTCGTCGCTGGAGCGAAGGCCTCCACCAGGCCGTCGAGGCCAAGGAGGGGGTGAAGATCAAAGAGGAGAATCAGACCCTCGCCACGATCACCCTCCAGAACTACTTCCGTCTGTACGACAAGCTCGCAGGCATGACCGGCACCGCCACCACCGAGGCGGCGGAGTTCGCCAACACGTACGGCCTCGACGTCGTCCCGATCGACACTCACCGCCCGGTTCAGCGCCTCGATCAAGGCGACCTCATCTACAAGACCGAGCAGGCCAAGACCGACGCCGTCATCGACGACATCGAGGAGCGGACTCGCACCGGTCAGCCGATCCTCGTCGGCACCGTGAGCGTGGAGAACAGCGAGCGGCTCAGCCACGCGCTCGAGCGCCGTGGCATCGCCCACAATGTGCTCAACGCCAAGGAACACACGCGCGAGGCGGAGATCATCACCCAGGCCGGGCAGCTTGGCGCCGTGACCGTGGCCACCAACATGGCCGGCCGTGGCGTCGACATCCTTCTCGGCGGCAACCCCGAAGGTCTGGCCCGCCAGGACCTCTACCGCGACGGCCTCGACCCCGACGATCCCGAGAACGAACAGCTGCTGGCCGAGCGGACTCGGGCCCACGAGCCCGAATGCACAGAGCAGGGAAAGCGGGTGCTCGAGTTGGGGGGGCTCTACGTACTCGGCACCGAACGCCACGAGTCCCGGCGCATCGACAACCAGCTCCGCGGCCGTACCGGACGCCAGGGAGACCCCGGCGAGAGCCGCTTCTACTTGTCGCTCGAAGACGACCTCATGCGCCTCTTCGCGACCGGCGCGATGAACTGGGTGATGGACAAGGCGTTGCCCGACGACGTTCCGATCGAAGCGAAGATGGTCACCAAGGCCATCGAGCGGGCCCAGAACACCGTCGAGCAGAAAAACGCCGAGGTCCGCAAGAACGTCCTCAAGTACGACGAGGTGATGAACGAGCAGCGCAAGGTGATCTACGCCAGGCGCGAGCAGGTCCTCGGCGGGTCGGACCTGCGCAACGAGTCGATCGAATACATCGAGCAGGCCGTGGAGGCCACGGTTCACGAGTTCTGCGTGTCCGACGTGGAGACGGAGTGGGATCTCGAAGGGTTGCACGCCGAGATCGGCACCTACTGGCCGACCGAGATCACCGAAGAGCAGCTCGCTGAGTCGATGACGCAGACCGATCTCATCGAGCGACTCACCGACGACGCCGTCGGCTTCTATCAGCAGCGCGAGGCCGAGCTCGGCGAAGACGCGATGCGCGAGGTCGAGCGTCAGGTGATGCTGCGCATCATCGACCAGCGGTGGCGCGAACACCTCCACGAGATGGACTACCTCAAAGAGGGCATCCACCTGCGTGGGATCGGTCAGCGAGACCCCGTGTCGGAGTACCAGCGCGAGGGCTACGACATGTTCGCCACGATGATCCAGTCGGTGTACCGGGATTTCGTGAAGTACGTCATGCACGTGCAGGTGGTCACGCAGGGCAGCCAGCAGGCACCCCCGACGGCCGACGTCAGCTACTCGGCCCCCGACGGCAGCCCGGCTCCCGCCGCGGCACCCCAGCCGGCGATGGCCGGCGCACCTACGGCCGCGCCTCAGCCGGCCCGTACCGCCAAGCCACAGCAGGTGGTGAAGTCGGCCGAAGAGAAGGTCGGCCGCAACGACCCCTGCCACTGTGGTTCGGGCAAGAAGTTCAAGCACTGCCACGGTCGCTGACCCGCTGGCTGCGACAACCCGACGGATCACATGCGTGACTACACGGAGACCCTTGCCGACCTGGATCGGCGCGTTGCTGAGGCGCAGACGTACCTGCGCATCGATGGCGCGCGCGACGAGCTGACCCAGCTCGAATCGCGAGCGGCGTCACCCGATCTGTGGGACGACCAGGACGAGGCCCGCAAGGTCACCTCCCGGCTGGCCAACATCAAAGACGACATCGACAGGTGGGAGCGGGTGCGAGATGAGCTGGAGGATCTCGCGGTTCTCTACGAGCTCGCACGCGACGAGGACGACGAGTCCCAGGCCGAGGAGATCGACGCGGGGATCGCGACCCTCGTGGCCCAGCTCGATGAGATCGAGCTGCTCGCTCTCTTCTCCGGCGAGCACGACGAGAACGACGCGGTGTGCGAGGTCCACTCGGGCGCCGGCGGAACCGACGCCTGCGACTGGGCCGAGATGCTGCTGCGGATGTACTTGCGGTGGGCGGAGCGGAAGGGTTTCGGCATCGAGCTGCAGGAGGCGACCGATGGGGGAGAGGCGGGGCTCAGCTCGGCGACCTTCCTCGTCAAGGGACGCCACGCATTCGGGTTCCTTCAAGCGGAGCGCGGCGTCCACCGACTCGTCCGCATCTCACCGTTCGATGCCAATGCCCGCCGCCACACGGCGTTCGCGTCGCTCTCGGTCGTGCCCTTCTTCGACGAGGTGTCCGACGAGGTCGAGATCGACGAGAAGGACCTGCGCATCGACACCTACCGCTCGTCCGGCGCTGGCGGCCAGCACGTCAACGTGACCGACTCGGCGGTTCGGATCACCCACCTTCCGACGGGCGTTGTCGTGGCGTGTCAGAACGAGCGCAGTCAGCACCAGAACAAGGACAGGGCCATGCAGATGCTGGCCGCCAAGCTGGCCGACCTCCAGCGCCAGGAGCGCGAGGCCGAGATGAACGCCCTCGCTGGCGAGCAGCGCGAAGTCGCGTGGGGTTCGCAGATTCGCTCCTATGTGCTGCACCCCTATCAGCAGGTGAAGGATCTCCGATCGGGTCTCGAGCTGGGCAATGTCGAGGGGGTCCTCGACGGCGACCTCGACGGGCTGATGGAGGCCTTTCTCCAGTGGCAGCGATCCGAGCAGCAGGGTGACGAGTAGTCAGGTCCGCCTGACGCCGGATCTCGCCGAGGCTGTCGTACCCTGGTGGACGGTTCGGCGGAGCACCGAACGCCCCCACACCGACCAGGTTC
The DNA here is from genome assembly GCA_964629575.1 of uncultured Acidimicrobiales bacterium. GTDB lineage: Bacteria > Actinomycetota > Acidimicrobiia > Acidimicrobiales > Poriferisodalaceae > JAYPWI01. The sequence continues at coordinate 2,792 of CAZVUM010000138.1, read as the reverse complement.
GATGATCCGACTCGACAACGTCACCAAGATCTACAAGGGCGACACGCGCGCGGTCGACGGCGTGAGCCTCAACATCGACAAGGGCGAGTTCGTGTTCTTGGTCGGCGCCTCCGGCTCAGGCAAGAGCACGATGCTGCGCCTGCTCACCTGCGAGGAGCAGCCCACCACCGGCGAGATCCACGTGGCGGGCAAGGACCTCGGGCGGCTCTCCAACTGGAAGGTGCCGTACCTGCGCCGCAACATCGGCTCGGTCTTTCAGGACTTCAAGCTCCTGCCCAACAAGACCGTCTACGAGAACGTGGCGTTCGCGCTCGAGGTGATCGGCCGCCCGCGTCACGTGATGAACACGCAGGTCCCCGCGATCCTCGAGCTGGTCGGTCTCGCCAACAAGCACAAGAACTTCCCCGATGAGCTCTCGGGCGGCGAGCAACAGCGGGTGTGTATCGCGCGGGCGTTCGTCAACCGGCCGCTGATCCTCCTCGCCGACGAGCCAACGGGAAACCTCGACCCCGCCACCGCTGAGGACATCATGCGGCTGCTGGATCGAATCAATCGCACGGGGACCACGATCGTGATGGCCACACACGATCACACCATCGTCGACCGCATGCGACGCCGGGTGGTGGCACTGGCCGACGGACAGGTCGTGCGCGATCAGCAGCACGGCGCCTACGGATAGCCCAGGGAGCAACCGACGTGATCAGCCGCTTCGGGTACTTCTTCCGTGAGACGTGGATCAACATCCGCCGCAATCTCACGCTCACTGTCGCGGCCATCTTGACCGTGGCCGTCGGGGTGATGTTGGTCGGGATGGGCCTCATGGCTCGCTATGCGAGCAACAATGCCCTCGGCCGCTGGCAGGGCGGCGTTCAGTTCGAGGTGTTCCTCCAGCCCGAGATCTCTGGCGACCAGATCGACGCGATCGGTCAGGAGCTCCGAATCCACCCCGACATCGAGCGCATCGAGTTCTTCAGCCAAGAGCAGGCCTACGAGCTCCTCGAGGAAATGCTCTCCGACGATCCGGATCTGGTCGCCGACGTCTCGCCCGACACCCTGCCCTCGTCGTATCGGGTCGTTCCGCGCGTGGCCGAGGGTGAACTGATCGAGTCGCTCGCCGCCCAGTTCCGACAGAGACCCGGCGTCTACAGCGTGCAGACCGGGCGCGACCAGGTGGATGCGATCAAGGAGTGGTTCAACTCGTTCCGCTGGATCGTGATGTTGATGTCCATCGTGCTCGCGAGTGTGAGCGTGATGCTGATCTTCAACTCGATCCGGGTGGCGATGTTCGCGAGACGCCGCGAGATCGAGGTGATGAAGTTGGTTGGCGCGACCAACAGCTTCATCAGATTCCCGTTCATTCTCGAGGGCATGCTGCACGGTTTGATCGGGGGAATCGTCGGCGCGATCGCTGCTGGTGTGCTCCGGGGACACATCGAGGACCTCTTCGGGCGCTCGGAGATCCTGGCGTTCTTCCGCAGCTTCACCGTGACGTCGAGCCAGTTCAACACTGCGGCGATCCTCACGGTGGTCGCGGGTGTGGTCGTCGGTGCGGTCGGCTCGGCGTTCGCCGCCGGTCGCTTCCTCGATGTCTGAGTTGTCGCCACGGCTCCTCGCCGCACGTGGATCGCTACCGTGACCGATGCGGCCCCACTTGACCAGGTCTTTTGCTACGGCACGCTGCTCCCCGGCGAGGAGCGCTGGCACTACCTCGAGCCCTACGTCCTCGCCCAGGACGAGGATCAGGCGTCGGGCCGCCTGTACGACACGGGCCTCGGCTATCCGGCGGCGCTGTTCGACCAGGTCGGCGTGATCCACGGGATGGTGTTCACGATCGATCGCCTCCGGCGCGACGAAGCCCTCGATCTTCTCGACGAGATCGAGGGCGCCGTTGCCGGGTTGTATCACCGGGTCTCGCTGGTCACCGCTCTGGGTCGGAACGCCTACGGGTACCAGTTCGGGGGCGGCATCGAGGGGCTCACCGCCATCACGCACGGTCGCTGGTTGGACCGCAACCCCCAGCTCTGAACCCTTCTGCCAGCTTGTGGGGTCAACCGGGTCACCCTGGAAGCTGGCAGAACGGTGTCAGCTGCAGCAGGAGTCGTCCGAGCCGCCCACGCTGACCGGTTCGAGACCATCCGTGGGGGCGCAGCACTGCTGGTCGCCCTCGATCACGATGTTGGCCAGGCTCTCGCTGTCGCCGTTGCGCACGTACCACTCCCAGCGAGTGCCATCTGGCCCGTCGAGCCACGTCTCGGTCTTCTGGGCGTAGCAACACAGAGTGTCGGCGACGCCCGTGGTGTCGAGGCCCTCGGCGACGAGCCGGGCCTCGGCTTCGGAGACCTCTTCTTTGGTCTCGACCTCGACACCGAGGTGGTTGATCGAGCCGGTCTCGCCTGCGCCCTCGAAGAGCACGAGCTTGAGCGGCGGATCGGCGATGGCGAAGTTGGCGTAGCCGGGCCGGCTCTTGAACGGCTCGGCGCCGAACATCTTCGAGTAGAACGCGATGGCTTCGTCGAGGTCGTCGACGTTGAGTGCGAGCTGGAGTCTGGACATGAGGGAACTCCTCGGTTCTGGTCCGCAGGGTAGCCCCGACGGATATCGATCATCTCATATATCGACGGACATCGAATTCGTCGATGGAGTGAGTGTGCGCGCGAAATTGATGTCTGTCAATATCCCTCTACGAAAATATTGACATCTGCCGATATCGACAGCGGCCGATCCTTCTGCAGACCGCCTAGGCTGGTCCCATGCAGTTCACTTGCTGCAACGGTCCGACTGCCGAGCCGCTC
>CAZVUM010000137.1:0-6299 GCA_964629575.1 uncultured Acidimicrobiales bacterium | reverse complement strand
CCTTCTCGACCTTGTAGGTCAACGCTTCTGCGTCGGTGTTCAACGAGTCGAGATGTTGGCTGTCCCCGAGAATCGCCCCGCCGTCCATGCCATCCAACCTATCGAACACACGTTCGCCCACCAACCCGCCGCCAAAGAAATCTCAGACTTTCTCGCCGCTCGCTCGCGCCGGGCCCCGGGGAGCACCGCTCAGAGCGGCGCTATATGGGTCTCGCCTCCACCCGCGGCCGACCTGGTCAAAGCGGCATCAGCTCGGAGCACCGCAGATTGCAGCTCCTGCCTCGTCGCTCAGTTCGGAGAGCGCATCCACCACCGCCTGCTCGGTCGGCGCAAGCGACCCTGTCCACGTTCCTGACATCAGAACGCAATTGGAGAGGAACACACCAGACGTCCGATGATGCCGAAACGACGTCTCGCCCGAGGCCTTTTCCTCTCGGCTGATGTCGGCGAGGATCACGTATGTCCCTCGATCAGCTACGAGTGTCAGCTGAGGATCCAGCTCGTCGAGCAAGGCGCGGCGTGCCGCGCCACCGTCCACATATCTGTACACGGAGAACGAATCGAGTGAGTCGGTCAAGTGCGACGATCCGGAGGCTGTGAGACCTTCGCAGACCTCAGCATCCAGTCCGATCGGTGGGTCCGTTTGATCGAATTGCCTTACGACCGGAGGCTCGCCCTCGGGAACCATCGTCCGCCATGGCATCCGCTCCTCGTACCACTCCAACGAGGCGGGAGTGCTGTCCAGGCAGATGTCCGGAGTGTCTCGTGCTCGAACGAGCAGGACGGCTACTCATGTCAGCATTCCGAGGGTCCCGACACCCCACCGCTACGCCGCACAGCTCACCCGACTCCGCCGTCCCACCCAGCCACTCCTACCCTGCTGCTGCCAAGGTCGAGAGTTGCGGTTCGAGGCCTGCCATTCGGTGGCTGAGGACGAACCCCCAACCGAGGCCACCACCTTCGTCCGACGGGGTGAACAGACGCAGCTGGCGCGGCCGCTCGGGGGGATCGACGGACCGATCGACGTCGTCCGACAGCCCGAGCATGTCCACGAGCGGCAGGTCGGCTGCCTCCTCGAGCAGGAAGTCACGTCTCAGGTCACCCTCGGCGAACCCCGCCTCGATCAACGCCAGGAGCTGGATCTGCGATGCGTATCCGTTCCGAAGCGCAGGGGATGGAGGCGCGTCTGGTGTGTGGGCCGCCAGGTCGTCGAGGAGGCGCGCCATTCCGGGCGCGGCGTCCCTTCGCCACTCGGTGCCATCGTCGACCAGGAGAACCCGCGTCCCATCGGGCCGCGCCGCTCCGTGCCCGAGCTCCGAGCGGACGACGATGGTTCGACCCGGCGGCACCGCGGCGACGGCGATCTGGGTCAGATGGAGGCGAACCTCGACATACACGTGGCTGCAGGCAGCATCGTCGAGCAATGCGACGAGGTCCGGGTTGACGACGTCGTAGAGGCCGAAGACACCGGCCTCTGGTCCAAGCGCGTTGGCGGTCGCGACCAGTCGCCGCCCCGTATCCGACGAATCCACGACGACGCACCAGGACGCATCCTGCAAAACGTCCACCGAGGAGATGAGGCCGGCCTCGATCGGAAGACCGAACGTGAGGAGCCCCGCCGTTTCCCACGACGCCGTAGCAATCGCAGGAACGGCGACCAGGCCGAGCTCCGCGACCTGGGGGAGCAGCGCGTCCAGCACCGTCTCGGAAACGAACGCCAGCGCCAGAACCTCGTCGGCGACCTCCTCGAGGAGTTGGGCCGCTCGCGCAGGGTCGCCGTGGTGGTCGAGGATGAGCAGCTCCACTGCGAATCGGCCGTCGACCCCGCCTGCTGCGTTCACGCCCGCCCAGAACGTCTCCACTCCCGCGATGCGTTTGCGGTCGAGGGCAGCTCCGACACCAGAGACGTCTGCGAGAACAGCGAGACGGATCGTTTCGCCATCCCATCCTGTGGTGCGTTCGACGGGACGCGGCACGGTCGTCTCCACCAACACCGTCGGCGGCGCATCCTCGGTGCAGGCGGCCAGCAACACGAGCGCCGCGACGAGGAGCCGACGAAGGCCTCCGACGCGGTCAAGGAATCGCACGGAGGCGCGGCCTCAGTTCCGAGGGCCGTAGCTCGTGAAGGTCGACTGCAGGGCCTCGAAGCTCTCGAGCGCCTTCCCTGCCCCGAGGACGACTGCCTCCATCGGCGCCTCGACCACCCGCACCGGGACCTTCGCCTCGTGGCTGATGCGCTGACCCAGTCCACGGAGCAGTCCCCCACCACCGACGAGATGAATGCCGTTGACGATCAAGTCCTGTGACAGCTCCGGCGGAGCCTGGCTGAGACAGTCGACGACCGAGTCGACGATCGTCTGCACGGGCTCGGCGAGCGCCGCCCGCACCTGCTCGGGTGTCACCACAAAGATGCGCGGTAGGCCGGTGGTGAGGTCGCGGCCCTTCACCTCGGCGTCGTAGTCGTCTTCGCCCGCCCAGGCGCTGCCGATCTGCACCTTCAACTCTTCTGCGGTGCGCTCGCCGATCGCGACGCCATGGACGCGACGGGCGTACCCCTGCAATGCGGCGTCGAAGTCGAAGCTCCCGACGCGAATCGCCTTCAGCGACACGACACCGCCGAGGGACACCATCGCGGTCTCGGCGGTACCGCCACCGATGTCGATGACCATGTTGCCGACGGGCTCGTGAATCGGAAGACCCGACCCGATGGCAGCCGCCATCGGCTGATCGATCAGGCGAACGTCTGAGGCCCCGGCGCGACGCGCCGCCTCGGTCACCGCGCGACGTTCGACGGGAGTGATCACCGACGGAACGCACACGACGACCCGGGTCTTACCGAACCGGCCGACACCGACCCGCTGAAGAATCAAGCGAATCATTCGCTGCGTTGTGTCGAAGTCGGTGATCGCTCCCTTTCGGAGCGGTCGAACAGCGACGATGTACGCGGGCGTGCGGCCGATCATCTGCCACGCTTCGCGGCCCACGGCGAGAACGTCGCCGGACCGCTCGTTCAGAGCGATGACAGATGGTTCGTTGAGCACGATGCCGCGCCCACGCTCGTACACCAGCGTGTTGGCGGTGCCGAGATCGATGGCGAGGTCACGAGCCAGCGGAGGTCCTTCCCTCGTCATCGACCTGTCGCAGTGCCCACTGGATCTCGTCGGCAGGATCTGGTCGGAGCGAGTCGAGGCGCTCCTGGAAGTCGTCGATGCCCGCTTCCCAGGGCTGGGCCCGGCGACCGCGGAGACCGAGAATGATCAGGCCGATCAGAGGGAAGACGAGGGCGACCGACAAGAACGCGAGGCTCAGCACGACGCGCTCCCCGCCCCGGGTCGCTCGCCGAACGCCTCGACATCGGTGATGTCCTGGCTCGCGAGGCCCCAGTCCTCGCCACCCTCCCAGACCTCGCGCTTCCAGATCGGGGTGGTGGCCTTCAGCGAATCGATTCCGAACCGAGCGGCCTCGAAGGCCGCGGGACGGTGGGGTGCCGACACGGCGACCACGACCGAGGACTCCCCCAGCCCCAGCACGCCGATCCGATGGACCAGCGCAATCCGGCCAACATCGGGCCAGCGCACGCGAATCTCCTCGGCGATCGCAGCCAGCCGCGACTCCACCTGGCTTTCGTAGGCCTCGTACTCGAGCTCGGTCACCTGCGTGCGGTGGTCGGCGTGATCGCGCACCGTTCCCGAAAACAGCACAACAGCCCCACAGTCGGGGCGCACGCACCAGTCGTACATCACGCCGACGGGTAGCTCGTCATGCGTGAGGGCGACCCACGTGTCGCTCGAGTCGGGCGGCGTCACAATCGGCAATGGTAGGCCGTCGGGCGCGACAGACCACAGAGGGCACACGGTACTTTCGCCCGCGGACGCGTGGCCACTCTCCGTCGTTAGTCTTGCGGCCGTGGAGGACGAGGGCCGAGGCGACGGCGCGGATGACGCCGAGGGTGCCGGTGAGCTGTCCGGCGGGCCCCCGTGGTCCGATCCGTTCGACCACATCGACGACATCGAGGAGTCGTTCGAGGACGCACCGACAGCGCCCTACCCGCTCCCTCCCGAGGATCGCCTCTGGCGGCACCCGAGCGAACTTCGGTACCTGGAGTCCTCGACGTCTGGGGCCGCGCCGAGCACGAAGCGAACGGTCTCGTACCGCAGCATCGTCGTTGTTGCGTTCGCGGCAGGCCTGGTGGGAGCGGCCGCCACGGCTGGCGTGATGACGCTCGTGGGTCCGCGAACCACCGAGGTGGTCGAGCGGGTCGTGGAGCGGCAGTCGGTGCAGAGCTCGTTCCGCCAAGCCGGTGCCGCCGTGGGCGTCGTGCCGGTGGCCGACATCGCCGCCGCAGTCACGCCGAGCGTCGTGCGGGTCGAGGTCTTCCTCAACCGCCAGGCGATCGGGTCGGGCTCCGGTGTCATCATTCGTGACGACGGCCACATCATCACCAACGCCCACGTCGTCGAAGACGGAACCGACTACCGGGTCGTGATGGCCCACGGTGACGTGCTCGACGCAACCCTCGTGGGAATGGACACCCTCACCGACATCGCGGTCCTGCGGGTCGCCCAGTCGGGTTCGGAACCGTTCGTTCCCGCTGCCGTGGGCACCACCACCGAACTGCGGGCCGGCGATCCCGCGATCGCCATCGGCTCGCCCTTGCGGTTGGCCGGCGGACCCACCGTGACCCTCGGCGTGGTGAGCGCGGTCAACCGGCGCCTGCAGTCACCCAACGGCGATTGGCTCTACGACCTCGTGCAGACCGACGCTCCGATCTCACCGGGTTCGTCGGGCGGTGCCCTCGTCGACTCAGAGGGGGCGCTCGTCGGCATCACGACGGTGATCGCCGTCAGCGAGGTCGGTGCCGAGGGCTTGGGATTCGCCACCCCGGTCGAGATCGCCCATGAGGTCGCCACCGACATCATCACGTGGGGCGCCGCCAGACACGGATTCCTGGGCTTGCGCGGGCTCGACGCAAGTCGCGATCAATTGGCGGGATCGGGCCACGCAACCGGCGTTCTGGTTCAAGAGGTGGGGCCGGACGGTCCTGCCGAGCGAGCCGGCATCATGGCGGGAGACATCATCGTCGCCCTCGACGCCCGTCCTGTCGAAGGAATGAGCGACCTCGTCGTCGACGCCCGCCTGCTCGAACCCGGCAACACCGTCACCTTGGAGCTGCTCCGCGATGGGCGACGGGTCGCGGTGAACCTGGTTGTCGGCCAGCTCAACTAGCGGCGGCGACGCCAACGACGGATCGCGAGAGCTGCACCAACGATCAGGCCAACGACGACGGCGCCCCCGATACCGAGCGACACGTACTGCCGTTGGCGGGCGTTCATGCTGTCCCACGGCATTCCGGCGTCGGCTGCCACGAAGACCTGATCGTTGCCGAACCGCGGCCTCCACCCGTGGCTGCGGAGTCGATCGTTGGCAACCACCCACGGGTAGCGGGTGTAGGGCAGAAGCCCTGTCGGCACGGGCCTCCCCACCCGCCGTCCGACGAATCGGTCGAACCGCCGCGGGAGCGGGATCGGCACGCGAATCTTCGGCCGCGCGCCAAGCAGCTCACGTAGCTCGCGGGCCGACAGCCAGCCGTCTGGCGCGACGTTGAACGCACCGTCGAGTTGATCCGCGGCGGCGATCACGACAGCGCTCGCGAGGTCCTCGACGTGCACGAACTGAATCGGCGGGTCGTCCTGGCCCGTGCGGATCGGGGCCGCGGCGAGCATGGCCTCACCGATGAGGCTGCTCTCGGATTCCGCAGCTGCGGCCGCCGGTCGCAGGATCGCCGCCCTCCGGTCCTCGGAGTGATCGCGCCACTCGAGAAGCGCGCGCTCCGCATCGGCCTTGTGGACCGCGAACGCCGTCGTCGGGTTGGGTCGTACCGCCGCGTCCTCCGAGATCGGCACCGGGTTGTTCGGCCAGGCCCCGTAGACCATTGCGCTGCTGACGAGAGTCACGTGTTCGACACCGGCATCGGTCGCCGCAGACAACACAGCGCGCAGCGTGCGGTGGTCGCCATCGTCTGGCTGAAACGCCAAGTGGACGATCGCCGTCACATCGGCCAAGGCATCCCGCAGTCGATGCGGCTCCGCGAGCACGTCGAGCATCACCGCCCGGACAGACGGCAGCGCGCCCACCGCCGGCGCGCGGTCGATCGCGACGACCCGCCCGAACGCGGCAGCGAGCCCGGTGACCACCTGTCGACCGAGCGCCCCCGAGGATCCGACGACCGCGACAGCGCTCATCGACAGCGCTTCACCACCGGGCTCAGGAGCTGCGCGAGTAGGGAGGAGCGCCAGCGA
>CAZVUM010000136.1:0-6475 GCA_964629575.1 uncultured Acidimicrobiales bacterium | reverse complement strand
ATCGCAAGCGAGTTCCCGAGGCGCCTATCCGCCCGCCCTGTATCGCCACGAGCTAACAGCCCTCGGCGTTTGAGGGCGGCGTTTGAGGGCGGCGTTTGAGGGCGGCGTTTGAGGGCGGCGGTTGTTCGTTGGCTTCAATTCAATCACCTCGTCGGGAGTCCGGTTGAGGTCGGCTCGCGGGGAGTGAGTCACTGCAGGCGCCGAGAGGGTCGGCAGTCCTTCCTAGCGATCGTCTGACGGTGGAGCGGTTCGAAACGTTTGGCGACGGGTCGTCCTGGCGGGCAATCGTCGAACCACACCTCTACCAGGGCAAACGCGTCGCTGTCAGGGCTGTCAGGAACGCAGTGGAGGCGGCGGGAATCGTTTTGAACCACCAGAGAGCGGTCGAGCAGCTACTTGGGGTGAGGTGAGGTTCGAGCGACGGCCCTCCCTCCAACCAAAGTGGCCGCTTCCAGTGTCTGGTCGAGCTCGTGCTGCGCGTGCGGGAGCTCTGAGGCTCCGGCGAGCCCACGCGATGTCGGAGCGGTCACTACGCTCGGCCAATGGCATCTGTCGAGGCAGCGCCTCGTCCGGCCGGCACGGTCACTTTTCTCTTCACTGACATCGAGGGCTCGACGCCACTGTGGGATGCGCAGCCCGCTGGCATGCGCCTTGCCCTTCAGCGGCACGACGAGATCCTCGGTAGTGCCATTGCTGAGTACCACGGCCATATCTTCGCCACGATGGGCGACGGGCTCGCCGCAGCGTTCCAAACGGCAGGCGATGCGGTGGCTGCCTCACTCGACGTCCAGAACCGGCTGGCTGATGAAACCTGGAGCGCAGGCATCGAGCTCCGGGTCCGCATGGGACTACACACCGGCGAGGTCGACGAGCGCGACGGCGACTACCTCGGTCCGCCGGTGAACCGAGCGGCCCGCCTAATGGGCGTGGCAAACGGACGACAGATTGTGATGTCGACCCTGACCGCAGGCCTGGTCGAGGGGGCCAGCAACATCGAGACAGTCGACCTCGGCGAGGTGCTGTTGAAGGGAATCTCCGAGCCGATCAGGGTCTTCGGCGTGGCCGGGATGGGCCACGACTGGCTCGACCTTCCGTTGGCGTCGACGCAGCAATCGGCGGGCAATCTTCCCCGCCCCAACACCGACTACGTGGGCGACCTCGCGGATTTGCAACGACGGGTCGCCCGTCTGAGTCAGGCCCGCCTGGTGACCCTGACGGGTTCTGGCGGGGTGGGCAAGACCCGTGCCGCACTCGAGGTCGGCTGGCTCGTGCTCGACGAGTACGCAGGTGGGGCATGGTTTGTCGACCTGGCGCCGGTGGCCGACCCCGATGCGGTGGCCGCGGCCGTGGCGTCGGCGCTGCACATCAACCCGCAACCATCGATGACACTCGAGGAGTCGATCGTCGACTGGTGCCGCGGTCGCCGCATGCTGCTCATCATCGACAACTGTGAGCATCTCCTCGGACCCCTCGTCGACCTGGTCGCACTCATCACCACAGCCTGCGAGCGGACCACGGTGCTGGCCACAAGTCGCGAGCCCCTCGGTGTCGCCGGGGAGATCGTGATCAGGATCCCATCGCTCGACACTGATCACCGGCGGGAGCTGTTCGTACAGCGTGCACGGGCGTCAGCCGGTGGCTTCGACCCCACCAACGAGGACCTGGGCGCTATAGATGCGATCTGCGAGCGGCTGGATGGAATCCCCCTGGCCATCGAGTTGGCAGCTTCACGCATCCGGTCGCTGAGCCCGACTGAACTGCTCGAAAGGCTCACCGACCGCTTTCGGCTGCTTCGCAGCGGACCACGCGGCGGAATCGAGCGCCATCAGACGCTTCGAGCAACGGTGCGATGGTCGTACCAGCTGCTCGATGAGCAGGACCGCCGGCTCTTTGACCGGCTGTCGGTCTTCGCGGGCGGTTTCGATCTCGACGCCGCCGAGCAGGTGTGTGCAGATGAGACTATCGACGAGTTCGACCTCGCGGATCTGCTGGGCGACCTGGTCGACAAGTCGATGGTCACCGCCGAACGCCACGAGTCGACCACGCGCTACCGACTGCTGGAGACGCTGCGCCAGTACGGGGAAGAGCGATTGGATGAACGCGACGAGACCGCCGAATTCCGGGCTAGGCATGCCACGCATTACGTCGGGGTCGCGGCCCACATCGGACAGCAGTGGTCGAGCCCTGATCAGTTGGACGCCGACCGCCGCTTTGGACGCGAGTGGGACAACATCCGATCAGCGCATCATTGGCTCGTGCTCACCGGCGACGGCAACGCGTGCGCAGACATCGTTCGCTCGGTCGGTTGCCATGCCTGGGCTCGAGTGCGCAGCGAGGTCCGGGAGTGGGCCGAGCGCACCCGTGGCCTGCTCGGGAGTGAGTGCCCCGCCTCGGTATTGAGCGAGATCGCCTACTGGACCTACATGGACGGCAACTGGACTGATGCGATTGACCTGGCCCAGCTCGCCGTCGCCGATACCAGTGACCTGGACGGGGCAGCGCTGGGTCGTAGCTACCTCGTCTTCGCGCTGCAGAGCGCCGCTCGCGCAGACGAGATTCCACCCCTCATCTCTGGACTGGCGAGCGCAACGAATGATCCCGCCGTCGACTCGGACCAACGCTGGCGCTCGGCATGGACACTGTTCCAGTGCCTCATGACCACACCCGAAGCCGGCGCGACCCTGCAGGGACTGGTCTCCATCTCGGAGGAACTCGACGTTCCGATTTACAACGCCGAGCTGCAACGGATGCGGGGCCTGGCCCACCTCTCGGCCCAGCCACCCGACCTCGGCGCGTCGATCACCGAGCTGGCCAAGGCCATCGAGATGACTGAGGCCGTGAGCCAACGCGCCTCGTGGGCGCACATCAACCTCGCGATCGCCGTGGTCCTGGCTCAAGAACCGAACATGACGGCAGTTGTCCGGTCGTCGGTGACGGCGGCATACGACGGGCGCAACTGGGCCGCCACAGCGCTCGGCATGGAGCTCACCGCCCACGTCCTCGCCCACGCCGGCTGCGCGGAAGAGGCCGAGACCGTAGTGGGCCCGCTGCTCACAAGGCCCCCCGGATTCCCCGGCGACATGGCCGACGCCTTTCGGGCCGACATCGTCGACACCATTGGTGAACACCCCGACAATGAGGCTCGCCAGGCCCGAGGGCGGGCCATGGATCGCCACGACATGGTGAAGTACGCGTTGGGCGCCCTGGACGGGCTCATAGCCCGGAGTCCACCAGGGTAAGCCTGGGGATCTCAGAAGTTTGGTGGAGGTGGCGGGAATCGTTTTGAACCACCAGAGAGTGGTCGAGCAGCTACTCGGGGTGAAGTGAGGTTTGAGCGCTGGACGGATCGCCCACCGGGAAGCCCTCACTGAAGCGATGGCGATCACGACGCCCTGAAGTAGATCGATCCCGAACCCGGCGCGACCCGCGAGAAACTCAGTAGGTCTTTGCGCTGCGCTGCCGATCGCGACGATTTGTGGGCTCTTCCGCGGAAGACTCCCCATTCGGACCTCTGAACCGCCTGGCATTGGCACAGTTTGGGTGGCGGCATCGCGGCGAACGATGTGCGGGCCCGCGGGCAGGTGCTGCCCGAGCGACCCAGGGTTGCTGCTGCTTTGGGTGAGTTCCTGAGTGCCAGAATCGGATCATGGATCTGCCTGAGGGTGTTGTCACGTTCTTGTTCACAGACGTGGTGGACAGCACTGTTCTCTGGAGCCGTCATGGGGACGCCATGGCAGCGGTCGTGGAAAGCGTCGATGACTGCATCGGGCAGGCTGTGGCCGACCACGAGGGTGCGGTCTTCAAGACGGTTGGCGATGCGGTGTGCGCGGTCTTCGTCGAGCCGTCGAGTGCGGTGGCTGCAGCGGTCGCGGCCCAGGACCTCCTCGCCGATGCAGAGTGGCCGGCGGGGATCGAACCACCGCGTGTGCGAATGGGCATCCACATGGGTGCCGCCCAGCGCTATCGGGCAACGGACTACCTGGGTTCGACTGTAAATCGCGTCGCCAGAATCGCCGATGCAGCGCATGGGGGTCAGGTTCTCATCTCTGAACCGACCCGCCACATGATCGAGACAGAGAATGCGACCAGGGTCGTCGATCTCGGGCTCCATCAGTTGAAGGGGTTCGACCGACCAGACCGGCTCTTCCAGCTCACCCACCCGAGCCTGCAGGCGGATCATCCGCCGCTGCGCACTGAATCGATCGTGACTGCTGGCAACCTGCGCGCGATTCGCCCTCCGCTGATCGGACGGGACGTGGAGCTCGCCGAGTTGTCACGGGCGGTTGCGGGCCACCGGCTCTTGACCCTCGTGGGACCCGGTGGTGTCGGGAAGACAACGGTGGCCGAAGAGTTGGCTGCTGGGATCGAGCCCGCCCCACGTGACGGGGCGTGGATGACCGAGCTGGCCCCGCTCGCAGCCTCGAGCAGCGTCGTCGCGCCGGTAGCCGCCGACCTCGGGATTCGGCTCGACGATGTCGGTTCGGCGGCTGAGTCGCTCGTACGCACACTGCGTTCGCGTCGAAGCCTGATCATCCTGGACAATGCCGAGCACGTGATCGAGTCCGTACGGGAACTCGTCTCCCGAGTGTTGAGTGAATGCCCGGAGATCAGTGTCCTGGTGACGTCCCGCGAACCTCTCGGCATCTCGGGTGAGCGGGTCTGGCGCCTCGATCCGCTGTCGATCGAGGCCGGTGCCGTAGACCTGCTCGTCGAGCGGATCGAGGCTGCGGGCATCGCGCTCGATGCCACGCCGGAGACACGTTCACGCCTTGTCGACATCGCGCGGACCGTTGATGGGCTGCCCCTTGCGCTTGAACTGGCGGCGAGCCGGGTGGGCTCACTTGGGCTCGTCGACCTGATCGACAAGCTCAACCGCCAGACAGCTCTTCTCCGTCGGCCCGATCAGAGCGAATCCCGCCATTCCGGCCTGTCGGCGGCGATCGGCTGGTCCTACGAACTGCTGTCGGCGGAGCACCAGGCCGTCTTCCGGCGGCTCACTGTGTTCGCCGATGGGTGGACCCTGGACGCGGCGGAACAGGTGGTCGCCTGTGATGCCTGTGAGGTCCAGGTCGCCCGCTCCGACGTGATGGACTCACTCGATCGTCTGTGCCGCGCATCGCTGGTGCAAACAACGATGTCGGACAGGGGTGAGATCCGCTATCGGATGCTCGAACCGCTCCGACAGTTTGGTGCCGAACAACTCGACGTCCACGAGGAATCGGTAGTTACTCGTCGCGCTCATGCTGCCCACTACCTCGATGTTGCCGGCCGGTTGGGACCCGGGCTCGAGGACGGTGGCGTGATTGCCGCCTCCGCCCATGTTGAGGCCGAGGCCGAGCTGGCCAACATGAGGACCGCCCACAGATGGGGCCTGGACACTGGCGATGTCGACCTCGCCCTGGGCGTGCCGGTCGCTACGGGCCGTGGCGCGACACACCATCAGATCTATGAGATCTACGACTGGTTGAACGCCGCTCTGGCCATGCCCGACGCCCCTCAGTCGGACCGCTACATGGATGCCCTGGCCATCGCGACGGAAGGGGCTGCCACGCGCGGCAACCGCATCCATCAGCAAGAGCTTCTTGATCAACTCCGGGCCTTGGCATCGCGAACGACCGTCAGTCGGCGTGCGGCCGGGATCCTGCGGGTCATGGAGCTCTACGAGGGATCGATCGCCCTCGACGAGTTGGCAAAGGGTCCGCCCGATCCAGATCCCATGGCCGAGTCGGAGCGCCAGATGATCCTCGCGCTCGGTTACCTCTACCAGGAGTCAGATCGGCCAAGGGCTGCCCTCCACGCCGATAAGCTCCACGAGGTGGGCATCGGACTGTGGGCAGTAACCGCCTCCTACGTCGATGCCGAGATCTGCATGGATGACGACCCGCGCCTCGCCAAGGACCTCCTCGAGCTGGCGATCGAACAGGCGGGTGCCGCCCGAATCGACTTCGTGCGTGGCGCTGCTCGCGTCTCCCTCGCAACAGCGCTCACCAGACTCGGCGAGATCGATCACGCCGCTCGGACCCTGCGAGACCTGATCTTCGAATGGCATCTCCAAGGCAACTGGCAGAACCAATGGACAGCCCTTCGAAACGCCGTCGAGCTGGCGGCTGCTGCCGGCCGCACCAATGAAGCCGTTGAACTCCTGGCGGCAATCGACGCTTCACCCACGAATCCTCCGGTGTTTGGCGAGCAGGCGACCCGCTTGCGAGATCTCGCCCGCTCCGCGGACCCGGTACGAACCCGGCCGCACACCGACGACGAGATCGTCACCAGATGCCTCGCGCTTCTTGACTCCATCGGAACTGTCTGACGCGCGGCCGTTCAACTGAACGCCGTTCGCGATCACGTCGCACAGACGGCAGCGGCGAACCCACGGAGGTAAGTCGCGGGCCTAGTTCGAATGGCTTGCCGTTAGGTGAGATCTTGTGGAGGTGGCGGGAATCGAACCCGCGTCCTTCAACGTTTCGATGAGTCT
>CAZVUM010000135.1:0-6589 GCA_964629575.1 uncultured Acidimicrobiales bacterium | reverse complement strand
CGAGAAAGGCGTCAAGATCACCAACGCCCAGATGGCCGAACTGCCCCTCCACCCCACGACTGGCATGGCGAGTGGAACTACACAATCACACCGCCATAACCGCGCGACCTATCCCGCGGCGAACCCTAAGGCGGCCAACCCAGTCCTGGGCGTGGGTCGCATGGGCCATATGGCCCGCACCGTCGATCGCTTCGACCTCTGCGCTAGGCACCAGCTGCGCGATCTCCGTGATCACAGCAGAGAACAGGGGTGGGCTCTCGGTGCCATGGGTGACCAACATCGGCACCGAGCTCTGGGCCAACGCTGCTGCATCGATCGTCATAGCCGTCGGGTCGTTGAGCTCGTCCAGGAAGGTGCGGGCATTCGCCACCATGACGTCGCGGAACGCATTCGGTAGCTGATCCCAACCTCCCGGCCCGAGTGCGACATTCTCGACGAAGCTCTGCGCCGCGCTGTAGTGGTCGCCCATCGCGATCAGGGTTCCCACCGCCTCAACACGGGCCGCGGCGCCCGCGAGGTCCCGCGCAGTCGTCGGGTCATGGGTGCCCTCCAACAACCCGAACAGCGGTGGTTCGTGGACCGCGGCAGAGGCAACGAGGTCCGGCCGCTCGGTGAGCAACGACAACACAACGACGGCGCCGTAGGAGTTGCCCGCCACGTGAACGGGTTCGTGGCCGCGGCGCTCGATCAACCCGGCCAAGTCTGCCGTGTCCTCAGCGCGACTGCCCGGCCCAACACCCACTTGGCTGCGGCTGTGACCTCGCCGGTCCCACACGACCACCTCGTAGCGATCGGCCAACAGCTCGAGCGATGGATCCCAGCTCGATGCGTCGGTCCACGACCCGTGTGTCAGCACGAGACGCTCGCCCTTCCCTCGGCTCTCGTAGTACAGCTCAACACCGTCCACATCACAGCTGGGCATCTGTCGCTCCTGTCGTCGCATTCCATCTGGCTTCAACGATCCGCGAGAAGTCGCTCGAAGACATCGGGCGAACGCCCGACCTGTGCGTCCCGAGACTCGTTCATGGCGCCGTGACCAGGCGAAACACGAGGAGATCAGGCGGACACCAGGTGTGTGATCCAGAGGCTCTCGTGGTGTGGAGTTCCGGTACAAGACGCCCCTCCGACACAAACCCTGACGACAGGTCCGATCAGGTCCAGGGATTGTTGATCTCGAGCTCGGCGAACCGTTCGAAGTCGCTGACGTTTCGGGTGATGACCGTCATCTCGTGGCATAGGGCTGTTGCAGCGATCAGCGCATCTCGGAACGGCGCGGGGTCAGGGACGTGGAGGGCGGCCGCCTGGAGCGCAATATCGGGCGTGACGGGTAGGAATCGATCTTGGAAGGCCGGGGTGACGCTGTTGTGGAGCCACGTGCGAAGGAGTGCGCCTTGGGTGGGGTCGCGGCGCTCGGAAAGAAGGACGCCATGCGCGAGTTCGTGAAGTGAGATGACCGACATGAACATCAGAGCCGCAGGAACGGAGCTAGCCCAGTCGCTGACGCCGGGGTTCGCCTTGCCTGCGTGTGCCTTGCGAAGTTCGGATACGACATTGGTGTCGAGGACGAACATCAGTCGAAGTCGGCTGGTCGTGCGGTGTCGGGGGCGATCGGTGTGTGGAACTCGGTGTCTTCGACTCCTGGAGGTTCCGCGAGCAGGTCGATGATGCTGGCTTGGTTCCCAGCGAGGCGCTCGTAGTCGGCGAAGGTGAGGAGTACGTGGGATGGTTGCCCTCGATCGGTGATGTAGACCGGCCCGTCTTTGGCGGCCTTCTTCGCACGACCGGTGTCTTGGTTGAATTCGCGGCTGGTGAGCTTCTCCGTGGCCATCGCACCTCCGAGGATAAGTAGGAACGTTACTACATGCAGGCATGACGGGCAACCCCTTGTTGGGTGGGAGGGGCCGAGGGGTGTCGCTTTGCTCCCGTGATCGCGAGCCAGTCCCCGAGCACCGTCGAGACGTTCGCCGTGGCGCAAGAACAGGTTCCGGGCCGCTTGGGTGGTCCAGGCGCCGCCGGTGGGGTTGGCGGTGAGGTCGGCGTAGAACACTTCGCGGGTCTGGACCTTGATGAAGAACAGGACGTCGTAGCGGTGCAAGAACGCAGTGTCGACGGTGAAGAAGTCGCACGCGACGGCAGCTTGGGAGTGCAAGAACTCGCTCCAGGTCACATCGGAGCGGTTCGGGGACGGTTCGATGCCGTTGTCGGTGAGGATCTGCCAGACGGTGGTCTTGGAGATCGTGTGGCCGAGGCGGGCGAGTTCGCCCTGGATGCGTCGGTGTCCCCAGGTCGGATTCTCCTTGGCGAGGCGCAGGATCAGTTGACGCAGCTCAGCATCGGTGGGTGGCCGACCGATGCGTCGGGCCGGCGGCTGGGTCCAGAGCCTGGCGATTCGCTGGCGGTGCCATCGCAGCAGCGTCTCGGGTGTCACGATCCAACCGACCCGGAGCCGGCGGGGGAGTGCTGCGGCGATCGCTCCGAGCAGGGTTCGGTCGTCGTCGGTGAGCGCAGGTCGGGCGATCTGGCGTCGTAACACGGCGTTCTGGTGGCGGAGGACGATGAGTTCGAGGTCCTTGGAGCGTCCCGATCGCGCTGCGAGCCGAGCGAGGTTGGTCAAGAGTCGGTAGAGGATGCGGAACACGACGGACCAGGATGGCGGCATCAGCCCTGGTCAGCGCCCACGCGTGACTTTCCGGGCGGCACAGGCGCGGAGATCGTGATCGAGAACTTCGATTTCGGCTCCCCGTTGGTGGTGGGAGCTGGCGCGGCGGTGGGTGTGGTGAATGCCGACGGGGTGGGTCATACGTGGACGTCAGTGGATGACGTGTTCGATTCGGGGTTCTTGGAGCCCGGTGACGGGTTCGAGTTCTGGTTCGAGGAGTCGGGTGAGTTCGCGTTCTTCTGTTCGATCCATCCATCGATGAAGGCCTCGATCACAGTCGGGTCGTGACGGCACGGCGGTGCTCGAGCACTGGACGGACAGGTTTTGTTGGTGTCGTTGAACCGTTTTGGTGTGTCGGTCACGTATGGGGGTGGGTAGGACGATTCCTGTGGAGGAGACCCCGATGCGTTCGTTGATGATCCGTCTGTTGGCCATGTTGGCTGCTCTGATGTTGGTGGCCGCGGCTTGCGGCGATGATGATGACACGGCCAGTGAGCCCACCTCGGCAGAGGACGATTCTGCTGCCGGGGGCGGCACCGGCGTTGACGGGGGCGCTGAGGTGGCGATGGGTCCGGCGTCGGTGGTGGCTGAGGATCAGGATTCTGATGGGTCGTCGGTGGTGGTGGCGTCGGTGACGTTGCCGTCGCCGGGGTTCATTGCGGTGCATGGTGATGGTGGTGGGTCGCCTGGTCCGGTGATTGGTCACAGTGATCTTTTGCCGGCGGGTGAGTCGACTGATGTGGTGGTGATGTTGGATGAGGCGTTGGTCGAGTCGGGGGTGGTGTTCCCGATGGCGCATATCGATGTTGATGGTGACGGGGTGTATGAGTTTTTCCCGCCGGATGAGACGACCGATGGTCCGGCGATGACTGCTGATGGCGCGGTCGCAGTCGTTCCCGCCATCGTGACCGTCGGGGGCCGCTGAGGTGGCGATGGGTCCGGCGTCGGTGGTGGCTGAGGATCAGGATTCTGATGGGTCGTCGGTGGTGGTGGCGTCGGTGACGTTGCCGTCGCCGGGGTTCATTGCGGTGCATGGTGATGGTGGTGGGTCGCCTGGTCCGGTGATTGGTCACAGTGATCTTTTGCCGGCGGGTGAGTCGACTGATGTGGTGGTGATGTTGGATGAGGCGTTGGTCGAGTCGGGGGTGGTGTTCCCGATGGCGCATATCGATGTTGATGGTGACGGGGTGTATGAGTTTTTCCCGCCGGATGAGACGACCGATGGTCCGGCGATGACTGCTGATGGCGCGGTCGCAGTCGTTCCCGCCATCGTGACCGTCGGCTGATGAGAGTGTTGTCTGCGGTGGAGCGGTCGACGTCGGTCGCTCCACCGCGGCGACACTGGGGTGCGTGATGCGGCAGTCGGGTGCGGAGTCGATTATCGACTCGTTGAGCCGCGAGCACTCGGCTGCGCTGTTGACGTGGGCGCGTGGCCGCTTCGCCGATGGTCGAGACGCCGAGGAAGTGGTGGCGGACACCTTGGTGCGGGCGTGGCGTGGCTATGACCAGTTCGACCCGGCCCTGGGCAGCGAGCGAGCGTGGTTGTTCGGTATCGCCCGCAACGCTGCTGCGGATCATCACCGCAAATCGAGACGGCACCTACGGTCGGTACCGACCGCCGAAACCGCCGATGTTGGGGTTGTCGACCACGAGTTGGACCGGTTGGTCGAGGTGTCGCATGTCCGTGACGCGCTGGATGGGCTGTCTGACCATCATCGTGCGGCGGTGATCGACGCGTACTACAACGGCCGGACCACAACCCAGATCGCCGCTCATCAGCAGATTCCGGCTGGGACGGTGAAGTCCCGGCTCTACTACGCCTTGAAGGCCATGCGCGGCCATCTTGAAGAACGCGGGGTGATGCAATGAGCGATGAAAACGATCAGTACCGGGACTGGGTCGGCGCCTACGTGCTGGGCTCGCTCGAACCGGCCGAGCGGGTGGCTTACGAGCAGCACCTCAGGACCTGTGCCACCTGCCAGGCCGAAGTGAACGAGCTCGCCGCGTTCCCCGGCCTGTTGGCCCAGATCGACCCCAACAGCGAGAGCGACACGGCAGCGCTGGCTCGCATCACAGGGCTGGCCGCAGCCCGCGCAGACCACGACTACCGCCACCTGGCCACCGCCACCAAACGATGGCGGTGGGCGGCGCTGGCATCAGCCGCGGCGGCGATGGTGCTTCTGGTCGTGCTGGCGGCGGGAATGCTTGGCGGCACCGACACTGGTCCGGCCGGGACCGAGCTCGCCATCACTCAAACCGAAGCGTCGGGGACTGTGGTGGTTGCCGAGCGCCCCTGGGGCACCAGCATCGACCTCGACTTGGTCGGGCTGGCCCCCCGGGACAGCTACCAGCTGTGGGCCATCGACACCGCAGGCAACTGGACGACCGCCGCGACTTGGCAATCAACACCGCAGGGCCTGGCGCGACTGACTGGCGCCGCCGCCGTCGCCACCGGCGACGTCAACCGGATCGTCATCACCTCCACCGACCGCGATGACGTGCTTCTCGATGCGCGCACTTGAGCGCCTGGCTACCGCCGCGATCCTGATCGTTGCCCTTGCCGTCGTCGGGCCGGCGGCGACGGCGGGCGCTCATGGCGCACCGCCCGAACTCGAGATCCAGGCCCTGATCCGATCTGCCACCGATCCGCTGACGATCAACTACCAGATCACCGCAACCTTCGCCGACGGTGACCCCGCGGATGTCACCGTCCTGGTCGAGGCAGCAAGCGAGGCCGGTGAGGTCATCGAGCGAACTCCCACCGAACCCACCACGCCCGGTGTGTCCAGCGTCGAAATCCGGTTCCCCGATACCGGAGTATGGACCGTCACTGCCGAAGCGACCGGCGCGGACGGCACCACCACCGTCACCTTCACCGAGAACCTCCCGTGGCCGCACTACACCGACGAAGCCGGCATCCCCAAAGTCAAAGAACAACTGGACCCGCTGGGTCATCGGCGCAACCACCGACAGGCACGTCGAGCGAAGCGGTTGTCGTGGATCGGGATCTTCCGCTGAGCACGCTACGGGGCGACGTCCTGCTCCGGCTCGTCCATCTGATGGCGCTGGGCATGTGGGCCATACCACTCGTCGGCTGGCTCTTCGGCGCCCGCAGCCGCCGACTCACGAACCTGTCACTGGCGGGCGTGACTGCAACCATTGGAACCGGCGTGCTCCTCGCCATCTGGGGAGCCCCCCTCGACTCGCCAGGCCTGTTCCGCTGGAGCGAACTCGGCGACCGACTCCTCGGCACCACCTACCAGTGGGCCTTCATCACCAAACTCGTCGCCACCGCCGTCGCCGCTGCCGCAACCGGCCTCATGGCGCGGCGCCGTCTCCGTTCCGCGCCAGTGCTCGCGCTCGGCGGGATCAGCGGCGCCGCTGTCGCCGTGACCGTCATGACTCAAGCTCACCTGTTCACGCATCTGTGAGGGCAAGCTTCGCTCCGAGGTCATCCTCGACCGCAATGACCGTTGACAAGGCGAACGCGCCCATCGGGCCGGCGGACATGCGAGGAGGGACTGTCGGACTTGGAACGGCGCGAGCGCGCTGAGCGTTTCCGAGCGATGACCCTGGACGCCGGCACCGTCGTGCCCCTCCCTGCGGTGGAGCGGGTTGAGGAGCTGCGGACCCTGTTCGAGTGGCAAGCTCGGTCCTGACGCTCTGGTCAAGCGAAACACGCGAACTCAGGCGGCTATCGGGTGCCGGATCCGGCGTTCGCGTGCGGGCGGCTTGTGTGGTCCAGGCTCCGGTCGGGTTTGCGGTGACGCCGGCGAAGAACACCTCACGCGTTTGCACGTTGATGAAGAACAGGGCGTAGTAGCGGCGCAAGAACTCGCTCCTTGTCACGTCGGAGCGGTTCGGGGACGGGTCGACGTCGTTGTCGGTCAGGATCTGCCAGACGGTGGTCTTGGCGGTCGTGTGTCCGAG
>CAZVUM010000134.1:2860-6674 GCA_964629575.1 uncultured Acidimicrobiales bacterium | reverse complement strand
CTTCGTCTACGAGATCAACCGACGCACCGAAGTTCGTGGTGTGAGCGGCGGCAAGGAGGAGCTTCTGGAGAGCCTGGGGGCCTGGCAGCAGATCGGCATCGCTGCCGAGGTGCGCCCACTGGAGATACGTGGTGAACGTCTTGCCCTTGTCGAGTTGAAGTGGCGGCGGGAGGAGCTGTCTGAGCTGACGATCGTCGGCGTCCTCGCGGTGGACCGCGAGGGCCGGCTGTCGTCCGGCGCGTATTGGGACGAGGACGATCGCCGTCTAGCGCGCGACCGTCTCGCGCAACTTTGGCTCGAGGAACCCGACAAACAAGAGCTGGCCGAGAACGGGAGCGCCGGCGCCCAAGCCGTGAACGGCGGCGCGGCAGAGGCACCTGCAACGGCGGTGGAGCAAGTCTTCGAGGAGTTTCGCTCGCGTTGCGAGCTGGCGTTTGGGGGCGCCGAAGCTACGTCTCAACGTGAGGCTGCCAGGTCGTTGCTCGCTGGCAGCCTCACCCGCCTCGACAATCGGCGCGGTGTCAGCATGCCTCCTGTCAATGGGCCCGATGCGCAGATGGAAGCGGTTGAGGCCGCCTACGGAGTCGGGATGTCCACGCTGCCGAGCAGGCCGCTTGATCTGCGGGGCGAACGACTGGGTCTTTTCCGTATCAGGTTCGTGGACGCGCGGGGCGACGAGATGACGTTCAACACTGTCGCCCGGCTGGATCTCGAAGATCGGTTGGACTACTTCGCCCACTTCGACCTGGACCAAGTCGAAGCGGCTCGGGACGAACTCGATCGGCTCGACTCGACGAGCACCTCTGCCTCCGAACCAACCAACCGATGTGCCGAGATTGCAATGGGAGTCTTCAGGGGGCTCAACACCGAGCCCGCCCGCGCCCTCATCAGTCGTTCATACTCACAGGACTTCCGCCGCTTCGATCGACGTCGCGGAGGGCTCCACGCCCCGGTGGCGGATCTCGAGGAACACATCCGTGCGGTGGAAGCGCTTGAGGATGTGGGCATGCGCAACGGCGAGCCCAGGTGTCTCGCGGTGCGTGGCGAGGATCTGGCCTTGGTCGAGGGTCCGGTGCTCTCGAACTTCGGGGATGGCTTCGTCTTCGTTCTCCTGTATCGGCTCAACAAGGTGGGACTCATTGATCGCATCGACTTCTATGAGCCGGATCAGGTGGAGGAAGCGATGGCCGAGATTGACCGATTGTGGCTCGAATCACTCGAGGCCAGCGAGGCGGCCGCGGCGCACAACCTCATCGAGCTCACCGTGGCGGCGTGTGCCGGCGACGGTGAGCGGGTTGTGGCGGTGGCCTCGGACGATTTCAGCATTGTCGATCGGCGACCCGCTGGGTTCGGTCGACGAGATCGGCGGGAATTCGCCGACGCTTCGGCGGCCAGGTTGCAAACGAGCGGCCCTGGAGTCGTGCGCTTCCTCCGACTCGAGAGAGCGCGGATGGGGGTTTTCCTCACCCACATCAGGGTCACGTCGACCTCGCCAGATACTGGCGCTGAGGTCCTCAGTGAGATTGCGACCGCGGTTCACCACAGGGATGGCCGCGTGCGACACGTGGTTCAGGCCGATCCGGCCGACTGGAGCGACCTTGTCGCACTGAGCGACGCGTGGGGCGATCAGCCACCTGGGTAGCCTCCCGGCATGGCGGCATCTGGACTCGACGAACGGCCTGACGGAACCCTCGCCTGCTGGTGGGGGGCTGGCTTCGGGGACTACGAGAGCTACCACGACGTCGAATGGGCCACGCCTGTCACCGACGACGTCCGGCTCTACGAGAAGATGTGCCTCGAGGGATTCCAGTCCGGCCTGTCGTGGCTGACGATTCTGCGGAAGCGGGAGAACTTCAGGGCCGCCTTCGCCGGGTTCGACTTCGAGAAGGTGGCCGCTTTCACCTCGAAGGATGTCGAGCGGCTCCTTCAGGACGCTGGCATCGTACGACACCGGGGCAAGATCGAGGCCACGATCAACAACGCACAGGTCGCGTCGACCACGATCGACGAGCACGGCAGCCTGGCTGCGTTCTTCTGGAGTTTCGAGCCCGACCCCGAAAGCCGGCCAAAGCGCGTCGATCACGAGACCCTCATGGCC
Organism: uncultured Acidimicrobiales bacterium; assembly: GCA_964629575.1. Taxonomy (GTDB): domain Bacteria; phylum Actinomycetota; class Acidimicrobiia; order Acidimicrobiales; family Poriferisodalaceae; genus JAYPWI01. Next base: position 4,576 of record CAZVUM010000134.1, on the reverse strand, counting down.
ATGCCGACCACACCCGAGTCGACCGCGATGAGCAAGGCGCTGAAGAAGATGGGCTGGCGGTTCGTCGGTCCGACGACCTGTTATGCGCTGATGCAGGCATCGGGGATCGTCAACGATCACCTCGAGGGCTGCGCCCAACGCGACCGCATCGAGAAGCTCCGGGGGGAGCTTGTTCGGCCGTCGTGAGGCATCGGACCACACCGGTTAGCGAGGCCGCGCTTCGCCCGCTCGAGCCAGCGGTGGCCGAACCAGCGCCCGATCTACACTCGACCCACCTCGCGCTGTTGCCAACGAAAGGCCCCGAGCGATGATTCACCGCCACCTCCCGCGTTCCCGCCGGCTGCTCTTCGCCATCGCAGCCGCCGCGGTGATCGGCTCGGCGTGCGGAGGCGGTGATGGGAACGCCGACCCAGCCCCGACCACCACCCCGCCGCCGTCCGCGACGACGATCGCAGACGACCAGGCTTCGACGACTACCCAGGCGCCGGCTGAGGACTTCGACATCGCATCGATCGAGGCGTCGGTTGTGCGCATCACCTCGGAGGGAACCTTCGTCGACCCGGCCGACCTCACGTCGTTCAGTGCGGCTGGCGTCGGAACCGGCTTCATCATCGACGCTGACGGAACCGTGGTGACGAACAACCACGTCGTCACCGGAGCCGGCTTGCTCAGAGTGTTCGTCGCAGGGTCGCCGGATCCCGTGAACGCCCGCGTGCTCGGCGTGTCGGAGTGCTCCGACCTCGCCGTCATCGATCTGGAAGGCGATGGCTACACCCCGCTCGAGTGGCGCGCCGAGGAGGTCCAAGCTGGGCTGGACGTGTACGCAGCCGGCTATCCGTTGACGACCGAGCAGGCGGTCGAGGACACGGACTACACGCTGACCCGAGGCATCGTCAGCTCCACTCGGTCCGACGGGGAGACGCCATGGGCGTCGGTCGACGCAGTGCTCGAGCACGATGCTCGTATCAGAGGCGGAAACTCCGGCGGACCCCTCGTCGACGAAATGGGCCGAGTGGTCGCCGTCAACTACGCCGGGCTCGCTGAGGCCGATCAGAACTTTGCCATCGCCGCATCGATTGCGCGACCGGTGGTCGAGCAGCTGCGGTCCGGTGTCGACGTCGACAGCATCGGCGTCAACGGCCAGGCGTTGTCTCTCGCGGATCTGAGCGGGATCTTCGTCGCCAGCGTGGAATCTGGATCGCCGGCGGACGACGTGGGAGTGCGAGCCGGCGATGTGATCACCCGACTCGAGGGCCTTCCACTCGGGACCGAAGGGACCATGAGCACCTACTGCGACGTGCTGCGGACCAACTCGCCCTCAGATGTGCTGGCGATCGAGGTGTTGCGGCCGGCGACCCAAGAGGTGTTCGAGGGCCGCCTCAACGGCGATCCCCTCGAGCTGTCCTTCTCGCTTGCGCAGGAATTCGACGACCAGGTGGAGAGCGGCGGCGGATCGACAGGGACTGGTGGCGGTGCCTACACCGACTACACCAGCGTCCAGGACGACACTGGTGTGATCGCTGTCGACGTGCCGGCTTCGTGGTCCCAGACCGACGGAAGCGTCAACACGGACTTCGGGCCCAGCATCTACGCCTCGCCCGACCTCGGTCAGTTTGTCGAGACGTTCAACGTGCCAGGGGTGATCGTCGAGGCGTCGACCGAAATCGGGGCGGACCAGGTCCAAGCGACCGTCGACGCCGTCGACTTCTCAGGGAG
>CAZVUM010000134.1:0-2760 GCA_964629575.1 uncultured Acidimicrobiales bacterium | reverse complement strand
CAGCTTCTTCGGGGCGATCGTGCGGTAGCTGTCCTCGACGAGCTCGGCGATCTCGTTCCAGTCGGTGTCGGGCCCGAGCACGATTCCGATCCAGCCCTTGTTGCCCACGTACTGGGGCCGGAAGAACGGGTGACCTTCAGCGAGTAGCGCTTCCTGCTCGCCGGGCGGGGCCTTCATGGAGCACTGGAAGAACTCCCTGCCGTCCCCGTCCTCGGACGAGCAGCCGCAGAAGATCTTGTCCCGTATTCGGAACGTGGGATGGCCCCACGTTTCCTTCTCGACGGCCTCGGGCATTCGCAGGCAGATCTCACGCAGGCGATCGATCGGGGTCACGGCCCAACCCTATGCCCGCGATCGCGACAGAATGCTCGGGGGGAGGTCGACCATGCATGTCGCCGTCGTCGGGGGAGGGATCGGAGGGCTGGCCGCTGCGCTCTCGCTCCGGAAGGTGGGCATCGACGTCACGGTGTTGGAGCGTGCTCGTGCGCTTCAGCCCATCGGGGCCGGCTTGCAGATCGGCCCCAACGCCGCCCGAGTGCTCGACCACCTTGGATTGCTCCAGCAACTCGAGGCGAAGGCTGTCGCGCCCGACGCCATTCTCGTGCGATCGCACCGGCGCGGCCGAGTGCTTCATACCACGGAGCTCGGCCCCGATGTCAGGGCCCAATACGGCTTTCCCTACCTCCACGCCCACCGGGCCGATCTCGTTGATGTCCTGGCAGGCGGCCTGCCGGAAGGCGTGGTTCGTCTGGGTTCGTCGGTCGAGGACATTCGCGACTCAGGCGAGGGCTGTGAGGTCGAACTCGCCGACGGCGAGGTGATCGAAGCCGATGCCGTGGTGGGCGCAGACGGGATCCACTCACAGGTCCGCGCGGGACTATTCGGACCGGAGAACCCGACGTTCTCGGGCTACGTCTGCTGGCGAGGCCTGGTGCCGAGCGAGCGGGTGGCCGAGCTCAACCTGTCGCGGGTGTGCGAGGCCTACTACGGCCCACGGCGGTCGGTGGTGTCGTACTACGTGTCGGCGGGCGATCAGTACAACTTCGTCGGAATCGTTCCCGCAGGAGACGACTGGCTCACCGAGGATTGGACGGCGCAGGGGGATCCTGCCGAGCTGCGGCGCGACTTCGAGGACTTCCACGAACCCGTGCAAGCCGTCGCAGCTGAGATCGAGACGGCGCTGAAGTGGGCGATCTTCGACCGCGAGCCGCTGGAGCGATGGAGCGTCGGTCGGGTCACACTTCTCGGCGACGCCGCCCATGCGATGCTGCCGTACCTCGCGCAGGGCGCGTGCCAGGCCATCGAAGACGGGGCGGTGCTCGCGCGCTGTCTGGAGCAATCGACCGACGACCCGGCGGCCGCCCTTCAGCACTACGAGGCCGCCAGACGTCCGCACACTGCGAAAGTCCAGGAGATGGCGCGCCGCGGCGAAACCACCTTCCACCTCACCGACTGGCGCGAGGTGTGGCGGCGGAACCAGGCGCTCCGGACCGCCCAGTCCGCCGGAACCAAGGCCAGCCCGACCGGATGGCTCTACGGATACGACGCCTACTCTGTTCCCCTGGGGGAAACGACATGATGAGCATGCTGCCCGAGAGGGTGACGATCACCGACGACACGATGCGCGAGGGGCTGCAGATCGAAAGCCCCGACATCAGCGTGGAGGACAAGCTGCGGCTTCTCGACGCCCTCGGCGAGACGGGCGCCAAGGTCATCTCCATCGGTTCGTTCGCCCACCCGAAATGGACGCCGGCGATGGCCAACATCGAGGAGCTGGCCGAGCGGTTCGTGCCCAAGCCCGGGGTGAAGTACACCGCGGCCATCTTCAACCAGAAGGGTTACGAGCGCGCCGATCGCTTCTACCCCAAGATCGACGTCCGTTCCCGCGGCTTCGCCACAGCCGTTGAGGTCTCCGACAGCTTCGCCCGCCGCAACTACAACCGGACGCAGAAGCAACAGATCGCCGCGATGGACGGCGTCATCGAACGGGCGCGAGCCGCCGAGGCGGAGTCCGGGACGGTCGTGATCGGCAGTCCGTGGGGGTGCAACTTCGAGGGACCGTTCACGCTCGAACGGCAGCTCGAGATGATCGGCCTGATGGTCGACAAGTGGCACGACGGGGGACTCGAGGTCCACAAGCTCTCGTTCTCCGACGCCATGGGATGGAACGCGCCACACACCGTCCGCGAGTCGATCGTTGCGATTCGCGAGACATGGCCCGAGATCCAGAACTTCCACATGCACCTCCACAACTCGCGTGGCTCGACGATCGCCAGCTACTACGAGGCCCTGCAGTTGGGAGTCGACAGCTTCGACACGTCGATCGGTGGGATGGGCGGGTGTCCCTACTGCGGCAACGGCCGGTCGGCCGGGCACGTCCCCACCGAGGACTTCGTCGACCTGTGTCATGAGATGGGAATCGAGACCGGCTACGACCTGCAGAAGCTGATCGAGGCTTCGTGGATCGCCGAGGAAGTGGTGGGTCATCCCCTGTGGGGCCATGTGTCCAAGGCCGGCCCACGTCCTCGCGGCGGAGAGGTCTACCCCGTCGACATGCCTTTCGTGGAGACCCTCGACGAGGCGTCACACTTCATCAACGGACCGGCCGTCTACCAGGGTCAGATCAGCCCGTGGCAGGAGAACAGCGCACTGTTGGCGGGCGGCTGAGCCTGCAGCGAAATTGAGGCGCCGAGTCGACCTTCTGGCGAAATTGAGGCCGGGAATCGACCGTTTCGGTACACAACTCGCCTCAATTTGGGG
>CAZVUM010000133.1:0-6922 GCA_964629575.1 uncultured Acidimicrobiales bacterium | reverse complement strand
TTCCGGCTATGACATCCCGTCCGTTTCCGGCTATGACATCCCGTCCGTTTCCGGCCGGGTGGTGTCCGAATCTGTCCGGCGAATTCGGCGATACTGCACACATGGCACTCAGCGCCGTGGCGACGACCGGCATCTACTGCAGGGCGACCTGTACCGCCCGCCCTGACCCGCGCAACGTCTCCACCTACGAGACCAACGTGGCGGCCGAAGCGGCGGGATACCGTCCGTGCCTGCGTTGCCGGCCCGACCGCGGCGCCGGCTCGCTGCGCCAGCTGGCGGTCCCCGAGCCGCTCGGGCATGCGCTGATGCTGATCACCGACGGATTCCTCGATCACCATCGAGAGGATGCGCTCGCCGAGCGTGTGGGATACAGCGGCCGCCAGCTCCGGCGGCTCTTTCTCGAACACATCGGCGCCACGCCGTCGGCCATCGCACAATCGCGACGCGCTCACTTCGCCCGTCGTCTCATCGACGACACGGACCTCGACTTCTCATCGGTCGCGCGGGCAGCAGGATTCGGCAGCGCGCGTCAGCTCCATCGCGCCATCACCTCGATCTTTCGATTCCCGCCCAGCGAGCTGCGGGCCAAGCGCCGTCGCGGCGAACGCCCGATGCTCGATGGCGGCCTGCGACTCCTGGTCCCGTACGTGGCTCCGTACGACATCGATCAGATCCTCGACCACCTCGCGTCTCGCTGCGTCCCCGGGGTGGAGACCATGACCGGTGGCGTCTACCGGCGCAGCATCCACAGCTGCGGGCACGCCGGAGTCGCCGAGGTGAGTGACGCCGGCGATGGTGAGCACCTCGAATTGACGCTCCACCTCCCGACGTTCGACTCGATCATCGACGAGGTGGAGCACTGCCGGAGCCTGTTCGCCGTTGACGAACCGCCCCTCGGTGCGATCGACGCGCTCATCGACGATCCCGTCATCGGCACGCTCGCGGCGCAGCACCCTCAGCTTCGGGTGCCACGCTGCTGGGATCGGTTCGAGACCGCCATTCGCATCGTGATCGGCCAGCAGATCTCGGTCGCCGGAGCCACGACAATGGTCGGCCGAGTCGTCGAGCGGCACGGCGACTACTTCGAGTCGGGGATGGACGGCATCACCCACCTCTTCCCCCACCCTGCGGCGCTCGCCGAGGCAGATCTCGACGGGCTCGGCTTCACCGGCAAGCGACAGGAGACCATCCGCGTTCTCGCCACCGCTGTCGCCACCGGCCAAATCGACCTCTACGCGACCGGCTCGATCGCCACCCTCGAACGGACGCTGTGCGAACTCCCGGGCATCGGACCGTGGACCGCGCACATGATCGCCCTGCGAGTCCTCGGCCACGACGACGCGATGCCCTCATCGGACCTCGGTCTCAAACGCGGCCTGTCGCGACTCACCGGCGCGGCAGTGGATGCGGTCGACCTGGATCAGGTCGCCGCCGGTTGGCGACCGCAGCGAAGCCGGGCAGCCCAGCTGCTGTGGACCGCAGCCGATCCTTCAGCTCTCGACACCCCCAAGGAGGCCCTCAATGGGTGATCCGCACTACTACGCAACGATGTCCAGCCCGGTCGGCGAGCTCACGCTCGTGGACACCGAGGTCGGCCTGCGGGCCATCCTCTGGCCCGACGACGACGACCGGGTGAAGCTCCCCGATGCTCTGCACGAAGCGCCCGAGCGCCCGGTTCTCATGGCCGCGCGCGAGCAGCTCAGCGAGTACTTCGCCGGCGAACGCACCGAGTTCGATCTCCCGCTCGACTTGCGCGGCACCGATTTCCAACGTGCAGCGTGGAAAGCGCTGGCGGAGATCCCCTACGGATCCACTGCCTCCTACGCCGAACAGGCCGAACGCATCGGCCGGCCGACTGCCGTGCGAGCGATCGGCGCCGCCAACGGACGGAATCCGCTGTCGATCGTGCTGCCATGCCACCGGGTGGTCGCAAGCAACGGGTCACTCACCGGCTTCGCCGGCGGTCTCGACAGCAAGCGCCTCCTGCTCCAACTCGAAGGAGCGCTCGGCGATCCGGTGCTGCCGCTGGGCTGAGCCTCAGCCCAGGTCCGACAGCGAGATGTCGCATCCGGCGTCGGGTAGATTTACTCGGATCTCTCCTCATCAGACGAGTCCGAAGTGCCATCGTCGCCATCGCCGGCCTCGCCATCATCGGCCGGTGGCGACATCAGGGCCTGCCAGGCATCGACGGCCTCGCGGTACTCGGCTTCGGCGGCGGCGCGATCCTCCGCCGAGGGATCGCTATCCAGGACGGCTTTCATCTTGGCGGCGGCGTCCATGCGCCGGCGATCGGCCTTGTCGATGGCCTTCCGCCTGCGGTCGAGATCACGTGAGGTCTCGACTCCCTTGTTGAACTGCGCCAAGGCGGACGCCAGCTCCTCAGGGGACGGTTCAGGTTTCCTCGGTCGGCCGGACTGACGCGCCATCTCGAGCCAGGGTACGTTCCTCCAGCTCGTTTCTCGCCCACGCGGCCGGATTTGGACGCGGTGCGTACAGCGCTGTCGTCTCGAGCGTGCGCTTCAGGTGTTCGAGCACATAGCGCACGGCATGCACCGTCTCCCGGCGCCGCCGTCGCACGTCGGGGCCCGACAGGGCGTCGGCGTCCGCCGTGCATCGACCCATCAGATGGAGGTCACAAGTCTGCCCATCGATCACGCTCAGCTCGATGTCGGCCTCGATCTCCGACAGAGCGCGGCCGTGCGACGCGCTCCATGCCACGGGGTACACCACGGCATCCAGCCGCTCTCGCACCGAGCCGATCACCACGGTGTGCGGAGCCTCGCTCTGCGGTGTCCCTAGCTGCGATGTCCCTGCCTCAGTGGCCGAAGCAGTGGGTTGTCCGATCGCGTGGATCAGTCCAGCGAGCTCGGATTCGAGCAGGAACGGCAGCCTGGTCAGTACCTCGCCGAACGGGCGCCGCACCACGACGAAGTCATGAACGAACATGGCATCTCCACGCGATGAACATGTGTTCAGTAGACCGAGAGTCGACCAACGCGCGGTAGGGCCCAAAGTCATCCCGAGTCGCGCGACACACTGGAGCGATGGCCGAGAGCACTGACACACGGGTCTTCTTGCTGGACGATCACGAGATCGTCAGGCGCGGAGTCGCTCAGCTCATCGATGCCGAACCGGATCTGACGGTTGTCGGCGAGGCGAGCGGTGCGACGGAGGCGCTCGACGTGGTGAAGCGAACGACGCCCGATGTCGCTGTCCTCGACATCCGGCTTCAGGATGGCACAGGCATCGAGGTGTGTCGCGACATCCGGTCGGAGTGTCCAGACGTCGCATGCCTCATCCTCACCTCTTTCGCAGATGATCGGGCGCTCGTCGACGCATCGCTCGCTGGGGCTGCCGGCTACGTGCTCAAACAGGTTCGTGGCAATGATCTGCTCGAATCGATTCGAAAGGTCGGCGCCGGCGCGCAGCTCCTCGACTCGGCGACCGTGCGGCTGGGGATGCAGCGGCTGAAGGACAGCGATTCCGGTCGTATCGACACCCTCACCGACCAGGAGCGCCGCATCTTCGACCTCATCGGCGAGGGCAGGAGCAATCGCCAGATCGCGGAGTCGATGTTCCTGGCCGAAAAGACGGTGAAGAACTACGTCTCCAACATGCTGGCCAAGCTCGGAATGAGTCGTCGCACCGAGGCAGCCGCTTTTGCCGCCCGCCTGGAGGAGCGCGAGCGTCGCAGGTACCAGTAGCCGCGCCGTCGGTCAGGCGGGAACCACGACCAGGGGGCAACCGGGCCGATGGACCAGCGACGACGTCACCGACCCGACGAGCACCCCTGCAACGCCAGACGACCCACGCGAACCCACGACCACCATGGCCGCGTCATCCTCCATCTCGCGGAGCACCGTGCGCGGGTCGCCGTACGCAACGACCGACTCGACGGCGCTGACGTCGAGGCCGTCCGCCGCGGCCTTCTCGAGGGCGGACCCGAGCTGTTGCCGGGCCGAGGTCTCCATCAGTTCGAGGTCGGACACGACGACGCCCACAAGGTGGGCGGCGCTGCTCGTCCAGGTCGTCACCGCGCGGACGGGCTGACCGGCCTGCGCGTGCTCGACCGCCCATCGGAGGGCGTTGATGGAGTTCGACGATCCGTCGACACCCACCGCGATCGGTCGAGCGGGATCAGCCTCACGATCGTCGGGCACGATCACGACGGGAACCGGTGACGCAGCGGCCAGTCGCCGTCCGACCGCGCCGGTCAACCATGCGGTCGCGGCGCGGCGACCTCCCGATCCGATGACGATCGCGGCCGCATCGGCTGCCTCCTCGCTGAGCACGACGGAAGCATCGCCTTCGACAACCGATTGACGAGGCGCGGCGACCCCTTCGGGGAGGTGTCGCTGCAGCCAGGCCGCCAGATGGCGGCGGGCGCTCGACACGACCTCGTCCTTCGCCTCTGCCTCCGCGGTGCCGAACGGCGTCGCGGCCCACCAGGGATACGACCACGCGTGCACCACCTCGAGCTGCCAACCGAACTGCTCCGCGTGTTGGATCCCCCAGTCGAGGGCCGCTTCGCCATGGGTGGAGAAGTCGACGCCGACGATCGCGGTGTTGCTGGTCATCCAGGGCCTCCTGAGGGGAGCGATGCCTCGACGGTGCGCAACGCGTCGTCGTTCGCCCAGGGCCGAAGGTCCTCGATGCCGGCCTCGCTAGCCTTCGAGACGATGTCGCTGGACCCCTCAGCCCCGTTGCTCCGCGACCTACTGGACGCGATTCCCGATGGCCTCGTCGTGGTCGACGGAGATGGCCAGATCCGTATGGCCAACGCGGCGATCGAAACGATCTTCGGCTACCGCCCGAGCGAGGTCGAGGGCGAGGCGGTGGAGATCCTCATCCCCCCGGAGGCACACGAGATCCACGTGACGCATCGGCAGGACTTTGCCAGCGCGCCGCGCATCCGGGAGATGGGTGTCGCTCAACAGCTGAGCGGCCGGCGGCGCGACGGCACGCTGGTCCCGGTCGAGGTCTCGTTGAGCCCTACCCGCCTCGACTCCGGCGAGCCGATCGTGATCGCCACGGTGCGCGACGTCACCGAACGAAACGCGGCCTCCGCCCAGCTCGCGACCGCTCAGCGGCAGAGCGCGCTCCTCGCAGATCGCGAGCGTCTGGCGCGAGACCTTCACGACACGGTGATCCAAGAGCTCTTCGCCACAGGAATGTTGTTGCAAGCGACTCTTCCGCTCGTCGCCGACGCGGCTGCCGAGGCGCGGGTCAGCGACGCTGTCGACAGCATCGACTCCACGATCAAGCGGGTCCGCGAGACCATCTTTGGCCTCAGGAGCAGCCAGAAGAGCGAGCTGCAGGAGAGGGTCGAGACGGTCGTTCGATCGTTCGACGAGCTCCTCGACAGTCCGGCGTCGCTCACCCTGTCCGGTGAGCTCGACAACGTGACGGAGGACGTCATCGAGCATCTGCTCCCGGCACTTCGCGAATCACTCTCCAACGTCGCCAAGCACGCGTCGGCGACGACGACGCGGGTCGTTCTCACCGTGGTGGGCGGAACATTGCAGCTGGAGGTCAGGGACGACGGCGTTGGGCACACGCCCGCGTCCGCATCGACCTCCACCGGCTTCGGGCTCCGCAACCTGGCCCAGCGCGCGGCCGACCTCGGCGGGGAGTTCCACCTGACCACGGGCCTCGACGGTGGAACCGTCCTGCAGTGGCGGGTGCCGCTCAGTCGTTGACAGGCCGGGCTGTCCGGCGACGCCGATTGACCGCCCAGAGGACCGCGACCAGGCCGATCAGCAGCGCGAGCCGCACATGCTCATTGGCCTCCGCGGTGATCAGCTGGTGTCCGCACGGCGAGGAGCAGCGTGACCGCAGCGCCTGCAAGCTCGTCCACCGCGCCTGTAGTGGCGAGGAGGGCGGCCCCGACGGCGAGGGTGATGCATGCGACGACCGGTGTCCGGTACCGCGCGTGCACCCGGGCGAATCCCCTCGGAAGAGCGCCATCTTCGGCCATGCCGTAGAGAAGGCGTGACGATGCCACCAGCGCGAAGAGCGACGTGTTGCTGACGGCGACGAGGACCACGGCCAGGTAGAGGGCCGACGCAATGGCCACCGCGCCGAACAGGACCCGGGGAAAGACCCTCCGCCCGTCCTTCACCTCGGCGCTGAGATGCACAGCGTCTTCGAACCCGAGGAAGGCGAAGAAGGCGAGGCTGGTCGCGGTCAGGAGACCATTCATACCGAGCCCTTCGAAACTCGCGACCTTCGACGGCTCCCCGGCGCCGTCGAGCAATGCGGCGAGCCCGATCACGATCACGACGATGAGGCCGCCGACCTCGATCAGGGTCATGCCGACGTTGACACGGGCGGACGCCTCGATCCCGGGGATCTTGAGCAGGGTGAGGGCGACCACCACACCGAGCGCCACGGCGACAACCGGCAGGCTGACGAACTCCTCGAGGTACTGGCCGGCGAACGCACGAGTGGTGGTCGCCGCAGTGCTGAGCGAACTGAGCATCACGGCCATTCCCACCACGAAGGTCAAGGTCTGCCGCGAGAACGCCTTCTCGACGTAGAGCGCCGAGCCTGCAGGACCTGGAAAGCGGGTGACGAGAGCGCTGTACGAGGCGGCCGACAGGGCAGCGATGCTGAACGTGAGCATGAACGCCATCCATGCCGAGGGCCCCACCTCGCCTGCGACATCGCCGACGAGGATGTAGATCCCCGCTCCCAAGATGTCGCCCACGACGAGAAGGAGCAGCATGCGCCCGGAGACGACGCGGTGAAGCGCAGGTTCTGAGTTGGGCGCGGACAGAGACGAGCTCGGAGACTGAGCTTTCGCGTGCATCGCTGCAGTGTCACCGGCTGCCGCGCACCCGCACAGGGTCGAAGGGCCCTGCTGGCCCGGCGCGGTCTAGCGGCTGGGTGCCAGAGCGCCCATGAGCCCGGCCGCTTCGTC
>CAZVUM010000132.1:0-7119 GCA_964629575.1 uncultured Acidimicrobiales bacterium | reverse complement strand
GACGGTGACGGCTGGCGGATCAACGGCACCAAGATGTTCATCACCAACGCTGTCTACGGCGACATGACGATCGTGGGCGCACGCACCGACCCGGACAACAAGTACGGGATCTCGATGTTCCTCGTCCCTGCGGGCACCGAGGGTTTCACCGTCTCGAAGAAGCTCGACAAGCACGGTTGGCTCTCGAGTGACACAGCCGAGCTCGTCCTCGACGACTGCTGGGTGCCCGACAGCCAGCTACTCGGCGAGCCGCACCGCGGCTTCTACGCCACGATGCAGAACTTCCAGAACGAGCGCATGGTGATCGTGGGCATGGGCGTCGGCGCGGCCCAAGCCGCGATCGACATGACCAACGCCTACACGCAGGAGCGAAAGGCCTTCGGCGGCCACCTCTTCGATCTCGGCGCTATCCGCCAGCGAATGGCGATGAACCAGGCCAAGGTCGACGCGGCCCGCGCCTCGATGTACCACGCCGCCTGGCTCGGCGAGCAGGGCATCGACAACGTCAAGGAGATGTCCGGCGTCAAGGCGTGGGGCTGCGAGATCGTGAACGAGGTCATGTACGACTGCATGCAGTTCCATGGCGGCATGGGCTACATGCGCGAGTCGGCGATCGAGCGCATGTACCGCGACGCCCGGATCCTCACGATCGGCGGCGGTGCCACCGAGGTGATGCTCGAAGAGGTCGCCAAGCGGAGTTACGCGCAGAGCTGAACAAACCCTTACAGCGACCCCGAATTGGAAACGATCGACCACCTCGCGGCGCTTCCTCCCCGTCAACGATCCACACAGGAGAAGCACGATGGGACGGAAAGCTGGGCTCGCAGTCGCGGGCGCCTTGACTCTGGGACTCGCAGCCTGCGGCGACAGCGACGACGAGACAGCGGTCGCCGATGTCCCCGATGTCACCGAGGCCATGGCTGAGGACGAGATGGCCGACGACGCCATGTCCGACGACGACGCCATGTCCGACGACGACGCCATGTCCGACGACGACGCCATGATGGAAGAGGGCGAGCCGGTTACCTTCACCGTCACCATCGAGAACCTCACCGACTCGACCGAGGTCCCGACTCCGCTCGCCCCGGGCGTCGGCGTCGCCCACGGAGACGGCGGCGACCCGATCGTCGAGGGCGTCCAGGCCAGCGCGGGACTGGAAGCACTCGCCGAGGACGGAGCAGCGGACGGATTCGGCGCCGAGACCGGGGGCGTGGTGTTCGCCGTGCCGAGCAGCGGAACCGAACCCGGCCCCGCTGTTCCCGGCGACAGCTACAGCTTCGAGATCACGGCCACGCCCGGCCATGCTCTGAGCTTCGCCACCATGTTCGTGCAGTCCAACGACTGGTTCTTCGCTCCGGGGCCTGGCGGAATCGCCCTCTTCGACGCCGACGGCAACCCGCTCACCGGCGACGTGACCGACCGGGTCTACCTGTGGGATGCCGGCCCCGCCACGGGCTGAGGCGGGAACCGAAGCGCCCGTGTCGGCGTTGCGTCACCATGAACGCTCCTGGCCACGTGTTGGTTGTGGACGACGAACCCGTCGTCAGCGAGGTCGTCGGCAACTACCTCGTGCGAGACGGGCATCGGGTGACGCGCGTCGGCGACGGGGCCGCAGCGCTGGATGTCGTGGCCAACGATCCGCCCGATCTCGTGGTGCTCGACGTGATGCTCCCCAGCGTCGACGGGTTCGGTGTGTTGGAGATCATTCGCCGAGGCGGCGCGACCCCGGTGATCATGCTCACGGCCCGAACCGACGAGCGCGATCGCATCAACGGACTCGACCTCGGAGCCGATGACTACGTGGTCAAGCCCTTCTCCCCCCGCGAGCTCACGGCGCGGGTGCGGTCCGTCCTTCGCCGCACCCGCGCCACTCACGGGGAGCCGGCGATCGAGTGCGGTCGCATCCGACTGGATCCGGAGTCTCGGACGGTGACGGTCGACGAGAAAGGGGTCGAGGTCACGCCGAGGGAGCTGGAGCTACTCGGATTCTTCCTTCGGAATCCCGGGCGGGCCTTCAGCCGGGCCGAACTCCTCGATCACGTCTGGCGGTCATCCTCGGAGTGGCAGGACCCCTCAACGGTGACGGTTCACATGCGCAGGCTGCGCACCAAGATCGAGTCCGATCCCGACGATCCGCGCCACCTCCTCACCGTGTGGGGTGTGGGCTACAGGTTCGAGCCGTGAACCTTCGTTGGCGAATCCTGGGGAGCTCAGCAGCGGCTGCAGCCGTGGCGTCTGCCGCAGTCGCGATCGCCACCGAGCGGATGCTGCTCGACCCCCACGACCGCAACGTGATGCTGGCCGTGATCCTCGGCGGTTTCGTCATGGCGGTGATCGTCGCCAGTGCCCTCAGCCGGCGCCTGATCAGCGACCTCGAACAGATGGCCGACACGGCGACCCGGCTCGCGGACGGCGATCTGACCGCGCGCACCGGCGTCGTCCGGCGCGACGAGCTGGGGACGACCGCGAGCGAGTTCGACGCGATGGCGTGCCAGCTCGAAGAGGCAGCTCGTCGCCGCGAGGCGGCTGAAGAAGAGCGGCGGCTACTCGTGGCCTCGATCAGCCACGACCTGCGTACCCCGATCGCCGCGATCCAGGCCGCCCTCGAAGCCGTCGAGGACGGCATCGGTGACCGCCAACGACTGCTTGCCTCGGCCCAACGTGACGTGTCGGCGCTGACCGGCCTCGTCGACGATCTCTTCCTTCTCGCCCAACTCGACGCCGGCCGCTACGAGGCACCGGCCACCGTGGTCGATCTCGCCGAGGTGGTGGACGACGCCGTCGAAGCGCTGTTGCCGACCGCTGCAGTTGCCGGGGTGAAGTTGGCCGTGCGAACAACCGGCAGCCGCCTCGTGAAGGGCTCCGATCGAGAGCTGGGTCGGGTCGTCCGCAACCTGCTGGACAACGCGATCCGCCATGCGCCGCAGGGCTCCGACGTGCGGGTGGACATCGGGGGTGAAGCCGGTCGCCACGTCCGGGTGCGGATCACCGACGAGGGCCCCGGCTTCGACGAGCAGATCATCGACATCGCGACCGAGGCCTTCGTTCGTGGTGACGACTCGCGCAATCGGGCCACCGGCGGCGCCGGGCTCGGCCTATCGATCGCCGCGGGCGTCGTGAAAGCTCACGGCGGCGCGCTGGTGCTTCGCCCGGGCCCCGGCGGAGCGGTCGAGATGGAGCTGCCCCTTCTCGCCTGAGGACCTGGCAGTAGCGTTGCCGGCATGAAGATCGGTCTCGCATCACCCAACAGCAGTTACGGCGTCCCAACAGCCGACATGGCCGTCGATCTCGAACAGCGGGGCTACGACTCGCTCTGGGTGGGCGAGCACAGCCACATCCCTGCCAGCCGCGAGACACCTCACCCGAGCGGCATCGACCTGCCTCGCCTCTACTGGCACATGCGGGACCCGTTCGTCTCGTTGGCCGCAGCCGCGCAGGCCACCTCGACCCTGCGGCTGGTCACCGGGGTCTGCCTCGTGTTGGAGCACGAGATCATCGATCTGGCCAAGTCGGCTGCATCGCTCGACGACGTGTCCGGCGGCCGCTTCGACTTCGGCGTCGGCGTCGGATGGAATCGCGAGGAGCTCGCCAACGTGTCCGCGATTCCGTGGCCGCAGCGCTACAACGCCATGCGCGAGACCATTGCCGCCCTGCGACAGATGTGGACAACCGAGGAGTCGTCCTACTCAGGCGAATTCGTCGAGGTCGCGCCGTCGTGGGTGTACCCCAAGCCGGTTCAGGCGGGAGGTCCGCCCGTTCTCATGGGGTGCCAGGGGCGTATCGGCATGCGCCACGCGGCGGAGTACGCCGACGAATGGTGCCCGCTCGACGTCGGGTTCCGGGACGTCGGCCAAGGCATCGGCTGGTTCCGCGATTCGGTCGTCGCGGCCGAGCGTGACCCCGACACGATCCCCATCTCCATCTACGCATTCGCCGCGCCCACCGCCGAGATGCTGGCGGAGTACCGCGACCTCGGCGTGGCTCGAGTGGTGTTCAGCGCTCCTGACGAGAGCGATCGGCACCAGCGCTACCTGGATCGCCATCAGGAGTTGGTGGACGAGTTCGGGAGCTGAGGCTCACACACCGCTCGGGCCGGCGCTCACCTCGATCTCGAACTCCAGGAGCGTCGCCCCTACGCTGACCGGCGGCCGCGGCTGCTCGCCGTCTTCGGTGGCGTGGCTCGCCCGCGCTCCGTTGCCGTCCCTCCAGCCTTCGTACGCCGCCTGATCGATCCATCGGGTGTACACGAACCACCGCGTCTCGGTCTCTCCGGTCGGGCGGAGCAGCTCGAACCCCAGGAAGCCCGGGACGTCGGACAGGCTGCTCAGCCGAGCCGTGAACCGCTTCACGATCTCGTCACCGGCCGACGCCGGGATCTCCAGGGCATTGATCTTCACGACGCTCATGGGGTCTGTCTACCCGACACGCGCCGCCAACCACTCGTCATCGAGCGCTCCGGGGTGGCCGATGCACACGAACCGGCTGGAGGTGTCGGTCCGGTCGGCCCACGGCACCACGCTTCGACGCTTCCCCACCGCCTGGACCAACCAGGGACGCTCGCCCAAGCGAGGGTCGGCGCACCACACGATGCCCTTGGCGCGCACGATGCCGTCGGGAAGCTCGTCGAGAAGCGCATCGAGCTCGGCCCGTTCCAACACCCTGGCCCAGCGGAGCGACCAGCTCTCGTGCTGCGCGAGGTGGACATGGCCTGCCGGCGCTGCGCGCGACTCGCGTTCGACCGTCGGCCCGTAGAGCACGTCTGCGTCAACGGCACCGCGCGACGCCTCGACGACGAGCGCTCCGTGGTTCAGCTCCGCCACGAACCGTCGCACACTCTCGATCTGGCCCGCGTCGACGAGGTCGGCCTTCGAGATGACGACCAGGTCCGCACCGGCGATCTGGCGAACCACAGTGGTTCCGACAAACCGATCCTCGGCTTGGGTGTGCACTTGCTCTGCATCCACCAGGACGACCACCGACCCGAGGTGGAAACCGGGTGAATGGCCGTATGCCGCGACCTGGGCCGGATCGGCGACGCCGCTCGCCTCGATCACCAGTCGATCCGGCGCGGGGTCGAGCTGCGAGACCTGCGCGAGGGCCGCGGCGAACCCGTCGACCAGGCTGCAGCAGATGCACCCGTTGGCGAGTTCGATGGTGTCCTCGGACCGGCTCTCGACGAGCTCCTCGTCGATGTTGATGTCGCCGAAGTCGTTGACCAGAACGACGATTCGTTCGGTCGCAGCCCGCAGAAGCTCATTGAGCAGCGTGGTCTTGCCCGCCCCGAGGTATCCCCCGACGACCGTGACCTCGATACTCAACGTCTGCTCCCCGCTGCCACGGCCTCAGTGACGTTCGGAGTACTCGTCGAGATTGCGCAGAAGGTGAGCGGCACCGTGGGGCAGGTTGATGGCGCTGTCCTCCCCGTACAGCTGCTCTTTGTGCCACGTCATGACCGGTCGGTTGGCGCCGAGGTGAGCCAGGCTCGCCGCTCGATCGATCGCGGCCTCCCGCACCAGCTCGTTGGGGACCGCCGCCTCGACGAACCCGGCATCGGATGCGTCGGGACCCGACCACCGCTTGGCCAACACCATCGTCTCGTGGAATGCGGGCGACGGGATCTTGTGGTGGAAGAGGGCGATCTCGGGAATCGGGATCGACATGCCGAGCTCGGCCTCGTTGGCGCACATGAACCCGCGGTCCTCGCGCATGAACCGCACGTCGTGGCACATGGCGAACATGAATCCGGCCCCGAACGCGTGACCGTTCACCGCTGCGACGGTCGGGACGGGAAGCGTGATGAGCTTGGCGGCGCACTTCATGAACTCGTCGCCGAACACCTTGCGATCGCCGCCTCGGTGCTCACCCCTCGCACTGATCCACTCGAGGTCGAGGCCGTTGGAGAAGAACTTCTCGTTCGCCGACACGGACACCAGCGCCGCGGGGCCATCCGAGGCGATCACCTCGTCGAGCGCGGCGTCGAGCTCCCTCACGAAGGTCGTGTTCCAGCGGTTCTCACCATCGTTCATGGTGAGGATGAAGACGTCGTCCTGACGTTCGAGATCGATCATGGCGGCGATGTTACGGGAGCCCGTCGACGCGGTAGTCGCCGATCTGATTCTCGGTGCCGTAGTCGGCGAAGTCGCCGTCGGCCCTCCCCTGCCGGAACACACCCCAGTTGATGGTGCGGTAGAGCGCTGTCTCACCGGTCTCGAAGGCCTCGGGGATGGGCAAATAGTCGGTGGTGTAACTCGGGTTGAAGAAGTACGGGATGGAGTAGCGCCCCCTATCAGTGATGGGCCGCACCCGGTGAAGGGCTGCGGTGAAGCGGTCGTTGGACCAGACCTGCATGATGTCGCCGGTGTTGACCACGATGGCGCCCTCGATCGGCTCGACGTCGATCCAGTCGCCGTCACCGGTGCCGGCTTGGAGGCCGCCGACGTCGTCTTGCAGGAGCAGGGTCAGAGCGCCGGCGTCGGTGTGGTGGTGCAGCGCCATGTCGCCCAGCGCGGTGACCTCGGCAGCCTCGTCGGGAGTGAGCAGTTCGCCGAGCGGATAGTGATTCAGCCGGATGAAGCTGGTGCTGTCCGATCCGAAATGCCTCTGAATCTCGCCTGGCGAGATGCCGAAGCCGACCGCGAACGCACCGAGGATGCGAAGCGCGACGGCTTCGCACTCTGCGAGGTAGCGCATCATCAACGGCTGCATCTCCGGCAGGTCGACCGGCCACTGGTTGTGACCGTCGACCGGAGCGATGTTGTCGGGGTGATCGTGCCGAAGCTCGGGGTGCCGCACCGTCGCGAAGTCGAAGACCTCCTTGAGGTCCCGCTTCTGCTTGGTCAGCTCCCGGTCGTAGAAGCCTCGGCTGTTCTCCTTGCTCCGCAGCAAGGAGCGCTTCTGGGCCCGCGGCAGCTCGAAGAAGCGGCGCGCCATGGCCCAGACCTCATCGATGAGGTCGCCAGGGATGCCGTGGCCGACCACTTGGAAGAAGCCCGACCCCGACGCGGCCTCAGCGATCTGCCAGACCGCGGCATGGCCGCGCGGATCCGCCCCGAGCCCACCGATGTCGATGACGGGAACCGCTCCGCGGCTCGTCGAATTCACCCGCGGCACGGTAGCTGC
>CAZVUM010000131.1:0-7249 GCA_964629575.1 uncultured Acidimicrobiales bacterium | reverse complement strand
TGCTGCCGATCACGGTGGACGGGTTCGGAGTAGCGAGCCTCTCGACGCTGTGGCCGGTGGGCGTGCCGTCCGGTGCGACGTTCTACTCGCAGTTCTGGATCAGCGACCCGGCTGGGCCAGCGGGGTTCGCAGCGAGCAATGGGCTGTCGGGGACGACGCCGTAGGCGCATCGACCATGCCAACACCCGATCTATCGCCTCCGGTCGCGTTCGCAGAGGTTTCCTGGCCCACCGTCCCAGACAAGCCAGGCGTCTACGTCATCTACGAAGGCGACGAGGTGCTGTACGTCGGCATGGCTGGACGGAACGGGAAGGGGAGCTTGCGCAACCGGCTCCGCGACCACGGCTCGGGTCAGATCGTGAACATGTTCGCCCAGTACCTATTCCTGGCGCGGGTCCAGTTCATCCCCGAGGAGCGCATCACGCACCCCCGGGACGCCAAGTCAGCCTGCCAGCAGTACATCCGAGAGCGTTGCTCGTTTCGGTACTTCGTGGCTGCTAGCGCCGACGCTGCACGCAGCTTGGAAAACGAACTAAAGGCAGGTCTAAAGCCTGCGCTCAATCCCTAGGGTGGCATGTGCTACCCAAGCATCACGCCTGAGAAACGCTTGCAGTAGACGGTCCGCATCGCGGCTTGCCAACGAGCAGCATCCACGTTGGCCTTCCAGAGAGAGACGATGAACGACCGGGACTTGATCGAGCAGTTCATCCGAATCGAGCGGGGCTCTCGAGAAGTCCAGATTCTGGTTTGCAAGATCGCCTGGGATGGGCCGCACACACCGACAAGAGAGTGGGTTCTCGGCAGAGCCCTTCCTCCCGATACTACCGAGGCGGCAGCTCACCAGGACGCGCTGGAACTACTCAGCGATTCCCGGTTCTTCGGCCAGTGTTCAGAGTGCGGTGCTCGCAACCCTAGAGGGTGGATGCATACGGAGGAGCTATGCCAGGCGTGCGCATCGGAGAACCATGGAGTCGTGTATTGAAAGAGCCGCCTACCACTGACAAGACCCCGCGCCGTCAAGCCACGGACCTCCCACGAGTCTTCAGCTACGTGGTCAAGTTCGATGGAGGCTTCTCGCCGAACCCATTTCACGGCTGGTGCACGCTGGCCTGCTGCAAGCCCATGCTCAGGCGCAGCGCACGCCCCGGCGACTTCGTGATCGGCCTCTCCAGCCGTTGCGAACGAGTGGTCTACGTGATGAGAGTCCGCGAGCGGCTCAGCTTCGAGGACTATTGGGCCGACAAACGCTTCGCGAGGAAGCGACCCGACTGGGACTCCAACCGAGCCGTCGCCCGGCTTGGCGACAACATCTACCAGCCCGACGAGCACGGTGGGTTCCACCAAGAACGTTCGGCCCATTGGGACCACAAAAGAGATCGCGAACATGCCGATGCCATGCGGCGAGACCTTGGTGGTCAGTTCGCGCTGGCCGCTCGCGAGTTCACGTACTTCGGTGCCAACGGCCCCCTCCTTCCTGAGCAGCTGGACTTCCTGCACATCCAGCGTGGACACCGTTGCCGGTTCACCCCGGAGCAAGTCCGGGCCGTGATGCACTGGTTCGACAGTCTCGAGCGAGGCGTTCGCGGCCCTCCAGCAGGCTGGCCCTCGGGCGACCGAACCTGGAGTCCCCGATGCGGATCATCCTGAGCCGAAAGGGCTTCGACTCCTCTGCTGGCGGCGTCGCAAGCCCCATCTTCGCCGATGGGTCGATGGTGTCGTTGCCCATCCCCGAGAGGGACACGGGCGTCTGCTATGGCGATCTCGCATGGCGGGGCGAACCGCTGGCACCCGTCATCGAACAGCTCACCAAGGGCAAGGTCCCCGCCCGATACGGCGTGCACATGGACCCGGACCTTGAGGCTGGCACGTTGCCTCGCGCACCAGGCTGGAGACCGTCGCTAGGACAGGTCGGCGCAGCGCAAACAGTGCTCTCTCGTGCTGGTGTAGGACCCGGTGACCTGTTCCTGTTCTTCGGGTGGTTCAAAGAGGTTGCAGAGAGTGGCGACGCCCTTCGCTACGTGCGCGGTGCTCCCCAACTGCATGTGCTCTTTGGCTGGCTGCAAGTGGGCGAGGTCATTAGCCTTGCCAACGATGCGCATCCAACCTGGGCGAGCGGTCATCCACACGTCGCCGTGCCCGACCGACAGCACAACACGCTCTACGTCGCGGCAGACCACCTGAGCCTTGGCGGCACAAGGCTCGATGCACCGGGAGCCGGTGTCTTCCAGCAGTACCGCTCTGAGCTGTGCCTGACGATGACAGGCCAGCACAAGCGGTCGTGCTGGGATCTTCCTGGGTGGATGTTGCCCGCCGATGGAAAGCCAACGTTGGGATACCACGACAACAAGAGCCGCTGGACACGTTCAGGGGACCGAGTGCAGCTCGATTCAGTTGCACGGGGACAAGAGTTCGTGCTCGATGTTGGGCAGCAGCCCAAGGCCATGACCTGGATTCGCAAGCTGATGCGAGGGCGCACTGCGTGACCCCGTCTGGCAAGCTGGGCCAACCGAGACCAATCCTCTGGGGATGACATGCAAGCAGGACACCCTCCTACAGGGCATCGCATCATGACCAACCTCGACCTCGTCGAGCAGCAGCTCTTCGCCGACCCCAAGGTCCGCGACCGGCTGGTCAAGGACTACGGCCTCTCCCCCGCCCCGACAACCCCAGCTGAGCTGAGCCGTGGCCTCGTCACCGCGTTCGGGCAGCGGCCCCTCCCTGACCCGCTCAACGCCAACGTGTCCTACCGCGACGTGTACCGGGCCGCCGTCCTGGCGCTGGCCAGCAACAGCCGCTCGTGGTCGTCGTTCATCGCCAGGGAGCCACAGCTTGCCGAGCTGCTCCGGGGCTACGACCCCCAGGCCGTCGCGTCAGCCGTTGCCACCGGCGCGTTGACTGCCGGGGATCTCGCTGCCTGCATCCCCGGCCAGACATCGTCGGCGGACGCACGGGCCATGCTCTCCTGGGCTGACCTGATCGCGAACGCTGGTGGCTACTACCAGCGCGTCGTCGCCATCGCCCGGGCCTTCGAGCGTGCAGGCGCTGGGGAGCACGAGGTCGTGCCATGCGTCTCAGCGTTTCTCGGGCACCCGCCCAGCGACAAGATGCTCGCCAAGTGCCTGCCGGGCCTAGTGCGCCCTGCTGGCCTTGAGACGTCGAAGGCCCCCGGCATGGGAGCCACCCTCGCCAGCGAGTTCCTACGCAACCTCGGGTGGAGCGGGTTCAAGCCAGACCGGCACATCCAACGACTATTCTCAGCTTGGTTCCCGGAGGTGGTGAAGGGATGCCACGAGCGTGCAGTCGAGCTGGCGGCGCTGGTGGGCAGACGGGCCAAGGACGTGGTGGCGTTCTTCACGTTCTCGCTGGTGGGGCACGCCGTCACGCCTCCTGGACGGACGCTCAGCGAGGCGGACAACCTGGTCTGGGCGCTGGGGGCATACGTGGAGAAGAAGGGGCGGGAGAGCGTGGTGGTGTACCGGCGCGACGGGTAGCCCGATTCCCGGCCTCGGTCGACGTGGTGCGGTGACGCCGCTCTGGCGGGTATTCAAGCTGCTGAGTGCATCGACCAGAAGTGGCCTTGCGATGAGAACAGCCCCTGGGATGAGAGCTCGACGAGTTGGTGATCAGCATCCGCGAGCGACCTTGATCAAGCCGCTCACTCGTCGCTGAAGTAGTCCATGTCGAGCTTCTTCACGGCGTAGGTCTCCATCACCGACACGCCGACATCGTGGTCGATCATCAGCTCGGTGAGCTGCTCGCCATCGACGAGGACGATCTTGGTCTCAATCGTCGCGGCGTAGTCACGCGCCTCACGGCTGTAGTTCGAGGTCGTGATGAACACTCCCTTCCTCGCCCGCTGGCCCTGGAGCGCGCCTGCGAACTTCTGGATCTCCGGCCTCCCGACGGTGCCTTCCCACTTCTTGGCCTGTACGTAGATCATGTCCAGGCCGAGCCGGTCTTCCTTGATGACGCCGTCGATACCACCGTCTCCGCTACGTCCCACCGCCTGGCCAGCGTCCTGAACGCTTCCGCCGTAGCCCATCTTCACCAGCACATCGACGACAAGCTGCTCGAAGAACGCCGGCGTCCCATCCATGACGAGCTTAAACACGTCGCCCCGTAGGTCGTCCCGTAGGCGTTGGTAGGCTGCCTCGAGTTGCTCCTCAGGGGTATCGTCAGAGGTGTCCTCGGGGACAACCGACTGACCATCGTCGGCCTTGCCTCTCGTGCCTCTCAGATTCCTGAACGCGACGAACTCGTCGAATCGCTCCAGGTACTTCACGTCAACCCGTGCCGGGTCTTCCGCGAGGGTCGCATGACCACGGTCGGTGATACGAAATGTGCCGCGTTGCGGTGCCTCGACCAGCCCCGACTTCTTGAGGTACGTCCGAGCCCAGCCACAACGGTTACGGAACCGGCTGCCCCGACCGCTGGGCAGGAGTTCTTCACGCTCTGCCACGGTGAGATGGAACTCGTCGGCCAGCGCCTCCGCGGCCTCATCCAGCCTGCGCTCCTGGCTATCCGACAGGTACTTCAACAGCGGCAGCATGATGGTCTGATAGTCCGGTACAGGCACCGTGGGCTCCTCCTCAATCGCCGCAGCAGTGCCAGCCTCGAACAGGTCGCCGTGCAGGCCAGCGCCACGCTGGGTCCGGGGCGTGCGTGGTGCGCACCCACAAGGCCACACCCTAAACAAAAGCGCGGCAAGCAGGACACCATGGGCGGCGTGAACGCTGGCTGCCGGTCGCTGGCTGCACCTGCTGCCCCCTCCTGACGGCGCGTTCTCTTCGGGGCGGCGAAGGAGTACCGTGGGAGCTGAACTGAACGACTGGAATCACGGAGCGTGCTTGGCGGCGCGCATTTGGAAGGCAAACTACGGAGTCGAGCATGTTTGGAAGCCGAAAGAAGCGTCTCCTTGAGAAGATGCAAGGTCTGCACCAAGTCGCGGGTACTTGTGTGTTTCTTCGCTGCGAATCCGAACTCCTGAGCAGCTATGGCCGAGAGGAGGCAAGCGCTCGATCAGCCGCGATCCTTGCGTCGCTCTTCGGAAGGCTGCACAACCCCGAGCTTGACAACCTAGTCGACATGGATCAGATGCGAGACACAGCAGCCAAGAAGCTCGCCGAAGACCCGGAACTCCAAGAACTCGTCGTCCAGACTCTCCGCGTTGAGGGCACTCTAGCGGCTGAGGGAAGGCACCCTCCGCTGACCGCGGCTGCCGAGTCTCTCCTAGAGACACATGGTGCTCGATTCCCCCACGCGCCGACACCTCAGTCGTACGACGCCCTGGTGGAGAGCGCAGTTCGAGATCTACCCGACGATGCCCGCACCAAGCTCATGGGTACGTTCGGTGTCGGTTAAATGGACGCTTGAGCAAGTGCCCATAGACGCTCGATTGAGCTGAGCTAGGGCCGGGAGCCGGAACCAGTCACGCGGCATGTCGGCGGCGTGCCCGGATGTGGGTGGGGCGGCCAAGCCCGGGCAATCTACGCACCGTTGAACAGGGCGATGGCAAGGCCGATCCCAACCACGGGCGTGACTCAGAAAACGACGACAACACAGGTGGAGAAGACAGATGAGGACATGGTGGTCGGCGATTGACACGACGCACAGCTCCTACGAGGAAATGAAGCACCGCAAGATCGTTGCCCAGGGTTGGCGCAACCTGGGCGACATCGGAACACTCGCCAGGTTCATTCCGGATGCCAAGGGTTCATTCGTTCAGGTGATTCAGCTCCTGGGCGATGCGGCTTATCGCGGAGAGTCATGGTGGGAGATGAAGGATCGCAACCAGACCCGGGCTCCTGCCGTGATGTGGAACCTCTTCAGTGTTGAGAGAGGAGACATCGTTGTTGCCCTCGAAGGCAGGGAGGTTCGTGGCCTTTGTCAGGTAGAAGCGAACGCAGCAGATTCGTATCGGTACGACCAGCCGTGGCAATACGCCCAGACGATTGGATTCCCCGTCACCTGGCATGACTGGGACGCCAGCCTTGGCTCGCCTCCGAATGCTCCCAATCGAGGCATTCTTGGCATCCGAAAGCTCCTGGACGAGAGCGACCTTGTCCGGTCGGCTTGGGCGAAGGTCCAAGAGAACACCGGCTCAGAGCCCGATGACGATTGACAGCTGGCGTCACCGGCTGGTCACGCTGCGGGCTGACTCGACGGACGCGGGGTTCGAGGACATCGTGCTGGAGGGTGGTGCGGACGGCGAGCTGCGGGTCGTTGCGGAACTGGTGGAGGTGCTGGGGTGACGCGGGGCTGGGAGTGCTACGCTTGAGGAGTGGTCACAGGCTTCAGGGTGTTCCGACGATTCCAGGAGGGCCTTCATGAGGATCAAGCCGTTGCAGCCGAATCGGCCTTCTGCCGACCGTTGGGCAAGCTGATGGCCGACGAACCAAAGATCGAACAGCTGGCGATGCGCGAGGCCGACATGGAAGCCCTGGTGATGCCTCAGCTGCTTGGCTCCGTATTCCACGTCACAACGCGCAAGGGGCTTGACGGAATCCTTCGGGACGGGTCCATATCGAGCAACAGCGACGGGGCTCACGGCTACGTGTACCCTCAGTCCAAGAACTGTATTGGGCGAGAACTCGATGCCGTTTGCCTCTTCGACCTGCGAGACCAACGGCAAGAAGAGGTTGAGCAGTGGCTACTCTGCTACGCGATTCCCACCGTTCCACAGCTCGGCAACTCGGTGGCATTCCTCTTCTTAAGCCCGTCCTGCTACCACAAGCTCATCCTTTGGCCGGAGCTGGACTCGAAGCTGAAGTCGTCAGGAAACCACATCCCTGAGATCGAGTGCTGGTATCCAGGCAACCTCCCGGTCAGCGAGATTAGCCACGTCGTGGCAGTCGATGTTGACCGCCCTCGGCAGATCGGCCCCGTCGAGATGCTTGCCAGGTTCATCGCCGAGAATGGATGGGCCCCCTCCCCACCTCGGACAGATGACGACAATGCATGAACCACTGCGAGACTACTGCCCAACCGGCAATGCAGCGGACGGTCCGCTTCGCGGCCCGCCGCTGATCGCCAAAACCGTTATCCAGGCTTCGCGGGACCTCTGCCCATCGACGGCTATGCCGCGACTCGGCTAAACGCTGGCTCAATCTAAAGGAGTGGTACATGCTTCCATTTGTTCTGCAATCTGCGGTGATGTTTGTGTCCGGCCTAGTGATAGTTGGCCTAGGTCAGTTGTTTCGGGTGTAACTTCCACTGCACGTAGTCTCATGCTGCCTGCCTGAGTGCAGCG
>CAZVUM010000130.1:0-7456 GCA_964629575.1 uncultured Acidimicrobiales bacterium | reverse complement strand
ATCGGGCGAGAAAACGGTTAGACAAATCTCTCGAACTTTTGCATCGCCCCACTAGATGACTGGGCCCAAGACGAAGGCGTGGACTCCGTTGACCTCATTAAGATCGACATTCAAGGGGCGGAACTGGACGCGCTGAAGGGAGCCGACCGACTACTGGATTCCGTCGCCATGGTCTACTCCGAGATCCAGTTCCACCCCAACTATGAGGGCGCCTGCCTCTTGGACGAAGTCTGGAGTCACCTCAGAACCAAGGGCTTCAGCCTTTTTCAGCTCTACTCCACGTGGGGCAGCAGCAACGGCCAACTTGTCCAGGGAGACGCGCTGTTCATTAGCGACGCAGTGCGAAGGGCGAAGCTCTCAAGTGACGAGCCCTTCCGCTCAGTGAAGTACATGAACTGACCCTCTGCGCCGATGGCAGAAAAGCCTGCTCGCCATCTCCCTTGTCCTGTGGCGGCGGCGAGCAGGCCGAGCGTGCTCAGTTGCAGTCGCTGTCGGCACACCTGAGCTGTGCCCACGCGAGCAATGGAGCCGCGTTGGTGAATCCGGATGGTTCAAGCGACTGCCAGTCCGTGGGATCGATCCAGGATTCAAGCGTCAGACGCAGGCAGCCTGGTGGCTCCCCGGACTCTGCTTCAGCCATGATCTCGGCGTGATCCACGAACGAGGAGTTATCCCAACAAATGCTGTCAAGCTCATACGCTTCCGCCATCGCACCGAGGGTGTAGTTCCAGACAACGCCACTGATGGAAGGGTAGCTTGGGTTGGGAGGAGACGGCACGCAGACAGTTCCCGCCAGGTCAAAACACCCTGAAGTGAAGGGATGAGGGGTCCCCGGAAGACTCGTGTCCACGTGGTACTCAGTCAGAGGCTGGATCGCCCAAGGGCTGGACCTCGTCGACGGCCACGTAACCTCGGTAATGAGCCCCTGATAGCTCTTGAGCTGATTCTCGTCCAAGAGTTGCGCAGCCATCGAGACATCGAGGAGGTACGACTTGCGCACTGATCGCAAACCGGTATCGAGGATCATCTCCTCCCAGACCTGTCGCGCTCGCGGCTCTGGAAACACGGGCGTGGAGCCATAGAACTTGTTGTGATTCTCAGCCTCGAAGCTGCCAACCTCCACCCCCGCAACATCCACTCCCTCCAACATCCCCAACTCCGCTACATCCAGCCAGGAGTCAAACCAATCGGAGAAGGCCAACCTCTCTGTCATCGAAGAAACGGAGAAACCCCCAGCGACAACCTGTAAAACCCACCCCTCCGCACGAGTCGCCTTGAACCCAAATCCAGGGTGGTAGGCGACCCACCGGTCAAGCTCGTAGAGCTTTCCTCCTTCGAAGCTCCACTCATTGGGCGGCGCAGTCCCGTCGAACTTCTGGTGCGGGTACCTTGAATGAGCCAGCCGCCCCATTTCGGCCAACATCCGCAGATCATCCTTGGCGACGGAATCGTTTCCAATCCAGACGAGAGCCATGCAGTTGGCTGAGATGCGACAGAGGTGCGAGTCGTCAATGGGCTTGTAGCCGTCTTGACCACTTTGCCCGAAATCGAGCCCAACGAGTTCCGTCGCGTAGTCGGGAGCTGTGACACCGGCATTCGGTGGCAGCGACGTATCCACGAAGTTGTAGTCAATTGCGAAATTGGAGCCAGCCACAACATTCTTGCCGAGAGTGTGCTTGGCGGTCCGCCACGTGTCATCAGGGCAGAACGAACAGGCGCCAGAGCTTGTCGTGAGCCACTTCTCCACCTTGCTCGGCTCGCCGTCAGTGTCGTAGACGGAGTTGTCCTGCCGGTCACCGAGAAGCCGATATCGCAGCATCAGCCGCCGCCAGCCATCAAGCGACTGAGCACCCAACGTTCGCCAACCCTCCAGCGCGACAATCCCATTTCCACTTGTCCCTCCCCCGTCAGGGCCACCCATGGGGTTAGCCCAGCCCAGCCCGGCTACGAGCTGATCGTCTGGTTTCGAAGGCGTGATAGCTGGATCTGCGACGGCGTCGCGTAGATTCTCATAGGCGTCGGTGAGAGCCAAGTTCAGCGCGCGCTTCCCAGCGACCCCTCCATAGGAGTAGCTACTGTAGTTGATGTCTGGGAGAAGGGCTTTCTGGGGAAAGTACCGGGCAGTACTTGGCTCAAACCACGACCAGAGCGGCGAGGGATTCGTCGACGATCTCGTGCCAGCGTTTACGAACGCAAGCCCGTTGTCTCGAAGGCGCCGCTCGGCGGCATCCGCTGCAGCCTGCCCGTCAGGGAAGACAACCAAGCGACGGTGAAATCGGCCTAGGTTGTCAATGATGTGCCGTTTGAGACCGTCGTTGACTGGCTTCACTATGGGGTACACGTCGTACATGGACCCACCCAGGCTCGCCATGCTGACCGGAGGATCCGTGGCCAAGTGGGAATAGAGGTCTTCACTCTGCTGGCGCATGTTCCAAGTCGTGGTGATCGAGTCGTTGGGGTCGTTCAGCAAGTAGAGGTCAATCCGGTCAAAATAGAGGCGCCCGAGGATGTCGTCTTCGACTTCAGGAGTATGCTGCAGCTGCGGCAGGAACTGGTCGTAGAAGTCATCTGGACCGTTGTTAAACCGAAGATCAAGGCCTACTGACGGATCTCCGATCATTGTCGTTACATACGCATGCACCCCAAGAAAGTGAGGAAAGGCATCACCCTGCGGGGTGACATCGTCGGTGACCAACATGACATCGTATGAACGCACCGTCTTCACCAAGCTACCCCATCGGTGAATCCTAGTCCCCGCGTCGTTCTCCAGGTCCAACGGGTACACAGCGTATCGATTGCCAAGCGAATCGGTTGCAACAACAGCAATTGAATGGGGCGCTTCCGGGTTTCGGGTGGAGTCATAGCGCAATGCTGAGGTCGAGCTTGCCGAGATGAAAGTAGATGGCTCGACGGAAGCGTTCGGTGTTGCGAAAGCCGCGGGCCATGAACTTCACACGCTGAATGCCGCTGTTGATGCCCTCGGCTCTGGCGTTGCTGGCCTGATGCACGACAGCATTGACGATGCCGCCGAGGTGGCCGCGGACCAACGCCTGCACCTTGATGATCGGCTCCAGTCGACTGGCAGCAGCGGAGCGACACCATCGCTTCCATGCGTCCTCGATCTGTTCTCGGGAGCGCTTCCACCACAGCCCCATGGCGATCTCCTTGAAGACCCAAGCTCGTGCGACCTTGAGGGCTTTCTCCCGGAGCGTGTCCAGCGCCTGCTCTGCGGACTCCTTCATCTTGGTGCTGTTTCTCAGCCACAGGTAGCGGGTGCCGACCAGCGCACGATCGCCTTCAGCGAGCAACTCCTTGTTCTCTGCGCGCCGCACCTTGTCGACCGCGTCTCCGAGGTGCTGAGCGACATGGAACTTGTCGAACGCGATCTTCCTGTCGGCGTCGGGGATCCACTCTTCGGTCGCCGAGATGAACGCTTGCCACATGTCCATGGTCACGACCTGGACGGCGTTTCGCTGGGCAGGTGTCAGCTTGGCAAAGAAGCTGCTCAGAGCGCCTTTCTTGCGGCCGATCGACACGTGCACCACCTTGTCCTCGACATGATCAGAGACGATCGTCAGGTAGCGGTGGCGGCGTTTGGCAGCGACTTCGTCGACACCGATGTGGGTCAGTTTCGTGAGTCGACGGCGAGCCAGGCCTCGCCGCACTGCCCGCTCCATGATGCCGTCGACCTGGTCCCAGGTCAGGTCCATCATGCGCCCCACGGCGCTGATCGAAGCCTCCTTCAACCAGGCGATGGCGACGCCCTCGAACAACGCTGTGAACCGCGAGCCGGGCTCCGCCCAGGGCACGCGAAGCTGCAGGACACCGTGCTCGGGGCAGCGCACGCGCGGCACGTCTGCGCTGAGGATCGTCTTGAACTGACAGGTGTCCAGGTGCCTCCAGCTCCTGCGGCGAGTGTCGTGGTGCGTCGCCGCAGAAGAGCACTCCGGGCAGGACCATGTCCCGTCGTCATCGAAGACGACGCTCACCTCGATCTTGCCGACCGAGTGCTTCAACTCAACCGACTGAACGTCCCAGGGCGAGACCAACCCGAGGACCTGTGCGTACAGCTCGCGATCATCCATGGTGACAGGATAGCCACATCGTGGACGCCCTCCAGCCTGCGAAGGGCGTCCACGGCGTGGCGATCACGCACAGTCACGCATCACCCGAAACCCGGAAGCGCCTTGAATGGGGATCCAAAGCCAAGTCTGAAACACCCGCCGGCACGACCGCCGGATCGAACAAGTCATCCAGGAGGTCTGCGGCATCAGCATCTCCTGGATCGTAGTTGCTAGCATTCGACGTGATCACCTTGAACTTGTGGCGAGAGTTCTCCGGGTGCTTGACCATGCTGATGACCTCAACAACTTCAACACCGTCGTTCAAGGCGTCCGGATACCATGACACCACTTCAAGCTGTGTAGGAGCCGAAACAGGTACAACAACATCTGTTTCTTCCAATATCGAAAGTGGCATTGGCTGACCGGCCTGCGCCAACCACTGGCCCTTCGGCAGCGGGACTGTCGCACGAATTACAAACGGTCCACCGTTCTGCGACGGTATTTTCGCAGTCAAGGTTGCCCGCGGGTCCGGCGGCCAGCCCTGCGCGACCACCGAGCGGCCTGGCAAAGCCGAGCACGCAAATGCAGCAAACAACACCAGTCTAAGTTTCGGCATTTCCTTCAAGCTCCCAGTCGTCTTTGTAAATGGCGCAGAACAACGCCCGCGCTCTTCACCTCTAAAGACGCTACATACGTTGCCACAACGATTCAAGCACAAGTAAAGAGGAGCACCGGTCCAACGGGCCCATCCCTTTCGCGGCTTGACAGCGGGTCTGTTAGCTCAGTGGCGCAAGCCCCCCTGGGCGTGAGCGAGCTGAGTAGACTTCGGGGTGGACGTAGAGGCCCTTCACCAGAGGATCAGCGAGGAGTGCCAGGCGCCGATTTTCTCGCAGCCGTCCACGCGCGGATTACCAGGGACGTGTGATCGACTACGAGATGTCGCCGCGAATGATCGGCATCGTTGCTGTGAATCTCAACTTCGGGTCGCTGGCGAACACACCTAACAATGGTTCCTATTGGTCCGCCAAACATCCCAGATCTCCAACCAGCGCTTTCAACCCTCCGACTCACCACTCGATACGTGAGGAAAGTCGGAAAAGACAAAGCGAGATCAGGATTCACACAGCACATCTGCTCTGGCACATGCGCAACCAGCCCTCGATTCTGGCTCTCACCGGAAGAGCAGACAGTATCCGGGCAACATGTGCCGTCAGCGCGGTGAGAACAAGGCTGAGTTCCGCAGCAAGGCGTCGGCAACAATCTCAGCGATCAGCCCCGACCCTGCCGGGTTGGGATGAACATGATCACTGAAAAGGTCACCTCGACCCGACAGCGAGGTCAAATCAATCACACGGTTCTCAGGAACAACTTCTTCGACTACTCGGTAGAGATGGTCGAACGCAGCGACATGCGCATCGTGGTCAAAGCCATGATGGCTGTATTGACACCGCTCACGAAGGTCCTCCGAGAGATCAGGCACAATCAGCGTGGGCTGCTTAGCCACGAACAGTTCAGCCCCGATGGTGTCGGCAGTGGCTGACAAGAGCTGCAGATGAGTGCGCCAAACATCAGCACCTCGCGGGTCATAGTGGTCAAGCAATCCACCCGCCCCCGTAGCCCCACTGCCAGCCTCACCAGTAACGTGCGGCGAAAGATGCAGCCGAGCCCTCGTCAGAAGTTGCGACCAGTGGAGGAGACCGTCGATCGGCCAAGGTCTGAGAGGCGGGTTCTTCGGCAAGTAGCCATCGAAGCCCCAACCACCGTCGGAGAGCCGACGCCACGTGGTCGGATCGTCCATCTGGGATGCTTTCCAGTAGTAGAGTTCATTCCAGCCGTGGCAGACCACCAGCACATCAGGCTTGAAGAAGCGTACCCGAGCCCAGAGCATCCCCATGGACTCAAAGGACGAGTACCCACCCAGGCCTGCGTTCAGGAACTCAATAGACCGATCTGGGTGCGACGCCCGGAGAGCCTCCGCCACCTGCCAAGGCCAGGTATCCACATCAGCCAGATCGCCGCCCTGGCCCGCAGTAGACGACCCGCCGAGAAACGCCACTCTCAACGTGCCCGACGGCTTCTCCACGGAGAGATCAGGGGTAGAAATGAAACCCTCGTTGTTGATCGACTTGCCCCACGCGGCCTTCTCGAACCCCGGCCGCCCGCGATACGCACCGAAGGCATCAACGACAGCCCACGCCGCCATGGGATTCTGGCCGGGCCGATCGCCTGTCATGGAGAGGAGGTCAATATCGATCTTGTAAGCACGCACCCAGACTTCCCCAGCACCGAAAGCCAGGACCATGGGCAAGAGGATCAGCACGGCAGCCATGATCAGGCGGCTCTTGTGACGGCGCTTGCGGCGCGGCTCCTGCGCTAGACCTGTCATGGAGGAACTCCGGCGATTGGCAACGGCGAGGCTCCGCGCAAATCACGAGCCCCGTACTTTTCGGCGTAGCATAGCCCCTGCGCGGCTCTGGAGCGGCAGGATTCGATGTTAGCCTCGGCCTGGATGTCGGTGGCCACAACGCCCCCAAGCACGCACGCTGAGATCGACGAGAAGTCACCACCCTGACTGATCTGTCAGCTTGATGGCAAGCCACTCGACAGCCAGCTTGACCTCGCAGCTGCCACCTCGGCCCTCCGGCTCCAATCAGCCGAGGTTTCCCGGAGCAGTGCTGATCAGAGCCCCGGGCTCACAGTGAGGCCTGACTCCAGGAACACCGATAGAAAGTGCTGCACGTCGAGACGCTGATTCAGGATCTCCCAGTGGGAGACGGTGGAGACATCCTGGGCGTCAGCGGCTTGCAGCATCTCGGCGCCGCGCACCAGGAACTTGTCCAGATTCAGGCCCTGCGACTTGTAGTCGAGCCAGGTCTCCGCCATACCCATCATGATGGGATGGAAGTTGTCATTGGCTACCAGGGTGTCGCCTTGCTGACAGACCGCGTAGCTGTAGGTCATGGAGCGGCTGGCGGTGTCCGCCTGGAACGGGTAGATCTCCTGGAACGTGTACCAGCTCAGATCGCGCAGCCGCGCCCGAGAGTTGAACAGCATCGCAGTGTGAGCCGGGTCGGCAGGGTCCAGCACCCGCGCCGAGTGGTAGTAGGCCGTGGGACCAAACTCCGCTGTGATGAAACCTCGAGTCTGAAAGTTCTCGCCCGGTGGCTTCTCGTTCTTGTTCTGGGAACTAGAGACGTAGTATCCGCGGTCGCCACCCACAAGGCCGCCTGGGACATCTTCGATGAAGGCGCCGATAGACAGAGGCTGGGTGGACCAACCGGCTCCGGAGGTGTCACTACACACGTCAATCTGAGTGATCGCCCCGCTCGCTGTGTTGACCGTGATGTACTCCAGGCGATCGATCAGCTCCTGCAACAGGGCACCGTCGCCAC
>CAZVUM010000129.1:0-7575 GCA_964629575.1 uncultured Acidimicrobiales bacterium | reverse complement strand
AACCCACGACCTGCTCTTTACGAGAGAGCCGCTCTGCCACTGAGCTACTCGGGCGGTGAAATCTGGGTTGTGACCTGGGGTTATGCCAGTATGCTGTGTCTCGACGGCCGAGCACAGCGCCCCAACAACAGCTAATCCCCGCGGTTATCCGGGGGTCAGCAGTGCCGGAAGGCAAACCCGTGGGTTCATCAACACCGGAGCAGATGATAGGGGACCTCGAGGGCCTGATCGACTCCTGGCGCCGATCTCTGCGCGCCCGCAACCGGTCCCCCAAGACCATCAAGGCCTACACCGAAGCCGCTCGTCTCCTCGGAGAGTTCCTCGGCGAACGGGACCTGCCCGCCGATGTAGCGCGCATCGGGCGACGCGACATCGAAGCATTCATCGCGGACCAGCTCGAACGATGGACGCCCTCGACGGCCGCCACCCGGTTCCGAAACCTCCAGCAGTTCTTCAAGTGGCTCGTCGAGGAGGACGAGATCGCCACCTCGCCGATGACCAACATGTCCGCGCCCACCGTGCCCGAAGAGCCGGTGCCCGTCGTGGCGTCTACCGATGTCCAGGCCCTCCTCGCCGCCTCCGACGGCCGCAGCTTCGAAGGCCGCCGCGACACCGCCATCATCCGCACCTTCGTCGACACCGGCATGCGGCTCAGCGAGCTCACCGGGCTCGCCCTCAGCGACGTGGACCTCGACGACGGCATCGCCGTGGTCATGGGCAAGGGACGTCGCCCCCGGGCATGCCCGATGGGGGCGAACACCATTCAAGCGATCGACCGCTATCTCCGGGTCCGACGCCGCCACCCCCACGCCGACCGGGACGACCTGTGGTTGGGCAAGAAGGGCCGCCTGTCGGATTCAGGCGTCGCACAGATGCTCCGCCGTCGGTGTGTCGACGCAGGTATCGACCCGATTCACCCCCATCAGCTCCGTCACACCTTCGCCCACATGTATCTCAGTGCCGGAGGCAACGAGTCGGACTTGATGCGTCTCGCCGGTTGGCGCAGTCGCGAGATGGTCACTCGCTACGGGGCCTCAGCCGCCGACGAACGAGCTCGTGAAGCACATCGCCGCCTGTCGCCGGGAGATCAACTGTGAGCAGCGACCGGCCCTTCGGCTCACGCGATTACTTCGAGTTGCGCTGCAAGAACCCGGAATGCCGATCGAGCAATCGCGGTGGCAAGGTGCTCGCGAAGGTGGTGGTCGGGTCGACCGGAGCGCTCGAGGTGTACTGCCGGGGTTGCAGGAGCTGGTGTCTCTATGACCTTGATCGGCTCGACGAGTCCCACAAGCGCTATGCTCGTTAGCGACAGATAGCGCCCTACCCCGATACAGCAGGCCCAGAAGGCAGTCGGGAGCCTCACCCCTCCGGGGTTGCTTCGGGGGCTTCGTGATGGCGCTTACGCCTGAAGAGCGCTCACTTCGTGCACGCATCGCTGCGCACGAGCGGTGGGCTCATGAACCTGATCGTGCGGCCGCGACCGCAGCCGCACGCAGCGCATTCGACCGACGGTTCGAGCGCATCGTCGATCCCAACGACGAGCTCGCGCCGGCCGAGAGAGCCACTCGCGCCGACAACGCCAAGCGGGCGCACATGACGCGCCTCGCCTACCTCTCGAGCCGGGCGCGTCGTCGCCGGTCCCGGGGCTGAACCACATCCAGCCGCCCCGGCCGGCCCATCAACGACGCTCCCCAAGCCGGGGCGTGGGGGGCGACGAGGTAACCAAAGTGAATGATAACAGCTGTAATGGTCTGACGATTACCTACTTCTACCAGCGGTCGCGAGCCTACGGCCGCACGCTCCGACAGGACTGGGGGGAAGCCGTCCTCCGCCGCGCCGGGGTGCCCCGCAGCCTGTGGGGAGCGTCGACATGAGCGGGCCGAGCCAGGCGACGGTGCTCTTGGACATGCTGCTGAGCGAGTGGCACATCGTCCAGGACGCCGATGAGTTCTTCGCCTTCCGCCGCGGCCGGCAGGGTGTCGGTCAGCCCTTCACCCGTGGTCACGATCGCTCATCGGTGAAGTCCTGGCTGCTCCGGGCGTACATGAGCTCTCGAGGTTCTGTGCCGAAGTCGTCGGCGGTCACCGACGCGATCGCGGCAGCCGTGGCCTTCGCAGAGCCGATCCCCGATGGGCGCCGCGTTGCGCAGCGCGTCGCGAACCTCGGAGACCTTGTGGTGTACGACCTCGGCCACGAGCTGGTGCACATCCGGCCCGGGGGGATCGACGTCATGCCGACAGTCCCGGAGGGCTGCTGGATGGTGCGCTCCACGAAGTTGGCCCTGCGCCAGGTCCGTCCTGTCTTCGGTCGCGACGGCCTGAGCGCCATCCGCGGCCTGTTGAATGTTGACGACGACGGCTGGCTGTTGGTGACCGCGTGGCTGGTAGCGGCCCTACGCAGCATCGAGACGCCAGCGCTGACCTTGCGTGGCGAACAGGGCACGGGCAAGTCCACCGCGACCAAGATGCTGGTGCGGCTCACCGACCCGACCACCGCCGAGACGCGTCGACCGCCGAAGTCCATCGACGACCTCGGCGTCGCGTGTGCGCGCAGCTACGTGGTCCCGTTCGACAACCTGTCGTCGATCTCCGAGCAGCTGTCCGATGCCTTCTGCCGGATCGTGACGGGCGACGCGGACGTGAAGCGCACCCTGTACACCGACGCGGACGTCACGGTTATGCAGTATCGCCGGCCTCTGATCCTCAACGGGATCTCGCTGGGAGAGCTCCGTGCTGATCTTGCCGAGCGCATCCTGCCTGTCGAGCTGACCTCCATCCCTGCCGATGATCGCTTGCCTCTCGACGAGCTCTGGAAGCGGTTCGAGCGCTTCCGTGCCGCCGCGCTGGGCGATCTCCTCACTCTTGTCGAGCGGACGTTGAGCTACGAGCAGGACCACGAGCGCCCGGCGCAGCTGACCCGGATGGCGGAGTTCCATCGTCTGTGCTGGGCGCTCGACGCGGTCACTGACCACGGCGGGTACCTCGACGCGTATCTGGCTGCGATCGACACGATGACCGTCGAGTCGATCGAGGACTCGCCCGTGGCTCGGGCCATCGTGATGTGGTTTGGCCAGCACCCGGATCGTGACCGGCTCGAAGGGACGTCGTCGCACCTGCTCGAGGTGCTCGGCGGAACCGTCGCCCAATCAGGCCGTCCTCACGAGCTGCCCGACACGGCGCGGGGGTTCGCTGAAGGGCTTCGACGCGCGGCCCCGACGCTGCGCGCGGTGGGCTTCGAGACCGAGCGGCGCCGTGACCCCGCCAGTAGGAGCCTGCGTGCCTTCTCCGTCACCAGGGCAGCGTGGGACTGATGAGCGCGTCGGGGGCTGCATCACCCACTGCGGAGTTCGCGACACGTCGCGCACGTCGCGCATGTCCTCCACCACGCCCTCGTGCCGGCTCTTGCTGGTGCTATGCGTTGCGCGTCTCATGTGCGCGACGTGCGCGCTTCGCTCCTGTCGGGTCCGAGCAGCCCCGCCGCGGACGAAGCTGATGTCAGGGCGCCGGACCGTTGCAGCGAGCGGAGGAGCCGCCGAGGTTGCGGCACAAGCGCGTGAGCTGAGTCGCCGTCACCGCCGGACCGGGAATTGGGAGCGGGCCGCCCTGTTCGGGCACATCGCGAGATTCCTCGCCGTGTCGCCTGACGGGCAGGCGTCGTCGGCGGACCCATGAAAGGCACTGGGGCACTAGACCCATGAATGAACCGCGCAAGCAGCGATGTACCGCCCACACCACGAGCGGGCGCCCGTGTCGACGGTGGGCTATGCGTGGCCAGCAGGTCTGCGCCACCCACGGCGGCTCGAGCCCCCAGGCCCGGCGAGCCGCGCAACGGCGCCTCCTCGACGCCGAAGCACAACAGGCCGTCGACCGCCTCGATCTTGATGCCCATGACGGCGACCCGATCTCGGCGGTGCGCCGCGAGATGCGTCGCGCGGTTGCCACCGTCGAGACCCTCGACACCATGGCCGCAGACCTCCCGCTGGCGGCGTTCTTGACCGTGTCGTTACCCCAGAGGCGGCACCTCCTCGACGTGGCCCGCACCCTGATCCAGCTCGACCCCGATGCCGCGTCACCACAGCCCAGTGACGCCCTGGGACTTGCCACCATGACGTCCGACGAGCGGCGTGACGCCATGCGTGAGATCGCATTCGCTGCGTGTCAGCGAGCCGAGATGTCGATCATCGAGCTGCTCGACGCCGCGTACGAACGCGAGATCACACGCGTAACGGAGTGGGTTGAGCACACCATGCGGTATGACGCCCACAAGAAGAACGCACGCGTCGTCAACGACATCACCCGCTTCGAGATGCTCGCGCTCACCGCACTCAGTCTTCTGCGTCGCCTCGGCATCAGTCTCGACGATCTCGCCGCCGTCGCAGCCATCGAGGGCGACATCCGCATCGACATCGACGACGGCACAATCACCCGCCGCCACCGCTCCACCAGCGAACCGATCACCAGATAGACGCCACGCAGGGTGACCTCCGAGATGTCAGAGCCGCAGTAGCTGCGCTTTGTGGCCACTTCGAGATGCTTCGACCCGGTTATCTGGTCTCCGAGCCGACGCCGGTGACTGAGCGTGTCCGCCGTGACGCGTGCGCCCGTCCTCCTAGCGGACCGTCACCGCGCTAACGGTCGGAGGAGTGCCGCGATCGGTATCGGCGACGGTGCACGTTATCGCTCACCGAGCCCGAATCGGGCCGTTCGGGGCCTCGTACCCGTCCGACAACGGCACGATGCGCACAGCCGATGCTGGGCAGGTTCGTCGGCGATAGCGAGTGCTTCGCAGGTGCTCTTCTGGGTTCTGGGTTTAGGGTGCAGTGGTGGTTGAGGGGGCTAAGGGGCCGGGGGGTGAGGTGACGGTTCCTGGTGGGATCGTGACCTTCTTGTTCACCGACGTTGAGGGGTCGACCCGCCTCTGGGCCGAGGATCGGGCGGCGATGGCGGCCAGTCTCGAGGTTCATGACCGCTTGGTGCGTGAGACGGTCGAGTCTCATGGCGGGTACGTGTTCACTACTGCTGGTGACAGCTTCGCGGTGGCGTTCAGCCGGGCGTCTGACGCGGTAGCGGCCGCGGAAATGGCTCAAGGGGCGCTGGCGGGAGCGTCGTGGCCGGGGCCGGTACTCAAGGTTCGCATGGGTTTGCATCTGGGTGAGGCCCAAGAACGCGGCGGCGATTACTTCGGGCCGGTGGTGAACACGACGGCGCGGTTGGAGGCCGCCGGTCACGGCGGTCAGGTGCTCTTGACTGACCCGGTGCGCCAGGCGGCCGAGGTAGCTGCCCGAGATCTGGGCGTTCATAGGCTCCGCGATGTGACTGAGCTGGTGCAGATTTGGCAGCTCGGCGACGGTGAGTTCCCACCATTGCGTGCGGTGGGTGCGGGGCTGACGAATCTGCCCGCGGCAGCGACGGGCTTGTTGGGTCGCTCGCAGGATCTGCGGGCCGTGCTTGAGGCGTTGGAGTCGGCGCGGGTGGTGACCTTGACCGCTGCGGGGGGTACCGGCAAGACCCGACTTGCACTTGCAGCCGGCGAACACGAGCTTCCGGAGCGCCCTGATGGGGTGTGGTTCGTGGATCTGACCTCGGTGTCCGATGGCGCCCAGGTTCCCGCCGCTGTAGCTGCGGGGTTGGGGGTGAGGTTGGTCACTGGCGACGCGACGGAGCAGATCTTGGACTTCCTGGCCGACAACGACGCGTTGCTGATCGTGGACAACTGTGAGCATCTCATCGATGACTGCGCCGAGTTCGCAGAGCGGTTCTTGGCTCGGCCGGGGACATCGGTGATGTTGGCAACCAGCCGTGAGCGACTTGAGATCGATGGCGAGCAGGTAGTGGTGCTCCCTCCGCTGGCTACCAGCGACGGGAGTTCGGCGGCGGTGGAACTGTTTGTTGAGCGGGCGACCGCGTTGGACGCCTCATTGGTGTTGTCCGATGAGGACCGGTCGGCGGCGGTGGAGTTGTGTCAACGCCTCGATGGGATGCCCTTGGCGATCGAGCTCGCCGCTGCGCGAAGCACGGTGTTGACACCGGCGGAGATGCTGGTCGGAATCGAGGACCGGTTCGCGTTGTTGGGTGGTGGCCGGCGCCGCCAACGTCAACGCACTCTCGAAGCGACCCTGGACTGGAGCTACGACCTCCTCGACAACGAAGAGCAGACGTTGTTGCGGTCCCTGGGTGCGTTTCGTGGCACCTTCGATCTCGACGCAGTGGCCACTGTCGGAGACCTGACTCGGGTCGCGGCAGTAGATCTCATGGACTCGCTGGTCGCCAAGTCCCTCGTCATCCACGAGAACGCCGATGGCGGGTCGCGGTTCCGGCTCCTGGAGACCACCGCCGCATACGCCGACCAGCGCCTCACCGACGCCGGCGAAGAATCGATGGTGCGAGATCGACACCTCAACCACTACCACCAGATCGCACTCCAGTATCCGCTGGCCATGAATGGCGACCTGGCCGCCGGCGTGCGACACGGCCCCGACCGCGCCAACATCGCAGCCGCTTTCGAGCGGGCAGCGACACACGGCCAATGGACCACCTCCGCCCAACTACTCCTCGGGCTGATCAAGGTGTTCAACCCGAGCCCCTTCGAAGGCATTGACCTGGTCGGCCGCTGTCTCGAAGCCTTTGGTGACGACCAACACGATCTGGCTGTGCGCTTGGTGTGCAACCGATGGACCCTCTATGTCGCTGTTGCCGACTACCCCTCGCTGATGACCAGTGCGCGATGGATGCGGGACTCGCCCGCGCCTCTTGAACGGGTCTACGGCTATGGATTCATCGGGGTGCTCTATGGGCTCAGCGACCTGTCGAAGGCAGCCGCGAACCTGGAGCGAGCGTTCGAAATCCTTCACACGCTGCCCGCCGGTCCTGACACCACCCAGGCCGCGGCAGCCTGTCAGCACTTCGCCGCCCTCGTAGACATGTCGCGAGGTGAGAATCGTGTCGCACTCGAACACGCTCGAGAGGCCACTCGGCTACACGCCGAACTCGATTTCGACTCAGAGCTTGCTGCCGTTGCATGGATGGCTGAGGCAATCTGCTCAGTGATGCTGGAGCAACCCGACGGTGCGCTGGAACTGGCAGATCGCTACAGCCGGGCGGCGCCCTCCGTGGGTACCGGCGACGAGATCAGAGCACTCGTGCACATCGCGCTCGGTGACCTCGACGCAGCAACCCGAGACGCCAAAGCACACGCCTCGGTAGCCGTGACCGGCCGCGTCACCCAACAAGCCACCGATAGCCTCCTCGTCCTCGCCGCCCTCGCACACGCCCAAGGTGATCGCGTTGCGGCCAAACGACTGCTGCTTGGCATGGGAACGTGCCGGTCCGCAGAACTCATCGCCTACTCGAAACACCTCGCCGGCCAACTCGGCCTTCGCGCCGACTTTGAGGCCTCCCAAGTATCCAACCGGACCAGGTCACAGGGCGGCGTCGACGACACGGAGACCCTGCGCCAGGAAATGACCCGCCGCGACTGGCGTTGAACGCGAACCCCGCAGAGCCAGCGCCCAAACCGCTCTCAAACCACCACACGAACCGGATGTGGGCCATCAAGGCAGCCACTCGACAATGCCGG
>CAZVUM010000128.1:0-7576 GCA_964629575.1 uncultured Acidimicrobiales bacterium | reverse complement strand
GGTTGAGTTGCACCGCTCCCATCGACCCGAAGTAGCCGGCGTCGCCGAACGCGAACAGACCACCGTCGCGGGCCACCAGCCAATAGCCCATGCCAGAGGGAGTCGCGGCCATCCCGACGATCGGTTCGTTGAGCGGGGTGCCGCCCATCGAACCGAAGAATCCCGCGTCACCGAATGCGTAGACCCCACCGTCCTCTGAGACGAGCCAGTAGCCCTCGCCGCTCGGCGTGACGGCCATGTCCACCACGGGCGACGCAGGCACGAAGCCGCTCGTGTCGCCGTAATGCACGGCGCTTCCGTATTGGTGAATGTCGTTGTTGGGGCCGACTTCTCCGACCGCGCCAGCGGGGCCACCGGCAACCGCTGCAGCCAGAACCGCTCCTACGAGCGCCAGAACGCCCACCACTCTCGCCACGACGTCTCCCCTCGGTCCACCGAGGCAGGGTAGAGGTCTGCAGAGCAAGCGCGGCGTCGCGCCCGCCGCCGGCTCAGCTGAAGTCGATGACCGTCCGCGTCCCGATCTTTTGGCGCATCTGCTCGTAGCCGTCGTTGATCTGCTCGAGCGGGATGTGGCTGGAGATCATCTCGTCGAGCATCAGCCGCCCATCGAGGTACATGTCGACGTAGCGCGGCATGTCGACCCGGAACGAGTTGGAGCCCATCATCGACCCCTGGAGGCGCTTCTCCATCATGAAGACCTCGTAGCCCGGGATCTCGATCTTCTCGCCGAAGGGCATCATGCCGACGATGACGGTGGTACCGCCGAGCTTCGAAGCGCCCCACGCCTGCTCGCAGGTCTGCTTGAGACCGATGCACTCGAAGGCGTAGTCGACGCCTCCGCCTGTCATCTCGTGGATCGCCTCGACGGCATCGACTTCGGCACCGTTCACCGTGTCGGTCGCGCCGACAGCGCGAGCGGTCTCGAGCTTGTCCGGCGTGACGTCGACCGAGATCACCCGGCCGGCGCCGGCGATGCGGGCGCCCTGTACTGCCGACAGACCGATCCCGCCTGCGCCGAAGACGGCGACCGTGGAGCCTGGCTCGATCTTGGCGGTCTTGAACACGGCGCCCACGCCCGTGGTGACACCGCACCCGATGAGGGCGGCTCGATCGAGCGGCATGTCGTCACGAATCTTCACGACGGCGTTCTGGTGAACGAGCATTTCCTCGGCGAAGCCGCCCAGGCGGGCGAACTGCTCGACCGCCGTCCCATCGTGCTTGGCGAGGCGGGGCGTGTCGCCCTTGCCACGCGACACCGCCGCGTTGTTGCGGCAGAGGTTGGGTCGACCGGTCAGGCAGAAGTTGCAGTTGCCGCAGAAGACGGACAGGCAGGTGATCACGTGGTCACCGGGCTTCACGTAGGCGACATCGGCACCCACGGCCTGCACGACGCCGGCACTCTCGTGACCCATGACGGCGGGCAGCCCGGTCTGCCACGCGGCATCCATGAAGTGGAGGTCGCTGTGGCACAGGCCGGCGTTGACCACCTGGACGAGCACCTCGTTGGGCCCCGGCTTGTCGATCGAGATGTCCTCGATCTCGAGCTCGCCGGGAATCTGGTTGAGTACGGCTGCCTTCATGGACCCCTGTCCCCTCGTTCACGACTGGTGAATGAGGCGACTGTACCCCTCTCCCCTCTCGCGGGGGAGAGTCACCCGTCGCGCGCGATCTTCAGGACCTCGCCGACGGTGGTGAGCCACACCGCCATCGCCACCAGCCCCGCACAGACCATGGCGAGCACCGCGACGCGTGCACCGGTGACCTCCGCGATCTCACCCAGGAGAAAGGTCCCCACCGGAAGCGCTCCGATCGCCATGCTGAGCAGCCCCATCGCACGGCCTCGGACCTCGTCGTCGACCGCGGTGAGGACCAACGTCGACTGCGTCGCACCGAAGAAGCCGGCCCCGACGCTGGCGAGGAACAGGGCCACGCAGGCGACCCACAACGCCGCAGCGGTCGCGAACGGGATGAGCATGAGCATGCCCAACACGACCCCCCCGACGTACATCAACCCGCGCCATCGCGGATCGTGCCTGATGATCACGTACGACCCGGCCATCATCCCGAACCCGGTCATCGAGGCCAGCACGCCGATCTCGAAGGCCGAAGCGTCGAGCAGCGTCCCGATCCGCTGCACCACGGGGAAGTAGGCGAACAGGAAGAAGTTGGCGATCACGGTGATCCCCAGAATCGACTTCAGCACCCGTACGTCACGGGCCAGGGCAAAGGCTTCGCGCAGCTCGGTGAGAACCGATTCCCGACCCTGCGTCGATTGGGGAGCGAAAGCCGAGCGGGGAACCAACGCGAGCGCCATGAGTCCCGCCCCCAACATCGCGGCGATGAGGAGAAAGGCCGCGCCGACCCCGAGCGATTCGGCGAGCGTGCCTCCGAGGAGGTTTCCGATCGCCACCCCACTCGCTGTCGAGGCCATCTCCACACCCATCGCGTGATCGACGCGCTGGTCGCCGACGAGCTCGTAGATCAACGAGCGCCGGCTGGTCATGTCGCCCACCCACCCGACGCCGGCGAGGATCAGGAACGGGTAGATCATCCACGTCCGCAGCTCGCCCGCGCGTTCGGCGAATCCGATCGCGACGAGCGATGGAACCAGGACCACGAGCTGGACGCGAACGGTTTGTAGGCGATCGAATCGATCGGCGATCACCCCGCCGAGCACGCCCCCGAACAGCAGTGGCGCCCAGAGGGCGGACCCGGTCAGCTGCACGAGCCGCGGGGAGTCGGTGATCTCGTTGACGTGGTACGCGGCGAGAAACGCAATCCCCCAGCGCGCCCAGTTCCAGCAGAGTCCGCAGAACCAGAGGGGAGCGAAGCCCTTCACCGACCAGGCGACACGCGATCCTGCGTCCTGATCAGTGGGGCTGCTCATCGGCGGGAGCATACGGCTGCGCGCCTACGATCGCCCGATGACCGATTCCCGAGCGACCGTTGCGGTGATCCCCGGGGACGACGCCGCTCCCGAAGCGATGACGGCGTGCCTTCGGGTTCTCAATGCCCTCGACCTGCCGATCGATTGGGACCACGTTCCGCCCGGCGCAGAACTGGCAGACCTCTCTCCCGACGAGCGGGACGAGCTCGTCACCCGCCACATCGACACATCCGACACGGTGCTCTTCGGGTCGAGCAGCGGGGTCACGCCCGGCGCCATGCTCATGCGTTGGGGCAAGAAGACCTACGCCAATGTTCGGCCCGTTCAGTGGCGTCCGGGCTACAACTCGCCGCTCGCCCAC
This sequence comes from uncultured Acidimicrobiales bacterium, assembly GCA_964629575.1. Taxonomy (GTDB): domain Bacteria; phylum Actinomycetota; class Acidimicrobiia; order Acidimicrobiales; family Poriferisodalaceae; genus JAYPWI01. The sequence continues at coordinate 4,328 of CAZVUM010000128.1, read as the reverse complement.
CCCGAGGGCATCGACTACGTCATCGTCCGTGAGAACCTCGAGGACATGTACATCGGGGTGATGGGCGATGCGAAGGATCTCCTCGACGCCGGGCTCGCCAACGCCCGCTCACGGATTCCGGAAGGAGCCGAGGAAGGTCGATACGCGGCGAAGATCATCACCCGCCCGGGGACCGAACAGGTGGCGCGCTTCTCGTTCGAGCTCGCCCGCCGACGCCGGGGCAAGCTGACCGTCTCGGCCAAGACCAACATGCTTCCGGCCACGGATCGGTGGTTCTGCGACATCGTGCGCGAGATCGCGCAGGAGTACCCCGATGTCGACCACGAGGAGTTCATCATCGACGACATGGCCCATCGCCTGATCGTGCGGCCGCACGACCTCGATGTCCTGCTCCTCCCCAACCTCTACGGCGACATCCTGTCGGACCAGGGCGCTGGAACCATCGGGGGGCTCGGCCTCGCTCCATCGGGGTGCTTTGGCGACGACTTCGCCTATTTCGAGTCGGCGCACGGCACAGCCCCAGACATCGCAGGGCAGGGCATCATCAATCCGACGGCGACGATGCTCTCGGCGATGATGATGCTGCGCCACCTCGATCTCGACCGAGCCGCCGACCGTCTCGACGCCGCCGTCACCGCCGTCTACGCAGAGGGAAGACAGCTGACGCCCGATCAGGCAGGATCGGCGGGCACAGAGCAGTTCGCCGACGCGATCATCGACGCCCTCTGAGGCATCCACCTACCGAACACAGGAGTTCGTTCGTGAGCGACGACCACCATCCACGCGGGATCCCCGACGACACGCCGGCAGGCGACCAGCCCGACGCGCCGGTCTCGTTCCGAATCGACGAGCTCCGACCGTGGGGCATCGCCGCCTATTGCGCCGCGGGCATGAGCGAGGCCGACGCCACGACCGTCGTCGACAACCAACTCTGGTCCGACCTGCGCGGCGTGGACACCCACGGGTTCCAGCGGGTCAGCTGGTACGTCGGGTGGTTCCGTGACGGCTCGACGGATCCGACCGCTCAGATGGAAATCGTGCAGGAGACCCCGGCGGTCGTGGTCGCCGACGGACACCACGGTCTGGGGCAGCTGGTGATCACCCGCTTCATGGAACACCTCATCGAGGTGGCCAAGAGCAGCGGAATGGTGGCGGGAGTCATCCGCAACTCCAACGACTGGGGCTGCGGAGCCAACTACCCGTACCACGCAGCCCTGGAGGGATTCGTCTGCCACGGAACGACGACCTCGGTACCCAACCTCGCTCCCTTCGGCAGTCGACGAAAGCTGTTCGGCAACAACCCGATCGTGTGGACGTTCCCGCGCCGAGATGACGCGCCGATCGTGCTCGACATGGCCATGACACCGGTCGCGCTCGGAAAGGTGTTGCGAGCGAGATCCGAGGGAACCGAAATCCCCGAGGCCTGGGGCTTCCTCGACAGCGATGGCAACCCCACGGTCGACCCCGACACCGCCATGAAGGGCATCGTGCCGGCGATCGGTGGCTACAAGGGCATCGGGATGATCACAGCATCGAACGTCCTGGCGGGCGTCATGTCGGGATCGGCCCACACCGGCGACGTCGCCGTCGGGCGACGAGGTCAGTTCTTCCTTCTCATGGACCCGGGGATCTTCGGCGATCGTGAGGGCTACTTCGACCAGCTCGAGGACATGGTCGGCCAGATCAGGGCAGCGGGAGCCGAGGACGCGCTCCCCGGCCAGCAGGTGTATCTCCCCGGCGAGATCGAGCAACAGACGATGGACCGCCGTCGCGCGGAGGGGGTCGTCAGCTACCCCGGCTCAGTCGTCCGATCGCTGCGACGCGTCGGCGACGATGTTGGTGTCCCCTTCGAGTGCGCAGAGGTCGGATAGCGGAGACCGCACGTGCCGCTACCGGGCGGATCGCAAGGCAACGTTGCGGGCGCGAGTCCCGGCAATCTCGAGCTCGAGTTGCCGACCTATCGCTCATTGCCCGATGGGCGTTACCGGGCATCGTCGGCGTGGGGCCTGTGGTGGTGGCTGTAGCGCCTACCGCTCGTCGAACATGTCGGACCAGCGTTGGGTGACTGGCGTGGCCTGGTGGCGGGTGCGGATCTCGTGGAAGCGGCGCGGGTCGGTGATGACCTCTTCGGGGCGGCGGCGGCTCCGCACCAAGAAGTCGGCCTCGGGCGGGTAACACGCCGACGGTGCATCGGGAGAGATCATCTCGTCGGGCAAACGGGTGATGTCGGCGTTGGTCGGAAGCGCTGCATCCTGATAGCGCAAGTCCATGCTCCAGCGCACCGCGTCGGTGCGGTTCGCGAAGCTGGCGTGCGGCGTCATGTTCGTCAACAGGAGCACACCGCCCTGTGCGACGGGCACGCACACGGGCTCGACATCGCGGGGCAGCTCCTCGTCGGGAATGGTCAGGTACCAGGTCTCGGGGCTCTTGGCGTGGCGCCGGATGCCGTGCTTGTGTACGCCGGGCATCACCCACATGCACCCGTTGTGTTCATCGGCATCGACCAAGGCCAGCCACACGGTCAACATGTTGCTGTCGTCGCAATACGGCTCGGTGTAGCCGGCATCTTGGTGCCACGGCACCGCGGACAGCTCGTGGCTAGGAACCTTGGGTCGCAGCCGGTACACGGCGCTGGCGATCAGCTCGGGGCCGCACATCTGCTCGGCGACACTCAACAGCCTCGGGTGACCGATCACATCGAACACGGCGGGACCATTGAGGATCCCGTTCCAGATCTCGCGGGCCAGCACCGGTGTCTGGTCGTTGAGTCGGGCCAGGCGGCTCTCGAACGGCTCGCCCTCGCACAGATCGGTGATCGCACCCTGAGCGTGCAGGCGCCGGGCCCGCACGTCCACTTCGGCGCAGATCTCGTCGATCAGCGGGGCCAGCTCCTCATCGCTGAATAACCGGTCGACGACCAGATAGCCGTCGCGGTCGAACCGCTCCATCTGCTCTGCTGACAGGGGCATAACGGTGGCGGCATCGCGTGACATGACCGATGAGATCCTCTCATTCCGGACTACGCCCGAGGCCACCCAACTTAACTGCAGCCACCTGTGCAGACGACCGGAAGCCGGCACTGCCGGTCGGCCTCGATGCCTGGCTGGGAGTGTGCCTCGATCGTCGTTACAGAGTGGGCGCTGCATGACTCTGGTTCTGCAGTGGTCCCGACGTACACCTTGTGGACCAGCCCACCGGTAGAAATCGAAACAGAGCATCGACGTGATGCGAGTGCCGTGGCCGTACGCGGCGTCGGAGATCATGCCGGTCACGCGACGGGTTCGGACCGGGGACTTGCCTGCGCAGGGGAGCAGTAAGTCCTCGCCGACGCCGAGGAACGCCGGGATAGGGGTCGAGACTTGGACGGTTTTCGGTGGCTGGGGGGGTGAAGACCACCTGGTCCAGCTCGCCGTCGATGGGGACGTCGGCGAGTCCGCGATGTTGGGGTGGAGATAGGGTCGCCATATGGCGATCGCGTCCGATTCCGCTCGCGAGAGATTCGATCGCGACGGCTTCGTCGTGATCGAGAACGTGTTGGACCCCGCCGAGCTCGAATCCTTCGGCGGGGCAGTCGATGCTGCCGTACGCGCGCGGGTCGGAACCGATGATCGACCGGTCGGCGAGAAGCCCGGTTACGAGCAGATGTTCCAGCAGTGCATGAACCTCTGGGAGGACAACCCCGACGTGCGCGCCCTGACGTTCCATCCGGGCCTCGGTGAGCTCGCGGCTTCGCTGCTCAGCGCCGAGACCCTGCGCATCTGGATCGATCAGGCCTTGTACAAGGAGCCGGGAGGACGTCCGACGGATCCGCATCAGGACTGGCCACTGTGGCCGATCAGCCCGGCCCGCCAGGTGACGGCCTGGATCCCCTTCGAGGGGTCGACCGTGAGCGGCGGGGCCATGGGGTATTCGCCCGGCTCTCACCGCGTGGGGATCGCGGACTTCTCCGATGTCGATCGCCAGGTTCGCGCGACCGTTCATGGCGACGACGTGCCGTACCCGTACGTCGATCGCGCCGAGGTCGCCGACCCCGAATGGGTCGAGGCACCGGTGGGTTCGGTCGTCTTTCACCACTCGATGACCGTCCACCGTGCCGGGGCGAACACTTCCGATCGGACGCGCCGCGTGTACTGCATCGCGTATTTCGAGGACGGCTGCGTGCGTTCGACGTCGCACCCCCATCAGAGCGTCGATCGCCAACGGACCGAGGCGGGTCACCGGGTCCAGGGGCCGGTCACGCCCGTTGCATGGCCCCGACCGGAGGGCGACCTGCCGGAGCCCCCGCCGATGGCGATGGGCCAGCCCCCGAGGACCGGGTTCCGATAGCG
>CAZVUM010000127.1:0-7601 GCA_964629575.1 uncultured Acidimicrobiales bacterium | reverse complement strand
GCCCACCGGGCCACCCGTTCCGACCATCCTCCGGATCTAAACTGAACGGTATTGGCCCTAGCCGGCACTACCGGGCGGGCTCGCTGTCGGCGGGGATGGGCTTCGGCGCGGGGTTACAGTGCGGGCGCATTGGGGGATAGATGTCGATGGTGACAATGTCCGATGGGGTCCGGATCGCGTTCAGCGACGCAGGTGAGGGTGATCCGTGCCTGCTGTTCGTGCATGGGGGGATGTCATGTGGCCGTTACTGGGACCCCCAGATCGAGCACTTCGCGGCGCGTCACCGCTGCGTGACGATCGATCAACGAGGCCACGGCAATAGTGACAAACCCGACGGGCCGATCCCGATGTCGCGTTTCGCTGATGACCTCGCTCAGATCATCGCAGCGCTGGGGTTGGATCGACCGGTCGTCGTCGCTCATTCCATGGGGTGCGCGGCAGCGATCGAGTTCGCCGCTCGCCACCCTGACACAGCCTGCGCGTTGGTCCTCAACGATCCTCCATCAATGGAGGCCCCGAACCTTGCCCGCTATCAGGCGCTGATTGACCGTTTGGAAGCTGGTGCTGGCGTGGCCGACACGCTTGGGGCGGTGATCGATGCCCAGGGCATGCTGGAGCCCCGCGGCGAGGAACGGGTCCGTCGAGAGATGTTGGCGCTCGCCAATACTCCTGGTGGCGTTGCCGCGGAGGTATTTCGTGCGATGGCAACATGGGATCGCCAGGCCGCTGCACAACAACTCCGGTTGCCGGTGCTGCATGTCGCGGCTGCTACGCCCAACTGTCCCACCGATCAGCTGGCTGCGGCGATTCCCCACGTCGTCACGGGCCAGACCGTGGGTGCTGGGCATTTCAACGCGTACGAGGTACCCGATCAGGTCAACGCCATGATCGAACAGTTCCTTCGCCACTACCTTGACTGACCGCCAGACCCATCCCCGCACGCGCACACCGGAACCGGCACTATCGAGGGGGCGTGCGACTTGGCTCGCGGTGGTGATAGCGGGTTGGTCCCGGGTCGCTGGACACGATCTCTACCACGAGGCCGAAGCAGCTCCGTCAGGTGGTCAGTTCATCGAAGCGACGCAGCGCGGGCTCGAGCTGGTCAGCTGTGAACACCTCGGTGCGCACCAGCTGATTCCCCTGCACCAACGTCACGAATATGCCAGCGTCGACCTCGTACCAACTGCCCGCACTCGGGGTCCAGAAACCACCCTGTGCCACCAGCGCCGTGTGACTCGAGGCATACAACTCAGTCGTCAGCCAACGGGTGCGCGTGTCAGCGTTCGCCGACGTTGCCTCCAACATCTCGGCCCGGCTCAACGCCGGCCACCCCACTGCGCGGTGATCGGTGAACGTGTAGTCCCCACTGAGCAGGGAGCCAAGCAGCTCGATCTCTCGGGCACCCATCGCCCGCGACATGCTCAGCCCGAGTCCCGCAACTGCGGCTGTCTCCGGGTCGAGCATCACGAGCCATCGGGCGTTGTACTCGTCTATCGCTTCGAATAGGTCGTGGTGGGGAAACGACACTGACGGCACGATGTCGCCGTCACCATCGAACTCGTCGACCACGAACGAACCGTCACCGGCGTCGCCGAGTGAGCGCAGCTGCAACCGTGCTTGCCACTCTGCCAGCACTTCGCCCGCGAGACTCATAGCACGGCAACGCTGCTCGACAGCAGGGCCGATGGCAAGCCCGAACAGACATCCGCACTTGCCGCGGTCCCCGGTGAGAGGGCGCTGGCGTGTGCTTCGAGACGCGGCGGCGCTAGCGCGTGGTGCGCGACGATGATGTGGTGGCTGTTGAAAACACGCCTCCGTCGGGGACGGTGACGTTTCTGTTCACTGACATTGAGGGTTCGACCGAGTTGTGGGACCGGGAGCCTGTGGCGATGCAGGCTGCTCTGGTCGACCACGACCGACTGGTTCGAGAAGCGCTGACGGACCGTGCCGGCTACGTGTTTGCAGCGACCGGGGACGGGTTTGGAGCAGCTTTCGATGATCCCAGCGATGCCGTGAGCGCGGCGGCGACGGTTCATCGAAAGCTCGCGGCGCATGAGTGGGGGCTCGCTGAGGGTTCGCTTCGGGCCCGGGTTGGTGTTCATAGCGGGGTCGCGTTCGAGCGCGAAGGCAACTACTTCGGTCCGGTTGTCAACGAGGTGGCTCGGATCATGGCTGTTGCTGCGGCCGGTCAGGTGTTAGTGAGCGCGGCGACCGCCGGCTTGGTGCGACAGGACGTCGGGGTTGGGCTGCGCTTCGTCGGGGAGCGATCCTTGAAAGGGGTGAGCCAACCCGTCGGTCTTTGTGTCGCGGTGGGCGATGGGTTGGTTGATGCCGCGAATCAGCCAATCGATCACGGCTCAGCGCAGGGTCGCCCATTGCCGAGCTATGCAACAACCTTCGTTGGTCGCGAGGCGGAGATCGCCTCCATCGTGGAGCAGCTCAGCGAGCCGGGACTGGTCACCGTTGTTGGTCCTGGAGGAATGGGCAAGACCAGGCTGGCTATCGAAGCCGCGCGCATCGCTGAGTCCACCGGCCGGTCGGTGTGGTTCGTCGATCTCATCGGGCTAATGGACGCAGAGGCGTCTGAGTATGCGGTGGCGACTGCGGTTGGGGCTTCTGCATCGCGGTCCGGTGAGGTATTTGCCTCGATTATTGATCGGCTTCGGACGGAATCGGGTGTGCTGATTCTGGACAACTGTGAGCAGTTGGTCGCGGAAGTAGCCGAGATCGTGACCCGGCTGGCCGTGAAGTGCCCCTTGGTGACGACGCTTGCGACAAGCAGAGCCCCGCTCGGTGTCGCGTCGGAACGGCTCGTCCAACTCGATCCTTTGGACACCGACGGCGCTGCGGTCACCTTGCTGAAGGAGCGAGCCGCAGTGTGGGGGGATGAGGGCGGCTCGCAGGGGGACTTGGAGGACCTGTGCCGCGCTCTGGACGGGATGCCGCTGGCTATTGAACTCGCAGCGGCTCAGTCCCGGTTCTTGTCGCCGGCCGAGCTGCTGGAGCAACTGGACGACCGCTACGACGTTCTCTCGACAACCGTTGTGGGGGGTCCGGATCGGCATCGCAGCGTCGAGGCGCTGGTGGCGTCGTCGTTCGAAGCAGTGAAGCCAGACGCGCAGCGTCTTCTTTGCCTTCTCAGCGTGTGTTCGACGGCGGTGGAACTCGACCTCATCGCGTCCATTTGGGCCGCATCCGGTGAGACCACACGAGTCACGGGACCATTGGCTGCGCTGGTCGACGCCTCACTCGTGATGGTGGATCGCGAGGGCGAGAGGACCCGTTTCAAGCTTCTGGAGACCATCCGGGCGTTCGGAAAGCATGAACTCGAAGTGCGAGACGCCCCGATACCAGCACGCGTCGCGCACGCGACCGCGATCGCCGCCCGGGTTCAGGTTGACCTCGATGCGTTCGAAGCTCCCGGGAGCCGTGACATCCTCCCCAAAACAGTCCAACTCTGGCCCGAGATCCGAACCGCGGTCGGAGCAGCTGCTGAGCTCGGGCTCGCCGACCTGGCTTGCGCGTTGGTCTGGCGAATCGGGGCGATCTCCCAGGCACTCGATACCGCAGAGGCGGGGGAATGGGTCGACGACGTACTCAGGATCGAAGCCATAACCCAGGACCCGCGGATTCTCGGCGTGTACGCCAGTGGCGCTGTCTGCAACTGGACCGCCGGACGCTTCGAAATCGGCGAGCAGCGCTGGCAACTCGTCCGCCAGGGCCTCACACCAGAAACGCCCTGGAACGCGACAATCGAACAGCTGTCGGGCCTTCATGCCCTGATTCGCAGCGAGTTCGACCTCGCAATCGAAGAGAAGCTCGCGAGCCTCGAACAAGCAGTTCTACGGAACGACGAGTTCGCCCGCATTCAAGGCACCCTGATGCTCGGCATGTACCAAGCCCAAGCTGGCTACTCCGAGGATGCACAGGCGACCTGGACCGCTATCGCAGCCGCCGCCCACCGCTATGACAACTTCTACACCACGATTCTCACCCGATTCGCTGAGTGCCAGATATGGCTCGACACCGATCCACAGCGGGCCTTCACTGCCGGCGAGCAAGCGATCGCCACGGCCACCGATCAGGGCTATCAGTGGACCATCGGCACCGCTCACAACTACGTCGCCGCCGCCTTTGTGCGGGTTGGGGATCCCGCCGAAGCGCTCCTGGCGATCAAAGAGCCACTCGACCGAATCCGCGACGGGGGCAGCGTTCAGAGCCTTGCCAACACGGTTCGCAACGCTGTTGTCCTTCTCGACCGACAAGACCGCACGGAGCTAGCAGCCCCGCTTGTCGGTTGGCTCACCACGGCAAGGGCCGGGATTCCCGGAACCCCAGGAATGCGCGAACACCCCGTTGCACTCAAACAGCAACTCGCGACACGGCTTGGCTCTGACAGCGCGACCGACCTCCTCCATCAAGGTGAGCAAGCGACCACCGCCGACATCATCGAGCTCACCTACTCGGCGTTGAACACGCTCGCCCCCACAGTCAGCCGCGGCGGCGGCACCCAAGGGACCAACCACAACTGACCCAGCCCAGTATCCCCACTCGAACCACGAAGACCCGAGATCCGGCAGATGAGCGCGGGTTGAGGTGGCCCCGTATGAATGGCTGCTGTGCCGATAGCGGATGGTTGTGGTCCTCGCGGTGACACGATGCAGCCTGCTGTTCAAGCGGCATGTCAGCCCCGATCGCGAACTCCACGCCTACATCGCCGACATCGCCTGAGCCGAGCGACGCGCGCTCAGAGGTCGACGCCGAGACGGTCCGCGAGCTGGCCGGCCATCGTTTCCACTGGCAGGTCACGTTTGTGGGCACATGCCCGGATCAGTGCGACCGCGCCAAGCAGCGACCAGCGCCAGTAGTCGTCGGTCTGCCACCACGCCGCGTCGTCAAACAGGTCGGGCTCGATCCCTGCCCGTAACGCGGCCGCAGTGAGCACCGCGTAGGCGATCTTGCGTCGGTTGCGGTTCTGGATCTGATAGTCGGCCAGGAAGGTCTCCACGAGTCCCTCATAACGGATCGGATCGTCCGGGGTGACCGATGCGAGGTCGAGTGCCTCGGCGCCCAACGCCATGAACACCTCACCGGGGAACGTGTTTCGCCGCGGATGCAGCTCCGCCACCGAGTCCGCCAGCACCGACACCTCCACGCCGGCGACGAGCCCGCTCAGCACCCGGCGTAACGCCTCGACCCGATCCGCCTCAGAGGGCGACTTCGCTGCCATCGCCGCACCCTAGAACCAACCTGACTGCTGACCCCCCGACCAAAGGAGCGTGGCCGCGGATGGGTGGGGGCGAAGCTCCCTGTGTCGTCATGGCGCGGGTTTCTCGCGAGAGGCGGGCTCACAGACTGGACGTGATGACCGATCGGTACTGCAGGGAAACCAAGGACGGTTCCGATGCACCGGATGCGAGCAGCGTGTCACCTGTGCGGCGACGTCAACGTGGACGCCGCCGACGTCGAGGTCGGTGGTCACAGCAGCGCCACACCGAGCTACTCGTTCCGGTGCCCGCGCTGTGGCTGCGGCATCCAGCGCCCGCTCGAGCGGCCCGCCGCTTTGCTTCTATTGGCCGCGGGCGCACGCGACCTTGACGCCCCAGATCGGGTCGGACACGAAGCGGTCCCGACAGGTGCACTCGATGAGAACGAAGTCGACCGCTTCTCGAGCCTGCTCGATTGCGATGCCGCGGTCGCTGCTTCGATGAGGCGACTCGTCGCAGAACTCCAGGACTGAACTCACACCAGCCAGATCCGAATCGGGAACTCGCTCTAGCCGGCAGATTGCGATGGCAGACGTGATGTGGGCGAGCCGGTCCGTGAGGGCGTTACCGTTCGGCTGGCCGCTATCTAGGAGCGGGCGACGCTGAAGAGCCCCCAAGTGTCATCGATGCCCTTCAGCTCGTGCTGGCCCTTGTCAGTGAAGTCGAAACTGTCCCCGATCAACATGTCTCGGATCGTCGATGACACCCACACTTCGCCGTTGTCGGTCTCTTGTTCGACCCGCGCTGCCAGGTTCACCGCGAAGCCAGAAATGTCGTCATCGTCGTGGGCCTCGATCTCGCCGGCGTGGGCTCCCGCTCGGATCTGGACCCCGATCTCCGCGAGCTGAGAACACATGTCGAGACTGCAATCGATCGCACGGGACGGCATATCGAACACTGCGAGCAAACCGTCCCCGGTGCTCTTGACTACCCGGCCGCCGGCCTCGCTGATCAGGCGTCGGCTGATGCGGTCATGGCTGTCCAACACATCGTGCCACCTCGTATCACCAAGCTGCTCTGACGAGCTAGTCGAGTTCACAATGTCGGTGAACAGCACCGTCGCAAACCTGCGTTCCCCCTGCTCTCGGGGACGGGTGCCGGTAGCGAACTCGATCACCGGATCCACGACATCACGCCAGTTGGGCATCATCCAGGCCCAATGATCAACACCCTCGACCTCGACATACTTGCTTCCCTCAATGAGGTCGTTCAGTACCCGCGACCCACCGACATTGAGCACCCGATCCCCCTTCACGTGCATGATCAAAGTTGGGCAAACGATGCGCTCAGGTGCGTCGCCCGCGTCGAGAGCGAAGATGCTGTTGACCTGTTTCACAAACTCATTGGGTGTCGCCGCGAATCGCTGGAGCCGCGCCATCCATCGAGCAAGAGCCTCGTTTCCTACATGGCTGGGGACCTCGAACTCGAGCTGAACGGACGCGTCAGTAGACCAATTGTCTGCGACCTTGAGAAACAGCTCATACTGATCCTTCGTCCTCATTATCGGGGCGTCCCCCGGTTCGATGTGATCAAAGATCCTGCGCCGGTACTGAGGCGAGATCATGGAGTTCAACAGCGTCAGGGTCTCCACCCGCTCAGGGTGGTTGGCGGCGAATAGCTGAGCCATTGCCCCACCCTCGGAGATACCACCCAGGTGTGCGCTCTCCCAGCCGAGGTCGTTCATGATGACCTCGATGTCTTCGATCCGCTCGTCCAAGGTCGGGATGTCGCCCTCGAATCGGTCCGACAGACCGATTCCACGCTTGTCGAACTCGACACAGGTCATGTGTTTGCCGAGAAGGGTTCGGGCTCGTTGATAGAACTCGTGCTCGGCGTGCACCTCGATGTTTGAGATCAGCGCGGGCGCTATCAGAAACGGAGGGCCCTCTCCCCACACCTGATACGCAAGTCGCAGACCCCCGCTCGTCGTGGCATACCGGATGTCCGGGGCTTCCATCCACAGATCCTCCCAGACCCAGCGAAGCGTCGTTGACCCCAACACAACCGGCACCCTCAAACCACATCGGAAACCTGGTCTGGCGACGTGCCCGGTAACGCTCACCGGCCTGCTTTGGACCTGACGAGCTGCAAGTGCGGGTCGGGGTCGGCGGAAGGGTCAGATCGCGGCCCGATCAACCTCGAGCGTGCGAGAACGAGCACCGCCTCCGATACCGGACGCTGCCGGCGGCTTGACCCGCCCGGTATTGCTCCGCTCGACCGCTCGGAGCGATAGCGCGCACCGCAAGGATGTCACCGGAGCCGTGATCTCACCGTGAGAGTAAGGGTCCACCATAGGATAACACGCGAGATGTAGTGTCTTGGGGGTGGAGCTGA
>CAZVUM010000126.1:0-7822 GCA_964629575.1 uncultured Acidimicrobiales bacterium | reverse complement strand
GATCTGGTCGTAGGGGACCTTGGCCAGCTCGGCGAGCCAGTTGTTCGGATCGACCGACGCCTCTTTTCGCAGCCAGGTGGTCAGCGGGCTGGTCTTGGGGATGCGGACCACGAGGCTGTCGACGACTGATCCGACGGCCCCTGCAGCGATGGCCGCGATGACGTCGTAGCGGTCGAGACGGGTTGCCAGTGCGACATCGCAGGAGTAGCGGCGTTCGATGCGGCGTCGTTCTCGTTCGGTCAGCATGTCGTCGAGCTGCTCGGCCGCGGCTGCCGGCTCGACTGGCTGCGGCCGGTCCTGTAGCTCGTCCGTCTCGATACCGAGCTCGCCTTCGAGCTCGGCGATGAGGCGGCTGGTCTCGTCGATCTCGTCGCTCAGCCGACGGGCGCTGGCCTCTGTCTGCCGGAGGCGCTCGTGAATGTCCAGCAGGCGAATCTCGATCCCCAACCCGTCGTCGGGGCCGGCAGTCACGCCGGGACGTCCTGCTGCTCGGCCATCCAGTCGCGACCGGCGCGCAACGAAGCGAGCTTGTCGGCCAGATCCTTGACCCGGCGCGAGTTGCGGTCGTTCACAGCCCGTTCGTATTCGATCTGCTCCTCGAGTTGGGCGATGCGGGCATCGAGACCCTCGGCGACGGCGAGCGCCTTGGCCTCTCCGAGTTGACGGTCGAGCATCAGCAGGCGGTAGGTGGCCTGGAGCTTGATCACCTCGACGCGCAGCTGATCGGCACCCAGCTCGTACATCGCGCGCCCACCGCCCGCTCCGACGATGCCGGTCGCGGCGCCCACGCCGGTGACCAGCCACACGCCGCCAGTCATGCCCGCGCCGCCTGCAGCGAGTGAGCCACCGCCGAGGAGCGACAGGCCGTAGGCCGTGGCAGCCGCACCCTTAAGCCCAGCCGCCGCACCGAGACTGGCGGCGATCACCGGAGCGGCGAGGAAGCCGGCCGTCGCGAAGATCATCGCTCCGCCCAGGCCGAACAGCCCGACCCGCTTGAGCGTGCTCCCCCCGTGGGCTCGGCGGGCGCTCATGATGGTGCCTCGGACCTTGCGGATCTCCTCGTCGGACAATCCGAGACATTGCAGCGTTCGCCAACGGGCCTCGCGGCGAACGGCGTTGGGGACCGCAATGTCGAACGGGGCGACCGGATCGACGAACCACAGCTCGACAGCTGCCGATCGGCGCTGCTCGTCGCTGATCGACCCGCCCAGGATCTCCAGCTCGGCGTGAACGTCGTAGGGCTCGCCGTGATTCGACTGCTCGAACAGGCCTTCTGCCCGTTCGGCAACAACCCGATGCGCCCTCGATGCGGTCGCCCTGTCGTCGTCCAATCCGGCGATGACCTCGGCGCCGAGTACGAGGGCACCCAGCGACAGCGAATCGGCCAGACGCTCGTCGGCCTCCTCCGCTGCGACGGCGTCGGCAGCGTCGAACTCGGCGACGCCGTCACGAGGCCACAACGGCTCCAGCGTCGGCTCCTCCTGCGCCTCACCTTTGGCGAGGCCCGGGAGCCGACGAGTGAGTCCGGCCGCTGTCTGACCCAGATCCTTCGCCGCCCCCACGCCAGAGCCGGCTGCCGACGCCGCGGCAGCCGTGACCCTCGCAATCCGCCCGGCCTGCTCGTTCTCGTCCTCGCCGTCGGGAGCCGCCATGGGGAGATGCTACGACAGCGCGGTGACGCTCAGCCCGGCCCGGAACTGGCATCCAGCGCAAGCGTCATTGCGCAGTTTCAGCGGAACTGGAGGAGAGCAGCCCGTCACGGTCGGAGCTCTCGAAACCACCCGAAGTCTGGGCCTTCGGTGAAGTCGAGCCACCATCCCGTCAGTCCATCCCACCCGGGAATCGGGCTCGGAGCATCGTGGGGCTCCCAGGTCTCGGTTCCCTTCTCGTAGTTCACGTCGACGCTGCAGGTCACGAGGTTGTAGAGGTCGTCGGACCCGCCAACTCGTAGCGGTCGCACATGCTCGTATGTGGCGAAGAGCTCAAAGCCGGCCTGATGGCAGACGGCACGCGCACCTCGGGCGGCGGGGCCGCCTCGTCCTCCGTTGACGTGGTAGGGCAGAGCGGACCTCAGCGGACCGTGCTCCGGATGACCGAGGAATTTCAACACAACGGGTGCGACGAGCGGGGCGCCGGTGTAGCGGTCGACGTAGCCGTCGCGAGTGTGTAACTCGACAAGACGTCTCGGAGATGGAGCGCGACGCTTGGGAGCTACGGCGAGCGCCTCCTCCTGAATGCGGATGCCCTTGTAGTTCGACGGCGGCTTCGGCGTCGGGTCGATCCGATACTCCTCGACGAGTAGCTGGTTCGCGGCGCTGGAGTTTCCCGCACTCAACAGCTCGCAGGCTGCGCGTATTGCCTCCGCTTTGCGGCTCAGGAGCTCGATGTTGAGGACGGTCATGGCCGAGGCTCTGAGATACTCCGCAGCGGGCGTGAATGTTCACACCGGTGGGCAGACGGGGGCATCATGTGGTCCTGGCTTGCTCGACGAACGCACATAGCGTCGCGATGAGGCGCATGTCCTCCAGTGTTCTGGCCCGGGTGTCGAGGAGATCTTCGGAGCACACGAGATAGGCCAGACAGCGAGCGCGTGAGATCGCCACGTTGAGCCGGTTGGGGGAAAACAGGAAGCCGACCCCTCGTGGTATGTCCTCTGCAGAGGAGGACGCCATGGTGAAGAACACCACCGCGGCCTCACGGCCCTGGAAGCGGTCAACCGTCCCGACCTCGACCCCTGCTGTCCGAGGATCCCCTCCCAGACGCTCCTGCACGCACCGCACCTGGTCGTTGTAGGCGGCGACCACCATGATGTCCGCATCGGTCAGGGTGCGCTGGTGTCCCTCGAAGTCGGTCCACTCTGCGCCGAGCAGTTGTGTCACCTGGTGGTGGATGGCGTCGGCTTCCTCTGCGCTCTCGGTGGAGCACGCAGCGTGTGAGGCGGGAATCCATCGAAGTCCCGTACCGAGCTGGGTGTTCTGCTGCCCGCAGTTCGGGTGGTGGTGGAGGCGATCGTCGTAGGTCTGGCTGGACACGAACGAACAGAGATCAGGGTGGAGCCGGCGGGTCTCGGTGAGAAAGACCCCACGTTCACGCGGAATCGTGCGGTCGGCGCCGAGGATGTGCTCGAGCACGCTCGCTCCCCCGCCGCCGGGATGCGAAGCCTGGGACACCTGGGGTAGCTGGGCCGGATCGCCGAATGCCAGCAGGTTGGCTGCGGATCGAGTTGCGGCGAGTGCATCGGCCAGGGCGAGCTGGCCGGCCTCGTCGATGATGAGGACATCGACCGGGTTCGCGGCCATGTCGGTGCCCGAGAACAGCCATGTCGTGCCGGCGACGAGGTTGTACTTCTCGTTCGCGGCAGCCTTGTTGCCTCCCACGTACTTGACCCCGGGCAACCCACCGGAGGAGGGCTTCGATCCCCTGCGAACCGCCGCGAGCTGCTCGGAGTCGCCCGTGGCCCGAAAGGCGTCGACGACCTCGCCGAGGAGGTTGTCGATCGCGTTGTGGCTCATGGCCGTCAGGCCGACCCGCTTGCCCGCCATGACGAGGGCATGCGCGAGCTGGGCCGCTCGCCATGTCTTCCCTGTGCCGGGCGGCCCCTGCACGGCCACGTACGAGCCATCGAGGTGGCACACCCACTCCTTCATTGCCTCGACGTCGTGGGGGATGGCCCCGATCGCCGGGTAGGACGCGTCGAAGCGGGGAAGGTCACGTCGGAGCAGGGACATCGCTACCTCTGGCGGCGTTCCGTACGTCGACGGATCCAGGACCTGGGTTGCGAGCTCGTTCAATGCTTCAGGTTTGGGCTTCGGGGAGACCCAGTCCCACAGGGCGACCGATTCCGGTGCCCACGAAGAGTCTTGGTGATCCGCGCTCCAGAGGAGGTCGAGCGTCCGGGCGTCGAAGTCGAGGTCGACGACCGAGAAGTACTCAGGACCGCCTTCGGGACCCAGCGCGACCATCGTTCTCGGTTGATCGTGCGCGCTGATCTCGGTGCCCTGCTCTGGAAAGGAGAACCGCATCGCCGACATGAGCTCCTTGCCGCCGGTCCCGATGCGCGGGACCAAGTGTTCTGCCCGGAGTCCGGCGATCACGGCTGGGTGATCGAGAGCGCTTCCCCCGTGGCCTGTCAGCACCGCCATCAGCGGAGCCAGGTTCGCTTTGTACTCGCGTTGCCAGTATCCGAGGACCTCGCCCAGCAGGTGCTCCGGGGTCCCCGAGCCGCGCTCGAGGAGGCGCTCGACGATCTCGTCGAGTTCGGGGATGTCGGAGTCGGGTTCGAGCTGAGCGGGCCGCCACGGCAAGTCGGTCGGTCGCTGTTCCACAAGCCAGTCGCGGAGAGCCTTCGTTGCCCTGACGTCGTCCTCGTTGTACGCGGAGATCGCCTGGAGATGTTGGACCGATCGGTCCTGGATGTAGCGGTCGTAGGCCACGACGGCTCCCGCTCCTTGGTCGATGTCGTGGCCGCGCGTGTAGCCCGCCAGCGGCTCGAGGCTCTTCAGGCCGTAGGACTCGCTTCCCACCTGAAACGAGTTTCGGACCACGGGATAGAGGTCGACGAAACAGCCAGTCGAGACCAGTCGGTCGAGCACGGTTGTCATCACCCCGTACTCAGCTGACAGCCGTTCGAGAGTCGATCGTTCGGTGTGGTTGTAGTGATAGACGTGCATCCCCGGAAACCGGTCGCGCCGAGCGTCGATCCAGGCGATGAGCTCGGCGACGCAGGAGCGCTCCTCTGTTTCGCCGTGGGCCCACCATGTCCGGTAGGACCAGTCACCAGCCTCGGCCGCGAAGATGCCGAACAGGAACACCAGGCCACGGGCCGCCGTCCAGAACGGGTGACCCTCGATATCGAAGAACACGTCGCCGTCATCTGGTTCCGGAAGCAGATCAAGACCCGCACCCCACGCGTCGTCACCCGCCTCGATGGCACGGAACGGAGGACCCTCACCTGGACCGAGGCGGCCGGCCTCAACCTGTAGAGCGGCCTGTCCGACCCACCGCGCCAACCGATCAGCGGGCACATCGTCCACCTGGGGGGAGTCCGCCAGGTCTGTCATGGTCCCAATCCCAGCGTCCTCGAGCACGACCCGGTCGGCCGCGCCGAGGCCGGCGACGTACACGAGCGAATCCGCCGCTCTCCATTCGGCATCGCACACCGAGGCGAACTCGCAGAAGTCGCAGTGCTCGCACGGCACGGGCTTCGTCGCTTCTGGTCGGTCGGTGTTCACCAGCAGTCGGAGCTGCCGCCGGAGCCGCCGCCAGTAGGCGTCCACGTCGCGCGTCGGGATCGTCTCCAACTCACCGGACCCCAACCACAGGTGCATGCGGTCGGGCCGTCGCCGTGTGGCTGCTTCGATCGCCTCAGCGTAGAAGCAGAGCTGAAGTACATGACCGGGCCGTGCCTCGGCACGAGCCAGCTTGGCATCGACGGGTTCCCACACCGGACCGGCAGGGCCGTCGACCTTGACGAGGAAGTCGGCAACGCCCCGGATGCCATCGTGTGCCAGCGGCATCTGGAACAGGACCTCGTGATCCTCGGCGAGGAGTCCGCCGACGCGTGCGGCCCACTGACCGAATCGCTCCCGCTCTCCCCGTGGCTCTACCTCGTACACCGGGCGGGTCCGACGAATGTGCTCCAGGCACTCGCGCTCGTGCTCGTCACCTTTGGCCATGACGAGTCGGGCGAACTCGCCGACACCAAACCCATCGAGGCGCAACACACCGTCGTCCA
The DNA here is from genome assembly GCA_964629575.1 of uncultured Acidimicrobiales bacterium. GTDB lineage: Bacteria > Actinomycetota > Acidimicrobiia > Acidimicrobiales > Poriferisodalaceae > JAYPWI01. Next base: position 2,088 of record CAZVUM010000126.1, on the reverse strand, counting down.
CCTGATTGCGCAGCGTCAGATAGTGCGCACAGTCGAGCCACGCGGTGATCTTCGATGGGGTCAAGAGACGTTCAGCAGCCATCAGAGCTCGTGCACCTCCCATCCATTGCTACGGCGCGCCCGTGACACCGCAGCAGGAGGGCGTGGCTGGCCTGGCCGCTCCGGCCGAGGTGTGAGATCAGCAGGTCGCGACAGCCACCGCTCTACGTCTCGCATACATCCACGAACGGCTGCAGGACGTTGCGGAGTTGCCCGAGGGAGTCGAGTGCCCATTCTCGATACGTGGGCCAGTGATCGACGTCGCCCGGATCAGCATCGGGCCGATACAGGGCGACGCGAGACGCCTTGGCAGTCTCGATCGGCTCCCACACAAGGCCAGGGAGCGCACGATCGATCTCTTCGCGATGCGCCGCGAGCTGAGGGAACGTCTTGGCCCCCTCTCGCATGTATAACTCGGTCCGCAGTGAGTAGCCGGTCTCGCCGGTCGCCCATGAGAAGTTCACTCCGTAGAGGAGCCCGGAGTTCCCTGAGGGGAAGTTCATCCAGTTGGTGGTGGGGGGCTTCGACGCGGAGGTCCATCCCGGATACCGCTCGTGCATCGCTTGGAGAAACTCGTCCCACCAGGTCTGATAGCGCGAGCCCGTCTCGGAGAGTGTGGCGTTCTGGCTGGCCTTGATCTCACGGGACCAGTCGTCGGGCTTCACGACAACGTCGAACAACGCGGCTGGGGGTGAGTCGCCGATCCGCACGGCGCGTGCCTCTAGCCCAAAGAAGCGGGCTCTCGAGGACTGCTCGTTCAACCACATCAGTGCGGAGCGGTGCTCGGGTCGGAATCGTTTCGCGACGAGGACCGCCACGCCGGCGTCGAAGCCGGCGGCGTAGGTCAACAGCTTGCCGAGATGGTCGTGGTCGGTCGCCTCGAGGAAGTTCTCCACGATGACCTGCTCGTCGGTCGAGGCGTCGCGTAGCACGACATCGCACGCGAAGGGCCCTACCGCCATCTCGGCGCCGACCAACTCGAGGTCCATCGCCAACACCTCGGCGAGGCGATCCACGTTGCTTGCCAGCCACGGTGTGAAGTCGCGCGCTTCGTCGGGCCAGACGTCGCGAAGCGGTACGTCCTCGAGCTGCAGAACGTCGCGGTTGCTCATGGGCCCTCCGAAAGGTCGAAGCCTAGTTGTCGGGTCCAAGTGTCGATCTGGCGGCACCCGGCGCTCATGAGTGTCTCGCCGTCACGTGTGGCCACGCCCGGTACAGATGTCGATCCGTGCGGAGGTCGACTCGTACAGATGGATGTCGATCTGCACACATGCACACCTGCACCCACGCGCGAATGAGGCCCCTGCGAGCTGGGTACCCAGCAGCCGCTGCCCCGAGTGCGCGGTGGCCCTCATGCTGACGTCGCCGAGGCGGGACCTGCGAGCCCTCACTACTCCACCGGCCCCGGCCACCATGGGTCGGTTCCCTGTAGAGGGCTCGACGCCGCCGCGGGTACCCGGCCGAACCCAACCAGATCGGCTGTTGCCGAAGACGCCTTGAGGAATCGTGCTTGATACTCGCGGAGCTATTCCCGAAAGAACTCATGGACGTCGCTCGGACCTGGGTTCGCCCACTCGATCGGCGGCTGCCATAGCCCCCGCCGAATTCCAGATTGGGCGGGGGCGACCGATTCGGCTCACACGCTGTGCTGTCGCCCGAGAGATCCGAGGGCAGAGGATCCCAAGTCCCCAGGTAACGGGGCAGACCGACGCCAGAGACGGTGATAGCTGGCCCGAACGCTCCGGTGGCAGCGATCCCGATCTCGTAGTCAGCCGGTGAAGGGCAACCCGGGCGGCGTCTGGAGAGAACTACGAGAGGCCCGGTCTGCGTGGCGAGTAATACCCGACGCGCCAATTGACGCGATCGACGCGAGCCCCTGGCTCCGAGTTCAGATCCTTCAATTGGGCCCTTCCGTCCACGTCACGAGACATCAGTCCAGTGCCGTAGACAGGGGGGCCAATTTCGGCTTCTCTCTGCTCACCGCCTCCACCAAGTTCAGCGCCGGACCAGATCGGGCAAAAGGGCAGCATCCGCTCAACGCGAATCCGA
>CAZVUM010000125.1:1724-8053 GCA_964629575.1 uncultured Acidimicrobiales bacterium | reverse complement strand
TTCGTGAGGGTGGTCGTACGGTGGGTTCTGGTCGAGTCACGAAGATCATCGAATAGCGGTTCGCACGCCCTGTGCGTGACGGAACCATCGAGAGGGCCCGGACTACGGTCCGGGCCTTGTCGCGCCTACCCTTGGGCGCGTGGCTGTGAACGACGACCTCGTCGGCGACATCGCCTTGGCTCGTGAGGGGGACGACGAGGCCTTTGGCCGCCTGGTCGCCGCGACCCACGCCAGTGTGTTCACGGTCGCCTTTCGGCTCACCGGCAACAGCCACGACGCCGCCGATGTCGTGCAGGAGACCTACCTGCGCGCGTACCGCTCATTCGGCAAGTTCCGCGGCGATGCGAAGTTCGCCACCTGGCTGCATCGGATCGCGTTCAACTGCGCCTCGGACCTGCTGGGGGGCCGTAGCCGCCATGTCCATGAGGAGCTGGGGCACGACGACGTCCCCGAGGCGCGAACCGAGCATCACCCCGAATCTACGGTCGACAACGGCCAGCTGCGCGCCGAGTTGCTCGATGCTCTCGAACAGCTGCCTGTGAGTCTGCGGGCCGTGGTCGTGTTGCGCGATGTCTACGACCTGCCCCACGCGGAGATCGGCGAGCACCTGGGGATCTCGACGACCGCGGCCAAGGTGCGTCTGCACCGCGCCCGCACGCGCCTCCGCACCGCGATCGAAGAGTCGTCCCCGCAGGAAAATGAGCCCAGCCGCCCCTCGGTCCGTTCGGCCACCGCCGAGGAGATGCGCGATGCGGTGTGACCGCTACCGGCGCCAGGTTCGAGCGCTTGCCCGGGCCGAGGACGAGGCATCGGATCGCGTCCGACGCCATCTCTCGTCGTGTCTGCGATGCCAGGCCGAATTGGCGCGCGAGCGCCGGCTTCTTCGTCAGTTGCGGTCCATGCGCCGTGAGACCTCTGTCCCGGGTGGTCTGCTCGAGCGCGTCCTCTCCACGATCGAGGAGAGCGGAGTCCGAGAGCCCGCCAGATCCGGTGGATCGCGGGCCGGTGTGGTCGCTGGAGCCGGCGCGCTCGCGGGGGTTCTGGCCGTCGGTTTGGGTACCCGCGTCGGCCGCCGGGCGCTGGGATTGGCGAGCTGAGGTAGCTCGGTTCGGCCTCCCGCACGACGAGGGTTTGCAGACAGGGTGCTGCTATCGTGGGAAACCGGCCTCTTTGGCCGTTGCGTGAGCGCGCCTCGGTGCGTTCTCGCAGAGGGCAGTAGCTCAATTTGGTAGAGCACCGGTCTCCAAAACCGGCGGTTGGGGGTTCAAGTCCCTCCTGCCCTGCTGAACCGCTCCGGCGGTCCACCCGCTCCCGGCCCCCGGGATGCCCGATCCTCCTGGTGGAGGTACCTGATCCATGGCGATGAACCGACAGACCCGGCGTCACCTGCAGAAGCAGGGAGAGATGTCGGCCGATGGCGCACCCATTGGCAAGCGCGATCGTCGGGCCGCGGCCCAGCAGCAGGAGAACGAGCGCAGCAGCCCAGCCACGTTTGTGCGTGAGGTGCGCGGCGAGCTCCGCAAGGTCGTCTGGCCGACCCGCGAAGAGCTGATCAACTATTCGGTTGTCGTGTTCATCACGATCGTGGTGCTCACCGCGATCATCGCCGGACTCGACTACGTGACGGGCGAAGGGGTGCTCCGCCTCTTCGATGTGAACTGATGACTGACACCGACGACACAGACTCGAGCGCCGACCCGATGGCGGCGGCGCGCCGCCTCCTGGGAGCTGATCCCACGCCTCAGGCACCGGCGGACATCCCGAACGAAGAAGGCGACATCCTGGTCGCTGATGAGCCGACCGAGGCCCCGTCGCCGGCAGGGATCGATCCCGAGACCGGCGAGATTCTCGAACCGCAGACCGGGGTGTCAGGCGACAAGCTCGTGGTCGACGAGGACACCCTTCTCGAACCGGTCGAGGAGGAAGTGTCCGCCTACGACCGGCCGGGCAAGTGGTTCGTGGTCCACACCCAGTCGGGGTACGAGAAGAAGGTCAAGCAGAACCTCGAGGCTCGGATCCAGTCCTTCAACATGGAGGACAAGATCTACGAGGTCGCGGTCCCGATGGAGGACGTCGTCGAGTTCAAGAACGGCCGCAAGGTGGTCGTTCAGAAGAAGATGTTCCCCGGCTATCTGCTGATCCGGTGCCGCAGAGGCGACGATGTGCACCACATGATCCGTAACACGCCGGGGGTCACCGGCTTCGCTGGTCCAGGTGGCAAGCCGTCACCGCTGCGTCGGCGTGAGGTCGAGTCGTTCCTTCAGACCAAGAAGGACGGCGAGGAGCAGCAGCGCAAGACCAAGCCGCGGATGATCTACGAACTCGACGAGAACGTTCGCATCAAGGAAGGCCCCTTTGCGGACTTCCAAGGTCAGATCGTCGAGATCAACGAAGAGCAGCTCAAGGTCAAGGTGCTCGTCAACATCTTCGGCCGGGAGACCCCGGTCGAACTCGACTTCGCGCAGGTCGCGAAGATCTGATCCCCAGCCGCCGACCTTCGGGTTGGCGTTCGCCCGCCGATCGCGGGCACCATGTTCTGTCTCGCTCACGGCCCGTCGCGGCCTGGGCCCCACCCCCCGGAGTGAACCGAAATGGCGAAGAAGAAGGTCGCCGCCCTCGTGAAGATCCAGATCCCCGCCGGCCAGGCCTCCCCTGCGCCGCCGGTCGGCACCGCGCTCGGCCCCCACGGCGTGGCGATCATGGACTTCTGTAAGGCCTACAACGCGCAGACCGAAGGTCAGCGCGGCACGATCATCCCTGTGGAGATCACGATCTTCGAGGATCGTTCCTTCACGTTCATCACCAAGACGCCGCCGACGTCTGTCCTGTTGCGTGAGGCGGCTCGCCTCGACAAGGCCGCCAACAACCCGGGCCGCGAGACCGTCGCGAGCATCACCGCGGCGCAGCTCGTGGAGATCGCGAACGTGAAGATGCCCGACCTCAACGCCAACGACATCGAGGCAGCCAAGCTTCAGGTGGCCGGCACCGCCCGCTCGATGGGCATAGAGGTCGAAGGGTACTGAGACTTCGCGCCACGATGTGTGGCGCAACACACCCCCTTGGGAGGACCTCGCCCCGGGGATTCGGTTCACAGAGGCAGCTGAAAGGCGACCAGCATGAGTGGCAAGAAGTACGACGACGCAACCCGTCGTTACGACCGGCAGATGTTCCACGACCCCGATGCGGCGATGGAGCTGGTGAAGAGCCTGGCGAGCGCGAACTTCGACGAGTCCGTCGAAATCGCGATCCGACTCGGCGTGGATCCCCGCAAGGCCGACCAGATGGTGCGCGGCACCGTTGCGTTGCCGTCGGGGACCGGTGCCGACGTGCGGGTGGCCGTTTTCGCTCAGGGCGATGCGGCCGCGGAGGCCGAAGCGGCCGGTGCCGACGTGGTCGGTGGCGAGGAGCTTGCCGAGCGTGTCGATGGCGGCTTCCTCGACTTCGATCTCGCGATCGCGACCCCGGACATGATGCCGGTCGTCGGCAAGCTCGGTCGCGTGCTCGGCCCGCGTGGTCTGATGCCCAACCCCAAGTCGGGCACCGTCACCACCGACGTGGGCAAGGCGGTCGGGGAGTTCAAGGGCGGCAAGGTCGAGTACCGCACCGACCGGTACGGCAACGTGCAGCTCGCGATCGGCAAGGCCAGCTTCGACGCGACCGATCTGGCGAGCAACCTGCGCGCCGTGATGGACGAGATCGAGCGAGCCCGTCCCGCTTCGGCGAAGGGCCGCTACGTCAAGAAGGTCACCGTGAGCTCCACCATGGGCCCGAGCGTCAAGATCGACCCCGGCACCTTGGACGTCTGACACTCCCCGCAATCCTTCGTCGGCCCTGGCGGGCCGCAGTCGTCTGCGGAATGCCACGGCACGAGAGGTGACGGCACCCCTGCCTGCCTTCTCGGGCTAGCGTCGCCCCATGGTTGCGCGGGCTTGGTGGATTCTGGTTGTTTTCGTGTGTGCGGCGGCCGCCTGTGGCGGCGGCTCGGACGGCGCCGAGCCGGTTGCGACAACAGAGCCAGATCGGGCGGACGCGCCCGAAGTGAGCGCAGGGTCTACGGCCGAGGAACGCAACACCGACGCCGCTGAGGCGCCAGCGCACGAGATCGTCGAGATCCAGATCGAAGCTCGCGGGTTCGTGTTCGATGCGCTCGCGGCGGGCGCCCCCGACGGTGAGCTGGTGGTTCTGCTCCACGGATTCCCGCAGACCGCAGCGATGTGGCGGCCGCAGATCGAGGCACTTGCCGCGGCGGGATATCGCGTCGTGGCTCCGAACCAGCGCGGCTACTCCCCAGGTGCTCAACCGACGGGCACCGAGGCGTACACCCTCGACGAGGTGGCCGCGGACACCATGGCGATGGTTGACGAGTTGGGCGTCGACACGTTCCATCTCGTCGGCCACGACTTCGGAGGGGCGGCGGCGTGGGAGCTCGCGGCCAGCGAGTTCGACCGGCTCCTCTCGATGACATCGATCTCGAACCCGCACCCCTCCGCGCTCGGTGCCGCTCTGTTCGACCCTGAGAGCGACCAGGCCGCCCGGTCCGAGTACGTGGTGGCCCTCACCAGCCTCTCGGCGGCCGACGACCTGTTGGCCGACGACGCCGCCGCGCTGCGGGAGACGTGGGCAGAAGCGCAGCTCACCGACGAGCAAGTTGCGGGCGAGCTCGAGGTTCTCGGCGAGTGGCGTGCGATCCACGCCGCAACCGAGTGGTACCGGGCCAGCTTCAGCGCGACGTACGTCGCGCCAGGGCGGTCGCTGGTGCCGACGATGTTCCTCTGGTCGACCGACGACGCCCCGCTTGGACCCGACCCGGCCTTCTTGACGCCACCGCTGGGAGGTCGGGACTTCCGGTTCGAAGTGGTTCAGAGCGTAAATCACTGGTTGCCCAACATCGTGCCGGACCTCGTGAGCGATCTGCTGCTCGATTTCCTCTCAGCCCCCGGTCCGATCGGTGACTCCGACGAGTCGTTCGCTGTCAGCAACATTCGCGGCGCCGCGTACTGCGACGTCGAGACCGCAGACGGCTCCTGGTCGACGCTCGGCATCGGCCCATGCCACCGGGATGGATTTGAGGAGCTCGGCTCGGCGGCTGACGCCGTCGCGTCGTCTCGCTGGGTCTGGGTCAGCGACCGACTGGTCCATCGCGCCGAGATCGGGGCGGCGCGCAAAGTGGGCGAGGTGCGGGTCCGACCGGTTCCGGTGTCGGCCGACCTCTCCGACGCGCCCCCCTACGAGCCGGTCGACGCTGCCCAACTCCCCGAGCTCTGGTTCGGACCCGGGCAGCCGATCCTCGTGCTCACCGACGACAATGGCGCCCGATGGGTGCTCCGGTCGGTTGCCGTCGGCGACGTCGACGTCGCGCTCGACGCGTGGCTCTCCAGTGATGCGACGGCGGCCCTCGCACTGCCGGCTGGTTGGACCGCCGAGGTCGCCCCCACCGACCAACTGCTCGTGGTGCCCGCGGCCGACGTCGGACAACTGCTGCGCGACGATTCGGGCAACGTGTACCGGTTGATCGGCTGATCGAACTTGGGAGCGGCACGCGCGGCCGTTACCCTGCAGCGCTGACAACCGATCTTTTCTGCTCGCCGTAGACCTCCGGTGGCCTTCTGGCCGTAAGCGGCACCTTCCGGTGCCCGCCCGACGAGGCGGACCCTGTTCCCTGTCGCACCCGCTTGTGGTGTGCGCCTCGGGTGCCGGTGTTCGCAACTGCGAGCACCGAGACATCCGAGAGGAGGTGAACATGGAACGAGAACCGCGAGCGGACAAAGTGGCGATCGTCGACGAACTGCGAGAGCGGTTCGATGAGTCTGACGCCGTCTTGGTCACCGAGTACCGGGGTCTCGATGTGGGTCAGATGGCGGACCTGCGCCGCGCGCTGCGCGAGGCAGGCACCACCTACAAGATCTACAAGAACACCCTGGTCCGCCGAGCTGTCGTCGATTCGGCCCCCGAGGGGCTGGAGGAGCTGCTGTATGGCCCCACCGCATTGGCGTTCGTCGACAGCGACGCGTCGGCTGCGGCCAAGGCACTGAAGGAGTTCGCATCGGCCAACGACGCTCTTGTGATCAAGGGCGGGTTGCTGTCTGGTGGTCTTCTCGACGAGGCACAGGTCAGGGAACTGGCTGAGCTGCCGTCGCGCGAGGAGCTGCTGTCGCAGCTGGCTGCTGGTCTTGCTGCCCCGATGCAGCAGATCGCATCGATGATGAACAACCTGCTGTCCGAGGTGAGCGGCCTGCTCCAGGCGCTGTCCGACAAGGGCGACCGCCCCGAATCCGCCGAAGGCGGCGAGGGCACAGCCGAAGGCGGCGAGGGCACAGCCGAAGGCGGCG
>CAZVUM010000125.1:0-1624 GCA_964629575.1 uncultured Acidimicrobiales bacterium | reverse complement strand
GAAGGCGGCGAGGGCACAGCCGAAGGCGGCGAGGGCACAGCCGAAGGCGGCGAGGGCACAGCCGAAGGCGGCGAGGAAACCGCCGAAGCAGCACTCGTCGAGGAAGCCCCCGCAGAGGAGGCAGCCGCCGACGATGCACCTCACACCGCAGAGCAAGACGCTCCTGCTGAGACAACACCCGCTGAGGAAGTATCCGCCGAAGCTGTGGAGGCTTCTGCTGAGACAACACCCGCTGAGGAAGTGTCCGCCGAAGGCGGCGCAGACGCAGACGACTGATTTTTGAAGGAAGTACACACAATGAGCACTGATGAGATTCTCGAGGCGATCGGCAACATGTCCGTCCTCGAGCTGGTTGAACTGAAGAAGGCGTTCGAAGAGAAGTTCGACGTCACGGCCGCGGCTGCGGCTCCCGTGATGATGGCTGCTGCCGGTGGCGGCGGCGATGCGGGTGGCGGTGCCGAGGAGGAGAAGGACGAGTTCGACGTCGTCCTCACCGGCGCTGGCGACAAGAAGATCCAGGTCATCAAGGAGGTGCGCGGCCTCACGAGCCTCGGCCTCAAGGAGGCCAAGGATCTCGTGGAGTCGGCTCCCAAGCCGATCCTCGAAGGTGTCGCCAAGGACGAGGCCGAAAAGGCCAAGGAGGCGCTCGAGGGCGCCGGCGCCACCGTCGAACTGAAATAGTCGGCGAAGGTTCGCCGGCGTCCTCGGCCTCCGTGGCGAACGGAGTGTCAGCGGGCGCCGGCGCCACCGTCGAATTGAACTAAGAGGCGTTCACCTCGCTCAACGCACGTGCCCCGGGCTCCGGCCTGGGGCACGTTCGCGTTCTCGGAGGCCCAGGCTTTACATGGGCCCGATCGTTCCGTAACGTTCTCCGCGTGCCATCGGCACGCGTTCTTTGCGTGCCCGGTTTGTGAGCTTGTGCTCGCCGGGATAGTCTGGATGCTGTCGTGGCTCTGGTGTCGTCTCTTTTGGATTTCGACCTCAGCCCCTGCGCGCCCCCAAATACGCCGTCCGTGGCCAGCGGTCGGTTTGAATACTCGAGGAGAGCCCGTTGTCGTCTCGCGCCGCCCGGGAACGGTATTCGTTTGCCAATCTTGACGAGGTTCTTGATCTTCCAGACCTGATCGCAATCCAGAGGGCCAGCTTCGAGCGGTTCCTCGATGTGGGTCTCGCTGAGACCTTCGCCGACATCAGCCCCATCAGCGACTTCACCGGTTCGCTGCGCTTGGAGCTGGAGTTCGATCCCGACGACGAGGACCTGCGTCCCCCGCCGAAGTTCTCGGTGGAGGAGTGCAAGGAGAAGGACATGACCTTCTCCGCGCCGATCTTCGTCCGCGCCCGCTTCATGAACTCCTCGACAGGGGAGATCAAGGAGCAGACGGTCTTCATGGGGGACTTCCCGATGATGACCGACAAGGGCACCTTCATCATCAACGGCACCGAGCGAGTCGTGGTGAGCCAGCTGGTGCGCAGCCCCGGCGTGATCTTCCAGCCGGGCGAGCGCTATCGCCTGCGCAACATGTCAAAGCATCAGCTCGTCACGGGCACGATCCACCCCTACCGGGGGGAGTGGATCGAGTTCGACGTCGAGCACAAGCCCGGCAAGGACGTCACCGCCGGCACC
>CAZVUM010000124.1:0-8057 GCA_964629575.1 uncultured Acidimicrobiales bacterium | reverse complement strand
GTGAGGCCGGCACACACCCGATCGAATCGTGCAACGGCCCCATCGAGATCGGTTCGTGAGGTGGCGGGCGCGATGATGACGAGCGCGTTGTCACTGACCGTTCCGAGGAACTCGTTCGAGCGCACCGCCGCCTGCAGCTGCGACACGAGGGCAGCTCGGGCGCCGTCGACCGCGTCGGGCCCGTGTTGCTCGGCAACTTCGGGCGCGTCCATCAGGGTGAACAGAAGCGCCCCGACGGCGGGTGTCTCGGGGTTCTTGATGCGGGCCCGGGCTGCGAAGTCATCCAGTGCCTCGGCGTAGTTCTGCGTCGCACGGCGGCTCGGGAGGCCCGTGACGTGGTCGATGTCGTGCCATGGAACGTCGCGTTCGAGCGACAGCGCCTGGGCGACGATCGAGGCGCGTGTGGTGCTGACCATACGCACCAGGCGTTGTTCGGACTCGCCGGTGATCGGGGCCAGGGTGGGCGCGAGTTCGGCGAGGTCGATGAGCAGCGAGGTGTACTCACGGGAGTCCAAGCCGAGCGCGTCGAGTTCGTCGGCCGTCGGGGTGTGGCCGCCGGAGAGCAGCTCTGCAACCCCAACGGCGCGCCGCAGCGTGTTCGCGAGCGGCGGGACCAGCTCCGCGTGCTCATCGCGTCCCTCGACCGCCGCCACGATGGTCCCCGGGATCCGCCACCGACGCAGCAAGTGACCGCTGAGTTCCGGGCCGCTCACCCCCATCACCGCCCGCTCGGTGTCGGGGTGGAAGGAGAGACGTCGGCGAAGTAGATGGGCGATCAAACTGGGGCGACACTCGGCCGCGGCGAGTTCGCCGACCAGTGCCAGCAACCCGGCCAGCAGAGCCTCATCAGCGGCCCGCCGTCCCTCGGCACGGGTGAGGGATCGGGCTGCAGCAGCCGTGAGAAGGCAATGGCTACGGACCGCGAGCGTCACTTGGTTGTGGCTGCTGACGCGTGATGCGATCACCTCGCCGAGGGCCATCGTGCGGCAGAGGTCGAGGCCGGCGATGGCCGTGGCGTCGAGGAGCGTCGTGGGCCCTGCAGTGCGACCGAGCTCGGCGCTGTTGGCGAAGCGGAGCAGTCGGAGCGCGATGCCGGGCGCCTTTTCGATCGCGTCGGCGACGTCGGCCACGCTGGCGTCGGGTCGTGCACAGACGTCGAGTACCTCCACCACGATCTCGGGGAGGTCGCTCAGGGGCGACTTCAGAACCTCGGTCAGGATGGGTTGGCTCACGGTGTCCTCCCCCCGACAGCGACAACGGTACCGAGGCGTGGCGGGCGACTGACGGCGACTGAATTTCCCTCAGTTCTGAGCTGACGACCATCTTGTTCTGCAACGCTTTTGCGCCGCGGAGCGGCGTCGATGACTCCGGTGGTGGGTGTCCTCGGCTTGACGGCCGGTGGCCCCCGTCGGATGTGGCAATGAACTGTTTGTCGACGACTTCCGGACTTCGAGTCCCTCTCCGGGCCAAACGCTCCTTCTGTCCGGTTCGGAAGAGGTCGCTCGACAGGACCGGTCGTCGTCGCCTGCGATGGGCATGTCACGCCGAGGCCACCCACCTTCAGTTCTCCCGCCACCAGACGGCTGGATTTCGGCGACTGTCGGGCCGGAAACGGCGTGTTCTTCGGGCGCGACGCATGTGGACGGATGCTCAGCCTGTATGGTCATGGCAGGCGTGCGCCACGACCAGCCCGGCGGGTCGGACGTCGTGACTCTTTCCCCTTCGTCACACAGGGCTGCTGCCCGAGGAGATGCATGACCGCCGTCGCCACGCCCGAGGCTCTCGCCTCGAAGCACACCTTTGGGCGAGCGCTCAAGTTCACGCTTCCCTTCGTGCTCATCCACCTGGCCTGCCTCTTTGTGTTCGTCGTGGGCTTCAGCTGGTTCGCACTCGGAGTGTCCGTTCTCGTCTACATGGCGCGCGGGTTCGGAATCACCGGCTTCTATCACCGCAAGTTCAGCCACCACGCCTTCAAGACCGGCCGAGTGGTGCAGTTTCTCGGCGCGTGGCTCGGCACATCTGCTGCCCAGGGTGGTCCGCTGTGGTGGGTCGCCCATCACCGCAGGCATCACCGCACCTCCGACGAAGAGGGCGACCTGCACTCGCCGGTCACCGAAGGTCTCCGGGTGTCGCATTACGGCTGGCTGCAGCGGGCCAGCGCGGATCCGACCCATCTGGACGAAGTTCAGGATCTGGCCAAGTACCCCGAGCTCAGGTGGCTCGACCGCAAGCCCTGGCTGCCCATCCTGGCGACCGCCGTGGGGCTCTTCGTCTTTGGCATCGTGATCGGCCGCCTCGCACCATGGACCGACACCAACGGTCCCCAGATGCTGGTGTGGGCGTTCGTCCTCAACACAGTGGCCTTGTGGCACGTGACCTTTGCGGTGAACTCGGTCTGCCATCGGTGGGGCGCACGCCACCACGAGACCAGCGACGACAGCCGGAACAACTGGATCATCGGGATCCTCGCCCTGGGCGAGGGGTGGCACAACAACCACCATCGCTTCCCCGGCACCAGCCGCCACGGTTTCCGCCGCAGCCAGGTCGACTTCACCCACCTGATCCTGCGAGGGATGAAGCGACTGGGCCTCGCTCACGGCCTGCACCCGGTACCGTCCCGGCTCTGGTTGGGGTCGAGCGACTCACGCTGGACCAGCTGACCCCCTGAGCGGCCGCTCGGCCCACATTGAGCGGTCGCGCCCCCTGTGACAACCTTGGGCGTTCGCTCGACACAGAGGAGTCACAAGCCATGGGCGCACTGGACGGACGGGTGGTGCTGATCACGGGAGCCGGTCGCGGGATCGGTCGCGAGCACGCACTGCTGCTCGCGTCCGAGGGCGCGAAGATCGTGGTCAACGATCTCGGTGGCTCGACCGACGGAACCGGCGAGGACGCCGGTCCCGCGGCCGAGGTGGTCGAGGAGATCAAGGCCATGGGCGGCGAGGCCGTCGCCAACACCGACTCGGTCACCGACTGGGAAGGCGCCCAGCGGATGGTGAACACCGCCGTCGAAGCGTTCGGCGACCTCCACGTTCTTGTCAACAACGCGGGCATCTTGCGCGACCGTGTCGTGGTCAACATGACCGAGGCCGAGTGGGACGCCGTCGTCGACGTGCACATGAAGGGCCACTTCTGCCCGACCCGCTGGGCCGCCGCCTACTGGCGTGAGCAGTCCAAGGCCGGCAACGAGGTCAACGCGGCCATCGTGAACACGGCATCGGGTGCCATGCTCGGCAACCTCGGCCAACTCAACTACTCCGGTGCCAAGGCCGGCATCGCAGCGATGACCCTCGTGGCCGCGGGCGAGCTCGCTCGCTACGGCGTGAAGGTGAACTGCCTCGCACCGATCGCCCGGACACGCATGACCCTCGCAACCCCGGGGCTCGAGGACGTCGTGAAGGCGCCGGAGGATCCGGCCGACTTCGACCTCTACGACCCCGCGAACGTCAGCCCCCTCGTGGCCTACCTGGCCACTGCGGACCAGCCCTTCACCGGCGGCGTGTTCCACGTTGGCGGCAACGAGGTGGGGCTCTATGGGGGCTGGTCGATCAGCAACGACAAGATCCTCGCGACCGACGGCCGCTGGACCGTCGAGGGACTCCAGGACAAGGCACCGCGCCTGCTCGAAGGTCGCGACGGTCTCGCGTCGGTGACCACCTCGATCGGCGACACCTTCAAGGGCTTCGGCAAGCGCCAGCCCACCGACTGAGCCAGCCTCCCCACGGCTCTGCTTTTGGGCGCGTGAGCGCTCGTGTTTCGCGGCGCGTGCGCGCCCGAAATCATGCACGGTGAGCGTCGACGTGCCCAGAAGCCCGACGCCATCAGCCGGCCCTCCGGAAGGAGTGCACTGTGGCGTTCGGGCCGATCGCCCGGGCAATCTCGCGAACCGTGTCGTCCACGCATTCCGGCCGAGTCGTCACATCCAGCATTGCTGCCGCCTCGTACACGATGGTCTCGGCGACGGCGCCCTCGTGCACTGACTCCGCTGCTTCTTGCGCCGTCCACATCAAGTCGGACACCGGATCGTCGTACCCGCTTCTCCCTTCGATGTGAATGACGAGCTCGATTCGCTCATCGGGTGCCCTGGCTGGCGTGAACGGGCAGGGCACCACCACCTGGGTGCGTGGTGCAGGCCGTGGTCGCCTCTTCTTCTTTGTCATGTCCACCTCCGTGCGTCAGGGGTGTGGAACCTAGAAGGGGGCTGGGACAGCGAACGCGCGGTCGGCGTAGGGTCCTGATCGAAGGGGGACCACCATGGTGAACTTCGACCTGGCCGGGCGGGCTGCGCTCGTGACCGGAGGCAATGGCGGGATCGGCCTGGGGATCGCCGCAGGCCTTGCCGAGGCGGGCGCTTCGGTGTTGATCGCGGCGCGCAACGAGCAAAAGTCCGCCGACGCCGTTCAATCGATCGTCGATGGCGGCGGCACCGCGGCGGCAGTTCGGTGTGACGTTCAGTCTTCCGACGACATCGACGGGGCGATCGCCGCCACAGTGGAGCGGTTCGGAGGCCTCGACATCCTCGTGCCAAATGCCGGCATTGGGGTCGGCGTCCGGCCCGAGAAGATGACCGACGAGGACTGGGCGTCTGTCATCGACATCAACCTCACCGGTGTGTTCCGGTGCTGCCAGTCGAGCTACCCGCACCTCGTCGCGGCCGGACACGGATCCATCATCACGATCACATCGATGTACGGGATCTTCGGTTCACCCACGGTTGCCAGCTACTCGGCCAGCAAGGGCGGCGTGGTTCAGCTGACGAAATCGCTCGCCACCGCCTGGGCCCGAGACGGCGTTCGAGTCAACGGAATCGCACCGGGCTGGATCTGGAGCGAGCTCACCGCCGGACTCGCCACCGACGCCGGGACGAAGCGGCGTGAGACCATCATCGACCGCACGCCGATGGCCAAGATCGGGGAGCCGTCGGATCTCGCTGGCGCGGCGGTGTTTCTCGCCTCGGACGCCGCGGCGTTCGTCACCGGCCACGTCCTGGCCGTCGACGGCGGCTACAGCATCGCCTGACGCTTCTGTCCGGCGTGCTTTCCGGGCGCATGAGCGCTCGTCATTTCTCGTTTCGGGAGCACGTGCGCTCGGAATCCGGGCACTGCTGCTCCCAAAAGGGAGAGCGACGTGCCCGTACGCGCCCAGAAGGAGTCACCTGCTGTGGGTCAGCCGTCGAGCCAGCTGCCGCTGTCGCCGTCGATGGCCGCTGCGTAGAGGCGGGTGAGCATCGCGTCGAAGAGGGCCGCGCTGCGTTCGTCGGGCGTGTCGATGCTGCTGAGGTTGTTGGCGAGCATCCCCATCCACCACAGGTGGGCGGTGCGGTAGTCGTCCGCGACGTGCGCGGTCGCGCTCTCCGCGACGCCCGCTGCGTGAAGCGTCTCCCGGTAGAGACCGATCAGGTCAGTCTCGTGTTGGCGGCGGAGCTCGACATCGAGGTTGGTGGCCAGGAAGAAGGACAGGTCGGTCGGCCCGCCGGTGTACATCGCCGTCTGCCAGTCGATCACCGTGACGGAGCCGTCGGCTTCGAAGAGCATGTTTTCGAGCCGGTAGTCGGCGTGGGCGATGGTGAGCGGCCGGTCGAGCAGGCCCGTGCGCCACTCGCCGAGGCGTGGAACGAACCGGTGCAACCACTCGAGCCCGAGGTCGGGAAGCTTCGACCCGAAGCGTTCGACGAACCGGGGGAGTGCTGCTTCCATCGCCCCGCGGAGGGCGTCTGCCGTGCCGGACGTGTCGAGCCCGGGCACCCAGGTGAGCTCGTCGGTGCGCGGCTTGCCCCAGAAGGGTGCGTGGAGTTCGGCGAGGGCGGTCACGGCGGCGCGGGCCTGGCTGATGTCGGCGCCTTCGACCTGGTCGCCGGGGGCGGCGGGGTGGAGGTCGTCGAGGATCAGCAGCGCGTCGCCATCGCCCAGGTGGTTGGCACGGCAGACCGGAACCGGCGTATCGATCAGGTGCGCCAGCCGGCTGTAGAACATCGCCTCACGTGCCCACACATTGAGCATTTCGCCCACCGCTCGGCCGCCCGGATCGGTGGTCGGGGTCTTGGCGATGAGCCGGTTGGGGAGGGGAGTCGAAGGGTCGGCGTAGGTGACGTCGAGGCGGGCGAGCGCGCCGAGGAAGGCTGTGCCTGCGGCGAGGGGTTCGATGTCGAGCGCGGTGACCTCGGCGTCGGGTGTTCCGTCGACATGGCCGCCGTCGCGAAGGAGCGCGGTGAGCAGCTCGGGCGTGAGGTCCTCTGGCCGCTCGGGTAGCGGGGGAGTCACCCGTTCGACTCCGCTGCGATTCGGTGTTCGGTGAACTTCTCGGGGATCCACGCGAGGAGGCGCTCGCGCAGCGGTTTGGCGGCTTCGGCCAGAAGGTGGCCCACGCCCGGGTAGATCACGAGTTCGCCGCCGCCGAGGATCATGCGGACCATTTCGCTCGCCATGTGCGGCAGGATCTCGTCGGCGTCGCCGTGGAAGAGGATCACCGGGATGCGGTTGGCGAGGTCCTCGGCCGGTTCGCAGCCGGCGGATTGGGTGGCGAGGGTGACGCAGCCCGCGGCGTGGTCTTCGAACATCGTCGCTGCCTGCATCGCTGGTGCGCCGCCGAAGCTGTGACCCATGGTGATGAACCGCCTGGCGCCGCTGCGCGTAGCGAGGTCGGCGGCCGCGGCGAGGTCGTGGAGGCAGCGGCCAGTGTCGTTGGGCTTGCGGTACCCGACTCGCATCGTGCCAATGCCCTGATCGGCGAGGGCTGTGCCGAGGTCCTGGTAGAGCGCTTCGGCCGGACCGAGGACCCCGCCCATCGCGCCGCCGCACATGATCACGACGTCTTCGGCGTCGGTGGGCCCGTGCCAGAAGAGACTGAGCAGGCCTTCCATCGTGTAGACCTCGACGTGCCGCAGGTCCTCCCGGAGCATCGACTCCACTGCAGCGAGGCTGTTCAGCTGTTCGAGCGGGGAGGTGGGGTTCTCGTCGTCAGCGGCGTCGGACACGTGGCGAAGCCTTGCACACGCCCGGTGCGGGATGCGGGGCAGTGGGTGCCGAGAGCCGACGGAGGCTTGGAGGGTTGCGGGGCGTGCCGTGGCAATCCGCAGAGGAGGGAGCGAAGCGACCGAGGATTGCGGCGAGAGTGCCGCAAGTACTTGTTCCGTCGCAGGGCGGCCGCCCCCAGCGCAGTCCGCCCTGCGACGAAACCTGTGTGGCTCACCGGGTTGGTTCGTCGGATCCGGTGAGCTCGTTCCAGGTGCCTGGATGGACACCCTATGTGCACGGAGAGTGGTTGTCAACCGCCGATTGTGGTGAAACGGTTCCGCGGAACCGACTTCGGGAAGTCCCCGATGGTTCGATAGAGTCGACAGTCGCTCCGGCGGGGTGGCCGAGTGGTTAGGCAGCGGCCTGCAAAGCCGTGTACGCCGGTTCGATTCCGGTCCCCGCCTCTGTATCTTCGCTGGCTGCGGTGCGCGCTTCGGGCCCCTCACCAGAGAGCCCGAGCACGGGGCCGGCAGGTGCGCTTCACTGTGCATCGACGTCCGGGAGCGGCGTCGGAGGTCTGGAGGCACCGTGCGACTCGTGTGGATGAAGACAGTGGACGGCGAGACCGTGTTCGAGGACCTCTACGTGGCGTCGATGAAGGGTGAGCGTGGATTCGAAACGCCGCTCGTGCCCATCGAGGGCGCCATCTTCCGCACCGCTCAGCCGGAGCTCGATCTCGACTTCCACAATGCGCCCCGCCGCCAGATCGTCGTCCCCATTACGGGCGAGATCGAGGTGGAGGCCGGCGACGGTTCGACCCGCCACATCGGGCCCGGCGACGGCCTTCTCGCCGACGATCTCACCGGCCAGGGCCACAAGTCACGCTTTTGGCCGGACGACGCCACCGTGATGTTCTTGCTGCTCCCGAACGACCTCGATCCGGCAACTCTGCGGGCCTGAAGCGGTTCCGCGGAACCGCCGAACCGGCTACGGAAGCCTGGGGCGAAGCTGCTACCGTGATCGCCTTCAGGGCGATTGGCGCAGTTGGTTAGCGCGCTTGCATGACACGCAAGAGGTCACAGGTTCGACTCCTGTATCGCCCAC
>CAZVUM010000123.1:0-8683 GCA_964629575.1 uncultured Acidimicrobiales bacterium | reverse complement strand
CGTTGGTCGGCGAGCTCATGACTCTGCAGGGCGGGCCAGCTAACCAGCAGATCGCAGCTCGGTTCACCCCGCGTTCGTAGCGTCGCTCCCGGCAGAATGGGACGGCCCGGAATTGCGCCGTGAGCGGCGGCGGCTGAGCACTACCGGGCGGCATCCCGGTACTTGCGCGACGATGGCGTCGTGACCGTTGAGATCGCTCCTCCTTCGGGGACGGTGACGTTTCTGTTTACCGACATCGAGAGGTCGACCCGGCTGTGGGAGGACCATCCTGATGAGATGCGTGGGGCGTTGGAGCGTCATGATGAGTTGGTGCTCTCGGCGATCGCTGGTCGGGGTGGGTATGTGTTCTCCTCCGGTGGTGATGGTTTCTGCGCTGCGTTCGGTCGGGCCGAGGACGCTGTGGGCGCAGCGATCGAGGCGCAGGTCTCTCTGGGGGCGGAGGTCTGGCCGGCGGAGACGCCTCTGCGGGTTCGGATGGGGGTTCATACCGGTGAGGCCCATGAGCGGGATGGCAACTATTTCGGTGCTGCTCTGAATCGGGTCGGTCGTTTGCACGCTGCTGCTCACGGCGGTCAGGTCGTGGTTTCTGACACGACTGAGCCGTTGGTTGGCGGCGCGGCTGGTTTGGTGGACCTGGGGGCTCATCGCCTGCGGGATCTGGGTGAGCCTCGGCCTGTGTTCCAGGTGGTTGGCGACGGGCTGGGAAGTGATTTCCCGCCGTTGCGTTCGCTGGAGTCGATGCCGAACAATCTGCCGTTGCTGGTCGATGAGCTGGTTGGGCGCAGCGGCGTGGTCGCCGATGTGGTTGCCGCGTTGGATGCGTCGCGGTTGGTGACGTTGACCGGTGTGGGCGGCACCGGCAAGACCCGGTTGGCTGTTGAGGTCGCAGCCCAGGTGTTGCCGGAGTTCGCTGATGGTGTGCGGTTGGTGGAGCTTGCACCGGTCAGCGAGCCGGGTGCGGTGCCGTTCGTGGTCGCCGATGTGGTTGGGGCGGCGCAGCGACCGCAGGAGTCGATGTTGGATTCGCTTGTCGGGTCGCTGAGGCATCGTCGGCTGCTGTTGGTGTTGGACAACTGTGAGCATCTGCTCGACCCGGTCGCTGAGCTGGTCGAGCAGATCGTGGCGTTCTGTGCTGGGGTTCGGGTGTTGGCGACGAGCCGCGAGGGCCTCGCGGTTCGGGGCGAGCAGATGATCGCGGTGCCGTCGCTGGCTAGTTCTGAGTCCGCTGAGTTGTTTGCTGTGCGGGCTCGAGCGGTGGGCGTCGAGGTGACGGCGACCGATGAGGGCGTCGAGGAGATCGTGGACCGCTTGGACGGGCTGCCGCTGGCGATCGAGTTGGCGGCCGCGCGGACGCGGTCGTTGACGTTGGGCGAGATCGCGCTGCGCCTCGATGAACGCTTCCGTTTGTTGCGGGGAGCGGGGCGGGGCCGTATGGAGCGGCATCAGACGCTGTGGAACACGGTGGCCTGGAGCTATCAGCTCCTCGATGAGATCGAACAGGCGGTGTTCGATCGGTTGTCGGTCCTTGCCGGCGGTTTCACCCTTGAGGCTGCCTGTGGGGTGTGCGGCGGCGGCGACATCGACACGTTCGCGATCGAGGAGGCCGTAGTTGCGCTGGTTGAACGATCCCTCCTAGTTGCCGAGCCTCGGCCATGGGGCATGCGCTACCGGATGCTTGAGACCATTCGTCAGTTCGCCGAAGCACAACTCGCCGACCACGGCAACGCTGAGCTGCTCCAGCGTCGGCACGCCTCATGGTTCGCCGGATTCGCAGAACAAGCACAGCAGGGCATCGGTAGCAGCGACGCCTTGGAATGGAGTGCCCGCCAACAAGACGAGTTCGACAACCTGCGCACGGCGCTCTACAGCAGCGACGTCGAGACAGGTCGCCGCATTGCCGCTGCCACCGCGGTCGAGGTCGGCTGGTTCCGGCTCGATTACGAGATCCTCGACTGGGTCATGCACGTGCTCGAGTCACCTGACCAACACGACACCACATGGCAACGGACCGCGTTGATTGGGCTCACACTCGCCCACGCTGCGGGGCGTCGCGACGATCTCGACAAGCTCGTTAGTCACATCGACCCAGAAGCGATCACTGACCCCAGAGCACAGCTGTGGTGGCTGCAGCACCTGTTCTTCGAAGCGGTCACCCAGGATCGGCCGCTCACCGGGATAGCCGAGCGGACGCTCGCTATCGCGGTGAACCTTGACGACGTCTACGAACGAGCACGATGGATCGGGTTTGCCTCAATTCAGAGTGTCATTGACGGTGTCCTCGACGTCGCCGGCGAGGCATGGGACATACACGACGACCCCGCCGTGCGCGCCCGATTCCCCGCGGCCAATGCGGCCGCGAGCTTCTCCAAGGGCCGCTATTTGGCAGCTACCGGTCACTACTCCGCGGCGCTGGAGAACCTCGAGCAATGCTTGAAGATCGGGAGACAGCTGAACTGGCCGCTATTCATCAACGTCGCCCAGGCGGAGTCCGCATGGACGCTCGTCGAGGCCGGAGACCTTGACGCCGCCGGGCCGCGGCTCGCCGAGGCCATCCAAGCCTTCGTTCAAGTAGGAGACCTCAACCAGCTCTGGACGGTCCTTCATCACCTCACCGACTACTACCTCAAAATCGGAAACCGGGATCAAGCCGCAGAACTTTGGGCACAACTGAACGGTCGCGCGGCGTTGGCCAGCGCCGCCCTCGTCCAACACCTCCAAGCCGACCTCGGGCCACAACCACCCCCCACCGACACCGACGATGACCTCGTCGCCAGAGCACTCGGATTGGTCGCCGGACTCACCCCCACTCGCGGCCTCGCCCGATAACGCCGAACACCGAGGCTTGAGGCCAGGGCACTCAAGGTGCCGGTACCGGATGCCGGACGGGCTCCGCAATGCCCGAAACGGCCGATCTGAGCCCGTGTGACCGGTAACGCTCACGGTCGCGGATACCGAGCACCGTGCAGCCCACGGTGATCGCGAACTCCTGAATCCGTGGTCGATCGAGTCGGCGAGGACGAGCGCGATAACGCTCTGTTCTTGGAGCTTGAGCGCTACAGGATGGGTCCACCGGTCGGAGTCGTCCGGTATCGGCGGTCGCGCTCGATCTCGCGGTCTCGAGGTCGATCAAGCTGAGATCTGGCGTGTTCGCGACCGTGCCGCCCGCACTCATCCGGCACGTTGAGTGCGGGCTGGGAACCGGGTCCGTGATCGACGGTCGTGAGTGATACCGGATGAATCAGCTCAGTCCAGGTATTCGGCGCAAGTCTCGACGTAATCGGAGTCGCGGGGTCCGAGGATCTCCCATTCTCCGCGAGTCATGCTGCGACCGGCGGCCTTGCACGCGAGCACGGGCCAGGTGTCGGGCTCGACGTGCCAGGCGAACGCATGGGTCTCGTCCGCGGTCACGATACGGAGCACGTTGTCGGAGAAGGCCCCGGGGACGATGCCCCCCGCGTGGGGGAACGGATCGCCGATCTGCTCGCCGGACCCGACATCGAAGAGACGTACCTGACCGTCGGTGATGGAGACGATGAACCGGTTGTCGGGGCTGAACGCGATCCGGGTGGACCTGAACCCCTGGCTCGGTGCTATCCCCAGTCCGATGGGTGTGCGCAGTTCTTCGAGGGTGTCGGGGGCGCGGAAGTGCATGCGCCCGTCGGCGGTCGTGAGGACCAGCAGTCCGCCCCAGGGGCTGTAGGTGGCGTTCCATATCGTGGCGTCGGCTATCTCGACCTCGACCAGGGGTTCGGTGGACTCCACATCCCAGATCAGTGTCCTGCCGTTCCCCTTTACTCCGATCAACCGACTTCCGTCCGCGTTATAGGAGAAGGAGAAGACGTGGTTCGCCGGTTGGTCGGGGTCGACGAGGTCGTCGAATTCCGCGATCAGGCGACCGCTCGCGATGTCGTGAATCAGGATGGTGCCGAGAACGGACGCGGAGTACGCAAACGTCACGCGGTCGGGGGCCACAGCTGCTGTCCACATCCCGGTCGTGACGATGGGTGGTCCCAGAGGCTCGAAGGTCTCCAGGTCGAAGAACTCGAAGACGCGGTCGTTGAACGTGCGGATCATCGGCAAGGTGGTGTCGAGCTGACCAGCCTGGTTGGGCGGAAGCTCGCGCTCCGCAGCCATCGGGCCGGTGATGTCCCACAAGGCTGGACGGGCTCCGCTGAGGCTCAGGCCAGCGTGCAACATCACGTGGGTGCCGCCCACCGATGCTGATGCGGTGGCGTGGGTTGGCGCCCTCGGCACCGCGCGCCGCATCGGACTCGAGCCATCGAGCGACCAGCGGACGACGCCGTCGTCGGTCGCGACGAGCATTGTCGCCCCGTCCGGTGACGGGGCGAAGCCGTTGACGGTCTTCGCCTGGACGTCGACGACCTCAGCCCACTCGCCGGCGGCGAGGTCGATCAGTCTCACACTCCCGACGGCGAGCACGGCCGCACGGTCGGAGCTCAGCAGCGAGCCCGTCTCCAGACCTGCGAACGTCGCGACGGCTAGCGGAATGTCAGACGTCGTCTCGCCGGTCTCCATGTCGTAGGCGGTGACAGTCGAACGGCCCATTACCCAGACAACAGGGCCATCCACGCCGAGGAGCGCCTTCGCGGGTAGTGCGATGACACCCGTGGGTACCCCGCCCCACGGGGCGCTCCGGAAGTGACGGTGCCTCTCGTCGCCCGTCGCCACGTCCCACACCGAGACGGCGTAGGAGTCATGGGAGACCAGTGTCTGGCCCGAATCGTCGAACATGAGACCAATGACGAAGTTGGGGAGCGACCCGGCATCGAACTCGGACAGCTGGGAGATCCCCTCTGGGAAGGGATACCCACCGAGGGTCGCCGGGTAGGCGGCTATCTCGCGCTCGATCTCGGCGGTCTCGACCGTCCAGATGCGAACGGTCCCCGCGCTGTCTCCGGTGGCCAGCTTTCCCGCCGGCCCGAAGGCCAGTGCCGTGACCGGCGCCGGGTGCTCGAGTATCGCGACGGGCTCGTCGGTACCGGGCTCGAGAACGGTCACAGCCCCGGTTTGCGAACCCACATCACCGGTCTGCGAGGCGGCTGCGATGAGACCGTCCGCCGACACTGCGAAGACGCCGATGTCGGCGCTGTCGCCGCCCTGATCGACTCCTCGACGGGAGGAGGTCAGCCCAGGCACGCTCCATTCCTGGAGCAATGCACCGCTCTCGACGTCGAAGAGATGGACAGCGTCGAGCGTCGATGCAGCGATTCGGTCACCGCCAAGGTACTGGGCATTGGTGTATGGCATGCCCCCGCCGTATGTGGCCAAGAGGCCTCCCACGTCGGTCAGGACACGCTGGAGGGCCGACAGCGATGCTGCAGACGGCTCACGCCGGTACGACTCCGCGGCCAGCAGCAGGGCGCTGCGTCGATCGGTCGGTGCCAGCCTCGCGGCCTCTGATTGAAGGCGTCCCGTCTCCGCGTCGAACGCCGTCTGTTCGGCCCGAGCCCGCTCCGTCTCTGCGACGACGAGGGCATCGGCCGTCTCGGCCTGGGCATCTAGCGCCTCCTCTTCGCGCTCGGCGGCGACGGCCGTTGCAGCTTCTGCAATCTGGGTCTGGGCCTGCGCCAGGTCGGCTTTGTCGTTGGCCCGTCCGCGCTGTTGGAACGCGACTGCGCCAGCGATAAGGGCAACAGCCGCGACAATCGCTGTTGCGGCCAGGAGGCCCCGCAACCGGCGTAGTCGACGGCGCTCGGCGGCCACGTCCGCTGCTCGGGCCGCCTTGCTCTGTTCGAGGAATCTGGCCTCTTGCTCGTTGAGGTCTCCAGCGTGAGTTTCAGCCCACTCTTCGGCCGCCTGGAGACGACCACCGCGGAACAGCTCGCTTTCGTCGTGATCCGATACCTGCCACGCAGCTGCTCCGGCATTGATCTGGCGCAGGATGCGGAGGCCGTCTCGGTCATCGTCGAGCCAGTGTCGGAGCCGGGGCCATTCGCGAATGAGTGCCTCGTGAGCCACTTCGACTGTGGGTTCGCGCGAGATGGGGTCACGATCGAACGACAGGAGGCGGGCGTCACCGAACCGATCGAGCACGGTCCGTGTTGGCTCATCACTCGACAACTCGACGCGGAGGACTCTTCGCCGTGTGTCCTCGGACCCTTCACCCAGGTTGACGAGACGTCCGAAGAGACGTCGAACTGCCTTCTGCTCACCGCTGTCCGAAACCTGGAAGAGTTCCTCGGCTCGCCGTGCGAGGGCGCCGCTGACGCCGCCCAGCTCACGATATGCCGACATTGTCAGGGTGTGGTCTCGACGCTGCTCGAACAGTTCGGTCAGCGCGTACTGCAGCAAGGGGAGGGCCCCCGGTTGATCGGCGACGTCTGCGGTGATCTCGGCGAGCAGACCCGGCTCGAAGGTCGCACCGACAGTTCGGGCTGGTTCGGTGATCGCCCTCTCCAGCTCATCGGCAGCCAACGGATGCACCATCACGGCGCTGGCCTCGATCAGCTTCGCGAAAGCGGGATGTCTCAAGGGGTGATCGAAGAAATCTGCTCGAATCGTGAACACAACCCTCAGCTGGGAACCCTCGTCGACGGCCGCCTCGACGAGACAGTCCAGGAACCGACGACGATCGGCGTCGGGAGCGAGCGTGAACAGCTCCTCGAACTGGTCGACCACAACGAGGAGTTCTCGGTCTCGGGGGATGAGACGGCGGATCATTCTCGCCAGTCCCCGTGACTCGGAGCGAAGCTCACCACCGAGATCGGCCGGAGGGTCCACAGCGACTCTGAGCAGGGCAGCCTCGAGATCGGCGAATGGGTCGGTCCCTGGAATCATCGACGTCGCATACCAGCGGCCCGATCCAGGCAAGCGGCCCTGACGGACCGCCGGAAGAAGCCCCGCTCTCACGACCGAAGACTTTCCCGAGCCCGACGGGCCCACGACAGCTGTCAAGCGATGACCGCCAACGGCGCTCAGGAGTTGATCGGTCAGCCGCTCACGCCCCGCGAAATCACTCGCGTCGGTCTCGTCGAATGCTCGCAGACCCTTGTAGGGATTGCGGTCCTCCACCTCCACTTCGGGAACCGGCAGATCGAGCCCGGAGGCCGCCGCGAGGCTTCTCGCAAACTCGTTCGCACTGCCGTATCGCTCCGCCCGCTCCTTCGCGGTTGCCTTCTGAAGAACAGCGTCGACGGCGCCGGGGATCTCGGGCCGGATTGTCCGCACCAGCGGTATCGGGTCATTGAGCGATCGTTCGAGCAGGCCGGCCATCGTGGTTTCCTCGGGGAACGGCACCCGGCCGGTCAGCGCCTCGAACACGGCGATCCCGAGACCGTGAACATCGGATTCGGGGCCGACGGCCTCACGGCGCAGCTGCTCGGGTGAGGCATAGGCCGGCGATCCGTTGGACAACCAGGCTTCGGGGTTCGCGTCCTCCGCTTCCTCGACTGCGATACCGAAATCGGAGAGATATGCCCGGCCTTCGTCATCGAGGAGGATGTTCGCGGGCTTCACGTCTCGATGAACCACTCCATGTCGATGTGCCTCACCAAGCGCATCGGCAACCTGATTGGCGATCTCGACGGTTCCGCCAAGATCAAGAGGGCCTTCCAGGATGGAACCCGCGAGGGAACCCCCACGCATATATCGCATCACCAGATAAGCCGAGCCCGGCTCGCGCCAGTAGTCGTACAGCGGGACAATGTGCGGATGCTCCAGTTGGCCGACCAGGTGAGCCTCAGCTTCGAACTGACGAATGAATTCGGGACGGTTCGCCAACTCCGAGCGGATCTGTTTGATCGCGACCTCGCGACCCACCGAGCTCTGTGATGCCTTGAATACGACCGAGAATGCACCTTCGCCGAGGCGATCGGAGAGCTCATAGCCACGGAGCGTCCTCGTGGCATCGGGCCCGACAGGCCTGCCGGCGACGATATCGCCATCGAGACGGGCCAAATCTTCGGAGGGTTCGAGACCGATCTCTGTCAGATCAACTCGAAACTCCTGAAACGCACGAAGCGCATCGGGTTGCCGACCGGCCCGGGCCAGCACCGTCATCTGTTGGGCCCGAAACCCCTCTCTGAGCGGATGCTCGGCCACCGCCTTTTCGACATCGGCCACCAGCTCCCGACCTTCGCCACTGAGCAAGCGCGCCTCGATCCAGGCTTCGGTCGCCTCTACCTTCAGCTCCTCAAGCCTGCGGGCGACCGGTTCGACCACCGGGAGATCTTCGAACCCGTCGAAGGCCGGCCCCCGCCACAGACCCACAGCTTCGGACCACAGCCCCAATGCCGTCGGCGAGTCGCCCGCTCGGCGGGCGCGCAGGACCAGATCCTCGAACCTGGCCGAGTCGACCTCGACATCGCCGATCGCGTACGCCCCCGGTAGGGTCGCCACCGACGAGTCCCCGAGAGAATTCCGGAGACGAGTGACATAGGTGCGAACTGACCTGTTCGGATCCGCGGGCAGATCATGGTCATCCCAGAGATGCTCGACGATCGAGCCCGTCGAAAGACCGCGATCGCCCGCTGCGACAAGGACCGCCAGCAGCCTGCGCTGAACCGGACCGCCGAGACCCACGTCGTCACCAGAGTCGTCAACGGCCCCGACATCACCCAGCACCGTCACGTTCACCATGGCGTCCTCCAAAGGGAGATTGAAACCCCTCCTAGGTGGCTGGTGTCGAATGGGGTGGCTCGACGGTCCGGGGCGGCTGGTGAAG
>CAZVUM010000122.1:2148-8683 GCA_964629575.1 uncultured Acidimicrobiales bacterium | reverse complement strand
CCTAGTGCAGTTCGATGGGCGGGTCGATCTGGAGCTCGTCGACCCCGCAGATCCGGCAGACGATCGCGGAGATGTCCTCCGAAGCCGGTGCCGTGTCGTGCAGTGCAAGGTCCGTGACCTGGACAGCGATGCCGACGAGCGCCGCGGCGACCACAGGCGCGTCGATGTCGGCCCTCATGGAATCGTCGCCGATACCGGCCTCGATGATCCGCTGAGCCAGCTCCAGAACGCGGGCGCGCGGCCACTGATCTGTTCGGACCAGCAGGTCGACGAGCCGCGGCTCGCTCCAGCCGCCCATTGGGGCCTGGCTCAGGAGCTGAACCAGCACCACTGCAGCGCCTGCAGCGCTCGGCTGGTTCTCGAGCTGGATGTCGATCTCGGCTTCCCACTCGTCGAGAACGCGCGATGCCATCTCTGCCAGCGGTCCATCGCGCCAATCGTCGAAGTGGTTGTACACGGTGCCGACGCCGAGATCCGCCGCGTCCGCGAGATCGGAAACCGTGTAGCCACCCACCCCGCGTTCGAGCACCAGCTCGCGCGCCGCCTCGAGAAGCTGGCCGTGCGTGATCCGACGCCGTCGCTCGGTGCGAGACAGAGAATCGTCCAGCGCCGCGGTTCTCGAGACCCCCACCATCTGGTCGTGGATGTCGGTTCCAGAATTGCCCACCATCTCCACGAGAGTAGACCGTCGCACCGCCAGCGGTGACCGAGCGTTCACAATCTGGCGGTTGAGATGCGCGTCGTGTGATGCGGCAGTCGTGGCGAGGGATGCCACCATGTTCTGATCGTCTTCGCCCGCTGCCTCTCCCGCTCTTCGCGGACGTCTCCCTCGACTCTCTCCAGGGTTGTCCTGGCCGCCGCGCTCATGGTTGCGGCGTGCTCCGGGGGCGACAGCACCCCAGGCGTGGATTCCGCGCCCGAGACCACTGCGCAGACCGGGGTTGTCGAGACGGATCCACCCTCCACCGACGAGCCCACGACGGAGGTCGGCGTCACGAGGGGTGGGACGCTGACGGTGCTCATTCAGGACGACCCGTCGCCGATCGTGGGTTGGACACCCTGGGACCACGTCTGCGCGTGGGGATGCCGCAACGTCCTCGACCAGGTGCTCGAAACACTGACGGTCGTGGTTCCAGACGGGTCTGTCGAACCGTGGCTCGCCGAGTCGGTGACACCCAACGAGCAGCTCACCGAATGGACCGTCGTGCTTCGCGAGGGTGTGACGTTCAGCGACGGGCAGCCCATGACGGCCTCCACCGTCAAGCGTGGCCACGACGACTTCGTCCAGAACGGCAAAGCGACCGAGGGTCTGCTGCGGGACGCCCGCATCGTGGGGCTCGAGGTACTCGACGAACGCACACTGGTGTACTCCCTCAGCGAGCCCAACGCCGGATTGCCTGCCGCGCTTGCCGGGCCGACCGGCCGGGTCTTCTCCGTAGACGCCGCACACGCCAACCCAGCGGCATTCCTCAGAGCCCCGGTGGGGTCGGGGCCCTTCGTTTTCGAGACGTGGGCCGTTGGCGAGGACGCCGTCCTGAGTGCGAACCCCGACTACTGGCGACGCGGCGAGGACGGTCAGCGCTTGCCCCTCGTGGACGGGCTCGTCTTCCGACATGTAGGCGATGAGGAGGAGCGCCTTCGACGCGTGCGGTCGGGCGAGGGCCACGCCGCGCAGACGCGAGCGCCGCGCGCCGTTCAACAAGCCAGGGACCTCAACCTCACCGTCGTGCCCCACGTGGAGGACAACATCGGCGCGATCGTCTTCAACACGCTCGAGCCGCCCTACGACGATGCGCGCGTTCGCCGTGCGCTCCTCTTGGCCTCCGATCAGGGCGGCCTGCTCGAAGCGTCGCGAGTGGGCGATGTCACTCCCCCTGCCTCCCAGTGGTGGAGTCCGGACAGCATCTGGTACTCCCCGCGGGCGGCCGAAGCGTGGCTGTCCACCGACCTCGACGAGGCCCGCC
Organism: uncultured Acidimicrobiales bacterium; assembly: GCA_964629575.1. Lineage (GTDB taxonomy): Bacteria > Actinomycetota > Acidimicrobiia > Acidimicrobiales > Poriferisodalaceae > JAYPWI01. The sequence goes on along the minus strand of CAZVUM010000122.1, from coordinate 6,719 downwards.
GGCTGCTCGAGGAGTACATCATCGATCCGTTGCGCTCCGACGAGGAAGAGGAAGGCACCCCGCTCTTCCTCCGCGTGCAGTGCACGGACGATCTTCAGCTCTCGAACATGGCCCGCGAGCTCGAACGCCAGTGGGAGTCGACGGGCGTCGTCGACGTCGAGGTCGAGACCGTCAGCCGCAGCGGGCTGATCCAGCGGGTCGTTGGTGCGGTGACCGACCGTCCCTCGTTCTCTGGCGACTTCACCGCGACGTGTTGGCGTCTCGGCGGGGAGTCCGACCCGTGGATCCTGCTTTCGACAGCGCTCGGTCCCGTGAAGACGTCGCCGTTCAACATCGCCAATCTCGAGGACGAGAGGCTCGCCGAACTCGTGACCCTCGTCCAGCAGTCGTCGACGCTGGCGACCCGGCACGCCGCCGTCGAGCAGATCATGTTGGTGTTCGCGGCCGAGGTTCCCGCGATCTACTTGGGTCACGCGACTACCGCTGTCATCGGCAGTGACGAGGTAGGAGGCCTCGGGGTCTGGACCCTTCCCTCCGGAGAGCAGATGGTCGGCCATGTCGGCGGGGTGGGTCGTTACTCGGAGCTCTGGCGGCGGTGAGCAGCGGCGCGGTCACCCTCGACCGACTCGGTTGGGGGACGCGCGACGAGCCTGTCAGGTCGAACAGCGATGGTGAGGGTCTCAGCCGGGTCGCGGTGGAGCATCGCGGCGCATACACGTTGCTCGGTCCACATGGCGAGCTCGAGGCCTCCGTCGACACCGGTCTGCGCGACAGCGCCGCGGACGATCGGGGCTTTCCGACCGTCGGAGACTGGGTGCGTCACTCCTTGGCTCACCACGACGACCGGCGGGTCAATATCACCGCGATTCTCGAGCGCCGATCTGCAGTGGTGCGGCGAGCCCCGGGCCACGAGCCGGTGCCCCAGGTCGTCGCCGCAAACGTCGACGTACTCGGGATCGTGACCTCTCCCGACGAAGACCTCAACGAGCGACGGCTCGAGCGCTACCTGGTGACGGCTCTCGGTAGCGGTGCCCGCCCGCTGGTGATCGTCAACAAGATCGACCTGGTGGAGGGTTCGGACCTGCCGTCTGTCGACGGCGTCGGCGATGCCGAGGTCATCAGCACGAGCGCTGCGACAGGTGAGGGGTTCGAGCATCTCGAAGCACTTCTCGAACGTGGGATCACGCTCGCATTCACCGGATCGTCCGGGGTGGGGAAATCCTCGATCGTGAATCGGCTCCTCGGCGACGAGGTGCTGGCGACGGGCGAGGTGCGGCGCGATGGCCGGGGCAGGCACACGACGGTGCGTCGCGAGCTCCTCCTGGCACCGTCACACGGCGTCGTGATCGACACCCCCGGCCTTCGGGAGATCAGGCTCTGGGACGACGGGGGCCTCGACCGCGCGTTCCCGGAGATCGTCGCTGCCGCAGCCGGTTGCCGGTTCGACGACTGCCGCCACGAGAGTGAGCCCGGATGCGGCGTGCGATCGGCGGTCGAGTCGGGGGAGATCACAACCGATCGCCATCTGGCGTACACGGAGCTCGAAGCCGAACTCTTCGAGCTCGCCGAGGAACGAGAAGACCACGAACGCCGTCAGCGTCGCCGCCGCGATGCCAGGGCCCGGCCAGGTCGTCGCATCGACGACGAGGACCTCACCGACCGGTGAACCGCGGCGGCCGCTTCTCCATGAACGCGGTGACGCCCTCCTGGTAGTCGGCGCTGTCGAAGCAGGCCCGCACCATGTCCTCGATGGAGGCGAAGTCCTGACGTGACTCGGGTTTGGACCACTCGGCCACCGTCGCCTTGACGGCCTGCAGGGTGAGTGGGGCGTTCTGACCGACGATGTCTGTCCACTCGCGCACGGCGGACTCCAGTTCGGCCTTCGGAACCACCCGGTTGACGAGGCCCATCTGAAGTGCCTCCTCGGCGCCGAAGCGGTCGGCGAGAAAGAGGATTCGCTTGGCGGCGGAGGGTCCGACCAGCTGAACCAGCTTGCCGATTCCGCCTGCGCCGTAGCCGAGGCCCAGGCGAGCGGCAGGGATGGTGAACTTGGCGTCGTCTGCGGCGACGCGGAGGTCGGCCGACAGGGCAACGGCGAGCCCGCCGCCGATGCAGTAGCCGTGGATCATCGCGATCAGTGGCTTGGGCATGTTGGCCAGGGCCACATGGGCCTGAGCCGTCGCATCGTCGTAGTCCTGATTGGCGGAGCTGTCCGCACGCTGGTCGCCGAACTGGCTGATGTCGGCGCCGGCGGCGAAGGCCTTCTCGCCCGCACCGCGGATGACCACGGCCCGCACCTCGGGGTCGGCGCCGAGCTCGAGTGCGCCGTCCCGCAGTCCGAACCACATGTCGCTGCTGATCGCATTCGTACGCTCGGGATGATCGAGAATGAGCCATCCGATGGACTCGGATCGTTCGATGTGGACGGTTCCTGGCACCGTTCGCTCCCCCAGGCCGACTGACCCGCCGATCGACGGGCGAGCCGACGGTACACGACCGCGATCGAGCGCGACCGGCCGACCGGTAGCCTGAGCGAGGCGCCCGCCCCGGCGTGAGTCCCCGTGCTGAAACCTCGCTCCGCCCCATTCCGTCACGGCGTCGCCGTCGTGCTGCTGTCTGTGGTTGCCGCGTGCGCCGAGCCCCCGAGCCAGCCCGCGCCCACGCAGGCGCCCTCGTCTGGGCCCTCGACAACGGTCACCCCGGATGACTCGGGGACCGCGGCCGGCTCGACCACCCCTCCGCCGGCCTCCGTCGCCACGATCGCGCCACGCGACCTCGAGGCGGCCGTGTCCCCGCTCACGGGTCTGACAGTCACTGGCCTGGCCGATCGTCCCGCTCTTGTCGTCAAGATCGACAACCACGATCGGGCTCGGCCCCAATTCGGTCTCAACGCCGCTGACGTGGTCTACGAGCAGATCGTGGAGGGTGGACTGACTCGGTTTGCCGCCGTGTTCCACTCGCGCAGCGCCACCCCCGTTGGTCCTGTGCGGTCGGTCCGAACGAGCGACTTTCCGCTGCTGTCGAACCTGGGCCGACCCCTCTTCGCCAACAGCGGAGGCAACGAGAACGTGCTCTCACTGTTGGCGGACGTCGATGTGGTCGACGTGAGCTCCAACAGCGCTGGACAGGCCTACTACCGCTTCGACGGGCGCTTCGCGCCGCACAACCTGCTGACCGGGACCGACGATCTGTGGGCTGCAGGGGCCGAGCGCGGGGCCACAGGTCGGCCTCCTCAGCTCTTCGAGTTCGGCGACACCACCGAAGCCGCCGACGCAATCACCACGGTCGGGGTCACCATCGAGTACGGCACAACCGTGGTCACCTACGTGTGGGATGCCGACGTTGCAGGATGGGCACGCGAGCAGGACGGCACCCCCCACGTCGACGCAGACGGTGGTCCCGTGGCTCCGACCAACCTCGTGGTCCAGTTCGTTTCATACGGGCGCAGCGCCGCAGACGGTCGATCGCCCGAAGCGGAGCTGGTCGGATCGGGCGAGGCGTGGATCTTCGCCCAGGGCCGTCGTGTGGTGGCTCAGTGGGAGCGGGCCACCGAACGCGACGTCACGACATTCGTCGATGAGGCCGGAGACCCCGTTCCTCTGACTCCGGGGACCACCTGGGTGGCACTGGCCCGCGTCGGCCAAGTGAGCGTGAACGGCTGAAGGGCAACGTAGCGTTCGCCGCGCTGGTCAGGCCTCGGGGACCCAGCTCGCATCCCGCCTCTCGCGGAATGCGCCGATCCCCTCGGCGGCTTCGTCGCTCTGAAACAGCGACTGCGACAGCTCGGCGGTCCACCCCCACGCGTCCGATCGCTGCATCTGGGGGACCTTCGACACCAGCTGCTTGGAGGCGGCGAGCGCGTTTGGTCCCCCGCGAACCACTTTGCCGAGGCTCTCCGCGACCGCGGAGTCGAGCTCGTCGCGGGGCACCGCATGATTGATGAGGCCGACCTCGGCAGCGCGGGCGGCAGGGATTCGCTCGCCGTTGAGAAACAGCTCTGACGCGTCCGCGCGCCGCAGCTTCGGAAGGCACACCACGCTGATGACGGCGGGGGCCACACCGATGCGGACCTCGGTGAAACCGATGATGACGTCGTCGGCCGCGATCGAGATGTCGAACGCGGCGGCGAGTCCGACGCCGCCCCCGGTGCAGTGGCCGGCGATCTTGCCGAGGATCGGCTTCGGTGACTCCATGATCCCATCGAGGATCTCGACGAAGCTGTGCCGCGCCGTGGGTTGAGTGACCCCCGGCTGGTTCGCCTTCAGGTCGGCCCCTGCGCAGAAGGTGTTTCCCACGTTGGTGAACAGGATTGCCCGAACCTCGGGGTCATCGTGCGCCGCCTCGAAGTGGTCGCCGATGGCGTTCACGAGCTCCACGCTCAGGGCGTTCTTGTTCTCGGGGCGGTTGAGGGTGATCGTCGCCACCCCCGCGGTCACGTCGTACAGCGCTGCGTCACTCACGGCGGCGACACTACTCACGCCGCACTCCTCGCTGCGCTCGTCTGCGGACTGCCACTCGCCGCACTCCTCGCTGCGCTCGTCTGCGGACTGCCACTCGCCGCACTCCTCGCT
>CAZVUM010000122.1:0-2048 GCA_964629575.1 uncultured Acidimicrobiales bacterium | reverse complement strand
GCGCTCGTCTGCGGACTGCCATGGCCCGCCCGGGTCTCTCGCCGAGTTGTTCAGGCGGGTGCGTCGAGTCGTTCTGCAGGGTTTTTGGGTCGGAATGACTCGGGGTGGGTGGTGGGAGCTACCGCAGGGTGAAGCTGGGCGTGCCGTGGCATTCCGCAGACGAGGGAGCGCAGCGACCGAGGAGTGCGGCAAGTGCCAGTACCTTCGGGGCGATGGGTGAGCACGCGCAGACTGATCAGGGACTGTTCGACGCCTGTGGGGCCGATCCGGCGTGGTTGTGTGAGCGGGTCTACGACTGGACGGACAACGAGGCTCTGAGCGGGGCGGCGACCTGGATCGTCGACAAGCCGCTCACCGTCCTCGTGATCATCATCATCGCCTTCATCGTGAGGCGTTTCGCCCACCGGGGGATCGACGGGCTGGTCGAGCGGCTGGTGAGCGATCGCGAGGATGACGAACAGGCAGCGATCGAGGCCGCCCAGCAGAACGGTGATCGCTGGAGCCGCGAGCTTCTCTCCAGCAAGCTGGCCAGCCTGCGTGACCGGTCAGAGCGGAGCAGGCAGAGGGCGAAAACCCTCGGCGTCCTGTTCAAGAGCGCGACAACTGCAGTCATCTTCACGCTGGCGTTCTTGATGCTGCTCGGCGAGTTCAGCATCAACCTCGGTCCGCTGATCGCGAGCGCAGGCATCTTGGGTATTGCGATCGGTTTCGGCGCGCAGACCATCGTGAAGGACCTGCTGAGTGGAGTGTTCATGCTGGTCGAGGATCAGTACGGCGTCGGCGATGTCGTCGACGTAGGGGAGGCCACGGGCACCGTCGAGTCGGTCGGCATGCGCACCACCCGGCTGCGCGACATCAACGGGACCTTGTGGCACATCCCCAACGGCGAGATCCGCCGGGTGGGCAACATGTCCCAGCTGTGGGCGCGCACCATTCTCGATGTCGACGTCGCCTACGACACCGATCTCGACCACGCGATGACGACGATCAAGGCGGCCGCCGACTCGTTGTGGGACGAACAACTCGAGGAGGCGACGATTCTCGACGAGCCGGTCATCAGCGGAGTGCAGAACTTCGGTGCCGACGCTGTGTCGATCCGGTTGTCGTTCCGCACCGATCCCGCAGAGCAGTGGGCGGCCGGGCGCATCGTGCGGAAACGGATCAAGGAGGCCTTCGACCGGGAGGGCATCGAGATCCCGTTCCCGCAGCGAACGATCTGGATGCGCACCGACGAGGAGTGACCTTCAGGTGTCCGTGGCGTCGGTCGCGGCAAAGACCGACCACCACAGGCGCGACCCCTCATCTGCACCGACTGCTCCGGTCAGCCACCGGAACGTCTCTCGCAGAACCACCTGATCTCCGAGGGCGGCCGCGACGCGTGCTGTCAGTTCTGCTCTGACGGAGCCGCCGGTCCCTGAGGCATCGGGCACCCGACCGACCGTAGCTGGCGGTGCCGGCGGCCGGGCCACGTGGATAACGTGGCCCGGTGATCGACGACGAACTCATCAACAAGGTGACGTGGAAGATTCCGAACGCCCTGGCCCTCGTGGGTTCGCGCGCACGCGACGAGCGCAACGCGATGACGACCAGCTGGATCTCCCAGCTGTCGATGGAGCCCGTGCTGATCGGGGTCGGGGTCGACAACACCGCCGTCACCCATCGGCTCATCACCGAAGGCGGGTCGTTCACCGTCAACTTGTGGGACGCGGAGAACACGCGCCCGTTCGTGAAGTACTCCAAGCCGGCGAGCTTCGAGCTGGTCGATGGTCGGGGTCAGCTGAACGGTCGCAACGTGACCGAAGAGGCCACGGGTGCGCCGGTGTTCGATGAAGCGATCGCCTGGATGGACTGCGAGGTGCGCCACACCCTCGACCTCGGCACCCACACCCTGTTCGTCGGCGCAGTCATGGCCGCAGGCATCAACGACGACGACAAGCGGGCTGCATCGATGAGCGACACCCGCATGAAATACGGCGGCGTCAAGCGGCACTAGTTGTTGCCACGGCTTCTCGCCCTCCGGGCTCGGCGCTCGTGGATTGCCATGGCCC
>CAZVUM010000121.1:0-8890 GCA_964629575.1 uncultured Acidimicrobiales bacterium | reverse complement strand
GCACGACCGCCGCTCGCCCAAGAACCAACCGATAACGGCGCCTCACGCCACCCCAAGTCGGGGCCGCCACCCATCCCACTCTGCCGGAGACCGAGGCTGAGGTCAGGACGGGGTTGGGTGTTGGAACTCTCTGGCCATGAGCGCCGCCCACCAGTCGACAGTGGCCGTGTCGCCGTTCACTTCAACTGCTCCGCCCCGGTTCCACAAACGCAACAGAAGATCGACCGCAGTCCCGCGCACCTCGACCAGCGGCTCACCTACCCCGAGCGCCGCCGCCTCACAACCCTCAACAACCACCCGAACCGACCCTGGCGGCTCGTCATCCACAAGACGAGCCGCCACGGGAAGCACCGCGGCGACCGTCCACTCCAACCCCACCTCGCCCTGCGGCTCACTCACCGCAGACTCGACTCCCAGCGCATGCTGAACATCGACCCGATGCAATCCCAGCTCGGTCACAGCATGCGTCGCCCACGACACGTAGGACTGCTCAGCCCAGAACGGGTAATGGCAACCATCCTCACCGTCGTGGCTGCGCAGCAGCCCCAGAAATGACCGCAGCGTGCCCCTCAACAACTCGCCACCCCCATCAGAAGGGAACGCCGCGCGTGCCCGACCCACCGCCCCAACCCCCAACGCAGGCGGATGGGTCGCCAGAGTCACCCAGTCGAATCCGTCGATCGCGACGTGGGCCACCATGTTGGCGACAGTCCAACCCGGACAATTCGGAATCTCAACCCCATACGTATGCGGATCGAGGGATTCGAACCACTCGATGAGCTCCTCAACCCAGTCGACTCTTTCGCTGTAGCTGACTCCGGTTCCCCAAACCGCCATCAACCCAGAATCGCGCGTTCATGCTGCTGCCGGGTGGCTCGGCTCAGGGCATGCGTCGGATGGAGCGTCGGCTCGATCTCAGATGGCCCAGTGCAGGACCTCTTCCGCGAGAAGTCGTGAGCCTCGGACCTGGCGGCGATGGGTTTCGGCTACGTCTCGCGCCTCCACGATCGCGGCCGTCATCTGTTGTCGGGTGTGATCGTCGCTCCAGCCATGGATCTGTTGGCCCATCAGGGTTGCCAGGCGCCGCGTGAAGCGGCCGGCGGTGCGGTCCAGCAGTTCAGCTGCTCGTTGGTCATCGCCGATGCGATGCCGCAGCCAGGCGAACCAGAGGAGGTAGTCCCCTTCTTGGCCGAAGACCCGGCCCGCAACGGTGCGGGTGACCACTTGGGCGATCTGTCGGCCGGCATCGGCGGGTTCGTCGGTGCCGGCTGTCGCCGCGACGGCCGCGAGCTGCGGCCCATCAGCGAACGATCCCGGGATGACCTCCATCGAGGTGACCACTTCGGCTAGCGGGCGGACGTCGTTCGTGACGACCAGAAGCGCAACCATGAGGTAGCTGGAGATTGATCCGACAATCATGTCGGGGGCGAGGTTCCGGGCCTCGTCGTATCGCTCGATCGCTGCGCCAACCCTTCCCTGACCGAGGTGGATCTCCGCGGCTGCGAGTCCCAGCCCGGCTCGGACTGCTGCGGGCGCACCGCTCTCGAGCGCAGCGACGCTGTAGCGATCGATGTCGGCAAGCCGATCAGCGTTCGTTCGGAACGGGAGCCCGAAGAGCGCGTAGAAGAGATCTTCGTCTCTGTTGCCGGCCTCGAACAACGCCTCAACGTGCTGGTCGAGCCGGTTGAGTGCGGAGGAATCGAGAAGGCCAAGTATCGAGAGTGTGGACTGCAGTCCGAGGAGCGTGGCTTGTTCTGAAAGTGTGGCGTGAGGGAACGGGGAGGTGACGAGTTCGACGTAGCCGCTGGTGCGACCGGTGGCGTTCATGGCCGCGGTGTATCTGGCGACAGCAAGGGCCGCGAGGAGGTCGTCATCACTCTCGCGGGCCCACTCAATCGCTGCGGCCACGTTGTCCACCTCCGCGAGTTGGCGAAGAAGGAGTGACCGGTCCGCTATGCCCTCAACGGTGGAGTGCGTCGATCCGCTTCCAATGAAGTGGTCCATGTGGGCGTCGCGAACCATCTCCTGCTCGCCCGCATCCTCGAGACGCTGCTGCGCGAAGAGGCGGACAGATTCCAAAAGCCGGAGCCTGGGAGCGTTCCCTTCCACGCGCGCTGTGTCGATCAGGGACTTCGCCACCAACGACTCGACCAGATCCAAGGCCGCGTAGTCGTCGAAACGGGTGACAGGACCCACGTCTACCCCTGCAAAGCCTCCTTCGAACACCGCCAGACGGCGCAGCATTACCCGCTCGTCATCGGTGAGCAGGTCATGGCTCCACCGCACAACGGACTCCAACGTCTGCTGCCGCTGTCTCGCACGTCGCCGCCCACCGGTGAGCAACCGGAACCGGTCATCGAGGCGGTCACGGATCTCCTCCACCGACATCGAGGTCGTGCGCGCGGCCGCCAACTCGATCGCCAACGGGATTCCATCGAGTCGCTGACAGATCTCCGCGACAACCTCAGCTTCCCCACCCGTCAGAGCAAACGAGCCGTCACGCTCGGCCGCCCGCTCGATGAACAGCTGTGCGCCGGCTCCAGACCGAGCGCTACTCAAAGAGGGAATCCGCCACACCCTCTCCGCCTCGAGACCCAAGGCCTCACGGCTCGTCGCCAACACCCGTAGCTGAGGACAGCGGTCGAGCAGCTCCTCGACCAGGTCCGCGACCGGGTCCAAGACGTGCTCACAGTTGTCGACGACCAGCAGACAAGCACGGTCCGCGAGATAGGCGACCATGACCTCGAACGGGTCAGCCTCGGTGCCCATCACCAGGCCGATGCCCGAGATCACCTGCCCCACGACCCCGTTGTCGTCGGCCGCCTTGGTCAAATCAACGAAGAACACGTGGCCGACCGCGGGAAGCTCCCTGCCCCCAACCTCCACGGCCAACCGGGTCTTCCCGCATCCTCCCACCCCAGTGACCGTGACCAAGCGCGCCGACTGCAGCGCACGGCGAAGCTCGCCGATCTCGGTCTCACGGCCAATGAGTCGGCTTGCCATCGTGGGCAGTGTCGAGAACACCGCATCCAAAGAGCGAAGGGCGTCGAAGTCTCCGCCACCCACCTGGAACAGATCCAACGCCTCAGGCAGATCGCGCAATCGATGGCTGCCAAGCTCCCGCAGCGTCTCCGATGTCAACTCATTCACCGCTGCCGTCGCAAGCACCTGACCAGGATTGGCAGCCGCCTCCACCCGAGCCGCCGTGTTGAGAACCGGACCGAAATAGTCCCCGTCACGCTCAAACGCCACCCCGGCATGCAACCCGATCCGAACACGCAAAGGCTGCGACGTCGGCCACGACACCTCCGACATCCGAACCTGCACAGCCACAGCCGTACCGATCGCGGCATCAGCCGAAGCGAACGCCGCCGCAAACGCATCCCCGGCCGTCGTGAAGACATACCCACCAGCCGACTCAATCGACTCCCGCAAAACCGCGTCGTGGATCTCCAAGGCTCCCGCCATGGCCTCAGGCTCCCGCGCCCACAACCGCGTCGACCCCGCAACATCAGTGAACAGAAACGTCACCGTCCCCGAAGGCGGACTCACCCCATCGACCACGATCACATGCTCGCGCACCACCCGCTACCGCCGCCGTGAACCACCTCACACAGGCATCCGACAATGCCGGGGTGTGAGCGTCGTTGGCAAGTGCGACAACACCGGAGCCGGCCGTGTTGGCTGTGCGCAGGCGGCGGGGCCATGCACCCTCCGGCATCGCCGGCCGCCATTGCCTCACTCCGGGACCCGGCCGGGAGCAGTTCTTGACGAGTTCTGGATAGTGGAGGTGTCGGGTGACGGCGAGCTGGGGGATGATGAAGCGCCATAGGAGTCGGCTGGGATTGCTGTATCGGTGGCGCAATCCGTGCAGGCCTGAGGGCCTGCCTGGCGGGGCTCACGAGTTCCGAGAACCCGACAGCGTGGAGTTCAGAGAGCACTCTCCCCAGCTATTCACCAGATATCGGCATGGGCTACCGCTCCCGGACAGGTACAGGAAGAGCTTCAGGTTCTGTCCACGCTGCGGGCTACTTCGAGCCCTTCCGAGCGACACGGATCATGGCGGGGGCCCTTAGCAAGCTGCGGACCACGGCGGCGTGTGACGGTGCCGGGACTAATCCTCGCAGAGCGCGCTGTACTCGCCTTCGAGAAGCTGAGCCAGCAGGCCCGACATCTCGTTGCTCAGCTCCATGTTCAGATCAGCGAGCTCCTTGGAGACACCCATCGATTCCTGCATGAGCTCGCTCCTCTGCTCCTTGGTGTCCTCCAGAACAGAGATGATCGCTTTGGCCGAACCGAGTTCATCGAGGGATTCGCAGACTCCCTGCACTATCTCTTGGACCTCGTTGTCGTCAGGGGCAATCTGAGATTGCCAGACTGGAGAGGCACCACTCATCTCGTCGTTGAGGTTTTGGAGTCGTGTCTCAACCGAGAGTGCGGTCACAGATTCGTCTGTGGAGGGTGAGTCGGAGTCACCCGACTGGCTACATCCGGCGAGGACAACCACGAGGAGAAGAGCTGCAGCTCGCATGGTGGAAGGCCTACTACACCCACTCGCCCCGCCGCCTATGAGACCGCGGATCGGTAACGGATCTTGGCCGGCGGCTCAGTCGCCGCCGTCCCCAGACAAGCGCCTCACCGCGGCCGAGGTTCTGGAACAGACAGGAAGGGTGTTGGTTGCGAGGCTGACTCTGGAGTCCATCAAAACTCTCCAGACGACCGGGGGCCAGGAGCCGTCCACGCGCAAGGTGATAGCCCGGTGAGATGAGAATCCCCGTTGTGGTGGCCATCATCGTGGGCCTCGGTCTCACAGCCTGCGGGGGTGGCGGCGAAAGTAGGAGCTACCCCACTGCGTGGGAGCAGGAGTTCTACGACCGCGGCAAGCGAGCGGTTGCACCCACTGACACAGCCTGCGATGAGATCAGCGCCATGACCAGCGAGGGGCTACGCGATGGAACGCTGGACGCATGGTCCACCGAAGGCGTGCTCCGGAACGCTCCTGCGTGGCTGGTGGAGCTGGGATACGAGCCGGAGAACACTGACCACCTGAGGCGGTTGGCGGGGGCCGCAGCCGACGCCCTCCAAGATCTATGTACATAGCGATCTCACCTCAGGTATCCCCACTCATTGCCGGATAGCGCCGCCATTTCGGATGGTGCGCTGGCGCTTGTGGATCGTGGGTCGGCTATGGGGATCGGTCCCCGCTGCGGTCTTTGCATCGCTTCGCGAGACTGTTTGGGCGCGAGGGAGCGAGGTTTGCGATGTCTGATGAGGGGTCAACCTTCCCTCCGCTCGATGCACCCGGCGGGTACGCGGCGGCGACGGTGCACGCGGTGCTTGGTCGTTTGTCGCTGCTGGTTCTCGCGGTAGCCGCCGGAGTCGCTGCTGCTGCTTCTGTCGCTGAGTACCGATTGATCGGTCGCCTGATCGACTCACCACGGTCGGTGACGATCAGCGATCTCGAAGCTAGCGACAACCGCAAAGCGATCGCTTTCGGCGTGCTGACCGCGCTGATTCTTCTGTCCGCGGTGGTCGTTTTGGTGTGGAAGAGGCGATTCGACAAGGGCCAGGCGGTGCTTCAGCGTGAGAGGTCGTCACCGCTGTCACTGCGGATCGCTGCGGTGGTGTGGGTCGGGGGCACTCTCCTTGGTCGCCTCATGGATCCCTCGTCAGCGGACAACCTGAGCCAGGTACAGGGGTTCGCAGCCGTTGATGGGATTCGGGCGCTCGTGATCGGCGTTGTGGGAATTCTGGTTTCGGTCGACATCGGCCGGCATATGGGTGAACAACAAAAGGTTGCCGAAGGGGTTGAGGCCCTAGGTGGCGGACCGTTGGCGATGGCCCCGAATCGACCTGCGGAGATCGTTGTCCCGGCTTTCGCGATCGTGGCTTCGCTGGCTACCGGCATCGTGGTGTTCGGTGTTGGCGGCGATGACGGCGTGGGGGAGCAGTCCGGTCCTTCGAGCGGCCAAGCTCGATCGGCGATGATGTGGGAACTCGATGTGGGTGACTGCTGGAACGCTGACTTGGGGTCCGAGGAGGTCACCGAAATCCTCGCTGTCGAGGTAGTTCCGTGTAGCGAGCCCCACAGCGCGCAAACCTTTGCCACGGTCGAGCCGTTTGCCCAGGCGGCTCGTGAGTTTCCTGGCGACGACGAGCTCACCGCGGAGGGGATGGTCGCGTGTGGTGCTCAGCTTGAGGGTTTCGTTGGGGTGCCGTTGCTCGAGTCCGGATACACCATCACGATCTCATGGCCGACTGAGGACGGCTGGAGTCAAGGGCGCAGGCGGATCGAGTGTGTCTTGGAACGTGGGGACGCAGGGCCGATGGCCTCGACCGCACGGGGGTCGGGTTCGGTTCTGCCCGCCGGCCATCGCTACCCGACCGCGCTCGCGGTTGGGACGTGTGTGAATGACACGGGATGGTTGATCTATGTCGAGGTTGTGTCGTGCGACAGGATGCACGACGCCCAGCTGTTCCACATCGGCACCCTCACCGCCGGTCCCGCCGCTCCCGTTCCGGGCTCCGACGTGCTGCTTGCCCAGGCAACGTCACTGTGCGACGCGCACCTCGACTCGAGCGTCCGTGACCCCCGCGGACTCGAGTGGGGGCCAATTGCCCTTCCGCTTCACGCCGCCTGGGCCGAGGGTGACCGCTCGGTAGCGTGCGCTCTGTGGTCCACCTCAGGCACCCTTGCAGGGTCACGAGTCGGGGCTGCTGTGACCACCGTTCCTGCGTCAACGACCACGATCCGTCCACTCCCGACCACTCGTCCGGCGCCCACCACCGCTCCTGGGCCAAAGGTTCTGCGCGTCGAGGACTCCGTCAAACTGGACGGTGACCACGATGGGCCGGTGGTCATTGCATCTGACGGGGTGGTGCTCGACTGCGGTGGCCACACCATCAGGGGCACCGGGGACGGTACCGGCATCCTGCTGTCGGGAGTCGACGACGTCACCGTGCGGGACTGCGTCGTGGTGGGGTTCGGCGTCGGTGTGCTCATCAGCGGATCTGACACCAGCGGAAACACCGTCACTGAGAGCCTGGTCGAAGGCAACAGCAGCGGTTTCGTGATCGCCGGCGCAAGCTCAAACACCCTCAGCGCGAACAGAGCCGTGGGGAACCCTGGCAATGGAGTGCGGCTCGAGAGCGGAGCGACATCGAACATCATCCGTGACAACGAGATCATCGCCAGCCAGCAAGGTGTGCACCTGCGCGATGCCCACAGCAACGTGATCGAGGACAACCTGGTCGAGGATGCCGACAACTGGTTCGGTATCGGATTGTTCGACGCCTCGACCGACAACCAGGTGGCCGGCAACACCGTGATCGACAGCGGCATCGGCATCGTCCTCAACGAGGACTCCAACGACAACCTCATCATCAACAACGTGGTCGAGAACGGCGGGACGGCGTACGCGCTCGGGAACGTCGGCTACAACGAGCTCATCGACAACACCGCGATCGGCAGTGACGGCAACGGGTACGAATTGCAGGACACCACCGACGTACTCATGAGAGGAAACACGGCCGAGAGCGTCGTTCACAAGGGCATCGCGATCCACCGGTCGCACCGGACAACGATCGAACGCAACACCCTCACCGGAGGCCGCGAGGGAGTGAACATCAACCTCGGGACCGACAACATCGTGAGAAGCAACACCGCCACAGGCAACCGTGACGTCGACTTCCTCGATGACACTCGGGGAGAACTCGATCACGGAACCCGCAACCACTACTCCGACAACACGTGCAGCCCAGACGGTTCAAGGACCGTCTCGAACCCCGCCACTATCTGCGACGGATGATCCTTTGATCATGGAACTCGTTCGATCAGCGCCGCTCTGGGTGCCCTGATCAGCCCGTTCAAGGGCTCCGAGCGGATAGCGAGGACATGCGAATCCGTCCGATTTCGGACGACCCTCAGACTGATCTCTTGCCGCCGCGAAGCCACGGCTGCAAACGGCGATTCTGGCGGGCCCGTATCTACGTGGCGCAAACGGCGCCCGCAGACGGCAAACAGGTTGAGATCCTAGGATTCTGCGATGCCGCTCATCGTGGACTTCTTGAGCCAGCGGTGGGAACTCAATACCGACGCTGAGCTGAGTTTCGGCCGGGCAGGCGACGTCACCATCGACGAGACGAACCTGTATCTGCACCGCGTTGTCGGTGTCTTTCGCTACATCGGTGACACTTGGTGGCTCCAGAATCTCGGTGACTGGGTCGACATCGTGGTGCGCACACAACAGGGCAGTACCCACACGTTGGTCCCCGGAAGCCGTGTGGCGATCGTCACAAGAGCCAAGATCCGCTTTGAAGCGGGTCTAGCCAACTACCAACTCGACGCGACGCCGATCCCGCTGCCCGCCGATCCCGCTGAAGTGAGGATTGTCGTCGACGTGCCATCCACGAACCGATTCGGTTTCATCGAACTGAACGACGAGCAGCGCCTGCTTCTCGTCGCACTGTGCGAGCCCCGACTGACATCCGAAGTGACCAAGCCACCGCCCAACCGGGCGACCGCTCATCGGCTCGGTTGGAGCATCACCAAGTTCAATCGGAAGCTGGATTATCTGTGCCGCAGCCTGACTCGCGCCGGTGTTCCCGGATTGAAGGGCCGACTCGGAGAGCGAGCTTCGGACCGCAGGCTGGCTCTCATTGACCATGCGGTGTCAACGGGGCTGGTGGAGCCAGCGGACCTCCGGCTGTTGAGAGAAAAGTAGGCGCGCACGCGACCGACCAGGCGACCCGCTGACCGCCGCGGCATCGTCATGTCCCTGAAGTCGCGACTTGTAGAGGCAGCCGCGGAGGGGAGGTGTCGCTCGGTCTCAACGGGGTCGGCACAACCCCACCGGTGTCGAGGCACGGTCATTGGCGACGCAGTGGTTGT
>CAZVUM010000120.1:0-9037 GCA_964629575.1 uncultured Acidimicrobiales bacterium | reverse complement strand
GGCGGATGAGGTAGTAGACGAGGTAGCCGATCCCGTCGCCTGAGCCGCCTCCGCCACCTCCCCCACCACCGCCGCCGAAGTCCCCACCGCCCCCGATCTGGCACAGGGTTAGGAGCGGGAGGGTGTTGGCGAGGAGGAGGTGCATGGGGTCCCGACGCCATGGTACGCCTAGCAGGGTTCGGACCCGCGACCCCCGTATGAGGAACTTGATTGGGAGTATGGAACGAGGAATCGATTGACCTGGACAGAGGCGAGACCGTCCCCGTCACACGCGCACTTAGAACGTTGACTTCAAAAGGGCCGCTGCACTGGAGCCGGACTCGAGCAGGCCAGGGGCGTGGCACCAAAGCGGCAATCGACACACGAGTTCAGGACTGCTCACTCTGTCGCTGCCACTCTTGTTGATGTGCGCCTTTCCGCTGGATCTGCAAACTCAGGCAAGGCCTTCACACGCTTCCGGTCCGGGAGACTCGACGTCCCCAGTACCCGCACCGCAATCGTGACCAAGGGCGAGCCACGCCTGTCCGTGGGCGGCATCAACTGATGACTCGGGCCAGAAACAACAACCCCTGTTCGACACGCGTCTTGATGGCAACCAGTTTGGGCAAGCTGTACTTGCCAGCATCGCCGTGCGTTCCTGAGTTGAGCACGTCGAATAGCTCTAGGATGTTCGTGATATCCCGCTCTACGAACTCTTCGAGAGATTCGGTGTTCATCCCCTTCTCGCCTAACACGAATTGGATTCTCGAACGACGCGTCGGTCTTCCTCTATCCGTGACCTCGCAAGACGGCAGAGCCCTCAAGACTTCGGCGTCCGGTGTCTTGAGGTGCACCATTTTGGTGAAGACCTCTCGAGCACTCGAGCAGAAGTGTCGGCAGGCATCGGGATTGGTCGGATTGAGAGCGAACACAGCACCGCGCCACCTCTGGTCGAGGTCACTTGAGATGGAAAGCAGCTCATCGACAATCGAAGTCTCCTGCAGGGCTCCAGAGCTGGCGTGGGTATCGGTGTCGTCGTCGAGCAGAGCGTTCATTACGCCCAGGCTGTTGGCGTCCTCGCGTTCGGCCAGGTCGAGCAGTTCGGCGTGCAACGGGTGATCGGTGTCCGCCCCGACCTGCTCTTCGTAACAGCCGTAGGCGTCGTGCACGGTCTGGACCGACACTCGCAGCGTCGAGAAACGCGTGGTTGTCGTCGGAAGCCTGCTGTTAAGCCGTCGCAGCTCTTGCTTGACCCGCTGCTGGTTCGCCCGGGCTCGGGCGTTGCGCGCCCGAGCCTTGCGATTGCGGTCAACAACGGCCCGCTTCTGTGTGCTGTTGAACTTCCTGATGGCCGAGTTAACCTTGCTGATTGCCTGTCGCCGCTTCTGCTGTGCCTGCCTGAGCTTGCTTCGCAATTGAGACGCTGAGATTCGTCGCGCCATGGCTACTTGCCTCGACCGGACTTGTTCTTGGTCCGGTCAACCAGGTTATAGGACGCGCCGGGCTTAGTGGTCGGAGGCAGGCGCTCTCCCTTGACGGCGGTGACTTCACGTCTCTTGCCGCCGCGCGGGCCGATTTCCTGGTACTGCCCGGAATTCGGGACGACGTTTCCGGGCTTCAGATTCTTCTTGCTGTTTCTCATGGTGTACTACGCTATTGTCGTGGACGAATCGGGATTTGAATGGCCGGCTCTAACGGCTGGAGAATCCGGAAATGCCGTCGAATCCGGTTGTAGAGATCGAGCTCGCTATGCGCGGTCACCGTGATTACTAGCGCGTAGCGGAGCTTCTCGTCGACTGAGGTGGCGTGACCCTCTTCTCGAGTCTGGTACTTCACGTCGAACATGGGGTTCTTGAGGCTGCTACCCACCATTCGCTCTTCGTGGTGGAGGACAGTCTCCCACTTGTGGGCATTGCTACGAAGCTCTTGCTCCGGCTGCGGATAGTCCTTGTTTCGAAAGAACGGGCGCGGCTTCGGATGCTCGTCGTCTTCCTTCCGGAACTTCTCGTCGTGGGGTCGAAACAGAACATCAAGCCCGCTCTGTGTGTAGTTGCTCGGATGCTGGGGCTCGGTATTGCTCGAATAGCAAAAGGTCGCACGTAGTTGCACCCTGCCTTGTAGCTCTTCAGGCGGCAGCGGGACACGAGCTCGCACCCACTCGCCGGGGCCAACCTCACCTTGGTAGACGATTCGCGCCGTCCCCTCGGAGCACACCACGTAGGCCTCGAGCTCCTCGGGAATCCGACCCCAACCGTGCTCGACTCGTCCTTCCCTGTTCCCCTGTGTGCAGTGGATGAGAAGGGAGCGGACTGCTAGGAGGCTGAGCCGCTCGCCGAAGTGCGCTCGAATGCCGGAGACGAGCCGCATGACACTGGGCGCTGCGAAGCTTGTCCCCGAGATACCAACTACCTGCTGCGGATTCACTGGGTTCGTGACGTAAAAGGGACTCTCGTCCGATCCTCCGAAGAACAGCACGTCGGGCTTGACGACACCTGGACTGCGCCCGGGACCCACAGAGCTGTACGAGGCACGCTTCCACGATGAGCCGCGGGTGTCTGCCGCCCCTACGCAGAGTCCGTTGACCGTGTCTGCCGGAACCTGGACACGGTTGTGCTGCGTGTAGGGGTCCGCGTCGTTTTCTCCTCCGTTCCCCGCAGCAACCGTAACGAGGCGCCTCCCATCAGCTTGCAGCTCATCGAGCATGCAGGTCCAAGGGTGGACCTCCGTGTCAGTTATCGGGAGCTCAGGGCCGAAGCTCAGGTTGAACAGCGAGTGGTTGTTACTCTCGATGATGGTGCGAACCCGCCCCATGACATCGTAGAGGTCAGAGATGTTCTCATCTGTGCCTGAGTGCTCATCAAGCACGCGAAAGTGGTCAACTCCCGCGTACGGCCTCGGAAGCTCTCCTTTGGAGAGCGGTCCGAAGAGCGAAGCCGAGTTGACCCAAGCTCCATGCCGCTGAAGCTCGGAAACTGCCGAGCCCACCTCCGGCGCGTCGTAGGGAGTCACCCATCTTTCTAGTCCGGTGTCATCTGGCGTCCCGCCGTCAAGCACAGCGACGCGAAACGAGCTGTCCACGGGGTCAGCATCTGGAAGCACCACTTCGAAGGTTCCCGGAGCCCCACGAGTCACCGAACCTAGCCGGCGGAGTCTCGGCATGGCACGCACGACCCGGAGGAATGAGAACTTTGCGAGTTCAGCGACCGCGCCTTTCGTACCGATTGCTGGCATGAAGCACAGACGGCCAGCGAAGACACGCTTACCGTCCTTGAGTTCCACGTCGAGCCCGTCGGCGTACTCGGAGAACGCTTCGAGCACAAAACGGTCGGTGCGGCTGGAGCTCGCATGCAAGCCGACCTCAAGCCAGAGCTCCTCATCCTCTTCATCCAAACCAGCCGGCTGGACACGGTCGATGGCGCGCTGCGCTCTCACCTCTTCTATGCGGCCAATCTCTTTCTGTAGCCCCTTCGTTTTCCCTGACCATGTTGGCAGGTCGGTGGCCCATGACCGAATCACATCGCGAGGCCCCGACACAAAAAGCTCAGTGCTGGGGGCTGCGCCCTTGGGCGGGTCTTTCCGGTTCCACTTCCTCGGCTTCACGTCCTTCGGACGGCTACCAACGAGATTGAGCCCAACTTCGCGCAGCAGCGCGGCGGGAAAGTAGCTCTTTGCAAGGAATTGAGGGTGTAGAGTCAAGACAGCAACAGCTTGATCGCGTGGACACGCGAGAGCGGGAAGGGCCTCCAGCTCCTGCGACATTGCGCTCACCTGAGGTGCGAGGGTCTTGCGGGCGTCTTCGAAGCTGTAGGCGAAGTCGTTTCGCTCCCCTCCGCCACCGGGAGGCAGGGATACCGGCTCCACGAGCCGCTCTCCATACCCGAGCAGGAAGTTCGGAGGGCTCGGTGTAGTTCCGTTCTCGTTAGCCATTCGCCAACGCCTCCCTCGCGTCCTTTCGAATCTTCTCTCGACTCACACCTGTCAGTTGATGTACGAAGCGTTGTGAGAAACCCTTGAGAGTCGAGAACTCCCTGGCTATTGTCGCTCGTTCCGACTTGGGCAGCTCTTCGATTCGCGAGCGAACGATGGTCGCGAGCATCTCCCTGCTTGCTTCTCCTTGAAGAGCGAAAGCCCTTCGGAGGCCCATGACGGTGCGCTCAATGTCGTTGTAAGAAGATCCACGCAGAGCAACGGCAAGCGCCTTCTGCCATGCGGTAGCGATAGATGCATCCTGGTCAAGGAACCGACAGACAACCTCCTCCACCGCATTGTCTGCAGGCATTGGGAATTCGACGGTCACGTCGAAGCGCCTCCACACCGCCGGGTCCAAGAGTTCGGAGTGATTCGTAGCGGCGATCAGGAGACCCTCGGAGGGCCAGTCGTCTATTTCTTGGAGGAGAACCGTGACGAGCCTCTTGAGCTCACCAATCTCGGTTGCATCGTCTCGCCGCTTGGCAACTGCATCGAGTTCGTCGATGAGCAGCACGCACTCGGCACTCTTGGCGTAGTCGAGAACGAGCCGGACGTTGCTCCCCGTTCGCCCGAGAAAGCTGCTCATCACCGCCGATAGGTCCAGGACGAGCAATGGCAGGCCTAGCTCACGAGCTACCCAGCGAGCAGCGAGAGTCTTGCCAACGCCCGGAGGGCCGGTGAAGAGCGCCGAGCGAGTCGGCAACAATCCCTGTGTTTCTAGTCGATCTCGATGACGGCGCTCTTCCACAACCTGCTGAAGGCGGCTCCCAACCACCTCTGAGTAGAGGGGCTCAACGTCTAGCTCGACGACCGACTCGAAGCGAACAAGCTCGAGCCTGGAGTCCGAATCGGAGGGCAACGTCGGTAACGATCCGTCCACGCTCCGCAGGGGCGAAGAGCGGCTTGGAGCTTCACGAAGCAACCGTGAGAGCCGCTCGGCGACTTCAGGCATGCCCTCTCGGTATCGCTTGGACAAGCGTCGGATGTGGAGCTGGACGTCCTGTGGGCGTCCTGCCAGCGCCAACCGCGCAAGGTGGAAGATATCTTCACCAACACTGTCCGGATCTTCCGCCTGTTCTATTTTCTTCTCCATGGGTGCACACGAGCGTATACCCGATCGGAAGATATTACCATGAGAAACACAGAATCTTCCACACGAGGGCCTCCTCACCGGCCCGCCTTGCCGCCTACAGGGCACGCCCGTCATCCGGCCACGGGCCGCACCTGACCCGACCACACGTCGCAGGTCTTGAAAGCTGTGGGGTGTCGCACACCACCCCGCCGCTTTTCTACCCGTGCGTCCCGCACAACATCCGCCTTCTAATCCTCGTTATCGTGTCGCCACATTGCTTGAAGATGGGAATCTCAGCGGACTAGCCGGTGCTGGCCTCTCATCGCGGCTTCCCTGGGTTTGCGAGCCCTGCAGGCTGGGTTCGCCCTGGCGCCTGTGCCCCACACCTCTGCGATCACAACCCGTCGGAAAGAGGAGGCATGGTGTTCGGCACCGTACGTCAGCTTCCTCCTTCGCCTCGGTCCGGACATCAAAGCCACCGGCATGCCTGGGGAACAGGTCGGGAAGGAAGCGCACTCATCCCGCTTCACCCACCCTGGAGGCCCAGATTCTTGCCTTGTGGCGCCCGAAGCGTTCCTCCAGACCAAGACCTGGGCACCCGGGGTGGCAGCTGGAGATCCCTCGTCCCGATCTTCAGATTCGAGTTCAACAACATAGACCGGGTAGGGCGTCATTCCTCCTCGTCCCCGTAGGGAAGCGCCGCCTCTGCGGCGATGGACGCACCGCCAAGGCCAGTCGTTTCGGCATTAGATTCTTCACCATCTCCGACCATGAATGCGTTGGGCCAGCCACCATGGGCTTCGATGATCTCGTCGATCTCGGCCATGATGCGGATGGTCTCGCTGAGGGCGACGACGATCTTCTGGTAGTGCTCGATGTCCTCCTCGGTCAGCACGCGGCCGGGGTGGGGATTATTGCCGCCCTTGGCCTGGCGGTCCTTGAGCCACTTGTTGCAGACCTGGTAGCCGCCGATGTGGAAGTTCCACACCTCCTTCGGCACGCCCTTGAAGCCGCGTGTCTTCGCCTTGTCGATCCAGACGGTCTCGTCGGAGTAGGAGACCTTCTCCACCTGGAAAGCACCGGAGCTACTAATGGATGTGATATGTCGCTCGAGGCGTTCGGATTCCATGAGATGCAGTGCAACTAGTTGCTCGCCGCAACTAGCAAGACTCTGAAAAACGGAGTTTCCCGCGGGAAGGGGAAGGCGTGGAAATTCTGTTTTTAGAAAGTCCCCATAGCGAGTCCTGTAGGAAGGGCTGTAAAGGACAGCGTAGATGTACTGAAACACCTGCACAGCAGAGACGCCTTCCGTGATGTTCCCAGAGCTGGGAGATTCCAGCTCCAGCGTGACAGCGAGCCGACCGAGAAACTCCACTGAGAAGTTTGGCTCGGGTGAGGCGTAGAGTTCGCCTTCGGTCGCTTGAAGGTACAAAGGAAAGCAGTTCGTGCCACGATCATGAGAGCATGTTTTCATCTCACTGACTAACCTTGAGGCTAGAGCATGCGTGAACTGAGACGAAGTCACCTGCCGTGTTGCAAGCAGCGCTAGGTTGGCGCCACCGGCGAGGTGCCGCATACACTCCGATCTCGGCAGCTCCACGAGATCGCTGCTGTAATAAATGTGTCGGTGATCGAAGGGGCGATAGAGGCACAGCTGAAAGTTTTGCTTCCAATCGGTACGCGTGCGCATCCTTTTTCGCGACTTTGAGAGCTTCCAACCGTATGTGTCCTTCAAGCCGAACTCGTCTGCAATGTCTTTGTCTGTCGCCTTGCCCCTGAATTCCTCAATCCGCCGACGCAACGGCTCGCGGTCGAAGTCAATCACAAACGCATCGCGGTGTGTCTTGATTCCCGTCGAGTTCACTGGCATCACCTCGCCGAGCGAGTCGAACTTCAGGAATTCAGCCCTCAGAGCCTCATCAACGATCTCGAAGCTAAAGCTGGGCTCGACACACGAGGCCATTTCGTAATTGGCGCCCTTACTCAGCAGGGACTCGTACTTCTCGGTTCGCGTTCCCCACTCGTTTCGAATTTCGGCACAACCGGTCGAGGATCCGGGGCCAGTTCGAACCAGTGCAGAAATTGCGACTCCCTGCTGTATGTCAAAGACGTTTTCGTTCATCTGACCAGCAGGAACCATTTCCCTTCTTTTGGAATTCCCATGCAAATCAACAATTTGAATACGCGAAAAATTATTCAGGAGGTTCCACCTGAATCCCCGAAATGTGCGATTGTCGATGAAACCGTGGTTCGAGATAAAGGAGACTATTCCAAGCGAACCTTCGCATAGCAATTGGAGTGCAAGCCCGAAGAACTTCACGTAGTCATCGTTCAGGTTCTTCTCCAGTTGCAGGGCACCCTTTTCTCTTATTCCAGCTCCGCCGATCTCCTTGAAGCGTTCTACCAATGACCTGGCTTGAGAAGTGAGATTGGATGAGCGAATCGAGTACGGCGGATTGCCAATTACCACCGTGAATCGCTGATCCCGCTTTATCGCGTTCACCGCCTTCGCCTCGTGCGCCAGCGCCGGTATCGCAAAGGCCAGCCTTCCTGAGAAGTCTTGTGCCGGTTCCAGTGCGTTGGTGAGGTAGACCCGCGCGCGCTCGTCGCTCTCGAAGCGGTAGCCGGTCTCGTAGAGCTTGAGCCCGATCTTCATGTGGGCGATGGTGTATGGGGCCATCATCAGCTCGTAGCCGTGGAGCCGGGGGAGGAGGTGCTTGGGGACGTAGGCGTTCCAGAGCTTCTCCATCATCTTCTTGCCTTGGCGCTCGTCCTGCCACTTTACTGTCATCGTCTTGTGGATGATGTCGATCACCTCGACCAGGAAGGTGCCGGTGCCGGTGGCGGGGTCGAGAACCTGGACGAAGGCTTGGGTTGCGGTGGCGCCTTCGGGAATCTCGAGGTCATCAATGCGGCCGGCCATCTCGCCCCAGGTGGTGGTGTCGGCGAGGCCGTCCTCGAGGCCGAACTCGGTGCGCAGCAGCTCGTCCACCGAGTGGACGATGAAGGAGACCACCGGCCGGGGGGTGTAGAAGACGCCGCGGTCCTTGCGGATCTTCTTGTCGTACTCCCGGAGGAAGCCCTCGAAAAAGTGGATGACGGGGTCTTCCTGGGGGGTTCGGTCGCCGAAGTCGCGGAGGACGGCCTCCATGTTGGCGGCGTCGAGGAGGGCGATAACATCGCTCACGCCCAGTTCGTCGAAATCGATTCCCGGCCCCGGGCCCGCCTTGCCCTTGCGACCTCCGACCTCGAGGAAGGTCGCCATCAGTTCCTTGAGAAAGGGGTTGGTGACCGGCATCGCCGTCGCGAGTGCGTCCGAAGTGTCGCCCGAGGGGTTGGCAATCCGGGCCGAGAGCAGGCCGTAGGCGATGGTCTGGGCGTACATATCCGCGAAGCCGTCCTCGTCGAGGTCATGGACCAGGGCCTCCTTGAAGGCGGCCATCAGCTTGGATACCGGGCCGTTCTCGCTCTCAATGGAGAGGACCGTGTTGATGCTGTTACGTATGTTGCGGGCCAACCCGGCAAGCTCGACAGAAAGCGCCTTCGAGGTGTTGATGACCTCGCGGTGGACCAGGGTGAAGGCTGAATGCCACTGCATGCGCCATCCACTCTCATTCTCCTCGTCATCGGGCCAGGAAAGTTGGTTGGTCAGCAGTTCGGCCACATGATCGAGGTGGAGTGGGGAATCCAGGTTGTCCCAGCCGAGCACCTTGAGAATGGGCAGGTCCTGCTTTTCCTCGTTCTGCGAGAAGTGTGCGAAGCATATCTGGCGGCTCTCGCCCTCTCCATAATTGGAGATGAATAGTAGGTCGTCCGTCGACCAGGCGGCCCGCTCAGCGCTGTTGGCTGAGGCGCGCTTCTTCAGGGCAACCCTGCTCAGGATGCGGCGCAGGGCTACCACCGGAAGGCGCTTTGGCTCGAACTTGACGAAGAAGACGCCCCAGGGTTGGTGGGTCGACAGAGGCCGCAGGCGTTTGATCTCCTGGATTTTGGCGGCGTTTTGCACGTCGATACCCA
>CAZVUM010000119.1:328-9091 GCA_964629575.1 uncultured Acidimicrobiales bacterium | reverse complement strand
GCCAGTCATTGCCGCCGAGTGTGCCACCCGTTGCCCTCAGGGGCGATGACGCGGATCCCCGGCCGGCTCAGAGAAGTTCGATGAGGGCGGTCACCCGGCCGCCGAACGAATTCACCATGATCACGATCGCGCCACCGATGAACGCGGTGACGGCGGCGTACTCGGCCGCGACACCACCCGCGTCGTCTCGGGCCCGGGGGCGCCAACGTCGCTGCTGCGTCGCTCTGTCGATTTTCTGCATGTCTCCCCCAGCCCGGCGGGTCAACCGCCGCAGTGCATCACCGCGTCGGCGGTGAGCGTCACGCTCTTGTCCCCGAGTCCGGGGATGTTGTACGTGTACGGATACGAAATGGAAGCCGAGGCGGTGTCGGTTGGCCCCGGTGTCGAGGGGCACCCTGAAAGGACGATGCTCATCGAGCCGGCGTCGAGGCCCGCCGCGGCAGCTTGAGCTGCCGCGGTCGCCGAGCCGGTGCTTCCGGTCACAGCGAGGGTGCGGGCACCCTCGCGGGCCGCCTGTGTCACCTGGAGCTGATAGTTGTAGCCCACCCCGAATGCGACGATGCCGAACACCACCATCAAGAGGACCGGGACGACGAGAGCGAACTCGAGCGCCGCGACGCCCGCCTCGTCTCTCTGATGGCCGCGCCGGCGTGACGTGTGCATCATTGGACGAGCTTTACGACTCGCATGTAGCCGATGTCGTCGATTGCCCCCGACCCCGGGAGCTTGACTGTCATCACGGCCACCCCGCTGACGCTCGACACGAACTTCTCCACGGCGACGCCATCGCCCGCGCCGGACAGGTAGGCCACGTCGATGACCGTGTTGGTCTCGTCGTACAGCGTGACGACCGCTTGGTCGGTCTCGTCGATGTCCAACAATGCGATCGACTGCACCGACACGGTGCCGGGCCCGAAAGCCGTGAAGTCAAAGGTGAAGGTGCCCCCTCGCGCCTCGTCATCGGGGTCGCCGGCGTCGCCATCCTCGGTGATGATCAGAATGTTGCCCTGCGCCGGGAAGTAGAGGTCGGAGTCGCCTCCGGTACAGCCGCCCGTGCAGGGTCCGTCGAAGATCATCTCGCAGTGCCGTGGACCTGTGCTGGCGGGTACGCGAGGGCATCGGCTGCTGTTGTTGCGGTTGCTGGTGGCCCGCACTGACACCTGACCCGCGACGAACTCGCCACTCACGCCATTGCCGTGGCTCACGGTGTGAGGTGTTGCCCCCTCTGCGAATCCCTCGAAGTCGATGTTGCTGAAGGCCAACAGGGCGATGCTGGAGGCGCTGACATCGACGTCGGTGTGCCCGAGCACGGAGGCGAACGGTGTCGGAACCGCGTTGCCCCCGGCCCTGCTTGCCGTCACCTGGACAGCGTTGGGCTCACTTCCACCAGCGCTGAATGTTCCGGACCCCGCGTCCCACGTTCCGACCACCGCTTGGACGTCGCCGGCTGTCAACTCGGGATGATTCTGCAGCGCGAGGTCGACGGCCCGACTGACCGCTTCTGCCTCGTCCGGCAGAGCCGCGGCGGCCCCCAACGCTGCACTGTCTGCAGCGTTCTGAAGCTCCGCCTTCACTGCGAACGCGCTGCCGACATCGACCGCGAGCGCAACCATGCCGATGATCACCACGAGTAGTGACGCCGTGAGGACAGTCACGCTGCCCGCATCGTCCCGCGCTCGGTCCTGACGTCGCACGACCTCTACGATCGCTCGCATCATCACCCCCCTCGGATGTGTGCCTCTGCCTGACGCTCGTTCTCGGCGTCCCTGCCGGCGAACTTGAGCGGGCGAATCACGAAACTTTCTCTCAAGCCGGGAGCGGCTGACGGCGATGTCATCCGCAGTCCGTCGCCGATGGACAGAGACACACGTCCCGGATACGGGATCCGAGGCCCTGAGGGGGGTTCACATGACCAACCGCATCATTGCGAAGCTGCTGGAAATGCAGAAGAACGAAGAGGGTGGCGTCGCCGCCGAGTACGGCGTGATCATCGCCGGCGTTGCAGTCGTCGTTGCAGTCGCAGCCACGGCGCTCGGTGGCCGCATCGGCACACTCTTCGACAGCGTTCTGTAGCCCGCGTCGGCGCGCCGCGAGCGATGCCGTCGCTCGTGGCGCGCCGAAGCTGCGTTGCACTACGGCACCAAACTGCCGCCCCCGATTCATCCGTCCCCGCCGCAGGGTCACGCGGCCGCATGAGGAGAGGTCGAGACGTTGAAGCGTCGTGTCGTCGGTATCGCCATCGCAGTGGTCATGGCGCTCGCCGGTACAGCCCTAGTGGCGTCGTTCGTCAAGAGCGCCGAGGCCCGTGCCCTGGCCGGTGAAGAGCTCGTGTGGGTGCTCGTGGCTGACGAGCAGATCCCAGCCGGCTCCAGTGCCGAAGAGATCGAGAACAGGTTGAGACTGGAGCAGGTCCCGTCGAAGGTTCGCGCCCAGGGTGCCCTCGAGGACCTCAGCCCTGTCGCGGGGCTCGTCACCGAGATCGCACTGGAGCCCGGCGAACAGTTGACCGCGTCGCGCTTCGTTGCGCCGGACCTGCTGACTCGGGCACGCGTTCCCGTCCCTGATGGGCTGCTCGAGGTCACCCTTTCGCTCGCGCCGGAACGTGCCGTCGGCGGCACTTTGCTGCCTGGCGATCTCGTCGCGGTGGTGGTGTCATTCGACCCCTTCGAGATCGGCGCGCCGCCATCGCTGGATCCCAACATCCCCGAGACGGTGATCGTCGACGGGGTGCGGCTGGCCGGCGACGCGAAGACGCCGAACTCCACCCGGCTGATCCTCGACGGCGTGCTTGTGACCAACGTTCAGCTCGAGGAGCTCTTGCCAGAGGTCGTCGAGGAAGACACGCTTCCCGGCCGCAGCCGCACTCCGGCACCTACAGGGAAGCTCCTGATCACGGTCGCGCTCGACCCAGCCTCGGTCGAAAGAGTCGTATTCGCGGCCGAACACGGTCAGATCTGGCTGGGCTCACAGCACACCGAGATCGACCTCGACGACACCCGGGTGGTCACGCGCGGCCGGATCCACGGTTTCGACATACCGGTTTCGTCGCCTCCGCCCTCGACCACAACGCCGAGCGAGCCATGAGCACGGTCGCAGTCGTCACTGACCTCGGCGAAGCCGTGGAACTCGTTCGGGCGGCATGCGATGCGGCGCCAGGCGAAATCACACACATCACGGCGGCACGGCGCGGCGCGGACGAGATCCTCAGCGAAATTCTCACCGGTCGGCACGCCGTCGTCGTGATCGGACCGGAGATGGACGACGCTGTCGCAGTCGCGGTCGCCGCGTTGCTCGATGATCAGGCACCGGATGTCGGAAAGGTGCTCTGGGCCGAGCCGACGGCCGACCTGCTGATGCGGGCGATCGCGGCCGGTGTCCGCGGGGTACTTCCAGCCAACCCGACCTTGCTGGAGTTGCGTGAGGCGCTGACCAGAGCCTTCGAGGCTGTTCATCGGGGCCCCGAGCCCGAGGACGAGCTGACCGCGGCACCGACAGGGCGGGTCGTCGTCATCACTTCGCCCAAGGGTGGCACAGGGAAGACGACGGTCGCCGCGAACCTCGCCGTCGCACTGGCAACCACCGAGCAGTCCGTTGCCCTGGTGGATCTGGACCTCCAGTTCGGCGACGTCGAGTACGCGTTGAGGCTCCGGCCTGAGCACACGATGAGCGACGCCGTCCGCCTCGGCTCGGCGCTCGACCGGACCACGGTCAAGGGGTATCTGACGGCGCACCCGAGCGGCGTGTTCGCGCTGTGTGCTCCCGCAAATCCAGCGGAGGTCGAGGATCTCGATCCCGCGACCGTCGGGAAGGTCCTGGACCTCCTGACCCAGATCTTCGACCTGGTGATCGTGGACACCGCGAGCGGAATCGACGACCACCTCCTCAATGCGCTCGATCGTGCGACGGACATCGTCTTGCTGGTCGCAACCGACGTACCGACAGTGCGATCCGCTCAGAAGTCGCTGACGATCTTCGCTCAGCTCGGACACGATCGCCGGCCGTGGCACATCGTGCTCAACCGCGCCGACGCCAAGGTCGGCCTGGGGCCAGAGGATGTCGAGGAGGCAATCGGAGTGACGGCGGATGTGCGTATCCCAGAGAGCCGTGCCGTCGGTGCGGCGATGAACCACGGATCCCCTGTGGTGGAGAGTCAACCCAAGTCGCCGCCTGCGAAAGCCCTGCTCGGCTTCGCACACCGGTTTGTTCCGGCCGATGAGGCCGAGGGAGCCAAGCGGCGTCGTTTCGAGAGAACAGGGGCCGCCTGATGGGTCTCGCTGATCGACTTCGTGACGCCGGCGCGTCCCCGACGGCTGCGGTTCCGTCGATACCACCCATCGGTGGCGTCGCAGCTCCGCCGCCTCCGGCGCCACCGCCCATTGCCGATGGCCAGACTCCTGCCGCGGCCCCGGTGGAGCCATTCGGGCATCTCCGAGCGCGTGCGAAGGAGCTGTTGTTCGTCCGCTTGGGCAACCGGCTCTACGAGCCCGGTCTCGACGAGGAGGCCCTGAAGAACCTCGTGTCCGACGAGTTGGCGGACGTTCTCGCCAACGAACAGACGCCGCTCGATGATTTCGAACGGGCAGAGCTCGTCGAGGAGATCACAGCCGATGTCCTGGGGTACGGACCGATCGAGCCGTTCCTCGACGACCCGCAGGTCAGCGAAGTCATGGTGAACGGAGTTCGCAGGATCTACGTCGAGCGGGCGGGTCGTCTCACTCTGACCGAGTCGCGATACGGCTCCGAGGACCACCTGCGACAGGTGATCGAGCGGATCGTCTCGCGTGTCGGTCGGCGGGTCGACGAGTCCTCGCCCATGGTCGACGCGCGCTTGCCCGATGGATCACGTGTCAACGCCATCGTTCCGCCGTTGTCCGTCGACGGACCCAGCCTGACGATCAGGAAGTTCTCCAAACGCGCCCTCACCGT
This sequence comes from uncultured Acidimicrobiales bacterium, assembly GCA_964629575.1. Lineage (GTDB taxonomy): Bacteria > Actinomycetota > Acidimicrobiia > Acidimicrobiales > Poriferisodalaceae > JAYPWI01. The sequence goes on along the minus strand of CAZVUM010000119.1, from coordinate 4,165 downwards.
CGAGGATCTGGTGGCGTCGGGCTCGCTGACGCCGATGTCGGCGGAGTTCATCGACGCCTGCGTGCGCGGGAAACTGAACATCCTGGTCAGCGGGGGCACCGGTACCGGCAAGACCACCCTTCTCAACGTGGTGTCCGGTTTCATTCCCTCGACGGAACGAATCGTGACGATCGAGGACGCCGTCGAGCTGCGCCTCATGCAGGAGCACGTCGTCCGACTCGAGGCGCGACCTTCCAACGTGGAGGGACGAGGCGAGGTCTCGATCCGCGACCTGGTGCGGAACTCACTTCGTATGCGCCCGGACCGAATCATTGTCGGGGAGGTCCGGTCCGGCGAGGCGCTGGACATGCTCCAGGCGATGAACACCGGTCATGAGGGATCGCTCTCGACACTGCACGCGAACTCACCACGAGATGCGCTGTCGCGACTCGAGACGATGGTGCTGATGGCCGGCATCGACCTCCCAATGCGAGCCATCCGCGAACAGATCGGGTCCGCGATCGACGTGATCGTGCAGATCGCTCGGCTCAGAGACGGGTCGAGGAAGATATCCCAGATCAGCGAAGTCGAAGGCCTCGAGGGCGATGTGATCACGCTGGGAGACCTGTTCACCCTGCGTCATGCATCGGGCGGCGAAGGATCCGACTCCTTTCTCGAGAGCACAGGCTTGCGACCGCGCTTCACCGAGCGCCTCGCGGACCAGGGCATCGAGCTCCCTGCGGAGATCTTCGAGGTTGCTCCGGCCCTCGAGTCGGCGAGCTGGGACTGATGCGAGCGGCCCGCGGGCTCCGCCCGCTGTCGGCATGGGGCGACGCACGTCGACCGTCGGAACGGCTCGGTTCGGTGGCCTGGCGGGGTCTTGTGTGGATGCTCCTCCTGGTCTTCAGCCTCATGGCTTTATTGATCGGCATGAGCGGGGCGGCCGAGGCTCAGGAGAACCCAAGCGGGGCCGAGATCGAGATCCTCGAGGTGGACGCGGAGTTCCCTCCTCAGGTCTGGGTCGAGCTCGCGGTCATCGGTGGACCCGCCGGCGAGCTCACGTCTGACGACTTCGTGGTCGTGGGCCTCGAGCCGGGCACCGAGCTGGCGCTGCGGCCGGTGTCGACCGACGGCCTGCGCGTCGTCTTGATCGTTGACACGAGTGGCAGCATGCGGGGCGAGCCGATCGCCGTGGCACGGCAGGCGGCGGCGGAGTTCGTCGGCCTCTTGCCCGCGGGGACCGAAGTAGCCGTCGTCAGCGCCGGTGCCGGTGCTGAGGTACTCCAGCCGCTGTCGACCGATCGCCAAGCGTCTCTCGACGCTCTCGCCGGGCTCACGGGCCGAGGCGAAACCGCTGTGCACGACGCTGTCATCACCGGGCTCGACCTGCTCGGAGAACCCACAGCCGACGAAGAACGCTTCGTCATCCTCCTCACCGACGGGAGCGACACAGCGAGCAGTGCGTCCCTCGACGAGGTCACGGGAGCTCTGGCGTCAGCGGAGGTGACGTTCCACGGCGTTTCGCTGGAGACGAGCGAGTACGACACGTCGTCGATCACCGCCATGGCCAATGCAGCCGAGGGCGGTCTGGTCGTCCCTGCCACCGACACGGCCGCCCTCACCGATGCGTACGCGCGAATCGCCTCGGCCGTGGTCGGCCGCTATCAGTTGTCGTTCATCGCTGAGGCGGGCGCCGAGACGGCGATCGGCCTCGTGGGCGGCAGCGATCCGGTGCTGCTCGGCTTCACCTCCACCGTCGAGCTCAACCCGGTGGGTCCGAGCCCCCAGAGTCGATCGGTGATCGTTCCGCCGACCACGATGGCCCCGGTCGTCGTACCAGAGCCCGCGCCCGAGGTCTCGCCGGAGCCAAGCGGCTTCGACGTCGGACTCGCGTTGCCACTCGGATTGGGGCTCGTCGCACTCGCCCTGTTGGTTCTCCTGGTGGTCGTGACGTGGCCGGTCGACGAGTCACGCGTGAAGACTGCCCCGCGTCCCACGACCGTGTCGCTCGAGGACGATCGACCGCAGCGCCGTTCGCGTTCGCTCGGAGCGCTACCAGACATCGCGGATCTCCTTCTCGGCCGATTCGTGAAGGCCGGACGAATGAACCGGCTGCTCGAGCGCGCCGGGCTGCCATGGCGGGCAGGCGAATACCTGGTGCTCGTCGGGGCTGCGGCTGCGATCACGGCAATGGCCGGCGCTCTCCTCGTGGGTCACTGGCTCGGATTCCTCGCTGGGTTGTTCGGTCCGACGCTCGGTCGCCTGTACCTCCTGCGGCGAGCGGAGTTGCGAAAGAAGGCCTTCCAGCAGCAGCTCCACTCATCACTGCAGCTCCTCGCAAGCAATCTGCGGGTGGGTCATGCCCTCCTCGGTGCCCTCGACAGCGTCGCGGAGGAGACCTCCGAGCCGACGTCGCTCGAGTTCAAGCGCGTGGTGGGCGAGGTACGCCTCGGCCGCCCCTTGGGGGAGGCACTCCAGGCTATGGCCGACCGCCTCGAGAGCGAGGACCTCCGATGGGTGGGTGAAGCCGTGGAGATCCAACGCGATGTCGGTGGCGACCTCGCCGAGGTCCTCGACAACGTCGCTGAGACACTTGCCGAGCGACAGCGCCTCGAAGGCCACGTCGCCGCCTTGGCTGCCGACGGGAAGATGAGCTCGGCGGTGATGATGCTCCTTCCGTTCGTCGTCGCGGTGCTGATGTCCCTGAGCCAGCCCGACTACCTCTCGGTTTTCATCGAACGCAGCAGCGGCCGGATTCTCGCGCTCGTGGGCATCGGTCTCATGACAATGGGCGGTGTGTGGTTGAAGAAGCTCACGAAGTTGGCGTTCTGATGACTGACCTACTTGTCCTCGGTCTTCCGATCAGCACCGTGGCGGGTGCCGCCTTGATCGCTAGCGCCTTCCCCGTCCTGCTCTGGGCGATGTCGGGCCGGCAGGCTGCCACCACAGGACGCCCGACAGCCGGGTCGGGGGTGGATCTCCGCGTTCGAGCACTGCAGCGCGGCGCAAGCGATCGACTCGTCGCTCCCGCGGTGGTGGCCGTGGGCGAGCGCCTGCGGCGCTTCACGCCATCGGGCATCATCCGGGCCCTCGAGCGTCGCCTCGTTCTCGCAGGCCGTCCAGCCAACCATGTGGAGCGTCTGCTTGCGGCAAAGGTCTTCACGGGCTTCATCGGCCTGGCATTCGCGCTCTACCTCGCACCGACGTTCGGCGGTCCCATCGCGCTCCTCCTCTATCTGGGGGCGCCAGCGGGCGGATACCTGTACCCAGACCTGCGTCTCTCCTCAATAGCCGATCGCCGCCAACATCAGCTCCAGCTCGCACTTCCGCAGGCCCTCGATCAGATCACCATCAGCGTCGAAGCGGGTCTCGGATTCGACGCAGCTCTGCTCCGGTACGCATCGAGCGCCACGGGACCCCTGGCCGACGAACTCTCGCGCACGATCCAAGACGTACGCTTGGGCGCGGCGCGGCGCGAAGCGTTCGACATGTTGCTCGACCGCACCAACTCACCGGATCTCCGCCAGTTCGTACTCGCGATGACCCAGGGCGAGAGGCACGGCCTGCCGATGGCACAGATCCTGCGGTCTCAAGCCGCTGAGCTGCGTACCCGGAGGCGCCAGCGCGCTGAGCAGAGAGCCGCGACGATTCCGGTCAAGGTGATCTTCCCGATGATCCTGTGCATTCTGCCCTGCCTCTTCATCGTGATCCTCGGCCCCGCCGCATTCCGGATCATCGACAACATCGGCTGACTCTTCCTCGCCGACAATCGTCGGTCGCTCCGCTCCCTCCTCTGCGGAATGCTCTTCCTCGCCGACAATCGTCGGTCGCTCCGCTCCCTCCTCTGCGGAATGCTCT
>CAZVUM010000119.1:0-228 GCA_964629575.1 uncultured Acidimicrobiales bacterium | reverse complement strand
TCCTCGCCGACAATCGTCGGTCGCTCCGCTCCCTCCTCTGCGGAATGCCACGGCACCCTCGGCTGCTGGCCCGACTCGGTTCAGGCGGGGAGCGGGCCCGTTCCCGCCGAGTGCCAGCGCGCCACCGCAGGCGCGCTCCCACTCCACAGAAGCCCGTCCGCTCGTGCGCTTGCCGGTAGGTTCGCTGCGTGCTCGACGGCATACGGATACTCGATCTGACGCAGTACC
>CAZVUM010000118.1:0-9268 GCA_964629575.1 uncultured Acidimicrobiales bacterium | reverse complement strand
CGGCCCCGCTCCCCTACCTTCCCTGAAACACCTCATGTGACATGGGCGGCCGCGATCTCCGACCAATGGCAACCGGCCGCCGATCAAGGAATGGTCGGCGAATTCCCGCGATCACGCCTGCCGGACGGGGCGCCCGGTATCTACGGACAAAGGTGTTACCGAGCGGTTCCGCGGAACCGCCCCAAGTTCGGGTGCTTTTCCGAGCGGTATCCTCACGATGCGGGCGGGGGAAGCCCGGAAATCTCGACACTGAAGCCGGTCGAACCAGTCCCAGTGTCGACGAAAACACGTCACCGGCAAATCGCCCGATCTGTCGACAGCCAGGCCGCCCCAGGCGGTCTCGGTGTCGAAATTTGCGCCATCATGCTGTCGGACCGGACACACCCTCCACACGGGAGCCGGCATTGGCTTCTGTGGCCGAAAGGGTTCGCTGAGCGAGCACTATCGACCAAGTTTCGGCTCATTGCACCGCACCACAATGCCGGCGGGCGCGCTGATGCCGGCGGCTCGTGACCCGATCGGCACGTCGGAACCTGCATGATGGCGGTGAAGCCTGATTTGAAGAGCATCCTGGGCGACCTCTCTCGTGTGCCAGCTTGGGACAGGGGTTGCCGCAGTGGCCATTGCTGAGGTTGAGTGGAACTTGTGGTGATGAGCACGCGACGTTGAGGGGACCAGGTGCGGTGGGCAAGGACTAGTGGCTTGGCTGCGACTGCAGTGGCCGTCGCGTTCGCGTTGGTCGTGTGCCGGCTGGCCAGGGTGACGGTGCGGCACCGTCGGGAACGGACGCTGTCGATCCGATGTCCCCGCCGATCGACCGGGACTCCCGTGATCCGTGGGTTCTCGACCCTCATGACCTGTTTCGCAAACCGGACGGGACTCTGTGGATGATCGAAGCCTGCCACGATGTGGCCTTCGGCGATGACGAGGGGAACCAGCTTCCACTCGCAGAGTGCTGGGTCGGTCACGTTCGGGTCATTCCGACGGAGGATGCGGTCGTCGATCTCCCCGATGAGGGCGGCTGGAGCCTCAAGGACGGCACCCCGGGCGAGCTGCTCCACCCCGTCAGGATGCTCGGCTACTGGGTGGAGGATGACCCCCGTTTCTTCAGCGCGATCGAGATCGGCCCGTCACGCGAGCAATGTCTGGACCCGCCATACCTTCCCTGTCAGAGCGCCATCGACCGATCGAACACACCGGAAGCCGTCGAGTACCAGTACGGAAGCGGGGTGATCTGCCAGCAGTTTCTGATTCGGCGCGTTCGGAACGAATGGTTCCTCGCGGCCGCCCTGTCGAGGGACGACGTGGTGGGCCTCCAGTACGAAGGGATGATCCTCGAAACGACCGACGTCGAAGGGTTGCTGTTCGACGACATGACGCAGCTCCCCCACTACTGCCCACCAGACCCCAACCCCCAACATCCCAAGCTCGCGCCGACCGCCTCGGTAAACGTCGGAACGCTGATCGTGCGCCGAACAGGCACCACAGCCAACGGCGAGGGCATCTTCACAGTGGCCACCAACGACATCACCGGACCCCCGACGATCAGCGTAAGCGATCTCTCCATGGCAAACGTCGTCAGCCGCTACCCGGTAGACGGGGCTGACCTGGTCCAAGGTGAACCACTCTTGTCCGTTCTCGAGCCACCGGTTCCCGAGTTCCTGACCTTGGCTCGGGGTCGAGTGGTCGAGATCGACGGCCCGTGCGTGACATTCGAGGCGCGGGAGTGGGCCGAGTACGGCAACCGGTTCGTGATCGTGTTCCCCCACGGCACCCATCGGCTCCCCAGCGGAGAAGTCGTCGTCAACGGAGTCGCAGTGGACCCTGCGCGGCCCTGGCTGATCGGTGGTGGACCGGCACAGGTCCGCGAAGCCGCCGTGAATTGGGCTGGGGAAGAGGCCCTCGCCGGATGCCCAACCGATGGCCTGTATTGGCTCGCCGGCGACGTGGAGCGTCTCTGCACAGATCCAGAGCAAGCCGAACTGCTGCGCTGCTAACCGCACGGAACCGCAAGGACGGCACCCACGACGGCCGGCCTGAACCGGCCGAGATCGGCACCAATGCGGCGCGGGCTAGGAGTCGGGTTCGACGCGACGCCGATCCGCGCGACGGCCGTACAGCATCCAGCAGATCACGATCACGCCGAACACCGCCGCTCCCCAAAGCGTGCCGAACAGCGCGGCTGTCACGACGATCAAGAGCAGCAAGACCCCGTCGAAGGCCAGGTGCCACACACAGCCCTTCACGTCTCGCTCGTCGTGAGCGACATCCTTCTGGCGAGGCCAGAAAATCTCAGACCAGTCCACCATCCTGTCAAGCTACCGACGGCCCGGTGCCCCCACTAGCGAACGGCGGTCCGAGCGCGACGAGCCGCTCCAGCAATACGCATTCAGTGTTGGCGCTCAGGCCCAAGAGGTGTTTCTCTCCCCCATGCTCGGCACGGTCCCAGCGCTCGCAGCAGCAGTCGCTCGCGCCGCGATGTATGCCGGCACCGAACCCTCGACCTCGGCCAGGCGCTTCGGGTCGCCGCGCCGTCACTCGACGCTATGACGACTCTGGGACCCAGTCGGTGATCGCTTCGATCGGCACGGCACCCTGATCGCGGACGACTCGCGCGCCGAGTGGTTCGTCGAGCTCGACGGTCAGCGGTGTGGGCGGGTTCGATGGGCAGGTGGCCGAGCCAACGGGTTGGATCACGACGACGACATCAACCGTCGATGAGCTCTCCTCCACATGGACCTCGAGGCGGTTCTCTGCGGTCCTTCCCGACGCGCAGTCCTGCTCATGGGTGTACAGGTCCAGCACCCGGTGGCCGGGCTCAGCACGAGAGCGCCAAAACACCGGGTCGGTCCTGCCGTGGGTCGACAGCCGTCGCAGGTGCATGCAATCGCCGACGGAGTTGTAGAAGCGCCAATCGTCGTCCGTGCGCTGGAATTGGACGATGCCCACCGTGCTGCCTCGCAGCACCAGGTAGCGGGAGAAGCCGTCGTCGGTGCCGGCGTATCGAAACTCCGCCGGCGAGGAATCTCCGGCAGCCGGCAACGTGGTGTTCATCGCCGACCACGCCGCAAGCGCCTCCGCGACTCCAGCGGGCGGCTCCTCCCCGATCTGACCGTCGAGGGCTGCGTGCGGGAACTCGATCCCGATGCAGGTCACGGACTCGGTCAGCAGTCGCTCCCCGATGGTGTCGGCAGCCGGACCCGTATCGCCTGTCACGAGCGGGCCCTCGGAATCGCCGCACCCTGCGATCAGCATTCCCACCAACGCCCACCCGGCCACCGACCTCATGAGCACACGCTACGCCCGCCGCATCGCGCCGCCGTGCACGCCGGACGTGTGAGCCCGGCGCGCCGAGAGGATCAAACCCGAGCCCTCAGGGGTGCGCTCGCCACACCTACCCTGGCCGGCGTGTCGTTTCTGATGTCGGCGTACGTCGACCCAGCCGAGGAAGGTGTGGGCTACCCCTACACGCTTCCCGCGGTGGCGGGATTGGCTGACATCGAGTTCGCGCCAGTGACGGTTCTGGTCGGCGACAACGGGACCGGAAAGTCGACGATCGTGGAAGCCCTCGCTGTGGCGGCAGGCTTCAACCCCGAGGGGGGAAGCCGCAACCTCCAATTCGAGACCTTCGCGACGCACAGCGAGCTCGCCGAGTCACTGGTGTTGCGTTGGGCCAAGCGCCCGCGTTGGGGCTGGTTTCTCCGCGCTGAGACCTTCTATGGCATGGCCAGTCACATACATCGCGACAATGATCCCGTCTCGGGAGTCAGAGCTCTCTTCCCCGACCTCCACAACCGGTCCCACGGCGAGTCCTTCCTCACCCTGGTCGAGAGCCGGATGAGTTCCGAAGGCTTGTACTTCCTGGACGAGCCCGAATCCGCGCTGTCATTTCACGGCCAACTCAAACTGCTTCATGTCATGCACCTGAGCTGCGCCGAGGGAGCGCAGTTCGTTGTCGCGACCCACTCACCGATGCTCATGGCCTACCCAGGGGCCAAGATCTACGAGTTTGACGCTGACGGGGTCGCGAGTGTCGCCTATGACGACATCGAAGCGGTGGAGCTCTGGCGGAACTTTCTGACCGCGCCGGACCGCTTCTTCCACCACCTGTTTGGCTCGTAGCGCCCCACCCGACGCTGGAGCCTCGCTGCCAGCGCGGGGTGCAAAGATGCAGCCATGGCGACCGTCTTCACGATGATCATCAACGGCGACATCCCGGGCACCTTCGTGTGGCGTGATAAGCGATGCGTGGCCTTCATGTCGATCAACCCACTGGCGCCCGGACACACGCTGGTGGTGCCCATCGACGAGGTCGACCACTGGCTCGACGCAGACGCCGACCTCCAGGGCCACCTGTTCGAGGTGTCGCGTCAGATCGGCGAGGCTCAGGACCGGGCGTTCTCCCCCGAACGGGTCGGGCTGATGATCGCGGGTTTCGAGGTTCCGCACCTTCACGTTCACGTGATCCCGACGAGGTCCATGGCCGACATGGATTTCGCCAACGCCGCCGCGAGCGTCGATCCGGCCGACCTCCGATCCGCAGCGGACGCGATCATCGCCGAGCTGCGCGCTGCCGGAGCGAGCGGCGTCGTCGACTGACCCTGCGGCACACCGGGAGGGGCACCGAAGAACCTGCGGGGACCCGGAGTCCGAATTTCTCTCGGCGACCGATCGGCGTAGCCTGCGCGCATGGCCCGCGTCACGGCGTCGCGTCTCGACGGCCCGACCGGCTGGCTCGCCGCAGCTGCCGGTTGCCTGCTCAACGCGTGGACGTTCGGCGTCTTCTATTCCTTCGGCACCGCCGTCGGCCAGATGGGCGAGGAGTTCGGGGCGGGCCTGTCCTCGTTCGGTCGGGTTTTCGGAATCACCACCTTCTGGTTCTTCAGCCTCGGCCTCTTCTCCGGACCATTGGCCGACCGATTCGGCGCTCGACCGCTGATCCTCGTCGGCGCAGGTTTCATCGGTACCGGCCTCCTCCTCACCGCGCAGGCCGGCAGCCTCACCGTGGCGTACGTCACCTACGGCATCGGCGTCGGGACCGGGATCGGCTGTTACCTCGTTCCGCTCACCGCCGCTGTCAGCGGATGGTTCGACAAGAAGCGTCCGACGGCGCTCGGACTGGCGACGGCGGGAATCGGTCTCGGAACGCTGCTGCTGGTTCCCGTCGGGGAATGGCTGATCCGGACCCAGGGCTGGCGAGATGCCTTCACCCTGATGGGTATCGGTAGCGCGATCGTGTACACCCTCGCCGGGCTGGCCATCGCTCGCCCGCCCGGCACGCAGCAGGCCTCGGGATCCAACGATCGCCAGCACCTCGTGTCGGTGATGCGCCAACGTTCGTACTGGCGCCTGTACGGGTCGGGCCTGGTGATGTCGCTCGCACTCTTCGGGCCGTTCATCTTCCTCGTGACCTATGCCAAGCAGAACGGCATCTCGGGCCAGGCCGGAGCCTGGCTGATCAGCATTCTCGGCGTCGGCAGCGTGCTGGGGCGGCTCGGAATCGGTCCGATCGCATCGCGCCACGGGGTGATGCCGCTCGTCGTGGCATCGTTCGCCGTGCAGCCGGTCGCCTACGTCATCTGGTTGGTGGCCGGCTCTTCCTACCTGCTCCTCGCCGTGTTCGCCGCGCTTCTCGGCGTCGGCTACGGCGGCTACGTGGCGCTCAGCCCGACGGCGGCAGCGGAGATCTACGGCTTGCAGGGCCTCGGGCGCGTGCTCGGCGTGCTCTACACGTCAGCAGGTATCGGCGCGCTGTTCGGCCCGGAAACCCTCGGGCTGATCATCGAGCGGGCCGGGTTCGACACCGCCATCGTGTTGTCGATCGGCCTGTCCGGATTGGCGACGTCGATCGCGCTCCCACTGTGGCTCGGAGAGACCGAGCGACCGACGCACCCGGTCAGCTCTCCTGCCCCACTCGTGTTCGGCCTGGAGCTCGATCTCCGCCGAAACGCTCAGGCCTCATCGCCCGAGCCGGTGCTCGCCGGCGGCTCGTAAGGCTCGATCAGCTCTTCGCCCCGGTTGCGCACATTGCCCACCTTCGGGTCCACCGGGTGGGCGGTGAGCAGCGCCTCATCAGCGGGGATCAGCAGTTCCTTCAGCGCGTCGACGTCGTCGTTGTCGGGATCGAGCCACTCGTCCCACGCCGAGGGCGGAAGCAGGACCGGCATCCTGTCGTGGATGTCCGACATGAAGTCGTTGGCGCTGGTGGTCACGATGGTCGCCGAGTGCAGCGCTTCGTCCCAGTCCTTGTCCGGGCCGCGCCACCGCTCCCACAGACCGGCGATCGCGAGCGGCTCACCGTCGCCACGATGGATGAACATCGGCTGCTTGCGCGGCTTGCCCTTGTCGTCCTTGCCGACGACCTTCCACTCGTAGAACCCGGTCGCCGGAATGATGCAACGGCGGCGCTTGAACGACGCCCGGTAGGCGTTCTTGGACTCCACCGTTTCCGCCCGAGCGTTGATCATCCGGTTGCCGACCTTCTGCTCCTTGGCCCACATCGGCACGAGCCCCCAGTGGAAGGTCTCGAGGCGACGCTCCGGCTCGGAGGTCGTGTCTCCCGCGGCGGCTGCGTCGGTGGTGGACGCTCCGACCAACGCATAGATGTCGGTCGTCGGTGCGACGTTGTAGTTCTCGGGCAGCAGGGCCTCTGGGGCCGACGCTCCGAAGTACTTCGCCATCTCGTCGGGGGGCGATGCCGACACGAACCGACCGCACATGGTGGTCAGGCTAGCGGCGGCGCGGTGCGAGCCTGGATGAGGGGGTCGACCAGCTGGCTGAGGCCGGCGAGCGCACCGAAGACCCGCTCGGTCATCTCCTCCTCGTCGACGCGTTCGAGGAGGAGCATCCCGTAGAACATCGCCGAGACCGCCCAGCTGGCTTCCTTGGCCGGGACGACGCCCTCGAACGGCGTGCCCTCGGCGACCCGGTCGACGGCGTCGGCCACATCGTCCATCACCGGCTGAAGAAGGTCGCGGAGCCGAGAGGTGAACTCCGCATCCTCGCCGGCAGCCGCGATGAGCTGAGTGGTGAGGCCGAGGCTGCAGCGCATCTCCTCGCTCGCGCGGAGCTCGAGTGCCGCACCGACGAGCTCGCCCAGGGTTTCCACCTGAGCCAGCCGTTCTCGATTGGCGAGTAGCTGGGCGTGGGTCGACCTCTCGACCGTCGCGATGAGCAGTTCGTCGACCGATCCGAAGTGGTAGAAGACCAGCGCCTGGTTGAAGCTGCCCTCTGCGGCGATCGCCCTGGCAGTGGCGCCGACCAGACCATCGCGCAGAAGGACGACCTCTGCCGCGTCGAGGATCCGCGTCTTGGTCTCCCCCGATGAGCCGCTGCCGCGAGAACGCACCATCAGCTCGACCGTACCGTCGGCGCACCCTCATCCACCGCGCATTGATCGCAGACCCTGCGAGACCTCAAGACGGCGCTCAGTCCGGTCCGACGGGCGCCTGCGTGGTGAATCAAGCGCCGGATCGAACGCGCAGCCATTCCGTCCCCCGCTGTCCACCTCCAGTTCAACAGTGCCCAGAGCACAGTTCGGATCGCCTCGTCGCCGACCCAGACCCGCCCATCGGATGCGACCAGCAAGATGTCATCCCCATACCCGGGTACCGACCGCAGCCACTGGGTAGCCGCCGGGTCGGCGCTGTCGACGAAGCGGAGAGGAAGGCGGGCCGGCCGGGCTGCCACCCAGTTGCGACAGGAGATGCAGAACGCGCACGACCCGTCGTAGACGAGGGTGAGCCCGGTCGCCGGCTCCAGCAATTCTCCCACCGGACGATCGCCCGTCACGGGAGCTCCGGCCCGCCGAGCACGTACTGCGGCGCCGTCGGCATGGCGTGGCGCGCCTCGGCAGTGCGCCGGAACTTCCAGATAACGATCAGGTTCACGAAATGAATCACACCCAGGCTGAGCAGCAGAACACCGAGGCGGTTGGTGAGCGTCGCAGCGACCTCTGCGGTGGAGCCGGCCTCAACACCGCGCACGATCACCAGGGCATAGCCGAGGTTGAGCATGTAGAACCCGGTCACCAGCAGATGGTTGATCGAGTCCGCGAGCTCTTCGCGATCGGGAAAGACATCGCGTAGGAAGCTCGTTCCGTGGCGATGCAGCGTGCGTGCGAGCCAGATGGTGAGCACCACTGACACCGCTGCGTAGACGATGTGGACGGTCACTGTTCCAGTGATTTCGGACATGGCAGTCAGCTCCTTTGCTCCGCTACGTTGAGCGGTTGCTCAAACCAATATGTGCGGTCAGCACGGAACTGTCAAGCGTTTGCTCAAATCAATCAGTCCGAAGCGGCTCCGGTACCCTCCACGCCGTGCGCATCTCCGTCCCCGCCAGCTCCGCCAACCTCGGGCCAGGATTCGATGCACTGGCGCTGGCCGTCGAGCTCCGGTTCCACCTCGACGTGGGTGAACCGCGCTCGGACGACTCAGTGCCCCTCCCCGACAGGCACCCCGCATCGGAGGCCTACCGTCAGGCCGGCGGCGAAGGTCAGCTGTTTGCCGAGACCAAGATCCCGCCGGGGAAAGGCCTCGGGTTCTCGGGTGCCGCACGGGTCGCGGGTGCCGCTGCCGCCTCGCTCGCGCGGTCGGGCGCCGTGCACCATGCAGAGCTGCTCGAGGCTGTGTCGGCCGCGGAGGGCCACGCGGACAACGCCGCCGCCTCGGTCTATGGCGGCTTTGCCGTCGCTGCGGGCGGCCGGTCGATTCGGATCGCCCCTCCCCCTCTGTGCTTCGTTGCGTGGATCCCCGACGCGGAGACCTCAACGTCGTCGTCACGCTCACGCCTGCCGGAGCAGGTGAGCCTGGCGGACGCGGTCCACAACGTCGGTCACGCGTCGCTGCTGGTCGCCGCCCTCGCAACGCGCGACTACGACGCGCTCCGGGTGGCGTGCGAGGACCGGCTCCACCAGAGCGCTCGCCTCGCAGAACAACCCGAGAGTGGCGCGGCAATCGCGGCCGCACTCGCGGCGGGTGCCCATGCCGCGTGGCTGAGCGGCAGCGGTCCCACGGTGGGAGCCCTCACCGATCCCAGCGAGGCCGTCGACTTGGCTTCAGAGCTACCCGACGGTGGCCACACCAAGGTTCTCGAACTCGCGACCTTCGGCATCCAGGCGGGCTGATCGCGACGTTCGGGATCGCCCGACGTCAGTTGGCCGGACGGCCGACTCCCCCAGGTTCACGACGCATCGGCGCCTCGTTGTCGACGACGCGACCGAGCGCGCTCATCTTCGCGGTGAAGCCCGGGGAGTCCCGTTTTGCTG
>CAZVUM010000117.1:0-9572 GCA_964629575.1 uncultured Acidimicrobiales bacterium | reverse complement strand
CTCGCAGCGAGAATCTGCGCAAGAGCGGCGCGGAGCGCTGCGATCTCGCAGCGAGAATCTGCGCAAGAGCGGCGCGGAGCGCTGCGATCTCGCAGCGAGGAAACAGTGCTCCGGGGGTGGGGCTCGAACCCACGACAAACGGATTAACAGTCCGCTGCTCTGCCAACTGAGCTACCCCGGAAGGGTCTGCCGCAACGCGACAGGCGCCGGCCGAAACCAGCGCGGTGGATGAGGATAGCAACGCGACCCTCGACTTCTGAACCTGACTTCGAAGCTGCTGCTCAGTGTCGGCCGTCGATGTGGCCGAAGAAGACCGGTTGCTGTTTTCGAGGTGGGGGCGGTTTGCGATTCTTGCGCAGGTACTTCCCGACGTCGTCGGTGAGCCAGGTCTCGCTGGGAGCGGGCCCGTCGGTGTACCAGTCCATGTGCGGGGCGATGCCGAAGCGGACGAGTGTTGCGGCGACGCCGGACCAGAACGGGTTGCCGGTGCCGCGGCGCGGTCCGGTCCGATCGCGGGCGACTTCCACGATGAAGTCGTGCAGAACCGGATCGACCTGAGGGTCCGAGCTGCAGGCGAGGTCGGCCGCGATGGCGCCGCGCTGTTTCACGTCGACGGCCTCGCGATATCGGATCAGCTCTGCGGTCGCGTCGCCGAACGCGAGCCCCGCGTGCGACTCCCGGTAGCGGCCGTATGCGCGGTCACCCTCGGCGCGCTCGCGAATGCCGTAGTGAGCCCGGGCCAGGCCCAGCCACGCGTCCGGATCGACGTCCGTTGAGTCGAGCCGGGCGAACGCTTCGGTGTAGGCCGCGATGGCGGCCTTGTAGCGCCCGATCGTGAGCTCGCCTGCGGCGTCGATGATCAACTGTTCAGTCGTCACTCGTCGATCGTTCACTCAGGAGCTCCAGACCGAATGGCCTCGGGCTCTTCGGGCGCGAGGCACCTACCCACCCCCGCGATGTCGATTGTGACAGGGGTTGGTACCCAATCGTCATCGGCGGTGATTGACTTCACCGGTTACCGCCCCGTAGCTTGCGCCTCAACCAATGTGACGTTCGTCACCTACGGGCGTCCAGAAGGGGGAGGGAATAGTGGCAAGACGTCGCAAGACGTTGCTGAAGCTGCTCGCCGCTCTGTTCGCGTTCGCAATGATCGCGGCAGCCTGTGGAGACAGCGACTCGGACAGTGGCGACGGCGGGGGCTCCGGCGACGGAGGCTCCGAAGGGACCGCTGATTCCGGGAGCGACGATCCAGCAGAAGAAGAGATTTCGACCGCGGTCGAAGAGAACGACGCCACTGGCGCCGATGAGCGCGAGACCGACACCGGTCCCGTCCATGGCGGCAAGCTGGTGTACGGGCTCGAAGCCGACTCCGCGAACCCCTGGACCCACTACGCCACCTCGTGCGCGATCAGCTGCCGAATGGTGCTTCGGACCATCACCGATGGTCTGTTCGTCACCAACCAAGACGGCGAGATCGTGCCCTACCTCGTCGAAACGGTCGAGCCGAACGACGACTACACCGTGTGGACGATGACGATCCGCGACGGGATCTCCTTCCACGACGGCACTCCGCTCGACGGCGCCGCTGTCAAGTACAACATCGACACCTGCCGCTTCAGCCCGCTCACCGGTCCCGCCTTCATCGGCCTCGGCGATGTGCAGGCCGAGGGTCAGACGGTCACGATGACCTACGACGCACCCGAAGCGCTCGGCCCCCGGTCGCTGCGCACAGAGGTGTGCGGCATGATGCTCAGCCCCACATGGATGGCGACGCTCGCCAACAACCCGCTGAACAACGCGCCGTTCGTCACCGAAGACGAGCAGGCGGCGCTCGACCTCTCGGGTGACCCATCGGCTCCAGTGGGTCTCGGTGCTTTCGTGTACCAGTCCTACTCGCCGGGCAACGGCAACAGCTTCATCGCCACTCGCAACCCCGACTACTGGCGGGGTGAGAACGGGATCACCGGCGAAGATCTGCCCTATCTCGACGAGATCGAGCTGGTGGTTGCGGTTGACATCCAGGGCCGCAGCAACGGTCTGCGCGCCGGGCAGTTCGACATCATGCACACCGCCAACGCAGACGAGACGGCGAAGTACATCGATGACGACTTCACGCTTCTGCGGGCCAACGACTTCGGCGAGACGAGCTACATCCTGCTCAACACAGCCACGGGCACGAACCCGACGCTGGCGTTCGTGCGGGGGTTGGACGAGGTCGTCATGGACCCGGGCGGCTTGAACGACAGCAATCCGCTCGTGCACCTGTCCTGCCGCAAGGCCCTGGCCCACGCCATCGATCAGCAGCGGGTCGCCGACGAGCGCAACGCTGGCATCGTCAACGTGGCCAACGGACCGTTCCCGCCGGGCAGCATCGGCTACCTCGAGGACAGCGGCTACCCGAGCTTCGATCTCGATCAGGCCGCCGTCGACTGGGAGAGCTGTAAGGCCGACTCGGGCCAGAACCCTGTCACCTTCAGCTACAACACCACCAACGACGCGTTCAACGTGGAGACCAACGAGCTCATCGCCTCCATGTGGAAGGACGCATTCGGGGACGAGGTCGATGTGACCATCGCCCCGATCGAGCAGGGCCAGTACATCGGTCTTGCGTTGGTGGGCACCTTCCAGGCTCAGGGATGGCGCAACCACGCCGGAGTGGATCCGAGCGAGCAGTGGTACTGGTGGCATTCGGCTACCGCCAGCCCGATCGATCCCTCTGTTCCCGAGTTGGCGCTCAACTTCGGTCGGTTCCAGGACCCGGAGATGGACGCAGCGTTCACCACGATCCGACAGAACCCCGATCCAGCAGCCCGCCAGGCCGCAGCCGAAGAGGTGAACCGCCTGTTCGGTCGCAACGTCTGGAACTGGTGGACCACCTGGACCCTCTGGGGGATCATGGCCAACCCGAGGTTGCAGAACCTCACAGAGCTCACGATCCCCGGATCGGACGACACGTCGTTCCCGGTGATCGCGGGCAAGCACCACCTCACCCAGATCTGGTGCACCGACGGAGACTGCCAGGGCTGATTCCGAACGGAATCACCTGATGAGTGACGGCCGCCCCCGCCCGTTCAGCGGGCGGGGGCGCCCGTCGTTTCGGGACCGCCGGGGCGCGGGTCCCGATGAGGGGGAGTGATGCAGTTCGTTCGCGACAACATCGGCCGGGTCGTCGTGGGGCTCCTGGTCGCAGTGATGCTGTATGCGTGGTTTGCGCGCCCGCCGGTGTCCTGGACCTTTGGTCTGGTGGTCGCGGTGGGGTGTTTCGGTGCCCTGGTCACCGACGGCAAGTACGCCCTGCGACGCATCGCTGCGGTGATCCCGATCCTGCTCGGCGTCTCGTTTCTGGTGTTCGCGCTGATGAACAGCCTGCCGGGCGATCCGGCCATCAACATCCTGGGGCCCGCCGCAACCCCGGACGCGGTCGAACAGGTCAACGAAGAACTGGGCCTTGATGAGCCGTTCTTCAACCGCTACGGGAACTGGCTCGGCGACGCGGTCTTGGGCGATCTCGGCGAGTCGATCCAGCGTCGCGAGGAGATCGCGATCGGCATGTCGAATGCCATCACCCCGACGCTGCAGTTGATGTTCTATTCGTTCGTCCTGGCCATGGCGATCTCGCTTCCCCTGGGAATCTTCTCTGCCTATCGCCAGGGCACATCTGTGGATCGCATCTCCAACTACACGATGCTGGGCTTTCTCGCGACACCCAACTTCGTTCTCGCTGTGGTGCTCGTGTTGTTCCTGTCGATCGGCGGGATCAGTGTGTTCGGCGTCCAGGTGGGCTGGGAGATCCTGCCTGCCGCGCGCTATGTGCCCTTCGGTGATGACTGGTTCCTGCATTTCAAGCACCTGTTGTTACCGGCGATTGCGCTCGCGATGGGCCAAGCCGCGGTGTTCATGCGCCTGCTGCGTTCGGACATGATCGGAACACTCCGGCTGCCGTTCGTCGACCTCGCTCGCAGCAAGGGTGTGTCGACCACCCGGATCCTGTGGCGCCACGCTCTTCGCCCCTCCAGCTTCACCCTGCTCACGGTGGTCGGTCTGACGGTGGGGGCCCTACTCGGCGGCACGCTCATCATCGAGGCCATCTTCACGCTGCCGGGTGTCGGTGCCTACATCTTCCAAGGCGTCAGCCAGCGGGACTACATCGCAGTGCAGGGCGGTGTGTTCGTGATCTCGAGCCTGTTCATCACACTTTTGACCATGTCCGACTTCTTGTATCTGGCCCTCGATCCGCGGCTGCGGTCGAACGAGGGGTAGGGGACTGTCATGACCGATACCCATGATCCGCAAGTTCTCGGAGGCATTGGCGCCGCCGACGCCGGCGTCGCCGGGGCGTCGAGCCCCGACGTGGGCCAACGGCAGCGCAAGAAGCTCGGCTTCATGTTCTGGGCCGCGGTGACCTTCCTGAGCCTGCTGCTCTTCGCTGCGATCTTCGCCGATTTGCTGCCGATCAAGGATCCGACGAAAGCCTTCCGGGGAACGGCGAAGGATGGCCCGAGCCTCACCCACTGGTTCGGAAACGACGGCGCCGGTCGCGACATCTTCTCCCGGTCGATCTACGGGGCCCAGGTGTCCCTGCTCATCTCGGCGGTCGGAACGCTGTTCGCCCTCACGCTGGGCGGCCTCGTCGGGCTGGCTTCGGGGTACTACCGCGGGCGGGTCGACCAGTACATGACGGCGTTCCTCAACGCCACGCTGGTCATCCCGGGCCTGATCCTCTTCTTGGCGCTGATCCTGTTCCTGGATCCGTTCGCCAACTACCGAATCCCCGTGTTGATCTTCTCGTTCATCCTCTTGTCGATTGCCCCGATCTCTCGGGTGATCAGGGCGGCAACGCTGTCCTGGGCCGAACGCGACTTCGTGCTCGCCGCGCGCACGATCGGGGCCCGCAGCGGCCGGGTGATGTTCCGCGAGGTCCTTCCCAACGTGGCGCCGAGCCTGGTGAGCTACTCGCTGATCATCATGGCGAACCTCATCGTGGTCGAAGGAGCCGTGGCGTTCTTGGGGCTGAGCGTTCCGCCGCCAACGCCGACCTGGGGGGACATGATCAACAAGGGCCGGAACAACCTGGAGACGGCGGCCCACATCAGCCTGCTTCCGGCGATGATGATGTTCCTCACCGTGCTCTCGCTCAACTTCATCGGCGACAAGTTGCAGGAACGCTTCGAGACGAGGGAGTCGGTGCTGTGACCGGGCCGGTCGCGACTGCGCCTTCTCAGCACGACGGCGCGAAGGGAGCCCCACGTGGCTGGTAGTGGTAGCGCGCACCTGCGCGACGACCAGAAGCCGCTCCTCCGGGTGGAGAATCTGGTCGTCAACTTCACGGGCGCAGGGGGGCGCACGGTCCACGCGGTGAGCGATGTGTCCTTCGACCTCATGGAAGGCGAAACGCTCGGGCTGGTTGGCGAATCCGGTTGCGGCAAGAGCACCACCGGCAAGGCGGTGCTGCAGGTGCCGCGCCCGACCGACGGATCCATCAAGCTCGAGGACGTCGAGCTCACCGAGCTGGGTCCAGAGGACATGCGCCTGACCAGGCCCACGCTCCAGATGATCTTCCAGGATCCGATCTCGTCGCTCAACCCGCGCCGGTCGATTCGCGACGTGGTCGCGGAGCCCCGGTACATCTGGTGGGAGGAAGAAGAGGGCCGCCCGACCACCTCGGTGTGGTTCGAGAAGATGGGTGCGCTGTTCCAGCGGGCCGCCGATCTTGCGCTGCGGCCTGTGCGCTACATCATGCCGCTCGCTGCGGTTGCGATGGTGCTGTGGATCGTGAGCGAAGCCGTCGAGGAACGCTCCTGGGAGGACGCCCTCGACTGGACGCAGCTTCCGGCGCAGATCATCGGGTTCCCCGTGCTCGCCGTCCTCGTTGCCATATGCGCGGTGTTGGCCGTACTCGGGATCACCTGGTTGTTGATGGCGCTGATGGTGCCGTTCGGCGTTGTCGGTCGTCTCGTCGGCGACGTCAAGCCCGCCCTCGGTGTGCTGGGCGTGGGCTTTGCGCTGGCGATGGCCGTGTTCCAGTTCCTCGTGACCCGCAACTCCTTCGGAGCGCTGGCCCATTGGGTGTGGACGACGGTCATCTTGTTGGCGTGTGCGGTTCTGGTGATCTGGTTGATCGCATCGTTGATGGATCCGAGCCGAGCGGGAGCCTCCGGGCTCGCAGCCGCGCTGGCCGCCTTTGTCCTCATCCAGGCGCGCTACATCGCCAGCCAGGACGGCACCATCTGGGGCGACGCCGGGGACGGCTTCCTGTCCCTGGGCTCGGAGCGACCGGGCAAACTGCTCGTGCTCGTTCTCGCGGTTGCGATCGACGTGTGGCTTTTCCGTTTCGTCGGGAAGAAGTTGTCCGAGCAACGGGCCGAACTCCACGCCCGCGTCGAGCCCGAAGTCCGTCAGGTCCTCGAGACCGTCGGGATCAACCCCGACAACGCTCTCGACCGTAAGCCCTACGAGTTCTCCGGCGGCCAGGCCCAGCGCATCTCGATCGCCCGGGCGCTCATCATGAACCCCAAGGTGATCATCTGCGACGAGCCGGTGTCGGCCCTCGACGTGTCGGTGCAGGCCCAGATTCTCAACCTGCTCGAGGACATGAAGAAGGAGTACGGGCTGACGCTGGTGTTCATCGCGCACGACCTGGCCGTGGTGAAGAACGTCAGCGACCGGGTGGCAGTGATGTACCTGGGCAAGCTGTGCGAGGTCGGAGATCCTGATCGCCTCTACGAAGCTCCTGCGCACCCCTACACCCAACTTCTCCTGAGCGCGATCCCGCATCCCGATCCCGAAGTGGATCCCATGGGTCTCGATCGACTCGATGGCGAGCTGCCGTCACCGATGGACCCGCCGTCGGGGTGCCGTTTCCGAACACGATGCCCCCGCGCCGAGGAGCGATGCTCCATCGACGAACCGGTGATGCGCGAGGTCGCCGATGGCCAGTTCGTCGCGTGCCACTTCCCCCTGATCGGGGAGGTGGCTCCGTGAGGTCGGACAACGCGATGCTCACGGTCGAGGGACTACGCACCCAGTTCGCAACACCCAATGGGTCGCTGACCGCGGTCGACGGGGTGGACTTCGTCCTCGAACGGGGGCGTGCCCTCGGGGTGGTGGGCGAGTCGGGGTCGGGCAAGAGCGTGATGTCGCGCTCGATCATGCGGCTGCTTCCCAAGTCCAACGTGTTGTCGACGGGCCATGTCGACTTCAACGGGACCGACATGATGGCCCTCGACCGCAAGGAGCTCCGCAAGATGTGGGGCCCCGAAGTGTCGATGGTGTTCCAGGACCCGCTCGGCTCCCTCAACCCGGTGATGACCATCGGTCGCCAGGTGGGCGAGGGGCTCCGGGTTCATCTGGGCATGTCGAAGAAGGAAGCGCGCGCCACTGCGCTCGCGCTCCTACGTGAGGTTGGGATTCCGGAGCCGGAACGTCGGCTCGACGAGTACCCCCATCAGCTCTCGGGCGGGATGCGCCAGCGCATCGTGATCGCCATCGCCCTGGCCTGCGGCCCCAAGCTGCTCATCGCCGACGAGCCGACCACCGCGCTCGACGTGACCGTGCAGGCCCAGATCCTCGATCTGATCCAGCGGGAGCGTGAGGACCGCGACATGTCGCTGATCCTCATCACGCATGACCTCGGCGTCGTCGCCGGTCGTACCGACGAGATCATCGTGATGTACGCCGGTCGGATCGTCGAACGGGCGCCGACCAAGACGCTGTTCAGCGAGATGCGTCACCCCTATACCGAGGCGTTGCTCAAGTCGATCCCCAAGATCGAGTACCGAAGCCACACCAAGCTCGACATCATTCCGGGCAGCCCGCCCGACATGGTGCACCCCCCCACCGGGTGCAAGTTCGCCTCGCGGTGCAAGTACGCCACGACGCAATGTGAGTCCGAGGAGCCAGGTCTGGCCGAGGCCACGGCCGTGGGGCATCAGTATCGGTGCTGGAACCCGGTGGGCTCTCCCGAGGCAGAGGCTGCGCTCGAGGTGAATATGGCCTCGGGGCGGGTGAGCGAGGTCGGCGTGGTGGTCGCCGGCGTGAGCGTCAGCTGAGCAGCTGAGTCAGTCGTACCAGACGGGCGCGCGGTCCAGCAGGTAGCCGCAGATCTCCTTGCAGCGGTCCAAGATGGCGCACATGCCGTCGTCGCCGTCGAGAAGCGCACGCAGCGACAGGTCGAGGCGGGCGATGATCGTGAGCGTCCGCTGTGCTGGGTCGGTGACCGACGGGAACGAGTCGATCGCCGAGACTTCGATCGGCAGCGTCGTGCTCCCGACCCCCGCGAGATCCGTGGCGAGGACCAGAAGGTCGGGACCGTTGTCGAGCGGGGGGAGCGCCCAGGTGAAGGTGAGCGGTGCCCAGAACTCGTCGGGCGGGAGCTCGTCCTCGGGAAGGCTCAGGAGCACGTCCTCGAGAGTGAGCATCGTGCGGGGATCGGCTTCGAGGGTGAGGTGGAGGTCGAGCGGACCACCGCAGGCTTCCTCGGGGTGGAGGTCGACCTCCCATGCCTGGCGCATGCTGTAGGTCTCGAGGAAGTGCCGCTCGTCATGGATGTGGAATCCATGCTCGGCGGCGTGCTCCTTGAGGTCGGCGACGTATCCCGACATGTCGATCACGGCCATGGATTGGTGATCCTCCTCAGACGGTAGAGGCTAATGGGCATGAGCGGGCGGTCCCGCCTCGGGGCGCGTTGGGGTAACCGCTCTCGCCATAGCTGGGTTTGGACCGATCGATTCTCAGAGGCGACCGCGGCGCGTGCGCTGGTTGGTCTTGTGGCGATGAGAGGTGCGGTCCCGCGGCTTGCCGTTGCTGACGTCTGTTTCGCCGCCATCGCGGTACTCGATCACGTGGTCGATCTCGCAGAATCGGGACGACAGGCCGCACATGCAGGTGCACCATCGGTCTCGGGCGGCGATCGCTTCTCGCTGGGCCTTCGAGAACCAGCGGGCGGTGCGGCCCATGTCGAGGACCTCGCCGTCGGGAGCGAAGACGAGCCGGCGGACCTTCGCCTGGATCAGCAGTCTGAGGAGGAGTCGGCGGCTGATGGGCGTGCCGTCCTCCAACTCGCGCATCGAGTCGGTGAATCGTGGCCGGGCCTCCGGTCCGATTCCGGCGTCGGCCTCCAACGCTTCGACGACGTCCTCGGGTGTCGTATGGACGTACACGGTCGGCGATGCGAGCTCGATGCCGTCGGCGACACCCGACCGTTTCGCCATCCAGACCATCGCGTCGTGCCGGCGCTGGGCCGAGGTGCGCTTGAGGTCGGAGGCCTTGACGTTGCCCTCGCCGAGTCGTTCGGTGGCCTCGGCCCAGTCGGCGTCGAACAGCTTCCGCTCGAGCCGTTGGAGCTCCGCCGAGAGAATCGAGCGAGCCAAGGGCGTGAGGACGCCCTTCAGGATCCCCCGGTTCTTGAACGAGCGAGCAAGGTGGAGTTCGCGAGCTCGTTCGTCCTTGCGCTCGGTCTCCTCGTCGAGAGCGTCGTTTGCCCAGCGCTTCCACTGGTCGACCAACCGCACGAAGTCCGGGTAGGGCAGCTCCTCGGCGTACCCGACCAGCTCCTCTTCGAAGGCCTCGAACTG
>CAZVUM010000116.1:0-9611 GCA_964629575.1 uncultured Acidimicrobiales bacterium | reverse complement strand
GTGGAGCTGACG
This sequence comes from uncultured Acidimicrobiales bacterium, assembly GCA_964629575.1. GTDB lineage: Bacteria > Actinomycetota > Acidimicrobiia > Acidimicrobiales > Poriferisodalaceae > JAYPWI01. The sequence goes on along the minus strand of CAZVUM010000116.1, from coordinate 9,599 downwards.
GGACTCGAACCCGTGACCCCCTGCTTGCAAAGCAGGTGCTCTAGCCAGCTGAGCTACAGCCCCAGACGGCGCACCAGCGTACAGGGCCGATCGCTCAGGCCCGCGTTCGATGGCGACCTCAGAGGACCCACTTCGGCAGCCGATCGGCCCAGAGGGCATGATGCACCTGAACCGCACGCGCCCGTGACCACCGACCCGGCGCCTCAGAGGGGACCAGCATGAACATGCCCGCCATTTCGCTCGCCGCTGTCCGCGGCCGCCGCCAGCAGACGCTGGACGTCGCCGTCGAGGCCGAACGGCGGGGCTTCACCGGCATCTACTGCCCCTCGATGGGCGACTGCGTGGCTCTCTGTCAGGCGATTGCCCAGGTCACCAACGAGATCGAGTTCGGCACCTCCGTTCAGCCCATCTACTTCCGGAACCCCGAGGACCTCGCAGCAACGGCCGCCTTCATCCAGGAGATCTCCAACGGCCGCTTCCGTCTCGGCATCGGTGTGACCCACGGCCCCGTGCACCAACGCCTCGGCATCACCCCGGGCAAGCCCCTGGCCGACATCCGCGACTACGTGCAGGCGATGCAGAAGGCAGCCGAGGCTCACGGCGAGCTTCCCCCGATCATCCTGGCGACGCTGCGACGCAAGATGGTCGAGCTCAGCGTAGAGATCGGCGCCGGTGCCGTGTGGGCCAACGCGAGCCGCAACGACTTCGACAACTCGGTCGTCGACATTCCCGCCGACGTGCAGCAGAGCGACTTCTTCATCGGGAACATGATCCCGACCGTCATCGACAGCGACCGCGAGGCCGGCGCCGCTCGCAACCGCAAGACGCTGCAGGGGTACGTCAGCCTGCCCAACTACCGCAACTACTGGAAGCAGGCCGGCTACGTCGAGGAGATGGAAGCCGTCGAGGCCGCCATCGAGGCGCGTGATGGCGAAGCCATGATGACCGCCATGTCCGACGAATGGCTGTCCAACGCCACGCTCTACGGTTCGGCCGATCAGGTTCGCGAGGGCGTCGAGGAGTGGTTCGACAAGGGCTGCAAGACGCCCATCATCGTTCCGTCCAGCACGAGCGGCGGCCAGATGCACGCGATCCAGGAAGTCTTCGAAACCTTCAGTTGACCCTGGCGCCGCGGGTTCTCCTAGCGTCGTTCGAACGGACACGGGAGGATCCACGTGATCAAGGAATTCAAGGAGTTCAGCCGGACTTCAGCGCGCTCTCCATCCACTGGGGTGACGCCCTCACCGGCGAAGGTGCGCTCGACGAGGCGGGCCGCCAGCTGTACGACGGCGGGCAGATCTTCTACGGCTCGTTCATCAACACGGTGATCAGCTTCGCCTTGATTGCGTTCATCGTGTTCTTGATGGTGCGCTCCTACAACAGGCACGTGCGCAAGGTCGAGGAAGAGGCCGCTGCCGAAGAGCCCGCCGGACCCAGCGAGGTCGAGCTCCTCACCGAGATCCGCGACAACCTGGCCAACCGCACCGACTGACCCGCAGCTACCTTGCGGGAATGCTCTCCCTCGCCGAGCTTCGCGCCGCCGCAGCACGGCTCGACGGAGTGGCCCATCGGACCCCGGTCCTCACATCACGACTCCTCGACGATGCAACTGGCGCGCACGTCTTTCTGAAGGCCGAACACCTGCAGGCAACGGGCTCGTTCAAGATTCGCGGTGCCTACAACGCAGTCGCGGCGCTGCATCCCGAGGAGCGAAGCCGCGGCGTCGCGGCCTTCTCGTCGGGCAACCACGCTCAAGCTGTGGCCCGTGCGGCGCAGATCCACGGCGTGCCCGCTGTACTGGTCATGCCCGAGGACGCGCCGGTTGCCAAGCGCGCTGCGGCCGAGGGCTACGGGGCCGAAATCGTCAGCTACGACCGCCACACCGGCGATCGCGAGGCCATCGCACGGGCGGTCGCCAGTGAGCGGGGCCTACCGCTCATCCCGCCCTACGACCATCCCGATGTCATCGCAGGGCAGTCGACGGTTGGCCAGGAGCTCGCCGAACAGGCACCCGACCTGGACCTGCTGGTCGTGTGCGTCGGTGGTGGAGGGCTCATCTCGGGGTGCGCCCTCGCCTACCACCACCTGTCTCCCACGACCCGTGTCATCGGCGTCGAACCAGAGGCGGGAAACGACGTGCAGACCAGCCTTCGAGAAGGGCGGATCGTGTCGATTCCGGTTCCGGACACGATCGCAGACGGGCAGCAGACCACCTCACCGGGACACCACACCTTCGACGTCATGAGCCGCCACGTCACCGACATCGTGACCGTGACAGACGACGAGATCCTCGCGGCAATGGATCACCTGTTCCGCTTCCAACGACAGGTCGTCGAACCGAGCGGCGCTTCTGCACTCGCGGCGCTGCTGGCCGGCCGCATTCCTGATGCGGGGGGCCGGCGAATCGGCGTGACGCTGTCAGGTGGCAACATCAACCCGGCCCGCTTCATCGACCTGATGAAGGGGCGGTAGCGAGGAGTGGGCATGGCGAACCACGAGCCATTTCGAATCGAGATCCCCCAGGACGCGATCACCGACCTGCACGAGAGGCTCGACCGCACCCGCTTTCCCCAGCAGATCGACGGTGTCGGCTGGGACCTCGGAACCGAACTCGAGGCGCTCCAGCACCTCTGTGATCACTGGCGCCACCAATTCGACTGGCGAGCACAAGAGGAGCGACTCAACGCATGGCCGCAGTTCGTCGCGACCATCGACGGCGAGAATCTCCACTACGCCCACATCCGCTCGGACGAACCCGATGCCACACCGCTGGTGATCACCCACGGGTGGCCCGGCTCGATCAGCGAGTTCCTCGACGTCGTCGGCCCCCTCACCGATCCGCAGGCGCACGATGGCCGGGCGGAGGACGCCTTTCACCTTGTGCTTCCGTCGATCCCAGGGTTCGGGTTCTCAGGGCCGACCGTCTCACGCGGCAACGACCCCGCCCGAATCGCCGGCATGATCGCGGAGCTGATGGCCGAGCTGGGCTACGAGCGGTACATCGCTCAGGGCGGCGACTGGGGAGCGATCATCACGACCGAGATGGGTCGCATCGATGCCGAACATCTCGCCGGTATCCACGTCAACATGCCCACGGCCCTGCCCCCAAAGGATCAGGAGCCCACCGAGCGAGAGCGCGACGCCCTCGCCGCCATGGCCTACTACCGAGACGTCGATTCCGGCTATGCCCAGATCCAAGGCACCAAGCCCCAGACGATCGGCTACGCGCTCAACGACAGCCCCGCCGGGCTCGCCGCGTGGATCCTCGAGAAGTTCCGTCAGTGGAGTGACTGCGATGGCGACGTCTTCCGCAGCTACACCGAAGACCAGCTCCTGACCAACATCTCGCTCTACTGGTTCACCCAAACAGCCGCATCGTCGGCACGCATCTACTACGAGCGCCGCCACTCGACGCCTCCGGACACACGAGTCGACGTCCCCACCGGTGTCGCCCGTTTCCCGACCGAGATCTTCCGACCCTCCCGTCGTTGGTGCGAAGCGGCCTACAACATCACTCGGTGGACCGAGTTCGGTCGCGGTGGTCATTTCGCCGCGATGGAGGTCCCTCATCTGCTGGTGGGTGACATCCGCGCATTCGCAGCACAGGTGCGAGAGCCGTGAGCGGCGACCTCTGGGTCCGCGACGACCTCGTCATCCCCGCCGACGAGCTCGAGTGGCGCTTCAGCACGTCGAGCGGCCCGGGTGGACAGCACGCCAACCGTTCGAACACCCGCGCCGAAGTCCGATGGATTCCGAAAGAATCGCGTGTCGGCACAGCCCAACAGCGCAATCTCATCGCCGAACGGCTCGGCGACACCGTGATCGTGCAGGTCGACGACCATCGCAGCCAGAAACGCAACCGCGGCCTGGCCGCAGAGCGGTTGGCCGGCCGGATCCGGGAGGCATTGCATCGCGATCCCCCGCGACGGGCGACCCGCCCCTCCCGCGCCGCCAAGCGGCGACGAACCGAGAGCAAACGCAAGCGCGGACAGCTCAAAGCGCAGCGGCGTCGTCCCGGTCCAGACGACTGAGTCGGCACAACGGAACTGCGCCACGAGTTCTGTAGAGGTCGGCCCTGCGCCGCGCACTGCCTAGGGTGTCCGCATGCAGATCGGTATCACGGGCTTCGACCCGACCATCGAAGGACTCGAGCGCAACCTCCGGGAAGCGGCCGCGCAGGGCTTTCCGAGCTACTGGGTTCCCCAGATCTTCGGGCTCGACGCGCTCACGGCCTTCGCCGTCGCAGGGCGGGATCTCGACATCCGCATCGGCACGGCGGTCATCCCCACGTACCCACGCCATCCGATGATGCTCGCCCAGCAGGCTCTCACCACCCAGTCCGCGATAGACGGCCGGCTCGAGCTCGGGATCGGTCTCTCCCACAAGCCGGTCGTGGAGGGGATGTGGGGAATCAGCTTCGACAAACCGGTGGGCCATCTGCGTGACTATCTGTCGGTGCTGATGCCGCTGCTCCAGGACCGTCGGGTGTCCTACGGCGGCGAATACGTGACCGGCCGGGGCGAGATCACTCCCCCGGCGGCCGACGCACCACCGGTTCTGGTCGCCGCGCTCGGACCGCAGATGCTCAAGCTGACCGGCCGGATGGCAGACGGAACCATCACCTGGATGACGGGCCCGAAGACCCTCGCCGAGCTCACGGTCCCCACGATCACCGAAGCCGCGGCCGACGCGGGGCGCCCTGCCCCCCAGGTGGTCGCGAGCTTCCCCGTGTGTGTCACCGACGACGTCGGATCGGCGCGAGAGCGCGCTGCGAAGGAGTTCGAGATCTACGGCCAGCTCCCCTCCTACCGCGCCATGATCGACCGCGAAGGACTGGCCGGTCCCGAGGATCTGGCGATCATCGGCTCAGCGGCTGAGGTTCAGGATCGGGTGTCTGCACTCGCCGATGCTGGCGTCACGACGACGACAGCCGCAGCCTTCGGATCGGCCGAGGAGCTCGAAGCGACGCGTGAGGCGATGATCGGGCTGCTCTAGCCCGAAACGGTGGCGGACTCTTCTTCCGCCGGAGCGATCAGGCGCACGTCTTCGCCCTCATCGGACTCGTGCGGATCCACCCACGGACCAAACAGCGACTCCCACCGGTTGGCCCAGGTGTGTTCGCTGGTGACGCGGTGCCACGCGGCATCGCCGACGAGCGCGAGCTCATCTGGTGAGGCGAGCAGCATCGGAACGAGAGCGGCGAGGTCGGTAGCGGTCTCGCAGCTCAGAACTTCGGAGCCGGGCTCCAGCAACTCGGACACACCCGGTCGATCCAGCACGACCGCGGGCGTGCCGACTGCAGCCGCTTCCAGGACGAGATCGGAAAGTCCCAGCTCGCGGGGATGACGGCCGGTCGAGGTCTGGTGTCCGAGAGAGCACGGCAGCTCGACCACGAGCGATGCGCCGGCAAGAAGGGTTCCGCGACTGCTCGGGTCGAGACCCATCGCAGTGTCGATGTCGAGCGGCAGCCCGTCCCAGCCCGATCCGAGGGTCGTGACGTGATCGAGCCCATCGAGGGCAGCGACGAGATCGATGTTGGCCGGATCGGCGGGCCCTGCAACGACGAGACCGCGTCGTTCACTCGCGACCACAGCGTCGAAGGCGGGCACGTGAACCGCCGGCTGAAGCAGGCTCAGCCGAAACGTGCCCTCGGCGGCGAAGTCGGCGAGGGTCGAGGCGTCCGGAACCGTGACAAGGTCGTAGTCGCGGAGATCCTCTCCGACTCGATCCAGATCGGTCGGCGCACCGGTGCATGTCGGGCCACGGTGGATTGCCACTGCGACGGTGTCGGTGCGGGCAGTCAGCTCTCGAACCAGGGCCGCATCGAGGGACCCGGCCGTGGGGATCTGTATCAGTACGTCTGGCGCGAAACGCTCCAAGCCGTTGCGAACCCGTTGAGCGTCGGCACCGCGGTCGCCCACCGCATCGACGACCACAACCTCGTGGCCGAGGAACCGCAAGCTCTCCACCATCTGCTGCACCACAGCGCCCGCGGGCTCCTGCGATCCATGACCGATGACGAGCATTCTCATTGACTGCCTACTTTCGACCAAGTCGTCGAATCCGTTCGCGGATCACTGCTCCGGATCCGAAGGCCCCACGGGGACTTCCGAGTCAGTGTGGAACAACTCTTCGCGATTTTCGGTGATCTCTGATGTTCCTCGAACACCTGTTCCCTTTGCATCCGACTCTGCCGGCGGCCGAACGGCTCCTCCTGCCGGATGCCCGAGCACGGAGGCAACGGGCCAGCCGACGTGACGCGGGTGCCTGCGCATCTCACATCTCTCGCCGTCCGGGAGGCCGCTCACTCCAATGGCGTCGATTCCCGCACGTACATGCAGATCCAGCTCGGCGACGAGAATGGCGTCGGCCCCAGCACCGTCGGTGGTGATGAGAATGTTGTCGCTCACCAGCTGACGCACGCCGAGCTCGATCGCTGAGTCCACATCGATCTTGCGATCGGGTTGGATGAGCTCGAGGACCCCCGCCAGTTCTTCGGCGATTCCGTTGAGCTCACCGCGGCCGTTCATGTCGACCACCACCACATCGGGGAAGACGTTGGGGTCACGAGCGAGCAAGTCGCGAATGGTGGTGAGAGCACCGTCTGAGTTGCGCGCGAGCACGACCCACCCCGGCCTCGACGTGATCTCGGCCGGAACTTGCCAGCGGCGAAGCGCGCCAGGCACGCCGTCGGAGCGTTCCTGCTCGATCTGTTGCATCAACACCCTCTGATCGATGAGGGAAGGCACCGCAGGGAGAAGAGCAGTCGGCGGACGCGGGGAGGGCCATCCGGTGATGTGCTCGCGGGCAAGTCGCAGAATCTCGCGCAACTCCTCGGCTACGGCTCGTTCGTGCGGTTCGACGAGCACGCTTCGGCCGGTGGGAAGGCACCGCCGCTCGGCAGCGAGGGCGACAGCGGTCGTGGATTGGTGAATGACCCCGTCAAAGACCCCGATGCCACACCAGAACGCGAGCCGGTCCGCCTCGATGAACACGGCGGGCGGCCGGGTGGCCCAACCGGCAAGAGCGATGAGGGGCGCGAGCGCGGCGCCCGAGCCGTGGACGACGACCAACGAGGCCCCTGCCATCTGGGCGCGCAATTCGGCGGCCGCGTCCAGCGGCCCCGTCGCTCGGTCGGGCAACGCGAGTAGCCGGGCGTCAGTGTCGAGGCGCCACCACTCTCGTGCCGAGTGGATGACCACAGCGGCCTCATCGGCGAGAACGTGAACGATCGGACCGAGCGGGTCGACCCCCGGCCCGTCAGCGTCGAGTGTCAGACCCAGATCGAGAACCATCAGCTCGAGGGCGGGCGAGACGAACCAGCCGGGGTGGTTGCGGTTGGCGACGTCGGCCGCGAGTTGTAGGAAGCCGGCCGCGAGGTCCGGCCGACCGCTGGACAGCTGCACGGTGGCCCGGAGTTCGAGACCGACCACGATCTGGGCATTGACCGCGACGTCGGTCGTGAAGGCGCTCACCCCCTGCCGGTCGGCGCGACGCGGGTGCGCTTCAGGGTTTCGGCTGGATCAGCCCCACCTCACATCGCTGTCGGGCGTGGTGATCAGAGCCCGATGACGAGATCCTCGCCCACCGCGGCCTCGGCGATCAGCTGCATACCGCGGGAAAGGACCACCTCCGCGCCGGCAGCCACTTCATCGCCACTCAGAAGTGCGACGACGGCGGGGTCGAGCGCGTATTCCGCAGCGCCCACCGACAGGGGAAGGGCGCGGATCGACGAGAGCGAGCGTTCGATCACGATCGAAATGTGCTCACCCGGGCAGTTGGTGAGCACGGCGACGAACGTCGTCTCATCGAGACGGCCGACACGGTCGACGGTTCGCAGACCGGCTGCGACAATCGCGCCGAGGTGGCGGACCGCTTCCTCGTAGTCGTCCTCGTGATGTGCCTCGAACAGCCCCGCGAGCTGGGGAAAGCGCAGGAACACCACGCAGTACGGCTCGCTCATCCGTTGCTGGCGGTCGATCGCTCCCTGGAGCGAGTCGAGAAGCCCATTGCGGTTCGCCAACCCGGTGATCGCATCGGTGCTCGTGAACACATGGAGCTGCAGACGGAGCTGGTTGATCTCCGCGCGGGCGTCTTCGAGCTCCGCTTCGAGTGTCTCGATCTGCCGATCGGTGTCCATTTCGGCCATGTTGGTGTCTCCTCTACCCGCCGAACGGGTTCCCTCGCGGGGTCTGTCGACCGGATGGAACCGCGCTCAAGGAGTTTTCTCGAAGAAATCTCACTGTCCGCCCAAGAGCCCGATGGGCCGTGCACAGCATTGCATGCCGCGGTTGTTCGGCACCGCATCCCCCGTTCCGATCCCGAAGTTCGCCACACTGGCCTATCGACCCCCACTGCCCCCAGTGACAAACCGCTTTTCCGCGGCGCGCCACGAACGACGGGGAGGTGACAGATCCGGCTCCGGGACTCAGCCCCGGTCAAGGGAGGGCGGTGACGATGAATCAGCGAGTGCGTGAACGTCGACGAGCGGCGTCGGAATTGGACGATGCCAACGATCTCGCGGCCGAACACATCGAGCTGGTGCAGCAGATCGTCAACCAAGTTGCGATGCGCTACCCCCGCCACGTCGACAGAGCCGAGCTCTGGTCGGCGGGCGCCACGGGGCTGGTCGAGGCCAGCAGGAGCTATCGCCCCGAGACCGGCATCCCGTTCAATCGGTACGCCACGATCCGCATCCGCGGCGCCATCATCGACTCCACCCGCAAGCGGGATTGGGCCGTTCGGTCGCTGCGCCGCCGCATGCGAGAGGTGCACACGGCGGAGGATCGCTTCGAGGTCGCCGAGGGCCGCAAACCCACCGACGACGAGCTGAGCGAGCTCATCGGAATCGACATCGAAGAACTGCAGAACCGACGCGCCGCCGCGATGACATCCTCATTGCTTCACCTCGACCAGGAGGACCCCGAACGGGTCAGCCTCGGCGAACGCATCGAGGAACGAAGCGCCGACCGCATCCCCGAAGAGACGCTCTCCAATCGAGAGGTTCTCGGGACCCTGAGCACTGCGATCCAGGAACTGCCCGATCTGCAGCGCGATGTGATTCATCGCTATTACCTCCAGGGCGAAATGCTGCAGTCGATCGCCGAATCGCTCGGTGTCACCGAAGCTCGGGTCAGCCAGATCCGCGCCGAAGCAGTGAACGCGATGCGTTCGTACTTCGCCACCCTGTACGACTCCGTCGAGGAGGTCCCCACCGACGCTCCCGGGCGTCGAAGCCGCGCCGCGTACCTGGCGTCGCTCGCCGAGAAGAGCACCTGGCTCAGCCGCCTCGAAAGCCTCGCCGGCGACCCCCAGACCGGCGAGAGCCTCGCCGGCTGACCGCTTCCCCACACCACACGACCCTGGTTCTGGGCGCGTGAGCGCCCGGAATCCGAGCGCTGGTGCTCCCGAAACGGGGAGTGACATGCCCTGCTGCGCCCAGAAGCAGGACGTCAGGTGATCAGGCGGCCGAGGGCTTTGGCCAGGCGTGTCGGACGAGCCAGCACCGCTGCATCGCCGACCCGCAGATACAGCAGCGTGGCGTGGTGACGCGCACAGATCTGAAGTGCTGCCGGAATCGCCAGATCGTCCACGACCGA
>CAZVUM010000115.1:1547-9703 GCA_964629575.1 uncultured Acidimicrobiales bacterium | reverse complement strand
CTCCCGTTCGTGTTCGTGGTGATCCCCGGGTCGCCGTTCGTCGTCACGTTCTCGCGTTCCACAACCTCCATCACCGCTACTTCGAGGTGAACTACGGGATGCTGTTGCTTCCGCTCGACAAGTGGTCCGGGACCTTCCACGACGGCAGCGTCGAGGCCCACGACGAGTTCAAGGCCCGCAAGAGGGAGTCAACTGGGTGAGACGAGGCTACGTTCGAGGCCCAACGCCCAGTTGAGGAGCTGCCATGCCCGTGCACGCCGACCCGGAACGACTGGCCGACATGGCCCAACGCGATCCCGACCAGCCGGTGTTCATGCTGAACCTCCTGCGCTACCGCGACACCGCTGAGACGGGTCATGGCGTCGATGGGATGTCGGGCCGAGACGCCTACGGCGAGTACGGGCGCAAGTTCGCCCAGCTGAACCCCCGCTTCGGCGGCGAGCCGGTCTACATGGGCCGCGTCGGGGCAGGGGTCATCGTGGAAGACGGCGAGGAGTGGGATGCGATGATCCTGGTCCGCTACCCGACCCGGCGGCAGTTCGTGGAGATGCTGGCCGACCCGGACTACCAGGCCATCGCGCCGATCCGCGCTGCGGCACTGGCGGACTCACGACTCATCGAGACCACCGACCTCCTCGGTACCCACACCCCAGCCGACTGATCCCGCTCAGCGGCCGGGTTCGCTCACCAGCCGCCGTGGCTCACGTAGTCGCCGAGGGGCACCCGCGGTCCTGCGATCGGCGAGGGCGCCGCCTCGCCGGCCGGTGGCCATCCCAGGGTCACGATCATCGCGGGAACGATGTCCTCGGGGATGCCGAGGAGGTCGCGGGCGACGTCGTGGTGGTGGATCGTGACCGGGCAGGTGGCGAGGCCCAGGGCGTGCGCAGCCACCATGAGGTTCTGGGTGTGTCGCCCCACGTCGTAGAGCTGACGAGGGCCGGCGTCAGCTCGCACGGTGGCAACGATCACGACGGGCGCCTGGTCGATCCATGCCGCGAAGTCCCCCGCTGCGGTGAGGCCCGCTTTGGCAGCCTGATCGGTCACCACCACGAGCCGAACCGGCTGGGCATTCTTGGCGGAGCCGGCCATGCGCGCTGCGTCGAGCACGGTGGCCAGAGTGTCGTCGTCGATCGGCGCGTCGGTGTAGCTGCGCGTGTCTCTCTTGCTTCGCAGTGCGTGCAGTGCGTCCATCGGCATCTCCTCATGGTGTGCGCTCAGTCTGCCAGGTGAGCTACTGCCAGACAGACAGGCAGTAGAGTGCACGAGATGACGGAGACCGGACCGGGCCTCATCGACGAGCAGGTCGCCCTGGACGGCCGCGTTGCCCGCAGGCAGCGCAACATCGACGCCGTTCTCGATGTCGTCTTGACCATGTTCGCCGAGGATTCGCTGTTCCCCTCCATGGAGCAGGTGGCGCAGCGCTCTGGCCTCTCGCTGCGGTCGCTGTACCGCTACTTCGCCGACCCCGAAGCCCTGCATGACGCCGCGGTGCGCCACCACCGGGCCCGGATCGAGCCGATCGCTCATCTGCCCGCGATCGGGCAGGGGCCCCTCGAACGTCGGATCGAGGCTCTTGTGAGCATGCGGCTGGCCGTGTACGAGGAGGCGGGCCCCGCTTTTCGCGCGACCCTGCACAACGCCGGTCGCAACGCCCGCGTGCGTGACCAGCTGGCTCGTGCTCGCGACGACCTGCGAGCGCAGTTCGAGCGGCAGTTCGCCCCCGAGCTGCGCGGGCTACGGAGTGTGGAGAGGGATGCCGTGGTCGCCGCGGGCGACGTACTGACGCAACTGGACTCCATCGAGGTGCTGCGACGCCACCGGCAGCTTTCTGTGCCCGAGGTGGAGGCGGCTCTTCGCGCGGGGCTCACCGCACTTCTCGGCGGGTCGGCGGGCGAGTGATGAACAAGTGGCACGGAGACTGGCACAATCTGCTACGTTGCGACCGGCTCCTGGGGCACCGACTGTTGGTCGGGGAAGGGACGGGCTGACGTGGAGATCGTGCTGACGGGAACGGGTTCGCCGCTTCCCGATGCCAACCGGGCCGGCCCGTCGACCCTCGTGAAGGCGGGCGACACTCACGTTCTCGTCGACGCCGGTCGCGGGGTGGTGATGCGGATGGCCGGGGCCGGCTCGATGCCACCCTTCCTCGAAGCGGTCCTCGTCACCCACCTGCACAGCGATCACGTCTGCGATCTCAACGACGTCATCACCACCCACTGGGTGATGAGCCAGGGCAACGGAACGCTGCGTATCTACGGGCCTCCGGGGATCGCGCAGTTCGTGGAGCGGCAGATGCACGCGCTCGAACCCGACATCGGCTACCGCATCGCCCACCACGAGCCTCTGACCGAGGGTCCCAGGGTCGACGTGACTGAGCTGCAGCCGGGTGACACCTTCGAGGTCAACGAGGTTTCGATCACAGCCGCGGCGACGGTTCACGCCCCCGTGAAGCCGACGCTCGGGTACCGGCTCGAGCATGACGGTTCGACCGCTGCCCTGGCCGGCGACACGATTCCGTGCGAGGGGGTCGACGAGCTGGCCGCCGGCGTCGACGCCTACGTCCAGACCGTGATCCGCAAGGAGATCGTCGAGCTGAGTCCCGTCGAGATGTTCCGCGACATCCTCGACTATCACTCCGGTGTCCACGAAGCGGCCGAGACCGCAGCTCGGGTGGGTGCCAAACGACTCGTCCTCACGCACATGGTCCCAGCGCCGACCCCGGACCAGTACCCGGAGTGGATCGAGTTCGCCCAGCAGTCCTTCGACGGCGAGGTGATCATCGGCGACGACCTCACAACGATCGAGATCTGAGGACCCCAGTGACAGCGACGCCCGCCCCCGGTTTCGACGGCCGGATAGGCCGCACCCTCGAGGAGTCCGAGCCCGACTTTCCGTCGCGGCCGCATCCACCCGAGAACGCCCCCAACGTCGTCGTGGTCCTTCTCGACGACACCGGGTTCTCGCAGTTCGGGTGCTACGGCTCCGACATCGACACGTCCAACATCGACGCGCTCGCCGCCGATGGTGTGCGATTCACCAACTTCCACGTGACACCGCTGTGCTCGCCGACCCGGGCCGCCCTGCTCACCGGACGATCGCAGCACGCCGTGGGAATGCGTTCGGTCTCGAACCACCAGACCGGGTTCCCCCACCAGCTGGGGCACGTCTCCAACCACGCGGCGACGCTTCCCGAGGTCCTCGGAGCGGAGGGGTATGCCACGTTCTGCGCCGGCAAGTGGCACCTCGCACCCACCAACGAGATCTCCGCCGCAGGTCCCTTCGACCAGTGGCCCCTGGCCCGCGGCTTCGATCGGTTCTACGGATTCCTCGAAGGAGAGACCGACCAGTTCCACCCCGAGCTGGTTATCGACAACCACCACGTCGACCCGCCGGGCCGACCCGAGGACGGGTACCACCTGAGCGAGGACCTCGTCGATCAGCTCCTTCGGATGATCAACGACAGCGTCGGGATCCGCCCCGACAGACCGTTCTTCGCGTACCTGCCCTTCGGTGCCACTCATGCGCCGCACCAGGCGCCGCAGGCCTACCTCGACAAGTACCGGGGCCGCTACGACGAGGGCTGGGACGAGATCCGCGACCGCTGGTACGCCCGCCAGCTCGAGCTCGGGGTGACGCCCGAAGGGACGCAGCTGGCGCCCCGCAATCCCGGCGTCGAGGCCTGGGAGGAGCTTCCCGAGAACCACCGGAAGGTCGCCGCCAGACTGCAGGAAGCATTCGCCGCGTTCCTCGACCACACCGACGACCAGATCGGACGGCTCGTCGATGGGTTGCGGAGTATGGGGCTCCTCGACAACACGATCCTCGTCGTGCTGGCCGATAACGGGGCGTCCCAGGAGGGCGGCCCCTTCGGCGTGATGCACGAGATGAAGTTCTTCAACGGCGTGTTCGACTCGCCCGACGTGCTCATCGACTCGCTCGACGACATCGGCGGGCCCCACAGCCACACGAACTATCCGTGGGGGTGGGCGCAGGCGGGCAACACGCCGTTCAAGTGGTACAAGCAGAACACGCACGAGGGCGGGGTCCACGTGCCGCTCGTCGTTCACTGGCCGGCGGGAATCGCCGAGGCCGAGCGCGGCTCGCTGCGGCATCAGTTCACCAACGTCTCCGACATCGCTCCGACCGTCTACGAGCTGCTGGGGGTCGCACCTCCGGCCGAGTTCGGTGGGTTCGAACAGATGCCTGTCACCGGCCGCTCGTTCGCTTCGGTCATCGCCGACTCCGAGGCGCCTGCGGCCAACACTCTGCAGTACTTCGAGCAGTTCGGCTCCCGCGCCATCGTGGCCCAGCAGGGGGACCACTGGTGGAAAGCGGTGACCAGGCACAACAAGGGCGACTCCTTCGACGACGACGTGTGGGAGCTCTACGACCTCGCGGTCGATCGGTCCGAATGCAACGACCTCGCAGCTACCCAGCCCGACAAGCTCGCCGAAATGATCGAGCTGTGGTGGGAAGAGGCCGAAGTCCACGGCGTGCTGCCGCTCGACGATCGCACGATCGAGCTGTTCGCCGCCCGCCTCGACGACCACTCACCGCATCCCACGCATATGCGCTACCGGTACCGGCCGCCGATGTCGCCCATCCCCGCCCAGGCCGCTCCGTCGCCAGGTGGCCGCTCGTGGGAGCTGACTGCCCAGGTCACGCGAGAGTCGGGTGACGAGGGCGTGCTGTACGCCACCGGCAACGAGAACTCCGGCATGTCGGTGTTCGTTCAGAACGACCGGCTCGTCGTGGACTACAACGCGTTCGACGAGCACGTGGTGGTGGAGTCGGACCTCGCCGTTCCCGCGGGCGACAGCACCCTCGGCGTCACGATCCAGCGCACTGACCGCACAACCGGCTCGGTGACGCTTCGCATCGACGGCGAGGAGTGCGGGAGCGCAGAGCTGCCGTTCCTCATGCGCATGATCAGCTCGATCGGGGCCAGCGTCGGGCAGGACCACGGTTCGGCCGTGTCGTCCAGATACGACGTCCCGTTCGAGTTCGGCGGAGTCCTGCACGCCGTCGAAATCCAGCGCGGCGCCCGCAGCGCCGCGGACCAACAGGCAACAGCCCGAACCGAAATGTCCCGCCAGTGAAAGCCGGTCACCGATGAAGACCCTGCGTACCCCCGACGAGCAGTTCGCCGACCTCCCCGGATGGTCATTCGAGCCCAGATACGCCGAGATCTCCGACGGCGACGGCGGTTCGCTCCGGGTCCACTACGTCGACGAGGGTCCGGCCGACGCCGCGCCGGTGCTCCTCCTCCATGGAGAGCCCTCGTGGGGATATCTCTACCGTCACATGATCCCGCCGCTGGTGGCCGCTGGGCACCGGGTGGTCGTACCAGACCAGGTGGGCTTCGGCCGGAGCGACAAGCCTGCAGAGACCTCCGACTACAGCTACGCCCGCCATGTGGCCTGGATGTCGGAGCTGGTGTTCGATGTGCTCGACCTGCGGGACGCGACATTCTTCGGGCAGGACTGGGGTGGGTTGATCGGTCTGCGGCTGGTGACCGCGGCGCCGGAGCGTTTCGCCCGGGTCGCGGTGGCCAACACCGGCATGCCGACGGGCGACAACCCGCCCAGCGAGGCCTTTCTCAACTGGCAGAAGTTCAGCCAGACATCGCCGGTGTTCCCGATCGGCAACATCGTGAACGGCGGCTCGGCCACCGAACTACCTGCCGAGGTGATCGCCGCATACGACGCACCGTTTCCCGACGATGTCTACAAGGCGGGAGCCCGGATCTGGCCCACCTTCGTCCCCACGTCCCCAGACGACCCCGAGGTGCCGGCGAACCGTGAGGCGTGGGGCGTGCTCGAATCGTTCGACAAGCCCTTCCTCTGCTGCTTCAGCGACAGCGACCCGGTCACCGCGGGAGGCGAAGCGGCGTTCCTGAACGGGGTGCCCGGGACCGAGGGGCAGGCTCACACGACCGTCGAGGGGGCAGCCCACTTCCTCCAGGAAGACAGCGGACCCGAGCTGGCCCAGATCCTGATCGACTTCATCGGATCGTGAATCCGAGCGTGAACACAAGGAGGTGACCCATGGAGGTCACGAACGAGGTCATGCCCACCAGCCAGGAGCGCATCGAGGAGATGCTGGAGCCTGGTCCCGATGGGCCGATCTACATGGTCAATCTGCTCAAGTTCAAGAACAAGGCCGAATACGAGGACGGACGCGAGACCGATCTGACCGGATACGAGGCGTACCAGCTGTACGGCAACGTCGTCAGGCAGATCATCGGCGACTACGGAGGCGAGCTGGTGTTCGCCTCCGACGTGACGTTCCTCGCGCTCGGACAGGTCGAGGAGCTGTGGGACGAGGTGGCCATCGCGAAGTACCCGAATCGGCGCGCTCTGTTCGACATGTCGACGTCCGACGAGTGGCGCGCGGGAGCGGTTCACCGCACAGCGGGCCTCGCCGGACAGCTCAACATCGAGACCGTCGCCTTCCTCGGCGGGTGAGTCGGCCGCTGGGCCACCTACGCTGGCTCCGATGACTGATGTGCTGAATGAGCGTGATGTCCATGACGTGGTGGTGCTGGGCGCCGGCGTCTCGGGGATCTACCAGATCAAGTGCCTGACCGATCTCGGCATCGACGCGATCGTGCTGGAGGCCGACGACGACCTCGGTGGCACCTGGTACCGCAATCGCTACCCGGGGGCCCGTTTCGACTCCGAGAGCTACACCTACGGGTATTCGTTCTCCCAGGAACTGCTCGATGAATGGCATTGGAAGGAGCGGTTCTCGGCGCAGCCGGAGAACCTGAAGTACCTCAACCACGTCGCTGACAAGTTCGATCTGCGACGCCACATGCGCTTCGGCTGTCGAGTCGAGGCGATGACGTGGGACGACGACGAGTGCCTGTGGTCGCTGCAGGTGAGCGGTGGGCGCAGCGTCGCCGCCCGCTTCGTGATCGCAAGCGTGGGCCCTCTGTCGTCGCCGACCCTTCCGACGTACCCGGGCATGGACGACTTCGAGGGCGACGCCTGGCACACGTACCACTGGCCGAGCGAACCGGTGTCGCTGGAGGGGAAGCGGGTCGGGGTCATCGGAACCGGCGCGACCGGGATCCAGGTGATCGCCGAGATCGCCGACAAGGTGGACGAGCTCACCGTCTTCCAGCGGCGACCCAACTGGAGCACGCCGCTCAACAATGCACCGATCGACGACGCCGAGATGGCGCAGATCCGTGCCAGGTACGACGAGATCTTCGCCAACTGCGCCGCCTCGCCCGGCGGCTTTGAGCACGTCCCGAGGTGGGGCTTCTGGGACGCGACACCCGAGGAGCGGCAGGCGCTGTGGGACGAGCTGTACGAGCAGCCGGGTTTCGCCGTCCTCGCAGGCAACTACGCAGAGATCTTCTTCGACGAGGAAGCCAACGCGGAGTTGTCCGGCTACATCGCTGATCGCATCCGGGGTCGGGTCGACGACCCCGAGGTGGCGGAGAAGCTGATCCCCAAGGACCACGGCTTCGGTCTGCAGCGACTCCCGCTCGAGACCAAGTACTTCGAGGCGTACAACCGCGACAACGTGAGTCTCGTCGACCTCTCCGAGACGCCGATCGAACGCTTCACGGCCGCTGGCATCCAGACGACGGCTGCCGAATACGAGCTCGACCTGATCGTCTACGCCACCGGTTTCGACGCCATCACCGGCGGCTACGACCGGATTCGGATCGAAGGGGTCGGCGGCCAGAAGCTGGGCGAGAAGTGGAGCGCGGGCCCCAGCACCTACCTTGGCGTGCTGTCGGCCGGGTTCCCCAACCTGCTGATGGTCGCCGGGCCGCAGAGCGTCTCCGGTTCGACCAACTTCCCGCGGGCGATCGAGAACGGCGTCGACTGGATCACGGGTCTCGTATCGCACGCCCTGGAGTCCGGCACCACGCGCATCGAAGCCGAAGAGGCTGCCGAGGCCGAGTGGGTCGAGGAGGTCGTGCGAGCACACGAGCGCATGCTCTTCCGTCGGAGCAAGGGCTGGTTCACCGGCTACAACTCAAACGTCGCCGGCCACCAGGAAGGCACCGTTCGGTATCAGGCGTACTTCGGTGGCTCGCCCCGCTACGTGGCCAAGGTCGACGCTGTCGCTGCCGACGGCTACAGCGGCATCGCGTTCAGCTGACGGGCGCAGGGCAGTGGGCGACGCCGGCTTCG
>CAZVUM010000115.1:0-1447 GCA_964629575.1 uncultured Acidimicrobiales bacterium | reverse complement strand
TCGACGGAGGGGCGCTCGCCATGGGCCCCTTCGACGGCCTCACCCCCGAACCGGGTACCTGACAGCGCGCCCTTTCCCTTTTGGGTACGTCACACACGCGTCAGCGCGAGCGGGGGCGCCCCGAAACAGAAGGCACGCGCTGTCACGTGCCCGGAACGCGGCACACGAGGTCGCTGGCGAGTGCGTGGTCGACCCGCTTGGTGGTCCACCAACCGTGCGGGCCGTCGTTGCTGAAGGCGTAGGCGTTGGTGCGGTTGGGGTCGCCGGCGACGGCGATCAGCAGCTGTTCGGGGCGGGTGACCAGCGGAACCAGGCGAGCGGGGTCGTCGGATTCGGCGAAGACCTCCGGGAGGCCGCCCTCGGCCACGATGTCGACGAGGGTGCGCCGGCCGGCTGTGATGTTGCTCCACTCGCCGATGAGCTTCTCGAACGTGGAGGCGGGGATGCGGGCGGTTTCGAACAGCGCCGCTTGAAGGTCGGCCTTGGACCAACCGTTGCGTGCGACCGTTCTCGCAAGAATCGGCGACAGGACGAGCAGCGGTGAGAACTGGTCGTGGCCGAGCCCGTACAGGTGACTCAGGTCCCAGGCTGCCGTTCGGGCGAGACCGTTGCCGAGATAGCCGACCATCTCCTGGGGCGTCGACCCGAAGACGCTGCCGATGATCGTCCCGCTGTTGAGGCGAGCCATGGTGACCCAGTCGTTCTCGCTCTCGCCGCCGAACGCGGCGGCCAGCGGCTCCCAACCGATCTCCTCCAGGCACGCCATGTCCTCGGCGAGGACCATTCGGGCCGGGTTGCCGAATGTCGCCTTGTCGTGCTCGTCGGCGGTGAACCCGAACACGTTGCGAAGGTAGAGCCGCAGCCATCGGGCGACGGCGGTGTTGGCGCGCGTGCCCTCCCGCATCGCCCCGACACCGTTGTTGAAGCCGAGCTTGGCGGTGTTGGGGCCGCTCACGATGGCGAGCGCGTCGGCGCCGGTCGTGTTGCCGCTGTGTTCGGCGCCATATGCCGGGTCGGCGAGGATCTCCGCCATCGCCAGCAGGACCGGAAGATGCTCCGGCCGGCACCCTGCCATCACAGCGTTGACCGCGATCGACCACACGGTGATGTCGCGTCCGGAGGACGTCGCGATGCCCAGGGTCTTCCACGGGTCGTGGCCGGAGTCGGCGAGGAAGGCCTCGACGCGGTCGTGCGTGGGCGGAATCACGGGGTGGCCGTCCGTCCAGCCCTCGGACACGAAGCGGGCGTTGATCTCGTCGATCGTCCCGGAGGCGACCGCGTCGAGGCCGCCGGGTTCGTCGAGCTCGCCGGTCGGTGCGCCCGCGCTGCCGTTCGAGCCGCCGTTCGTCAGGCCGGCGATCACTCGATCGACCGTCGACCCGGTGAAGTTGGCGAACAGCTCGTCGACGCCCTGCGTGTCGACGTGGCCGACGGTGACCGCCAACGG
>CAZVUM010000114.1:0-9754 GCA_964629575.1 uncultured Acidimicrobiales bacterium | reverse complement strand
CACTAGGGGTCAGACCCGTGTCTGACCCCATTTCCTGTTTTCGCGGGTCTCGGGGCGGATCGCGCGGTCGCGGTGAACGTCCGATCGTGCAGACTCGGGCCATGGCGGCCAGCACCACAGGCTGATGCGGGACCCTGAAGGCAACGAATTCTGCGTGGTGCCTCGGTGATCCGGCGTCGATGGCCCGCCATTGTCGTGTTCGCGCTCTTCGCGGCCCTGGCCGTCCTGATCACCACCGACCCCGCCCGGGCCGCGATCCCGATCGATGTCTCGGCGATGGCGAGCGCGCCGGACGGCGAAGGCTACGTGATCGCCGAGTCCGACGGCGTCGTGTGGGCCTATGGGTCCATCGCGCACCACGGTGATCTCAGCGGTGCGTCGCTGAATGCGCCGGTCGTGGGGATCGCGGTGACTCCCTCGGGGAACGGCTATTGGTTGGTGGGCCGTGATGGTGGAGTGTTCGCCTTTGGTGATGCGGGGTTCTTCGGGTCGACGGGCGGCATTGCTCTGAATGCGCCGATCGTGGGGATCGCGGTGACTCCCTCGGGGAACGGCTATTGGTTGGTGGGCCGTGATGGTGGAGTGTTCGCCTTTGGTGATGCGGGGTTCTTCGGGTCGACGGGCGGCATTGCTCTGAATGCGCCGATCGTGGGGATCGCGGTGACGCCCTCGGGGAACGGCTACTGGATGGCGGCCAGCGACGGGGGAGTCTTCGCGTTCGGCGGTGCACCGTTCCTCGGCTCGATGGGAGCCGTCGTGCTCAACCAGCCGGTAATGGGCGTGGCAGCCAGCCCATCGGGACTCGGGTACCGCCTCCTTGCACAAGATGGCGGCGAATTCGACTTCGGGGACGCGCCGTTCATCGGATCGGTCGCCGAACGGGGGGTCACCTTCTCCACGGGGGCCACGAGACCACAAGGCGACGGCCATTGGCTCGTGACACGGGTAGGCCAGCTCCAACAATCGGGCCTGGCGGCGCGCTTCGGTGCCCCGATCCCCGGTCCGCCCGCCGCTGACCCGCCGCCGATCGGCGACGCCGATGTCGGATGGGAGACCTTCGGCTTCTTCGATCAACCGATGGCGATCAGGGCCCGCCCAGGGGACCCTGCACACCTCTACGTCGCCGAACGACCCGGCCGCATCATCCAGGTCCGAATCGCTGACGGGGTCCGCTCGACCCTCATCGACCTGACCTCGCTCACCACCACGAGCTCGGAACGGGGCCTCCTCGGCTTCGACTTCTCGCCCGACGGCACGAAGATCTATCTCAACCACACCGACCTCGGCGGCAACGTCGAGCTCGTGGAGTACGACCTCGCCGTGGGCCCGCCCGCCCGACGATTCCTGCTCGAGATCAGTCAGCCGTTCGGAAACCACAACGGCGGCGATGTCCACGTGACCTCGGACGGCATTGTGTGGGCATCGAGCGGCGACGGCGGCAGCGGTGGCGACCCCGGAAACAACGCCCAGAACCGCGCCAACCTCCTCGGCACCATCTACCGAATCAATCCCACGCCCGGCGGCGGCCAGCCCTACACCATCCCCGCCGACAACCCCTTCGTCGGGGTGGGCGGCGTGCGTCCCGAAATCTGGTCCTACGGGCTTCGCAACCCGTGGCGATTCAGCATCGACCCGGCGACCGGTGACCTCTGGATCGGTGACGTCGGTCAAGGGTCGTGGGAGGAGATCGACCGCGAGGCCGCCGGAACCAAGGGAATCAACCACGGCTGGAAGCGCTTCGAGGGCAACGCGTTCTTCGCCGACGTGCCCGCTCCGGGGGCTGCGCCGCCGATTCACACGTACGCGCACAGCGCCGGGTGCTCGGTCACCGGCGGAGTCGTCTACCACGGTCCCATCACCGACCTGGCGGGCGCCTACCTCTTCGGCGACTTCTGCACCGGAACGATCTGGGGGCTTCGTCAGTCTGGCGGCGTCGTCAGAGAAGTCGCGGCGCTCGGCGTCTCGGCCACGCAGGTCGTCCAATTCGGAACCGACCTGAACGGCGACCTCTACGCGGTCGGGCTGAACGGTGAGATCCGCCGACTCGTGCCGGCGTGACCCCTCGCTAGGCTGCCTCGGTCCACCGAACCGGGGAGCACACATGTCCGCGTTGCCCAACGTCTCCGAGCTGTTCGACCCGTCGCGTTGGCGAGAAATCGAAGGGTTCGACTTCACGGACATCACCTACCACCGTGCCGTCGACCAGGGCACGGTCAGGATCGCGTTCGACCGGCCCGACATCCGCAACGCCTTCCGCCCCCACACCGTCGACGAGCTCTACCGGGCCCTCGACCATGCCCGCATGAGCACCGATGTCGGCTGCGTTCTTCTCACTGGCAACGGGCCGTCCCCCAAAGATGGCGTGTGGGCGTTCTGCTCGGGCGGCGACCAGCGGATCCGCGGCAAGGACGGCTACAAGTACGCCGAGGGCGAAACCTCCGACACGATCGATCCGGCCCAGGTCGGCCGGCTCCACATCCTCGAATGCCAGCGACTGATCCGCATGATGCCCAAAGTCGTCATCTGCGTCGTTCCCGGTTGGGCGGCCGGCGGCGGACACTCGCTGCACGCGACATCCGACCTCACCCTGGCGTCGCGCGAACACGCAAGGTTCAAGCAGACCGACACCGACGTGGCCAGCTTCGACGGTGGATTCGGGTCGGCCTACCTCGCCAAGCAGATCGGACAGAAGTTCGCCCGCGAGATCTTCTTCCTCGGACAGGACTACACCGCCGAGGAACGGTTCCACATGGGCGATGTCAACCGGGTGATCGACCACGCCGACCTCGAGAACGTCGCACTCGAATGGGCGGCCGAGGTCAACCGCAAGTCGCCCACCGGTCAACGCATGGCCAAGTTCGCCCTCAACCTCGTCGACGACGGCCTCATCGGCCAGCAGGTCTTCGCCGGTGAAGCCACCCGCCTCGCCTACGGAACCGACGAAGCCGTCGAAGGGCGAGACGCCTTCCTCGAAAAGCGCGACCAGGACTTCAGCGGATTCCCCTGGCACTTCTAATCGCTGGCTGCGCTGCGTCCTCGGCGCGGGGCGCCTGCGGCCCTGCTCGCCAGATCGCTCCCGCTCCGCTTGGGCCGTTCTGGCCACGGAGGCTGTGTTTTCCGCTCCGCTTGGGCCGTTCCGGCCACGGAGGCCGAGCCGCGTGCTCCTCGCTTGGTTGCTCCCTCCTCGGCCGGTGTTCACTGCCGCGTCCATCTCACTGCTTGGTTGTCAGCCCGTTGGCTCAGCGCTCACCTTGCTCGTATCGCTAACCTTTTGCTCATCTCGGGAAGAGAGGGGCACCCGATGACACTCACCGCAGCCGATCACGCCGCAGACATGGCGAACTACGTCGAGGATCGAGCCGAACACGTACGCGGGCTGGGGAACCGTGGGCCCGTCCGCTTCGACGACGGCGGCAAGCTGCACTCCGACATCATCGATGCGTACGGGAAGCTCGGCTTCTACATCTTCGAAGGCGTTGTCGACGACGACGAGGTGACAGAGCTCCGCGCCGCCATCGAGGACACACTCGAACGCGCTCCCACATCACCGGACTCCGACACCGATGCTCACGGCCGCCCTGCACTCGGTGTCGACTACCCCATTCAGCCCTTCATCTTCATCAAGCCGCTCTCGGACCCGTGGGGCGGCACCAACCTGCTCAGCGGCCGGCACCCGACGAAGATGGCCGAACCGGCACCCGAAGGCGACACGCCAGAGCACGTCGTCCACCTGATCCTGCAGATGTGCACCTCGATGCCCGCTGCTCTGCGTCTCTACGGCCACCCCGACATCTTGAGCATCGCCGAGGCCATCAACGGACCCGACTTCGTGCCATACAACGACGCCATCTTCGTGAAGAAGCCCGGCGTCGGTGGCTCGGTGTCGTGGCACCAGGACGGTGCGACGCATTGGGACAGTCCCAACTGGAATCCCGGCATCCACGGCTTCAACTTCCAGGTGCAGCTCTATCCGACGACGCCTGCGAACGCCTTGTGGGTGGTTCCCGGCAGCCATGCCGAGGGTCGGATCGACATCGTCTCGCGCGTCGCCGAGAACGGCGGAAGCGACCGGCTGCCCGACGCCGTCCCCCTCCTCACCGAGGCCGGTGACGTCACGATCGTGAGCCGCCAGATGCTGCACGGCTCGTTCGCAAACACCTCGCCGGATCCCCGCGTGTCCATCACCTTCGGGTTCTACCCCCACTCGTCGGTGTTGGGCGTGGCGGGCGGTCTCAACATCACGCTCGACGAGAACAAGGGTGGCCGCGTCAAGGTGTACGACGAGGAGCACATCCGTCGTCGGTCCGCCGTGGTTCAGGTGGCGCTCGACGCCCGCCATCAAGCTCGTCCGAACGAGCGCCGCTACCGCTACGCGCCCTTCGCCGACATCGAGGACGAGTACCGGTACGGTCCCGAGACCATCGAGAGCGTGCTGCGCGACTACACGCTGTACGACATCGCCATCTGACAGCTGGAGTCTTCCCGTGCCCATCGACGACGTAACGCGCACCCGCCTCGAAGCCGAGGTCCTGGATGCGATGGCCGCCTACAACAGGGCGTTCGCCGGCGGTACCCGCGACGACCTCCAGGCCCTGTGCCACATACCGGTGATCTACGTCACCGAGGACGACGTCCAGGTTCGTGATCGCTACCCGTTCGACCCCGTGAAGCTCCGGACACACACTGACTTCCACCACCCGAACACGACGACCACCATCACCCACGTCGAGCCGACGCGCGCCCATGTCACCATCGAGGGAACGCGACATCGGGAGGACGATTCGATCATCGAGTCGATTCAGTCCTTCTACATCCTGCAGAACCGTGGTGATGGCTGGAAAGTGGCCATGTTCTCGGGCATCCGCGGCGCCGTCGCCTGAGCCTCGCGAGCTGAAGTGCCGGAGCGTCGCGACCTGAGGTGATGGTGCCCGGCTCGCCGTCGGGGTAGCGTCGTCGGCACAACACATCACAGGGGAGCTCGGAAGCGCCGGGCTGAGAGGGTGACCGCCTGTCACCGACCCCTCGAACCTGCCTGGGTAATGCCAGCGAAGGGAGTTCTCATGAATCGTGCGTTTCGCACTGTCGTCGCGTTGGTCGCGACAGCAACCCTCGCCGCCGCGTGCGGATCCGATGGTGACGACGCCACACCGGCTGAGGAATCCGACCCCGTGACGGTCACCCTTGTGAGCCACGACTCGTTCTTCGTGACAGAGGACCTGCTCCTCCAGTTCACCGAGGACACCGGGATCACCGTCGAACTGCTGCCGGCCGGAGATGCGGGCGAGGCCCTCAACCAGTCGATCCTCTCGAAGGGCAACCCTCTCGGTGACGTCTTCTTCGGCGTCGACAACACCTTCCTGTCCCGCGCAGTGAACGCCGAGATCTTCAGCGCCTACGAGTCGCCTCTCCTTGCCGAGATTCCCGACGAGCTCGAGCTCGACCCGACGTACCAGCTCCTCCCGGTGGACTTCGGTGATGTCTGTCTCAACTACGACGTCGCGGCGTACGGCGACGCCACGCCGCCGTCGGACCTCGCGGATCTGACGGATGCGGCGTATGAGGGACAGCTCGTCGTTCAGAATCCCGCCACCTCCTCGCCTGGCCTTGCCTTCCTACTGGCCACGATCGAAGAGTTCGGCGAAGAAGGTGACTACACCTGGCGGGACTACTGGTCGGACCTGCGCGCCAACGACGTCGCGGTGCAGGCCGGTTGGAGCGAGGCCTACTACGGCGACTTCACCGTGGGCGGTGGCGGAGATCGACCGCTCGTCGTCAGCTACGCCTCGAGTCCTCCCGCCGAGGTGATCTTCGCGGACCCGCCCATCGACGAGGCACCCACCGCCGTCGTCGAGGCCAGCTGCTTCCGCCAGGTGGAGTTTGTCGGTGTCCTCGATGGCACCGAGCACGAGTCGGCGGCTCGCCAGCTCGTCGACTTTCTGCTATCGGTGCCGCTACAGGAAGACATCCCGCTGAACATGTTCGTGTTCCCCGCCAACGAGAACGCGGCCATCCCGCAGGAGTTCATCGACCACACCGTGGTGCCCACCAACTCCAAGGCTCTCGACCCTGCTGATATCGAGGCCAACCGCGAGCGCTGGATCGAGGAGTGGACCGAGATCGTGCTGCGTTGACGAACGCGGCGGCGCCCTCGCGGATGTCCCGCGGGGCGACGCTCGCGGTCGCGGCTGTCCCGCTCGGCTTCTTCGCGCTCTTCTTTGCCTGGCCGGTCGCGTCGATCCTGTGGCGCGGCCTCAATGTCGATGGTCAACTCGACCTGTCCGTGTTCGGAGACGTTGTCGCCGATCCGTTCATGCGCGAAATCGGCTGGTTCACCCTGTGGCAGGCGGTGGTGTCGACGGGGCTGACCATCGCCCTGGGGCTTCCGGGCGCATATGTGGTGAGCCACTTCGAGTTCAGGGGTCGCCGGCTGTTTCGGGCCCTCGTCACCGTGCCGTTTGTGCTTCCCACGGTCGTCGTGGGCACTGCCTTTCTGGTTCTGTTCGGTCCGGCGGGGCCGCTCGGATGGGATCTCCGCCAAACGATCTGGGCCGTGCTCGCCGCGCATGTGTTCTTCAACGTGTCGGTGGTGATTCGAACCGTCGGGGGTGCGTGGGGCCAGCTTCATCCTGGGCCCGAAGAAGCGGCTCGGGTCCTCGGAGCCAACCGTCTTCGAGCGTTCTGGTCGGTGACGCTGCCCCGACTCGTGCCGTCCCTGGCCGCTGCGTCGGCGATCGTGTTCCTGTTCACGTTCACCTCGTTCGGCGTTGTTCTGATACTCGGCGGTCCGGGGCTGTCGACGCTCGAATCCGAGACGTATTTCCAGACGGTTCGGTACCTCAACCTCGACGTTGCGGCTGTGCTCGCCATGGTGCAGATGCTGTCGGTGGTCCTCCTCCTGGTGGTCCAACGACGGCTTCAACAGCGATACGAGGGATCCCAACGCGTGCGGTCGGCCGGTCAGCGACGACGGCAGCTGGCGAACGCACGTGACCGACTCCTCGTCGGATCGGTCGTGGGGGTCACGCTCATCCTGGTCGTGGCGCCGCTACTGGTGCTCGTCTGGCGATCGCTTCGGGTGGGGGACGGTTGGGGCCTGGCCCACTACGACGCCTTGGACGAGAGCCGCCGTGGGACGACATCGTTCGTCGAGCCGATCGATGCGGTCTTCAACTCCCTGAGGTTCGGATTCGGCGCCACGGCCATCGCACTGACGGTCGGGGGCTTGGCTGCCGTTGCGATCGCGCGAGGGCATGGTCGACTCGCTCGGGCACTCGACACGAGCTTGATGCTCCCGCTGGGCACATCGGCCGCAACGGTCGGCTTCGGCTTTCTGATCGCGCTGGATTCGCCGCCGCTCGATCTGCGTACATCAGCGTGGTTGGTACCGATCGCGCACGCCCTCGTCGGCGTGCCCTTCGTGATCCGCATTGTCGTGCCCGCGCTCCGCAGCGTCGATGAGCGGCTGCGTTCGGCTGCTCAGGTCCTGGGCGCCTCGCCGGCGAGAGTGTTCCGGGAAGTGGATCTTCCGATCGTCAGCCGTTCGCTGATCGTGGCCGGCGGGTTCGCCTTCGCCGTCTCTCTGGGGGAGTTCGGCGCCACGTCGTTCATCGCTCGCCCCCAGTATCCGACGATTCCGACGGCGATCTTCAGGTTCCTCGGCCAGCCCGGAGCTTCGAACCTCGGCCAGGCGATGGCCATGAGCGTGATCTTGATGGTGCTCACTGCCGTGGTCGTCCTGGCCATCGATCGTTTCCGGCTCGGGGAGTTCGGCGAATGGTGAGCCTTGGCCTGTCCGTGCGCGACGTTCGCGTCGGCTTCGGCGCCGATGTCGTCGCGGTCGACGGCGTTTCGTTGGACGTCGGCCGCGGCGAGGTGCTCTGCGTTCTCGGACCCAGCGGTTGCGGGAAGTCGACCCTGCTCCGCGCCATCACCGGACTGGTGACGCCACACGCCGGCGACGTCGCGTGGGATGGCGAGTCGATCGTCGACGTGCCGGTCCACCGCCGCAACTTTGGGCTGATGTTCCAGGACCATGCCTTGTTCCCTCACGCGGACGTGGCGGCGAACGTCGGCTTCGGGCTGCGCATGGCCGGCTGGTCGAAGGACGCGATCACAGAGCGTGTGCAGGAGATGCTCGAACTCGTCGGGCTCGAGGGACTCTCACATCGCTCGACCGATGAGCTCTCGGGAGGCGAACAGCAGCGGGTCGCGCTCGCCCGAGCCCTGGCTCCGGATCCACGCCTGCTCCTCCTCGACGAGCCGCTGGGCGCCCTCGATCGAGGGCTGCGCGACCAACTGGTGGGGGAGTTGCGACGGTTGTTCAGCGAGCTGGGGACGACCGTTCTCTACGTGACGCACGATCAGGACGAGGCCCTGACGATCGCCGACCGCCTCGCGGTGATGCGGGACGGATGCTTCGTCCAGGTGGGACAGCCCGTCGACTTGTGGCAGAAACCGCTGGATGAGTTCGTCGCCCGTTTCCTGGGCGCCTCCAACGTGCTCCCCGCGCGAGCCCAAGGAGGAAAGGTCGCCCTTCCCTTCGGCGAGGTGCCGACCGATCGGGACGACGGCGCTGTCGTCTGCGTGATCCGCAGCGACGCATTGCGGCTCGACCCCTCCGGGGCTCTCGCGGCGGACATGGTCTCGCGGCGGTTCGCAGGCGACGTGATCCGGTGTCGAGTCCTTGTCCTAGACGTGGAGCTCGACCTGGCGTTCGATGCCGAACGAGCGCCCCAGCCGGGTGAGACGCTGCGGTTCGACTTCGATCCCAGTCGGGTCGTCATCCTCCCCGGTGAGGCGTGAGCCGCTGCATCATGGTGACGTCGAGCCAGCGGCCGAACTTGCGCCCCACCTCTCGCTCAACGCCGATCATGTCGAAGCCGTGTTTCGCGTGTAATGCCACTGAGGCGGGGTTGTCCCCTGCGACCCGGGCGAAGATCGCGTGGAAGCCGTGCTCGTCGGCGAGGCGAACCAGCTCTCCCAACAAGAGGTCGCCGATCCCACGGCCTTGATGGTCGCTGTGGACGTAGACGCTGTTCTCGACGCTGGTGGCGTACGCGGGGCGGTTCCGGTACTGGCTGAGGCAGGCCCACCCCACGATCGTGCCGTCCTCGTCCTCGGCGACCACGCAGGGATGCGCGCCACTTCGGGCTCGCAGCCACTCGCGCTGGTCCTCGAGGGTGCGCGGCACGAGGTCGAACGTCGCCACCCCTGTGGTGACCTCGGTGTTGTAGATCTCCGCGATCGCGCCGGAATCGCGCTGCTCGGCCAGGCGCACCTGCATCCGGGCCACGGTACCGCTCGGGCACGTCAACGCCCGAGCACGGGACCTCGAGGCCTCAGCTGTGCCGTCGCTGCGGAATTGGTTTGTCGGGTCGGCGAAGTCGTTCGCTATGCTGGCCGATCGGCACAGGCGCGCCTGTGCACGGGTTGGCCCCGTTAGCTCAGTCGGTAGAGCACAGCCATGGTAAGGCTGGTGTCGCCGGTTCGATTCCGGCACGGGGCTCTGCGCGCGTTCGCGTGCGCGGCGGGATAGCTCAGTTGGTCAGAGCGCACGGCTCATAATCGTGAGGTCCCGGGTTCGAACCCCGGTCCCGCTACTCCCTCGGAAGGGTTCCGAGGTCAACGGCACCACATGGGGTGGTGCCGCTTCCGCGTCCCGCACGTGCCGGGCTGTCACAGGAGATATTGGCCATGGCCAAGGAGAAGTTTGAGCGGACGAAGCCGCATGTGAATGTTGGCACGATGGGTCATA
>CAZVUM010000113.1:0-9799 GCA_964629575.1 uncultured Acidimicrobiales bacterium | reverse complement strand
TGCCGGGAGTGGGAGTTGAGAACCGACGGGTGGCGGTCAGCTCCAGTCTCGACGTTGCATCTCTTGCTGAAGGGTCGCTATATCGGCGGCGGCTGCACGGCCGACGAGCTCATCGGGAGCGGCGAGAATTTCTCTCTGGCTACGGTCGAACTCCTCACGGACCCCGAGTGTCTCTGCGAGGTGTCGGGCGTACGCGCTGAGTTCGAGGGTTCGGCAGAGACCCATCCCGAGGAGGAACTCACGCGCTGCGCCTTCCTCCTGCTCAGCGTCGGCCAGGGAGGCCAGGACGAGGATCGTGTCGCTTGCTTGGAGTGGGAACCGCCCGGTGACTGCGGCGCGCGCATGGACTCTCGCCATTGTGGTGGCCTGCTGGAAGTCTCCTTGGGCGACGTAGGCGAGGGCCCGGATCTCGTTGCCAGTGCCGAACGCCGGGGAAAGCTGGTGGTAGAGGTCGGCCGACTCGACAGCTTTGTCGGGGTCGCCGGTCATGAGAGCGCAGACAGCAGAGTTCATGACGGCATGTGCGTAGGAGTCCGATCGGTAGTCGAGTTGCTCGTGCAGTTCGATCGACTGGGCATTGAGTTCGAGCGCGGCGTCGGGGTCGAGTCGCAGCATCGCTATCGATGCGGCTGCCTGGTGGCACATCGCCGTCGCCGCAGTGGCCGCTTCGCTCCCGGTCTCAATCCGTTCAGCGCATTTGAACGCGCGCGCTAGTACCTCGCTCGCGCCGGCCGGGTTCGCCCCGGCACGCAAGACCGCCAGGTAGCCGTAGCCGTAGGTTTGGTGCAGGGGTGTCCGGGACTCGCGTAGGCGTCGCAGACACGCACGCGCAGACGCTATGTCCGACACGAGCAGGTGGAGGGTGTAGAGGCCCGATGTCAACGGGAGCGTGAGGTCGGTGTCGTCAACGGCATCAACGCATCGCTGGCCCAGCTCGATGCCCTCAGCGGGGTGGGCGAAGAACACCGCGAACACCCGGAGCAGCAGCTCTGCCGCCATGGGCCAGCGGTCCGTGGATCCAGCCCAGTCGATCGCCGCGACCAGATTGGCCTTGTCGTTCCGTATTGCACCACGGGCACCGAGATCGGCCTCCATCGCAGCGGGATACTGACGGGCGATCTCTAGAAAGTGGCCCAGATGCCTGCCGCGGACCGCCGCTGCTTCACCCGCATCGGAAAGGCGGCGCTCCGCATAGGCAGCGGTGGTCTCGAACAATCGATATCTCGAGAGTCCACTGATCTCCTCGCGAATGACGAGTGACTTCGCGATGAGCGACTCCATCAACCGGCGCGCGGAACCCTCGTCGTCGTCGATCACCGACCCCGCCGCGTCGGCATCGAATGTTCCGACGAAGACACCCAGCGCCCGGAAGAGCCTCTGCTCCTCGTGGTCGAGGAGCTCGTAACTCCAGTCCAGAGTGGCCTCCAGAGTCCGCTGTCGTTGACGGCGACGACCTCCGTGCAGCAATTGGAAGCGGTCCTCGATCCCGGCCAACAACTCCCGAGGAGACATTGCAGCGCTGCGCGCGGCGGCCAGCTCGATGGCCAACGGCACACCGTCGAGCCGCCGGCACAACTCCGACACCGCGTCGCGGTTCCCACCGCTCAGGGAGAACCGGGCATCCACGGCCTCTGCCCTCTGCCGAAACAACTCGACCGCGCTGCTCTCGTCGTTAGTCGACAACGGTCGCACCCCAATGCCGACCTCGCCTTCCACATCGAGTGGCTCCCGGCTCGTGGCCAAGATCGCGTAACGACCCGGACGCCTGATGAGCTCCTCGACCAGATCTGCGACCTCGTCGAGAACGTGTTCGCAGTTGTCGATAACCAGCAACAGATCCTTGTCGGCGAGGTAGTCCCCGATCTGACCGACCACATCCCCCACATAGAGGCTCAAACCCAAACCCTCAGCGACGGCGGTGGCCACCTGAGCTCCGTCCGCGAGCGGTGTGAGATCTGCGAACCACACACCGTCCTCCCGCTCCGGTAGCTCGAGCTCACCGACCGCGACCGCGAGGCGGGTCTTGCCAATCCCGCCGCCGGCCGTCAGCGTCACCAACCTGCTCGACAGCAGAGCGGTGCGAACCGCTTGCACGTCGTCAGCCCGACCGACGAGGCTCGTCACCGCCGCGGGTAGATTCGTCGAGCTCACGCTCGCGACGCGCAAGGCTCCGAACCTTCCGCCCCCGAATTGGTAGAGCCGCAGCGGCTCACCGACATCACGCAATTCGTGCACGCCAAGATCAGTCGCCTCGACCCCAGCAGCGAGACGCACCGCCTCGGTCATGAGGATCTGCCCGCCGTGGCCGGCGGCTTCAACACGAGCCGCTGTGTTCACAGCGGGCCCGAAATAGTCGCCACCTCGCTCCACCGCCTCACCCAGGTGCAGCCCCATACGCACGCGTAACTGTGGCCCTGGCCACGCGACTCGAGCCAGCTCCGCCTGGATCTTCTCCGCAGCCGCCAACGCATCAGAGGGACGAGCGAAAGCAGCACAAAACGAATCGCCGGCGGTCGTGAACACATAGCCACCCGAAGCCGCTATCCGCCCACGAAGTACCTCATCGTGAACAAGAAGAGACGCCGACATCGCGTCAGCCTCAGCCGCCCACAAGCCCGTTGAGCCCTCCACATCGGTGAACAAGAACGTCACCAACCCCGACGGAGCAGAGATCTCAGCGGCCACAACGCCATAGTCGCGCACCGCACTCAAACAGCGCCCGACCGGCTTCCGCGACGGACCTCGGACCCGCCCTCATCTGCCGGATTCGGCGCGGTGGGTGTGGCCGCTAGTCGGGGAGCGGATGCTGGTCCAAGAAGTCGGCGAGCACCGGAGCTACGGCGTCGGGCCATCCAGCGGGCAGCCAGTGCGTCGCGCCCGGCGCGGTGACCGTCTGACAGTCCGGCAACTCCTCTGCGACCGCTGCGCAGACCTGCGCGAAGAAGGCTTTGCTGTGCTCGCCCTGAACAACGCATGACGGCATCCCCATCGCTGCCAGATCACTCATCCGGAGCCCCCATTGCGCCGGCAGTTCGTGGTTGAACAACACCCCGAGGTCCTCCACAGCTTGGTCATACCAGCCGTCGCGTAACACCGCCGACAGGTCCACCCGGGAACTTGGGCCTCCGACCCCGGCCAGAGCGATGTCAAGAGCCTCTGATCGCATGCCCGCCTTGTAGGCAGCTGCTGACTCGACAAACCCGTTCCTGACCGAGGTATCGGGAACCTCGAGGTCAGGAGGCGCGCCTGGTTCGAGAACGATCAGCGTATGAACACGCGACGGCGCCAGCCGCGCCACTTCGAGAGCGATGCGTCCGCCATAGGAGTGGCCCACCACGTCGACTTGTTCCAAGCCATAGTGGTCGACAACCGCCAGAGCGTCCCGGGCGTAGTCGGCGAGCGATTCACCTTCGACGTTCGCCGCACTGTCGATGTGACCTCGCCTGCGGTACTCGACGAAACGGTATGCAGCGAGTCGCTCGTTCTTGATCATCGGGCCGAAGATGTCGGGCGCGAACGCGCCGTGGATGAGCAGAACCGGCTGGCCTACACCCACCGATCGTGCCTTGAGGGAGCCGCTTTCTATCTCAATGTCGTCCATCGCTGCCCCTACCCGCGGGTCCAGTCGACCGACTCTAGCGAGGCATCCCTTGCCATCGCTTCTGTTCTCGACCCGCCACTCGACAGTGAGACTCGTGGCGTACCGGACCAGCGGTTCCCAAGCGTCCGGTATCACTCACCACCCAAGCCCAAAGGAGCCGATTGGACCCGTCCGGTACTGCCGGGGACCGCGCACCGAACAGACCGCTCGGTATCACGCTGATCTGCACCGATAGCGCTCGGGCGACCGGCAGACCGGAGCGAGCGATAACGGCAGTGGCGTGGGCAATCGTCGGGCTGTGACAGATAGCGAGGAGTCGCGCTTCGCGGTCAAGTCCCACGACGGCCGATCCGGCGACCTCGTCGGCGGCGACGGCGAGCGGTTTCCCGCATCCACCACAGGCGCCTGACTCTTGCGGGATCCCGCGTCACGATCGCACAGTGGTCGGCCACGTGCGTCGGTCGGATGGCGTGAGCTGTGTGCTCGCGCTTCATCTACTGGTCCCAAGCGCGGCACCTACTGGTCGGTACCCCGCCCATCTACTGGACCCGCGCCGTCATCCGGCACCGACACGGTCGCCATCTACTGGTCCCGCAGGGGCACCTACGCCTGCCCGGCAGCGGGTCCAGCTCTGTGATGACCCTTCAGGTGAGATCAACGTGTTGGTAATCGGCGAGCTGGGTGACCAGGTCGGCGACGTGGTGTCGAGTTGGTTGGCGGCCGCGCGGATGAGGCCAATGGTGGCGTAGCGCGGACCCTTCCCGGGTACCGGTAGCCGAGGCGAACTCGGTTCGGTTGTCGCGCTCGGGCTCTCGGGGTGTCCCTGGGTGGTCATGGGCACGCTCCATTCGGCAACGGAACCGGTGGCATTGCGCGGCGCCCGTTGGCTCACGGGCCGATCCACGGAATCTGGTCGCCGGTGTCCCACCCGTCTCGCCGGCAGGGCCACAGGTAGTCGGGCAAGCAGCAATACGGCTCTGGGATCACAGATCTCCGGGTCGAAGTCGGGAGGTTGTCGTGGCGTCAGGTGATCTGCGACTGGTCTACACCGTGGTCGAGGCCGCCGAGCTGTTGGGCATCGGCCGCTCGACCGCGTATGAGCTGGTGGCCCGCGGTGAGCTGGCCACCGTCCGGCTCGGCCGCCGGGTGGCGGTGACCCGCCCCACCCTCGCGGCACTGCTCGGCTTCGAACCCCCTCTGCCTGGTGAACTCGACGCCGCCCGCCGAGCCCTGACCGAACCGGGCGGCCCTGCTCCTAGGCCGATCCACCGCACCAAGCGCCGTCGCCCGACCAACGGCGACGGACAGTCCCCCCTGTTCAGCGCCTGAAACCCCGCCATGCTTCTACCGCTCATCTCGCGACTGCCACCACAAGCAACGACAGACGGGTGCACAGTCTGTGCCGCGAGATCGTGCCGCCCAACCGGTAGGTGGCAGCGATGACGGCCCGGGTCACCACCCTGAAAGGACCCGAGGCGGGCGCCTACTACGTGGAAGCGTTGCCGTCCTACTACCTGGACTCGGGCGAACCAGCCGGAATCTGGCACGGCACCGGCGCCCAACTCCTCGGCCTCGAAGGCCAGGTGGTGGACGAGCAGTTCTTGCGGGTCATGGCCGGCCTCACCCCTGATGGGACGGGTGACGAGCCGCTGGGTCGCACCTACAACGACACCTCGGTGCGGGGGTTCGACGTCACGGCGTCGGCCCCCAAGTCGGTGTCGGTCCTGTTCGCGGTCGGTGAACCCCAAGTCCGCACCGAAGTGCTCGCCGCGCACGACACCGCCGTGGCTGCGATGTTGCGGTGGGTGGAGGCCCACGCGCATACCCGCTATCGCATCAACGGACAGGTCGCGGTGATCGACGCGGAGGGGATCATCGCCGCGGCGTTTCGTCAGCACACCTCCCGGGTCTTGGATCCCCAGCTGCACACCCATGTGGTGATCGCCAACCGGGTCCGCTCCCCCGACGGCCGCTGGCTGGCCCTCGATGCCCGCACGTTGAAGTTGGATCAGCGCACCCTGTCCGCGATCTACCACTCAACCCTGCGAGCCCAGCTCACCGAACGGCTCGGCGTCGGCTGGCAGGAACCGGTGAACGGGATCGCCGAGATGACTCAGATGCCCGAGCAGATACTGGAGGAGTTCTCCACCAGGACCGCCGCGGTGCAGCGCCGAACCGACGAGAAACTCGACCGGTTCATCGACACCATGGGTCGTGAACCCACACCGCGGGAGCGGTGGCAACTCGAACGCGAAGCCGTCATCGACTCCCGTCCCGCCAAGCAGCATCCCGCCGACGCCGGCTCCTTGCATGCGGGTTGGGTTGAGCAACTCGAGGCTCTGGGTCACCGGCCCGAGCGGGTGGTGCGTGACGCGATCAACCAAACCCGAGGACGGGACCTCGACCCCAAGATCTTGACCGACACCATCACTGCTGCAGTCACCGCGTTGTCGGAGAAGCAGTCCAGTTGGCGGCCCGCTGAGTTCACCCGAGAGCTGGCCGCTGTTCTGCCCACCGACGTGGTGCTCGGGGACGTGGATGTGATCGATCTGCTTGACGGCATGACGGATCTCGCCATCCGCCAGCATTGTGTCGACATCTCCCGGCCGATCCCTGACGGTGCACCACTGCGTCGGGATGGGCGGCCGGTCTGGGAATCAGTGGCCGACCGGGCGCTCACCACTCCCGAGATCCTGGCCCAAGAGGAACGACTCCTCGCCTGGGCGGAACGCCGCAACACCCGCATCGGCACCGACTCGGCTGAAGCACCGGCCCGGTCCACGGTCGAGTTGACCGGCCCCCAGGCCGAAACCGCTGCAGCGGTTGCAGGCGACGCCGATCTGGTGTTGGTGGTGGGACCAGCTGGGACCGGCAAGACCACCGCCCTCACCCCCGCAGTGGCCCAGTTCCAGGCCCAGGGGCGAGCCGTGTTCGGTGTGGCCCCCTCAGCCGCCGCTGCTGAAGTGCTCGGCGCCGAAACCGGCGCCGCTGCCGACACCCTCGACAAGCTGCTCACCGAACACGACCTGCGGCGGCCGCCCGATCATCGCTACGACCTCCCCACCGGCGCCACCGTGATCGTCGACGAAGCGGCCATGGTGCCCACCGACCGGCTCCACACCCTCGCCCAGCTGGCCGATACCAAAGGATGGCGGGTGGTTCTCGTGGGTGACCCGATGCAGTTCTCCGCTGTGGGCCGCGGTGGCATGTTCAACCACCTCATCGACACCCACGGCGCCATCGAACTCGACCAAGTCCACCGCTTCACGCAGGACTGGGAAGCCAACGCCTCGCTCCGCCTGCGCAGAGGCGACCCCACCGCCGCTGACATCTACGACGCTCACGGCCGCCTCCACGGCGGCACCAGCACTCGCATGCATGCTGAAGCCATTGACGCCTGGTGGCACCACCGCCAAACGGGCCAATCGGTGGTGCTCGCCGCGCCCACCAACGAGACCGTCTCGGAGTTGAACACCGCCGCTCAGCAGCGACGCATCGACACCGGGGACCTCAACACCGCCGGTCGGTCGGTTGATGTGGGCGGGCAGAAGTTGTGGGTGGCGGATGAGATCGTGACCCGCCGCAACCACCGCCAACTCCACACCGACCAAGGACTCATGATCTGCAACCGCGACCACTGGACCATAGAAATAGTGCATCGCGACGGGGATCTCACCGTCCACGGCCACTCCGGGACCGTGCGACTGCCCGCCGACTACGTCCAACAGCACGTCGAGCTCGGCTACGCCCACACCAGCCACGCCACCCAAGGCCGCACCGTCGACCACTCCATCCTCGTCCTCGACCAGCCCACCGACGTCCGCGGCCTCTACGTTCCCCTCACCCGAGGCCGCGACACCAACCACGCCTACATCACCACCACCGCCGAACACACCGCCCTCGATGTGTTCACCGAATCGGCCACCCGCAGCTGGATCGACCAACCAGCGTTGGCCCGCCAAGCCGAACTCGCCGGGGCCAACCGCCACCGGCCAGGCACACTGCCCGACCACGAACTCCGTCACCTCTACACCCAGCAGGCCGAAATCACCGGCACCCTCGACCGCATCGACCGAGACCTCCGCTGGCTCCCAAACGAGCGACGAATGGTCCAGGGCGACCGCGCCGAGGCGGTCGACTGGCTCGAACGCGAACAACGCCAACTCGAACGAGCCCAGCAGTATCTGGCTCGACACGACCGGGTCCTGCACCGCCGCGGTCACCACACCGGCATCGCCAACGCCCAAAACACCATCGAACACCTCCCCGAACGGATCCGCGAGCTACAAGCGAAGATCCACGGCCTCGACGACAAGCTCAACAGCATCGACCAACAACTGACCGCCGCCCACAACCTCAACACCCGCCGCCCCACCCTCGAAACCCGCCTGACTGACATCACCTCGCGGCTCGACGACGACGCAACCATCCGCGCCCGCCAACTCCGCTCCGGTGCCCCAGCGCGGATCACCGACACCCTCGGTGTACGACTCGCCGGCGGTGAGCTCGCCCGAGCCTGGGACCACGCCGCCGGACAACTCGACCAACACCACACCGCCCACTACCTCACCAACAGCAACGGACCCGACAAGAGCTCCGCCGCGTTCACTCAGTCTCTCGGACTCGTGAACGCTGCCATCCGCCACCTCACCCAACAACGACAGCACCAGCACCACCTCCAACACCCCGGCCCCCGCATCAGCAGATAGACGCGACCAAGCCCCACCCAAGGGGTGGGGCCCAACCCATTGTGATCAACCCGAACGGCGTCAAGGGCACGGCTCCGGGACTCCGCTCCGCTCCGTGTCCTCACCTCGACCTCCGGCCGTCCCTTGACCCCGAAGGTGCCAGCATCCTGAAGCCAACCAGCGATCACCGAGATGCGGTACCAGAATCCGCCGGCGATCCGTGGCTCTCGAGAAGCTGGTTCCAGGCCTCGACGGCATGAGGAAGGCTCGGCCTCACGTTGTGCCGGTAGCCCTCGGTCGTGCGGGTATCGACGTGTCCGGCCAGATCGGCCACCTTCACCAGGTCATCGAGCTGATCACTCACCAGCGACACGAACGAGTGGCGGAGCTCATAGGTCGTCCAGTCCTCGCCGAGGCCCGCGTTCTTGCACAGTCTCTGGAAGGCCCGCCGCATGTTCGACTTGGTCATGGGCGTTCCGTTCCCGGTGCAGAACACGATCCCATCATCGTCGTAGAGCCCGAGGAGCCGCTGCTCATCCCGATGACGCCGCAGCGCAGCCACCAACAGGGGATGCAGTGCCATGCGGCGGCGGCTCCGGGCCGTCTTGGGCGCGCCCTGCCCGACGTAGCGGTCAGCGACCTCAAGAGCCGACTCGGCGATCTCGATGGCCGGACTGTCGGAGTCGATGTCGACAAAGGGCCACCGTAGGCCGGCCAGCTCACCGGGCCGCAGGCCACACATCAGCCCGGTGAGCCACATCGCCGGTCGGGAGTCTGCCGGGATGGCCTCGGTGAGAAGCGTTCGGGCCTGCTCCAAGGTGAAGCTCTTGCGGGGCTTGTACGGACGCTTCGCGGGCAACAGCACATCGGCCGCGGGGTTGGTCCGGATCGTCCGATTCCGCAGTCCGTGCTGCAAGGCCTGGTTCAGGTAGTTCCAGTTCCGATCGATCGTGCTCGTCGCGTGTGTCTCCACCATCGACTCGAACAGCTCCTCGAGCCGCCGGGTGGTCGTCCGGTCGACCTTGAGCGAACCGACCACCGGGACCACCGACGTCCCCAGCAGCTGACGGGCATTGGCGATCGTGTTCGGCGACTTCACCCGCGCGTGTCGTGAGCTCCGAGAGGGCGCGACGTTCGGGCAGTCGGCAGCGAACCACGCCTCGATGACCTCGGCGAAGGTCGCCATGCGCCGCTGGGGCGGATCCGGTTCCTCGGCCTGGACTCGCAACGTGAGCAGCGCATCGAGATCGGCCTGAGCGTCGGCCTTCTCCACCCGTTCGACCTTGCGGCGCGACCCATCAGGGAAGCGAACCCACGCCATCCACCGCTGCTTGCCCTCGTTCCACCGCACCGTGGGACGCTTCGCCATCGGATACCCCTGCCGACGTAGCCAGAAGCCAAAAGGCTACGTTCAATCTGGCTACGTTGGCAACTTTTCCACAACTTGTGGAAGTGTGTATGCCCTCCGACCTGGGATTTTATGGTGGAGCTGACGGGACTCGAACCCGTG
>CAZVUM010000112.1:8345-10159 GCA_964629575.1 uncultured Acidimicrobiales bacterium | reverse complement strand
GCGGCGTTGACGCCGTCGAGGTCGCCGGCTTCGGATGCAGCTTCCATCTTCATGCGATACATCGCCTCTTGGCCTTCGACAATCTCGAGACCTTTCTGGGCTGCCCAGTTCGCTCGCTCCACGCCACCCGCGGCAAGGGCGAGCTGACCGCGCCGATGGGCGGCGTCGACGAGCGCGGTTTCAATCATCGTGTAGGTGGTCGGGTCGCGCAGGAGCCAGCCGTAGAGCTCGGCTCGCGCATCGGCTGCGACGTGGCCGTCGATGAGTTCGCAGGCGGCGTCGAGGTATGCGGCTTCGTCGGCAGGTGCCTGGTCTTTGGAGGCGGCGATGAGTGCTTCGACTCGTTGCCAGTCGAGTCCGACCTCGTCGCTGATGCGGTAGCTGTTCGTCGCACGGACTGTCTCGAGGCGCTGTGTGCCATCGGTTGTGGTTCCGAGGAGTGCCCGAGCCTTGACCATGGCGTTGTCGCAGGCTTGGCGGTTGCCGGACCCTGGCCAGAATTCGTCGCGCAGGCGTTGGCCGACTACTTCACGGTGGAACGCCATGTAGGCGATGATGGCCTTGATCTTCGGGGTTGGGTCGCCACCGAGACCTGCGATGCAGGCCTGTCGTCCAAGGATTGTGACTTCGATCGGCTTCGGTTCGAGGATCGCATTGATCGCATCGATGGTCGCCTGGGTTGGCTCGGCATTGAAGTCGGCGCCGTCGTCGCGGACTTCGGGTTCGCAGGTCGCTCCGTCGCTGGTCTCGGGCGGGCTGTGTCCGTTGGATGGGATTCGATCCGTTTGGGCGATCTCATCGGCCCATTCGGTGGCTGGTGGACTGGCAGTAGTCTCCGCGGCGTTCGCGACGAGCCGGTCGATAGCGGCCAGGTCTTCGGCCGGGAGTTTGACGGGTTCGAAGGCGAGGCCGAACGGTTCGAGGATGGCCTCACTGTCGGCCAGCGATATGCGATATCCGCCGGCGAGGGCATGGCCGGAGACCACGACCAGCGGCGCGTAGGCGAGTTCTGCGACGGGACCGAGGTGTTGCGCGATGCCGGCCAGTGAGGAATCGGGGCCGATAAAGACGATGGTCGGGTAGTAGACCTCGCCGTGAGCGATGCGCTCCTCGTACGGGCTTCGGTCAAGGTTTCTGGCAATCCCCGACATTCGGGTGGCGAGCTGTTGTGCCCAGGGATCGGGTTCGTCAGGTGTGGTGGCCCGACTGAGGTGTTCGCTACCGATGCCATCTATCCCGATGGTCACGATTTCGCACTGCTCTGCCCAGGGGGCGACACAGGTTGAGGCGATGAGTGCGCGTTGGAACTCAAGGACCTGATCTGTTGCTCCTTCCACCGATAGGGCGGCGAGCTGTTCTAGGTCGAGGAGTATGGATCCGGCAGGGGTTGACCCAGCGACGCACAGGGCCGGAGCGAATGGGTGGGCGTCGTCAACGGTCGCCTGTTCCATCATTTCCACGTCGACGTCGGCTTGGAGGCGCCAGGCCGTTTTGTCCTCGGTCGAGGCGTCGAAGCCGTCGACCGGCTCGCACGGCTCGTCGAGGAGGAACTCGAGACCGAACTCGCCGGCCATGGCCGCGATGATCGATGGGATCGGTGTGACGGCGTGTTCGAGCTTGTGGCTGAGGTAGGCGTTGGCGGCGGCGAGGTAGCGGACGTCTTCGCCGTCGGTGCTAATGGCGCGGATCCGGTGTTCCACGGCTGCGGCTTCGTCGTCGGGCGGGTCGATGGTGGCGGTTGGGCGGCGGCGGGCCGCTTGGATCCGTCGGAGTCTTCTCAGGGTGAAGAGCAGGGCACCGCCTAGGAACGCGAG
>CAZVUM010000112.1:1973-8245 GCA_964629575.1 uncultured Acidimicrobiales bacterium | reverse complement strand
CCCGGTGGGGGTTCGGGAAGCACGAAGGTCTGGTCGGGGTAGATGAGGTTGGGATCCTCTGGGGGCAGGAGCCGGTCCTCGTTCGCTTGGACGAGCTCAACCCAGTAGGGCGCGATTTCAGCGTCGGTTGGTGAACGGCCCCAGGCTTGGGTGAGCGTCTCTTCGGCGATTGCCCAGAAGTGGTCTCCCGGTTCGACAACAACGGTGCCAGCGTCGGTGCCTTCTGCTGGCTCGAGGTTCGCCGGGAGTTGGCTCTCGGCGGGGACAGTGAGGTGCCAGCCGGGATTCACCATGTCGGTCTGTGCGGTGACAACGGTTCCGTCTGGCATCGGCCGGTCGAGGTTGAGGTTGCGGATCTCATGCCATCGCATCCCGTCGCCGAGCAGTGTCTCGGCGATGTCCCACCACGTGTCCCCCCGCTCGGTTCGGTACTTCGCGGTCGCCAGCGCCGCTGGCTCGTCCAAGAGGAAGGATGGGACCGGATCGCTCGCTGATTGGGCCACGGGCGGGACGATGGCGGCTGCGACGGGGTGGAGTGGGGCGGCTAGCGCTGGGCGCATCGGTGCGATCGCGCTGACAATGAGCGTGGTCCAGGTTGCGAGCTTGGCGGCGAGGAGTCGGACGGCGGGGAGCGCAGGGGTCCGGGTGGCTGCTTTGCCTCGGAGGATCGAGGTGTACTCGACGAGGGTTGCTGCGGCGAGTTGTGCCCAGGCGATCCAGACGATGGTGGCGATGAGCTTGATGA
Organism: uncultured Acidimicrobiales bacterium; assembly: GCA_964629575.1. Lineage (GTDB taxonomy): Bacteria > Actinomycetota > Acidimicrobiia > Acidimicrobiales > Poriferisodalaceae > JAYPWI01. The sequence goes on along the minus strand of CAZVUM010000112.1, from coordinate 7,500 downwards.
CGAAGGGGTCGGGGATGTCGCCGTCGGTGACGCGTCGACCGACGGTGTCCAGGTCGGGCCATGCGGTCGGCAGTGGCCATCCGATCGCCGCGGCCAGTGCTAGTGGCACGCCGACGAGGAGGGTCAGTGTGGCGGCGAGGCCGAGGATGCCTTTGGTGAGGTCGGAAAGTCGCTGAATCATGTGGGCTTTCAGGTGTCGGCGACCGCGGAGGCTGACTCGGTGGCGGTCGCGGTCATGGATCCGGGGAGGAACGTGGGGTTGACGGTGATGGAGACGGTCACGGTGACGGTCGTGCCGTCGACCGTGATGGTGCCGGTGTGGCCTTGTGAGGCCAGGTAGGCAGTGGCGGCCTGGGTGGCCGCACTGGGGTTGATGGTCGGAATTCCGGTCTGGCGGTACGCGTCAGGGTCGACGGCTTGGGCTCCGGCGCGCGCCGCGTTGTCGGCGATGTCACGGGCCTCGGAGAGCGCGCCGAGCTTGCGGCCACCATCCACGGCGAGACCGGTGGCCATGAGCAGTGCCAGTCCGAGAGCGGCGATGAGTATCGAAGCGGACCCGCGATCGTTTCTGTGTCGTTGGCCCATCTCATCCGCTCCGGAATCGGTCGATCACTTCGGTGGCCGAAGCCGTGAACGCTCGCGTGTCGCCAACTCCAAGGCTTCCGACGTCGCCGAGGGATGCAGTGCAGGTGATGGTGACGCTCACTTGGCCTCCCGGCCCGAACTGGGACAGGTCGACGACGACTTGTGGGGAGGGACCACAGGCCACCCCGGATCGAGTGAGGTTGGCCACCGCGACCGATCGGGCTGCAGCATCGGCTGCTTCAGGGGAGCCTTCGAGACTGGCGGCTCGGGCCGCTTCATGGGCGGCGCTGCGCACGTCGTTTTCGGCTTGCACGACTCGGCCGCCGTAGATCGCCAACGCGACAAAGCCGAGGAGAATCGCGGCCATCACGATCGCAAACTCGACCGATACCGAGCCCCGTTCGTCCGCGTCGGTCCGGCTGCTCATCGTTGGTCAGCGGGGATGAATCGTTCGATCGTGCCCTGGGCCTGGGCGGTGATGCCCCAGGAGCCGAACGGGATGATGGAGGGTGCGTTGCCAGTGATGATGACGGTCACGGTCCCGGCTGCGTCGTCACGGTTGATGGTGATCTCCGCGTTGCGGAGGTTGCCGGCTTGGCTCAGGATCGTCGCCGCGCCGTCGTAGCCGTCCGTCTCGGTGGCGGTGGCGACCTGGGCGGCTTCAACGGCTTCTTCGGCTGCGACATCGGCGGATTGTTTGGCGTGCCAGAACATCCCGACCTGGAAGACCATCATGATCACGACGATGATCGCGGGCATGAGTACCGCCACCTCGGTGGAGGTCACCCCCGCGTCGTCGTGAAGCCAGACCGGGTTCCGGTTTGGTCGATGGCGCACGGTCGGTTCAATCCTCGGATGGGTCATCCCGGGGCGGGCACCGTGTCCGGGATGTTGTTAGCGTTCGACTGCGCCTTGGTGATGAAGATCGCACCGGCGGCAACTGCGATCGCGACCATCGCGGCGATGACGACGGCCATCTCGGTGGATATGGCACCCCGTTCGTCTCGAACGTCGACGCCAGCGCGCGTGAGGTTGTATTCGACGGCGAAGTGGATGAATTCGACGTAGGCCTTGATGGTTTCCATTTGTTGTTCCTGTCTTTCCTTGATGGATCGGGTGTGAGATGGGCGAGAGGGTCCTAGGGCTGGGCGGTTGGTGTGGAGAAGGTGCTGCCGCCGTCGGTGCTGATGGCGTCGACGGCGCCGAAGCCGATGAACAGGGTGAGCCCGACGATCATCACGGTCACCGGAACGATCATCTTCTCGGTGCGGGCTTCGGCGTTCGTTTCGATCTGCGCGGCCTGTTGTGCGCGAAGGGCGTCGGCTTTGGCAGCCAAGGACTGGCGGATCTTGGCGCCACTGCCGCCGGCGAGACTGACCGACGCCGCGAGCTCACGGAGCTCATCGATGCCGAGGGTTTCACCGAGCTCGTCGAGGACGTCCCAGGGTGTGCGACCGGTCAGTTCGGCCCGTCGCAGCGCTCGGCGGATCTCCTCGAAGGCCCATCCGCCCGATGCGTCGGCAGCTCCGGCCAGAGATGATTCGATGCCGCCACCACCGGCCAGGATGATGGTGACCAGGTCGAGCCAGCTCGACAGGGCGTGGCGGAATGCCTGTTGTCGTCGTTCCACCTGCTCGGCGAGTGGGAGATCAGGGTAGAAGAAGCCTCCGATGCCCAGGGCCACAGCGAGGCCGAAGCCGACCAGGGGTGACGCCGAGACGCCACCGATCGCCAGGACGCCGAAGAGCAGGCTGGGGAGTAGAAATCCTGCGGTGGCGCCGAGCAGTTTTTCGTACGCGTGGCGTTCGACCGGTTTGTCGAGAATGCGGAGCTGTGCGTTAAGCGCCTCGCTCTGCCCGATCCCGAATGCGGACATGAGCCGGGATCCGGCCCGGCCCAGGGTCTGGGGCAAGTCCCGCCCGGCTCCGTCCCCGGCGGAGACTGCGGTGACTGGTCGGCCGGGCCGCTGGGTCGAGCGGATGGCGGTTGCGAGCGGCAGCGGCCGTGGCTGCAGAGCGCGCAGGATGATCCAGATTCCGACCCCGATCCCGGCGCCGAGCAGCATGGCGACGAAGGTGTTGCTCATCGCAGGCTCCCTCGTGTGGTGATGCTGTGGTCGCGGCGTGCCGAGAACCGTTCGGGCATCTCGATGTTCGAGTAGTGGCCGAGCATCCATCCGCCCAGGGCGAAGATGGCGAGCACGACCAGCAGCCAGAGTTGCCCGGTGGCTGTGTCGTAGACGTCGAGCAGCTGCCGCGAGAACACGTAGATGAACACGGTCGTGAAGATGGTGACCCCGACCACGATGCGAGCTGAGGTTCGGATTCGGGCCCGCCCGACCTCGACGCGAAGGCGCATACGCACGTCGCCTCGTATCGACTCAGCCAGTCGGCTCAGCAGAGGCCCAAGGTCGCGCCCTTCCATGCGGGCCGCGTTGGCCAGCGCCGCCACCACCAGGTCGGCTGAAGGGTGGTCGAGTTCGTCGCCGAGGAGGGCGATGGCGTCGGCCAACGGCATGTCCTCCAGGCGTCGGGCGAACCGGCGCACCTCACCCTCGATCGGTCCAGGGGCGATGCTGCCGGTGGCCATCAGTGCTTGTTCGAGGCCGGCGGCCCCAGCCATGTTGTCCCGGATCATCTCGGTCCAGGTGGCGATGGCCTGAGTTCTGGCGATGCTTGTGGCCCGCTCAGCGTTGCCACCAAGGGTGCGGCGCCCGTACAGCACGCCGCCGAAGGTGGCCGCTGCGGCAACTGGCCATCCAGTCACTGCAAGCACCACCAGGGCGCCGACGGTCGCGCCAGCTGTCCAGGCGAGGATCCTCTCGATCGGCGCGCCGCCGACAGATGGACGTAGTTCGGGAAGAACGCGACGTCCTCCCGCCGCCTGGACGACTAGAAGGACGCCGAGTCCCACTCCTGCGCAGATGGCGGCGAAGGTGAGCGTTGCCATCAGGCGGCCCTCCAGTCACCGGTCTGGGTGAGCCAGCGCCGATCGAAACCAGCGGCTTCGAGGCGTTCGAGGCGTTTGGCGCTGAACCCGAATCGTGGAGCGGCCCGGCCAGTTTGATCGGGACCGTAGATCTCGTTTGAGACAACGAGGTCGGCGTCGGCGCCGGTGACTTCCCTGACCGACGTGACGACGCGGGTGTGGTCGTCGAGCTTGGCAACGTGAACGATGGCGTCGATGCCCTGGGAGACCAAGAGGTTGGCGGCCGCCGGTTCGAATCGCTCTCTGGTCATGGCCAGATACATCTGGAGGCGCCCGAACACGCCCTCGGACGAATCGGCGTGCACGGTGCACATCGCGCCGTCGTTGCCCTGGGTGCATGCCAGAAGAAGAGTCAGAGCCTCGTCGCCCCGTACCTCACCGACGATGAGACGGTCGGGGTTCATGCGCAGGGCGTTGATGGCGAGGTCGTTCATGCCCAGTTCGCCGACACCCTCCACGTTCGCGGGGCGGGCCTCGAGATCGACATGGTCGGGATGAAGCTCCGCGAATCGGTCGACGCCGACTTCGAGTGAGTCCTCGACTGTGATGAGCCGTTCGCCAGGTGGGATCTCGTTGATGAGGCAGCGCAGGAAGGTGGTCTTCCCGGCGCCCGTACCCCCGGCGACGATGATGTTGAATCTGGCCAGCACCATCGCAGCGAGTAGGTGATGGAGTGGCTCGGTGATGGTCCCGAGGTCGATGAGCTGTTTCAGACGGTGGATCTCGAAGTCGTGACGCCGGATGGAGATCGAGGGCCGACCGGACACCCAGGCGATGGCGTTGAGCCGGTCACCGGTTGGCAACTGGAGGTCGAGGCGTGGGCTTGCTGGGTCCCAGCGGTGTTCGGATCGGCCTCTGCGCGCTGCGGTCTGGATCAGCTCGATCAGGTGTGCGTCGCTGTCGGCGACGGGTTCGCCTGGGAACTTGTAGCCGTTGCGTCGTGTGAGCCATACGTTGTCGCAGCCGTTGATGGCGATGTCGCTGATGCTCGGGTCGTCGATGTACTGCTGGATCCTGCCGAGAGCGAACAGCTCGTTGATGATTGAGCGAGTCAGCTCGGCGCGGGTCTCGTCCGTGCTCAGAACCTCGCCAGCGCTCATTGCCTTGGCGTCGATCGCTCTGAGTTCGTCTGCGATGAGCTTGTGGGCCAGGATGCGACGACTCTCGCCCTCGATCGGTGCCGAGCCGGCCGTCTCGGCATCAGCGATCCGCTGGGTGAGTCGTTCCCCGATCTTGCGGCGCAGCTCTTCGATCATGTGGCGATCAGCGCTCATGATGTCGCCCCCCTGCAACGGCCAGCGGCGTCGCCTGAACGTCGCCGGCTGGTGCGACGGGCGGACCGTCCTGCACAGATCCTGCGCCGATGTGATCGGCGATGCTGCTGGCCAGAGCGGACGCAGTCCTCGCAAGGGCCGATCGGCGAAGGGTCCCGGGTGCGGCTCCCCGGGCGAGCGCCGCTGCTCCGCGCCGGTCATCTGCCAGCACGCCAGCCACTGGCACACCGAACGTTGCCTCGACCTCGGTCGCGTGGTGGGGGCGATCACCGATGAGGACCCAGCCAACTCGGTCGCTGGCCAGTCCGAGCGAGAGCAGTCGCTGTGCTGCGGGCTGGAGCTGCTCGGCCTCTGGTCGGGCCACCATCACAACGAGGTCGGCTTCATCGAGAAGCTCGGTTGTCGGCGAGTTGGCGGCTACCCGGCCCATATCGGCGATGACGTCGACCCCATCCATGTTTGACAGGACCGACCCGAGTAACTGGCTGGTAGCGGTCAACGCGGCGCTGGCCTGATCGGGTCGGTCGGGTCCGATGATCGCCGGCAGACCGCCCGGGAGGGTTTGTGCGTGGTCCCACACATCGTCGCTGTCGATGCCAGCTCGCACCGCGGCTGCCAGTGTCAGCAGGCCGGGCTCGACTCCCAGCTGATAGCGCAGGGCAAGGACGCCGCCGAAGGGG
>CAZVUM010000112.1:0-1873 GCA_964629575.1 uncultured Acidimicrobiales bacterium | reverse complement strand
GCCAGAGCGGTGGTTGTTGCCCCCGGCGAACCCTTCTGGGAGATGAAGCAGATCAGCGCCATCTCACTCCTCCCCGACTTGGATGAGGCGCACTCGGTCCTGAGACGCGGCAGCCGACACGACGTCGGCCTCGGTTGTGCTCATCGAAAGGGAGATGAACAGTTGGCCCTGGACCCCGATCGGGCTCACATCAACGACTCGGGCGGTCTCGACCAGGACCATCTGCGTTGTTGCGGCGTCAGCCTGACGGGGCGTCTCGACGACACGCACCGCATCACCCGGTCGAAGCGACAGTGTTGGGAACTGGCCGGGTGCGAGTGCTAGGCCCACGATGCCGTCGCCGATTGCGATCGCCGGTCGGCTGGCAAAGAGATCCGACGTCACGAGTGTCCCGGCAGTGAGGTCAGTCAGGGCGATGTTGCCGACGACGAGCGCTGCCTCGTCACTGGCGAGTGTGTTGAGTGCATCCTCAGTCGACAGCTCCACAACCGAGAGATCCGAGCTCTCGATTACCGCCCCCCGCTCGACGGGACTCCGCAGGGCCAGCACCTCGACGGCGGTTGACGCGTTCGAGTAGAACCACGCGCCGATCAGCGCGAAGACACCAACGATCACTAGGCCGAACGTGAGCTCCGGCCATCTGCTTCGGCCCGGACCGGTGTCTGGTGGGTCAAGGTCGAATGAGCGTGCCGGCGTACCGTTTCCGCTGGTGAGAGGCCGTGAGGCGTCGAGAGTGCTTGTCATCTTGTGTTCCTGTTTCAGTTTCCGGTCTCGAGTACTTGGATCTCGGCGACGTCGAAGCTCAGCGCCGTCACTCGGGTGAAGCTGCCGAAGTCACCCATGTCGTTGCCGTTGAGCCACCACCGGAACGTCCAGTGCAAGGTGGCAGTCCCCTGCAGGCCCGATGCTGAGGAGGTGAAGGTGTGCGAGCAGTACGTCTCGCTGTCATCGAGCCCGGGTATCCACACCACGCCGGGGCCACCTGTACAGGTGACAGTCGCCCCGTCTCCCATCGTCCAGACCGTTTCGACAGGTCTCGCTTGGACGACGACGTTCACGAAGCCGCGCGCCTCTTGCTCCTCAATGGGATCCCAGCCGTCAGTCAGCCACAGCCAGGTCGGCAGGTGAACCACCGCAGGTACCTCTCCCCACATCGGCGAGCTCGCCGGGGACGGGGGCTCAGGGTCGATCCGAGCAGCGGCTGCGTCGCGGAGGACCGTGGGGTCCACGGGCGGAGTGGTTCCGATTACGAGGAATCCCCAGTTCCAGACCTCGATGATGTCCGAACCGTCGAGACCCGCACCCTGCTGTACGTGGGTGCATTCGATCGTGTGCCACTGGTATGTGACGGTCGGGTCCAGCCCGCGAGCGACGATGTCAGAGATCAGGAGTTCGCCGTGGGGGACTACGGAGGTGACCATGGAACCCGTGGCGTATGGCCGCCATTGGTCGCAGCCGTACCACTCCCAAACGAGCGCGGACGAGACAGTTCGATCGGGTCCAGCCCCGGGTGTGTTGCCCCAGCATGTGCCCAGCACCGCACCGCCGAGCTGATCGATCGACGCGCCCCCGCCGCTCGTGTCGGGGCAGGCGGGCGTGATCGGGATCGGGTTGATCGGTACCGGCGTCGGGGGGTCCTCTTGCGCGGCTGCGGGCGCGACGGCAGCCACCAACACTGCCGCCGTCGCCGCTATCGCGGCGACTACACGACGGGAAGACCTTGAGGTGTCGGTGCCATGTCGCATGACACGTCCGCCTGTCCTTGTACGTCGGAGACCTTCCAGACTCCGTCTTCCAGAATCATCGCCGCCGAGGTCAGATCGAGCTGACCCTCCACTATCGGCGGGATGTCGCCAAGCCGCTCTCCCGTTTC
>CAZVUM010000111.1:0-10581 GCA_964629575.1 uncultured Acidimicrobiales bacterium | reverse complement strand
AAACCACCACACGAACCGGATGTGGGCCATCAAGGCAGCCACTCGACAATGCCGGAAGTAGCGCGGTTTCGGCTAGGCGCCAGCGGAGTGGTCGCCGTCGGCGAGCTCCTCCAGGACGAGGCTGACGATGTCGTCGCGTGGTGCCGACGCGCCTTGGTTCATCCACTGTGCGCCTTGGGGATCGCTGCGGAGCTCGTTTAGTGCGATCTCGCGCTGGTCGGCGAGCGGTGGGTAGCGGTTCTGGTTGGCTTCGAGATGTCCGACGAGGATGGCCCCGAGGCGCCTGCGGGGTTCACCGGTGACCCACTTCAGTGCGAGTGTCTCCAGGAGGGCCCAGAGGTACATCCAGTTTCGGCTCTTGTGCAGGCGGGTGACGGCGTCGAACCAGAGCTCGGGGTCCTCGTTGCCGCTCGCTGAGGAACTGACGGCCAAAGCCAGTGCGGACGTCCCGGCGATCCAGCGGTTGCCGCACTCCTCGCTTCGGGTCAGGTTCTCAAGGTGAAGCGCAGCGGCCTCAGCGGGCCGGCCGTTCTCGTGGGCAACTCGCGCATCGATGTAGTCGATGAGGCAGTTGAGGCTGGCGTTTGCCAGTGGGTCGGCGAGCCTTCGGGCGTTGCGGAGATGTTCGGGCGACGCTGAACGGTCTCCCCATGTCGCCGCCATGGCCTGCATGGCTTCGCACGTGGCTTCGTCGAAGGCGTTCGAGCGAGCCGCGATCGACGCTTGCATCGCTGTTGCCGCGAAGCCTTCGTCGACTCGACCGCTCCAGTGCAGCGCGTTGGCGATGCCCTTCCAGCAGTTCAGCGCCGAGATGTCGTTCTGCGATGGTGCTAGGGCAAGGCCCTGTTGCCCGACGTGGACGCCGTCGTCGAAGGCGCCGTCGTAGACCAGCCACAACGAGAGTGCTCCATACACGGTCGGGTCGGCGTGGCCGTAGTCAATGGTCCGGCGGGCCCACTCGCCGTGTTCTCGGCGTTGAGCCGCCTCGGCGTAGCTGAAGCTGGCTGCGATCAGCTCGCTGGCTGCGTCACCGTCGCTGTTGGAATTCGCCCAATGCAGCGCGGCCCGCAGGTTGTCCCACTCTGCTTCGAAGGCACTGCGACCGGATTGATGTTCAGTTCCCTCGAACCTCTCCCGTGCTGTGGTCGCAACCTTTCGGTAGTAGGAGAGGCGCCGGTCGAGCAGGAGCGCGAGGTCGCCACTCTCCTCGAGCTGTTCTTCGCCGTATTGACGCAAGGTCTCCAAGAGCCGATAGCGGTCCTCGCCCCCTGTGCGCTCGGCGGTGACCAGGGACTTGTCAACAAGGCCGCCCAGGAAGTCGACGACGTCGAGCTCGTCGACCGCGTCGTCACAGCACACGACCTCTACGGCGGCCAAGTCGAAACCACCAGAGAACACTGAGAGCCGGTCAAACAGCGTTCTCTCGACGTCCTCAAGGAGCCGGTAGGACCAATCCACGGTGGCGCGCAGTGTTCGGTGCCGCTCAATCCCTCCTCGGCGCCCGGCTCGCAACAGTCGGAACCGGTCCTCGAGCCGCTCCGTTAGCTGTCGGGGCCCCATGGATCTGACCCGCGCCGCAGCGAGCTCGATGGCCAACGGGATTCCATCGAGCCGAGCGCACAGTTCCTCGACATGGTCGCGGTCGTCGCCAAGATCGAAGTCTCCATCGGCTGCGCTTGCCCGCTCACAAAACAGCTCCACCCCTTCGAGGACCGGGTCAAGGGAGCGGATGACACGAACATGCTCACCATCAACGCCGAGCGGTTCACGACTCGTCGCCAGGATCGCGACCCTCGGGCATCGTGACACCACCCGACTCACGAAGCCGCCCAGGGCATCGAGGACATGTTCACAGTTGTCCAACACCAGCAGCGAGCGTTCCGATCTCAGCTGGTCGACGATCGCGTCCTCAATGGTCATCCCAGAAGCGGGACGCGCGTCAACAACGTCACCGACCGCTGGCACCACCGATGCTGGGTCACCGACAGAGGCCAACTCCACAAGCCACGCGCCGTCGGGGAACTCATCTGTCAGCGCCCATGCCGTCTCCAGCGCGAGGCGAGTCTTGCCGACGCCGCCGACGCCGGTCAGCGTGACCAATCGCGCTGAACCGGCAGCCACGTCACCCGACAGCCGCTTCACGTCCTCGGACCGACCCACAAACGAAGTGGCCGGAGTCGGGAGGTTTCCCGTGCTCGCCGAGGACGTGCGCAAGGGCGCGAACTCATTGACCAGACCATCGATCGATACCTGGAACACGCGCTCGCCACGCTCTAGGCCCCGCAGCGTCTGTTCGCCCAGATCTACCAGACCAACACCCGCGGGCAGCCCGTCGCGTACGAGCTCCTCAACCGCGAGCGAGCACACGACCTGCCCGCCGTGCGCCAAACCCATCACTCGGGCTGCCCGATTCAACGCTGGACCGAAGTAGTCCCCATCGCGTTCTTGGGCAGAACCCAAATGCAAACCCATCCGGACAGCAATGCTCGCCGCGGCAGGCCATGTTTCAGCCTGAAGTGCCCGCTGGGCCTGAACCGCCGCCTCGACAGCCATCATCGGAGTGCTGAAAGCCGCAGAGAAGGCATCCCCCGCCGTGGAGAACACATAGCCACCGTTGTCCACGATCGCCGTGCGCAACAACTCATCGTGGCGCTCCAACGCCGCACTCATCAGATCCGGGTGCTCATCCCACAAGCGGGTCGAACCCTCGATGTCAGTGAACAAGAACGCAACCGTTCCCGATGGCGGCGTGATCACGGCTGGCACCCCGCCATGGTCGCGCACCGCACTCAAACGACGCTCGGCTACCTCCCGATGACGCCCTCAGACCCGCCCCCATCTGCCGGTGTGTTCTCGGTGACCGGATGGGGTGGTCGGGTGTTGTGTCACTCCCAGCCGCGGCGCTGCATCTCGGCTCGTAGCGCCTGCTTGGGTTGTTCGATGGCCCAGTGGCGGTCGCGGACGTTGGCTTGGTACGCGGCATCGAGCTCCTCGGAGACTCCGACGCGTCGGGCGCATTCCTGGGCGACGGCTCCTGTGGCGGGGCTGCGTGGCGTGCCTGTGTCCATGAGGAGTGTTCGAGCTGTGACGAGGTCGCCTTCGGATTCGGCGAGGACGGCGAGGAGTACGAGTGCGTCGTTTTGCTCCAGGGCGAACCGGTCTGTTCCGGCTGTGAGCGCGTATGCCTCGACAGCCGCGGCGGCTTCGTTGGCGGGTGCGGTGGCAATGGTTGCCAGAGCACGGAAGAACTGGCGTTGGCTCATACGGGCGGGGTCGTAGGCAATGTGCTCATCTTCTGCTTCGGGAACCAACTCGAAGATGGACTCAGGTTCGTGAAGGGCCCATGCGGCGGCAGCGAGGTTGGCGACAGCGACGTGTTCGCCCCACGGCGTGATCGGAAGAGCGTCGGCGGCATCGAGCGCGGCGAGTGACTGCTGCCGGGCGTCGTCGAACTGACCGAGATGCAGGGTGACGACGCTGGTCCGTATAGCGGCTTCCCAGCCGAGATCGTCACGGTCGCTGCCCGCTCTGAGTTGGGTCCCCTGGTTGATGAGTCGTGTGGCCTCGTCGGGGTCGTGACGGCTCACAATCGTCGACAGACCGAAGTAGCCCTTGCTTGCCTGATACGGATCGCCGAGTTCCATGTGGGTCCGACACAGCGACGCATAGGCGCTCCACTCCGCCATAAGAATCAGCGGGACGCCGCGCAACCAGTCAAGCTGCGCTGCATCCGCGGGGTCCTCGATGTGTGCGACGCAGCGCTCGATTCGGGCGATGATCTCGTTGCTGTCGCTGCGCAGCAGCAACGATCCCCAGATTGCTTGTAGATACTCACGCAGGTCGCTCCAACGCCCCTGGGACTCCGCCCAGTCGGCTGCAGCAAGGAGGTTGCCGGTGTCCTCGACGAGTGACAGGTCGGCCGCAGGATCGATCTCGAGATCGTTGGGTGAACCCGCTCGCTCGATGAAGTGATCGAGATGACGGTCGCGCGTCTCGGTGGCCATCCCGAGATCGAAGAGGCGATCCTCGGCATAGGCCTTGAGGGTCTCCAGAAGACGGAATCGGCCCTGTGACGCCCCGGTGATCAGCGACTTCGACAGCAGTGCCTCGGCCAGATCGACAGCAACGGCGCGTGGCACTCCGCACACCGCAGCGGCGGCATCGAGATCGAAGGACCCAACGAACACCCCCAAAGACGCGAAGGCGTCTCGCTCGGTGTTATCGAGCAGGTCGTAGCTCCAATCGATCGTGGTCTCCAGCGTTCGTTGCCGCTGACGCCGCCGACCCCCCGTGAGCACACGAAACCTGTCGTCGAGACCAGCAGCCAACTCCGCCGGCGGCAACACCGTCACCCTGGCCGCAGCCAACTCGATCGCGAGAGGGATCCCATCCAGTCGGTTACACACCTCCTGGACCGCACCGATGTTCGACGCGGTGACAGCAAAGGACGCGTCCACAGCGGATGCTCGCTGCTCGAACAACTGGACCGCAGGCGCATCTGGTCCATCGGTGTCCAGCGACCGCAAGAGATAGGTGCGCTCGCCATCCACATCGAGCCACTCCCGGCTCGTCGCCAACACGGCGGCGTTACCTTGGCGCGAGATCAGGGCCTCGGTGAAGTCGGCGCACGCGTCCACCACATGCTCGCAGTTGTCCAGCACGATCAGCATCGGCTGCGGCGCGACGAAATCGACGAGCTCCTCGATCGGATCGCCGCCCCCCAACTCCATGCCCACCACGCTCGCCAACAGGGCACAGAACTCGCTGTCGTCGCTGATCGACGTCAAGTCGACGAACCACACACCCGCAGGCCAATGCTCAAACTCGGCGTTCGCGACAGCGATCGCCAAGCGTGTCTTGCCCGTTCCTCCCACCGCGGACAACGTCACCAACCGGTTCCCGCCCATCAGCCGCTGCACCTCGACAATGTCGCCGCCACGGCCAACGAGGCTGGTCGGCGGAGAGGGAAGGTTCGACCGGGCCAGCCCAGTCCGCAAAGCACCGAAGTCGCCGTCGCCCACCTGCCACAGATGCACCGGCTCTGCCACATCACGCAACCGGACCTCTCCCAGGTCAACGCCGTCCACACCTGCCGCTGACCTCACCAGATCCGAGACGAGCAGCTGACCGCCATGCCCAACCGACTCGATACGCGCAGCCGTGTTCACCACCGGACCGAAGTAGTCCCCGCCGCGCTCCTCGGCCTCACCAAGATGCACCCCCATCCGGACCCGCAGCACAGGGCCCGGCCAGGACACCGCGGCCAACGCCGCCTGCATTGCTCGGGCAGCACCCACTGCGTCCGACGCACGCTCGAACGCCGCGCAGAACGCATCCCCGGCCGTCGTGAACACGTACCCACCTGCGGCCTCGATCCCCTCACGCAGTATCTGGTCATGCACACGAAGCGACGCCGACATCGCCCCGGCATCATCGGCCCACAACCCAGTTGACCCCTCAACGTCGGTGAACAGAAATGTCACCGTCCCCGAGGGGAGTGAGATCTCAGCGGACACCCCGACATCGTCTCACGGCGCACTCAAACGACGCTTGACGGCCGCCGCGGCACCCTCTCAGACCCGCACCATCTTGCCGGGGTGAGCTGGCGGCGTGATGCGTGTTCGGTTGGCTGCCTGCGGGCGGGCGGTGCGTTCCGCTGTGTCAGGATCGGACCATGTCGTCAGTCACGTGTGTTGGTTTGGGGAACATGGGCTCCGCTCTCGCCCAGGCACTGCTGGCAGCCGGGCATGGCGTGACGGTGTGGAATCGGACAAGCGATAAGGCCGCACCGTTGGTCGACGGTGGCGCTCGCCTCGCTGGAACGATCACCGACGCGGTCGTGGCTAGCCCGGTTTCGCTGGTATGTCTTCGGGGCTATGACGTGACGCTCGACCTGCTCGACGAGGCCGGGGCGGCTGTTGAGGGTCGGGTCGTGGTGCAGTTGGGTGGGGGCTCTCCTCAACAGGTGCAAGAGGTGGCGGCCCTGTTGGCCGGGCGTGGTTGCCGGTATCTGGACGGTTCGATCTTTGGGTTCCCCCAAGCGATCGGTTCGAGCGAATGTCAGATTCTGGTGTCGGGTGACTCTGCCGCATACGAGGCGTCCTCGGAGCTGCTGAATGCGTTGGCGGGCGAGGTTCGTTACCTCGGCGAGGTGTACACGGCTGCGGCGACGGTCGAGGTGGCCTCTGCGGGATTCTTGTACGCGGCGGCTCAGGCGTTTGTGGTGGCGGCCGCGATGGGTGACGCGGCTGGAGCTCCGGTCGATGTGATTGCCGGTGCTGTGTCTCGGTATTGCGGTGAGCTTCCGCCGCTGTTTGGGGAGTTCGCCGAGATGATCGAGGCCGGAGAGTATGGCGGGCCGAACCTGCGACTGGCGTCGGGCATTGAGAATCTGGGCGGCATCATCGAGCTCGGCCGGGCTGAGGGCGTAGACGTCAGCTTCCTAGAAGCTGCGCACAGCCTCTTCCAAGCGACAGCCGACGCGGACTACGGCAACAGCGTCGCCGCGGTCTACGAGACCGTCCGAAACCCTGCCTCCGAACGTCACTGAGTGCCACCCGCCCTCTAACAACGAACCACTTGGGCACTCAACGCAGCTCCACCCACCCGGTCTTGCCGGTTCTCGCGGCTCACGAGGCGGTCTTCGCCTGCTGCGGAGTCTCGATTCGCGTCCCCTGCTGCTACGGGAGACGTGCCGGCGCCTTACCAAGGCGAGGCCCGCCAGGCTTCGGACGCCGGACCTAGCATGGTTCGGTGCTGCTGCCGCCTATCCGATACGTCCATACTGATGACGACGTATCGCTGGCCTACACGTCGTTCGGTGCGGGATCGCCGTTGCTCTACGCCTTCGCGGGCCCTGCTCTTTCGAACTTCGAGCATGAATGGAATCTTCCGCCTCTCGTCGAGCAGTACGAGGCCCTGGCGCGGCATCACACGGTCATTCGATTCGATTGGCGCAACTGCGGACTGTCGACCGGTCACGTGCCCGACGTGTCGGTGGAGGCCCATCTGCGGGACCTGTTGGCGTTACAGGACCACCTCGGTTTGGACCGGGTCGCGCTGCGCATTCACGGTGGTGCCCCCGTCGCCATCCGCTATGCCGCGACCCACCCCGATCGAGTCTCGGGTCTGGTCTTGTCCAGCCCGTCTGTCTCGGTCGCCACTGCAGGCCAGGCGTCTTCTGCGCGCAGCCGCCTACTTTCGATCGGCGCGGAAACCGACTGGCGGCTCTTTGCTCGCTTGTTCGCCGTCAGCCTGGCCGGTTGGCAGGGCGCCGAGACCGCATGGTTCTCCGAGCTGCTCGAATCTGCGGAACCCGACGACTTCTTCCGAACACTTGCCGCGGTCACGGGCGACGACGTCTCGGGTCTGCTCACGAGCGTGGAGTGTCCGGTCCTCATCATTCAGCGGCGCGAGCCACCCAACTACTTCTTCGACGAGATCGACCCCGAAAGCCATCTGGCCGATTCGCGGTTGTTGACGCGTGACCTGAAGCGATCTCGGCTCGTGATCCTCGAGGGCTCCAGCATGATGATCTCCAGCGAGCCGGCGTCAACCGACGCCGTCCTGGAATTCCTACGCGATCTCGAGGGGCCGGACGCTTCGCCCCGTGAGGATGAAGACCGACCCGCACCATGGGACCTCCGTCCACAGGGTGGGACAGTCTCGGTGCTCGGCGCGGTCGGGTTCGTCGGTGCTGACGGCGTGCGCGTCGAACTGAGTAGTTCTCGCCAGCGTCGCTTGCTCGCCGCCCTGGCGACGTCCGGTGACAATGTCGTTCGCGGTGCCGCCGTTGGCGAGCGAATCGGGCTCAGCGGCTCTGCGCTACGAACGGCTCTGTCGAGGTTGCGTTCGAGGATCGGCAATGACGCTGTCGTGACCGAGGGTTCGGGCTATCGCGTCGAGGCCGTCGTGGACGCGTCAATGTTCGAGCGGGCGCTATCCGAGCCGGGGGTTGGGGAGGATCGGCTGCACGATCTCAAGTGCGCTCTCGAGTTGTGGAGGGGCGACGCCCTCGACGAGTTCCGCCACGAGTCGTGGGCGGCAGCTGAGGCGGCGCGCCTCGACGAACTCCGCCTGGTCGCAGAAGAAGAACACGCCGAACTGTTAGTCGCATTGGGTCGCAGCGGTGAAGCCATCTCCTCGTTGACAAGGCTGGTCGCCGCCAACCCCTATCGCGATCGCACTGTGGGGCTTCTCCTGCAGGCGCTCGCCGGCGAAGGGCGTCAGGCAGACGCGCTACGCGCCTACCAGCATTACCGAACACTGCTCGCCGACGAGACGGGCACCGAGCCGTCACGGACTGTGCAAGCGATCGAGCGCCGAGTTGCGTCGAACCCGCACGGTGAGGTCCGCGAGGTCATAGATCATCTGCGTTCTGTCGGGCGCTGGAGCGATGACAGAGCCACTCCGCCAGACCCGGGGTAGTGATCCCAGGTCCTGTAAGCAGTCAGCGCCGCCACCCCTGTAACCGGGTTGAGGCCCACCTGAGGCGCGTTGCGAGGCATGTTGCCAACGCCACCAGCCCACGCTTCTCGGAGGACTCAATGAGCAACGAAGACGACATCCGCCAGACCATCCAGACCTACTTCGAAGGCATGCACGAGTCGAACGCGACGAAGACGTGCGCGGCCTTCCATCCGAATGCGACCATCACCGGCTACCTCGAAGACGGCCTCCACGAGATGACGGCGGAGGAGTTCGCCAACTTCACTGCTGCCCAGCCCTCGGCTAGCGAGCGCGGCGAGCCAGCCAGACTCGAGATCATCTCAATCGAGATCTCCGGTGACACCGCGTGCGTACGAGTCCGGGACGACTATCTCGGGTTGACGTTCGTTGACTCCCTCCTGCTCCTGGCAGTTGATGGCAAGTGGCGTATCTATACGAAGCTCTTCAACGTCGAAGGCCCAGCAGCACCTCTCGCCGCCGGGACAGCCAAGTGAGCGCCACCGCTGCGCACGGCCAGGCCCAGCCCGAGGCATCAGGGATTCCCAAGTCTCACCATGACTTGCTGGAAGCACCATTCGCTGTTCTCGCAACGGTCGGCCCTCAGGGGCGCCCCCAACTGTCGACGGTCTGCTTTCTCGCATCCACGGACGGGACCATCGAGCTCTCGGTGAACGAGACACGCCAGAAAGCGAAGAACATGATGGCGAACAGCAAGGTCTCGCTGCACATCGCCGACCCCGCGAACTCGAGCCGATACCTCGAGCTGCGCGGCCATGCGACGGTGCAGCCTGATGACGCCTACGCGTTCGCCGATCGCCTCGGCAGCAAGTACGGCGACCTCGACCTGCGTCGCATGGACCACCCCGGCGAACAGCGAACGGTCGTCACAGTCCGCGTCGATCGCGCCCGCACCGTCGACATGCGCCAACCCGGCGAGGTCGGCAGGGCACTCCGGCCGTGACCATCGCCTCCATGGTCGCAGTCGTTGTTCGATCCTGATGCTCGCCGAAACGCGATCAGCGGTGTTGAGGATCGCCTCGCCGGCTACGGAACACCCACCGCATCGAAGTCCCTTCACTCCGTGCTTGGCGACTGCGACTGCTTGAGCCAACGTCACCGTCCGGTAACGGCAGATCGGTGAGTGGCGATCACGACACCTCCCCCCATCCGAATCTGCCGGCTTGCGAGCCGCGTCGACGGCAGGCCGGCTCGTGCTGTGGCAAGGTGCGCGGGAAGACCAGGGAGTTGCTGTGAGCGAGAAAGACGTCTACTCGAGCACCAAGACGGCCATGGCGAGCTATGTCCGCGGTCTCACCGCCGAGCAGCTCGCCACCATCTGTCAAGCATGTCCGGACTGGACACTTCAGGACACGCTCGCGCACCACATCCACGTACAGAGATGCCTCGTCGACGGCACCTTCCCCACCGCGCCGCTGACCTCGCTCGTCGAACCCGAGACCCAAGCCCGCAGCGCAGCAATCGCAGAACGAGACAGCTGGACCGACTCGGGCGTGCAGCAGAGACGAGATCACACCCTGGAAGATCTTCTGGCCGAATGGGACGAGGTCGAAGCACAGACGCCCGAATCGGGAACAGCGCTCGCGGACCTCAGCGCCCACTTCGATGACATCCGCGAGACCATCGAGGGCAATCATCACCGAAGCGGTGACGACATCAGTCTGTCGATGACTCGACTCCACCAGCTGCAGACCATGCGCCTCGCTGCCGCCGGGGCGGAACCGGTGAATCTCCGCTGCACCGACATAGATCTCGAGCTCACCGCCGATGACTCAACCAGCACTGTGTCGGGCGGCAGCTACGAACTCTTGCGCTGCATGTTCTCTCGCCGCAGCCACGCCGATGCCGATGCTCAGCTCGACTGGGGCACGAGCTCCGCAGCCAGCCGCGAGTTGTTCGCTGTCTACGACTGGCCCACTCGATAATCACAGGCCCCAGGCCAGTGGATGCCAAGCCGCGCCAGCGCGATCATGCCGGAAGTCGCGTCCACACTGATACCTCGCGACCCGCTCGAGATCGGCACGAGCTGACAGTCCCCTCAAGGCAGCCTGATGCACGGCGGCGCAGTACCGTCGGTACGGAGGGTCTCCATGAGAACAGCATCGACGACAATGC
>CAZVUM010000110.1:0-10812 GCA_964629575.1 uncultured Acidimicrobiales bacterium | reverse complement strand
CGCCGAGTGGGAGCGCGCCAGAGGTGGCGCGGTGGGACTCGGCGTGGGTTGGACCGGGCTGCGCCACTGTGCCCTTGTGCGGCTAGGCGACTGTGCCCTTGCGTGGCTACGCCACAGTGCCTGTGCGTCGCCTAGGCCACGATGGCCAGGGCGTCCTCGCGGAGCTCGTCCACTGCCCGCTTCACCAAACGGCGGGCGGCTTCGGCGGTCACGCCCAGCTCCTCACCGACCTCGCGGTAGCTGTGGGTTTCGCCGTCGAGGAGGCCGAAGCGACGCGCCACGGCATGACGGGCCCGGGGATCGAGCCGCTCGAGCAGACCCATGATCATGTCTCGGCGGTCGGTCTCGATCGCATAGTGCTCCGGACCAGGGGTTCCGTCGGCGATCAGGTCCACAAGGGCACTGTCGCCGTCGTCGCCGACGGTCTTGTCGAGCGACGTCGGGGTACTGACCCGCTGCAGCCAGGCGTTCTCATCGTCGAGGGCATCGGTGTCACCGCCGGAATGGCGGAGCGCGGCCCGTAGCGAAGCGGACCGATCCGACGGAAGGCGGATCAGGCTGGCCTTCTGGTCGAGGGCCCGACCGATCGACTGCCGGATCCAGAACGTCGCGTACGTCGAGAACTTGAAGCCGCGACGCCAGTCGAACTTCTCCACGGCGTGCTCGAGGCCCAGGTTTCCTTCCTGGATCAGGTCGAGCAGCTCCATCGCTGCCGGCAGCGGATACCGCCGGGCGATCGACACCACCAACCGCAGGTTGGCTCGAATGAACCGGTCGCGGGCGGCATCGGCTTCGGCGATCTGAGCATCGAGGGCTCGGCGATCGGCTCGCGTCAACTCCTCGTCGCTCTCGAGGCGCTCGCGAGCGTCCCGTCCGCGTTCGATGGCTTGAGCCAGCATCCGTTCGTCATCGGCGGTGAGAAGCGCCACCGCGCCGATTTCGTTGAGGTACTGGCCAACTGAATCACTCATGACTTACTCCACCGGCGGAGGGGGCCGCCGGCCCATCGGTCCGGGCAAGGCCCGGACGTCCGTGAGCCGAAAGGCCCACGTGTACTTGTCGCCTTCAACGTCCAGGGGGATACGAAGGCTTCCCATTGGGACTGTGACCTTTGTCACATCGATCCACCGTCGAATTTCGGGTCCGAGCCCCGAAAAAGCCGGGTTGATTTCCGCATTTCCCCCTTGTTGATGCTGTTTTCAGCACCAGGTGGGGTCTATCGGTCGCTCCATCTTAGATCTTGAGCGGCCCGAGTGTGGCATCGCTTTCGCGAACTACCCTCCTCGGCGTGACGCGACGGGTCGGGATCTTGGGCGGAACGTTCGATCCCCCACACATCGGACACCTCGCTGCGGCGGTTTGCTGCCGGGACGCTCTCGGGCTCGACGAGGTGCGGCTGACGGTAGCCAACGACCCCTGGCAGAAGTCAGGCCACAGGGTCGTCACGGCGGCCGAGCATCGGCTCGCGATGGTGCGCCTTGCGGTGGAGGGTCTCGATGGACTCGAAGCCTGGGATGTCGAGATGCGTCGGGGCGGGCCGTCCTACACCGTCGAAACCATCGAAGACCTGCCCGACTCCGCCATCCAGCCCATTCTCATCGTGGGCGCCGATGCTGCGAGTGGGCTCGACACCTGGCATCGGGCGGACGAGTTGGCCGAGCTCGTCGAGGTGGCCGTCGTCGCCCGTTCGTCCGATGCGGCCGTGCCCGCTGGCTGGAAGAGCACGCTCGTGGACATGCCGCGAATCGACGTCAACTCATCGGAACTGCGGTCGCGGCCGGTGCTCGGGCGTTCGCTGGATGTGTTCGTTCCGGCGGCCGTGGTGACGTACATCCAACGCCACGACCTCTACTCTCGTTGAGGAGTGGTCACCCCCCAGCTCTACGACCAGGACACCGACGAACAGAACCGTCGGCGGCGCACCCGGGATGGCGCGCCCCAGCTGTCTCGTTACAACGCGAAGATGCGGCATCCCTCGCGGCGCCAGCTGCTGCCGAAGCCGTCGCCGATCCAGCGCACCCGCGGGGTCCTCGGCATGGCCTGGCGCGGCTCTGCGGGTTGGATTCTCCCGCTGGTGGTTCTCGTTGCGTCGCTGGTGGGCCTGTACGTCATCGCCGGTGATCGCCTCCGCGGCTCCGACGATGGAGCGCCTCTTCCCACCGGTGCGGACGCCGTGGCTTCGGTGGCGACGGCTGGACCGTCGGCTCTTCTGGTTCAGCTCGACGAGGGCGGCGCGGCAGTCGCGTTCACCCTCCTCGCCCTCGACGGGGATGCTGGCGGAACGGTGGTGTTCGTCCCGGCGTCGACCATGGTCGAGATCCCCGGTTTCGGGCTCGACGAGCTGCGGCGCGCAGTCGAACTGGGCGGTGTCCAGCTAGCGTCGCTGAGTTTGGCGAACCTTCTCTCTCTCGACTTCGCGCACGTGACCGTGTTGAACGCCGCCGATTGGCGTGCGACCACACGAGCGCTCGGAACCCTTTCGGTCGCCAACCCCGCCCGCCTCGATCGCGTTGCCGACGACGGCCGAGTCGAGGTGTTGTGGCCACAGGGGCCGATCGACCTCACCAGCGACGAGATCGCCGGTTTTCTCGCGGTACGCGCGATCGAGGAGACCGATCTCGAGCGAATGGTGCGGCACCAGGCTTTCTGGACGGCGTATCTGACGGCGCGCAGCGGGATCCTCGGCACGGCGGATGATCCCACGGCCGACGTCGACGCCTTCCTCGACGAAGCGGCGGTGCGGGCCGAGGCGCTCGACTATCGCATTCTGCCCGTCGAGACCGTGGGCGGCCCCGACGAGCTGTATGGAGTGGACACCGCCGGGCTCACGGACTTGCTCGCCGTCATCGCGCCCACCGACGGAACCGATCCGAGCTCGCGGGTACGCGTGCAGGTCCTCAACGGGGTCGGCACCCCTGGGCTCGCCGAACCGGTCACCGCCCGTCTGCTCCCGACAGGCGCTGTCGTGCAGCTCACGGGCAACGCCCTCGAATTCGACCACGACGTGACCCAGATCGTCTACTACCGCGATGAGCACATCGAGTCGGCGCTACGTATCCGCGACGAGCTCGGGGTGGGTGAAGTCGTGAAACAGCGTGATCCGATCGACGTCGTTGACATCACGGTGGTCGTCGGACGAGACCTCGCCGAGCTGGTCACGGAGTGACCCACCTATCGAGCCTGCCGAAGCTCAGGGCTCGCCCGATACGATCGGGCCTCCGATGACCGCCGAGACCTCCCCGCCCACGATGCCAGAACTCGTCGAGGCAGCCGCCCGAGGTGCCTCCAACCTCCAGGCCGTCGACATCGTCGCGCTCGAGGTCGGTGACGTCATCGCCATCACCGACTGGTTCGTGATCGCCAGCGGAACCAACGTTCGTCAGGTCCGGCGCATCGCCGAAGAGGTCGAGGCCGAGGTGAAATCGGCGGGCGGCGACGGACCGCTGCGCATCGAGGGCCTCGAGGACGCAACGTGGATGCTCCTCGACTTCGGTCCCTTCGTGGTGCACGTGTTCCACGAGGAGACCCGGGCCTACTACGACATCGAACGCCTGTGGTCCGACGTCCCTCGGATCGAGTACCACGACGCCCCGCCTGCGGACCAGGCCGCTGGGTGACCCGCTGATGGCGGACCCAGCCGGCGACGAGATCCCCTCCGAGGAGACCGTCCTCGGCTGGATGGAGAGCCTCAGCAACTGGGGTCGGTGGGGCGAGGACGACGAGGCCGGAACGCTCAACCACATCGATGCGGCCGCCGTTCGCCGAGCAGCTCAGCTCGTCGAGGACGGAACGGTCGTCAGCTGTGCGTGGGACATCGACGATGCGCACCGCCCCGATCGTCCCTTCGGTGGTGTGCAGAGGCACATGATCGGCACGGGCCAGGGACTCCTCGATCCCGAGCGCCCCGGAGCGGCCTCGGATCCCGAACCACGTACCGGTGGCGCGTCGGAATGGTTTGGGCTGGTGTTCCACGGCTACTCGGTGACCCACCTCGACAGCCTGAGCCACATGTTCTTCGACGGCCGGATGTACAACGGGCGCCCGGCCGCATGGGTAACGGCGCGTGAGGGTGCGACATCGAACGACGTGCGGCCGGCGGGTCACGGAATCGTCACCCGCGGGGTCCTCGTCGACGTCGCCCGCCACCTCGGTGTGGAGTGGCTCGAAGCCGGCGAGCCCGTTCTGCCGAGCCACGTCGCGGGCGCCCTCGAGGACCAGGGGATCACGGTTCGTGCCGGCGACGCCCTCTTGCTTCGCACCGGATACGGGGCCCGCCAGCGCGAGCACGGTCCCGACGAGATGGGGCGCGGCGGTTCGACCCGGGCCGGCTGGCATGTCGCCAACCTGCCGTGGCTCCAAGAGAACCGAATCGCTGTGATCGGGGCCGACACCGCTCAGGACGTTGTTCCGTCCGGGTACGCCTTCAGCCACAACCCCGTACACATCGTGGGCATCGTCGCGATGGGCCTGTGGCTGCTCGACAACTGCGACCTCGAGCCCCTCGCGGCCGAATGCGAGCGCCGCCGGAGGTGGGAGTTCCAGTTCACGCTCGCGCCGCTACGCATCACCGGCGCGACCGGTTCGCCGGCAAATCCCCTCGCCACGTTCTGATGGCGAGTTTCCCGGCGCGCCCGGACAAGTACGACTCGCCCGAGGTGATCACCGCCGTAGCGGCAGTGGCGGACTGGCAGTCGCGAGGACTCGTGACGTACGGGCTCGAAGCCTCCGGCGCCATTCTCGTGTACGACCGAACGCTCTATCGCCACCTCCTCGAACGCGAGGAACTCGAACCCGTCCGATTCGGTGGACCCGGGCGGTTCCATCGCCTCGGTCGTGCCGGCGGCGATGTCCTGATGGTGGGCGACTTCGGAATCGGAGCCCCGGTGGCTGCTGCGGTGGTGGAGGCAATGATCGCCGCCGGGGTGGAGAAGATCGTCTCGATCGGAACGGCGGGCGGCTTGCAGCAGAACCTGCGGCCCGGCGACATCATCGGCGTGACCGGAGCGGTGAGAGACGACGGCACGAGCTGGCACTACCTGCCCGGTGATCAGCCGGTCGCTCCCGACGAACACCTGACGGATCAGCTCTTCGATCACATCGGGGCGCTCCTCAGCCGGACCGGCGACGTGTGGACCACCGACGCGATCTACCGCGAGACGGTCGCGGAGCTACGGGCCCACCGCGACGCCGGAGTCCTGGCCGTCGAGATGGAAGCGGCAGCCTTGATGGCTGTGTGCGAGGTTCGCCAGGTGCCCTTCGCTACTGCTGTCTGCATCTCCGACGTGCTGAGCGAAACCGGGTGGGAGGCGCTGTTCACCGCGCCACCGGTTCGCGACGCACTCGACGCCCTCTTTGATGCCGCTGTCGCGACGCTCACCTGAGGGCTGCCCCTCGGCAACCCTGTTCCTCAGCCGCCCTGTTCCTCAGCGACAAGGTGCCCCGGCTCGACCTCGACGAGGTTGACGAGCTCGGGAGACTCACCAGGGGGCCACACCGGGGAAGGGATCTCGCCCTCGAGGCGGGGTCGTTCGCGGCGCTGGGTGGGGTCGGCGATCGGCACCGCTGCGAGCAGCTTCTGCGTATAGGAGTGGCGCGGGTTGCTGAACACCGCCCGGCGCGGGCCGAGCTCCACGATCTGGCCGAGGTACATGACCGCGACGCGGTGGGCCACCCGCTCGACCACGGCGAGGTCGTGGCTGATGAACAGGTACGAGAGACCCATCTCTTCCTGCAGGTCCATCATCAGGTTGATCACCTGGGCCTGGATCGACACGTCGAGGGCGGAGACCGCCTCGTCTGCGATGACGAGCTCGGGCTTGAGGGCGAGCGCGCGGGCGATGCAGATGCGTTGGCGCTGACCACCGGAGAACTGATGCGGGTAGTTGCGCATCACCGAGCGCGGTAGGTCGACCTTGTCGAACAGGTCGGCGACAACCTCCTCCACGTCCTGCCCCGCCTCGCCGTGGATGCGCAGCGGCTCAGCGACCGCTTTGCCGACCTGCCGCCGCGGGTCGAGGCTGGCGAAGGGATCCTGGAAGATGATCTGCATCTTGCGGCGGTGCGGGCGCATCCCGCGCGCTCCGAGCTGGGAGATGTCGGTGCCGTCGAGGATCACCTGTCCCGCGGAGGGTCGTTCGAGGCGGATGATCGTGTTGGCGAGGGTCGATTTGCCGCAACCGGATTCGCCGACGACTGCGAGCGTCTCGCCTCGCTGGACCTCGAGGTCGACACCGACCACGGCGTGAACCATGGCGCCTTCGCCGACGGGGAATCGCTTGTAGAGGTCGATGCACTGGACGAGGGGCGTGCTCATGGGCCCTCCACCAGGTCGAACTTGGCCGGTTCGTCGCGGTCGTTCATGCTGCCGAGGCGTGGGACCGCCGCGAGGAGGGCCTTGGTGTAGTCCTCCTGCGGATCGGCGAAGATCTGCTCCACCGATCCCTGCTCGACCACGCGTGAGCTCTTCATCACGACGACCCGGTCCGCGATCTCGGCGACGACGCCCATGTCGTGGGTGATCATGATCACCGCGGCGCCGGTGTCCTGCTGGAGGTCGTCGATCAGCCGGAGGATCTGGGCCTGGATCGTCACGTCGAGTGCGGTGGTCGGCTCGTCGCAGATGAGCACCTGCGGGTTGAGAACGAGGGCCTGGGCGATCATCACCCGCTGGCGCATTCCCCCGCTCATCTCGTGCGGATACTGCTTGATTCGCTTCTCGGGCTCGGGGATGCGCACCTTACGGAGCATCTCGAGGGCCATCTCGGCAGCGTCGGCCTTGCTCGCGTCCTGGTGGGCGCGAACCGCCTCGGAGATCTGATTCCCGATCGAATAGACGGGGTTGAGGGCGGTCAGGGGCTCCTGGAAGATCATCGAGATGACGCTGCCGCGGATCGAGCGCAGACGCTCCTCGGGTTCCTCCACCAGGTCGGTGGCCTCTTCGCCTGGGAGGTTGAGGACGATACGACCGTTGGTGATGCGTCCACGGGTGCCGAGTTCGATGAGCCGCATGATCGACAGCGCGGTCACCGACTTTCCCGAACCCGACTCGCCCACGATGGCCAGGGTCTCGCCGGGGTAGAGGTCGAACGAAACCCCTTCGACTGCCCTGAAGGATCCGAACTCGACCGTGAGATCCCGAACTGAGAGAAGGGGCTCGCGGTCCTCGTTGGACTCGTCGGCCACGATCAGCGCTCCCTCAGCTTGGGGTTGAAGGCGTCGTTGAGGCCGTCGCCGACCAGCCCGATCGCCAACACGGTGAGGAAGATGGCGATGCCCGGGAAGGTCACAGCCCACCAGGTGATGAGAATGTACGGCCTGCTGTTGCCGAGCATCAGCCCCCACGTGACCGTGTTGGGGTCGCCCAGTCCGAGGAACGACAGGCCCGCTTCGAACAGGATCGAACCGCCGATGATGAGCGTCGCAGACACGATCAGCGCTGGTGAGGCGTTAGGGAGGATGATCCGCGTCATGATGCGGAAGTCGCCCGCGCCCATCGCCCGCGCGGCCTTCACGTATTCGAGGTCGCGCAACCGCAGGAACTCCGCTCGCGCGAGGCGCGCGGTTTGGGGCCAGGCGACGATGGCGATGGCGAACACCACGTTGCGGACGGTGGGTCCCCACAGCGTGAGGATGACCATCGCGAAGAGCACGGCAGGCAGCACCTGGAAGAGCTCGGTGATGCGCATGAGCACCGCTTCGACCTTGCCCCCGTAGTAACCCGATGGTGCACCGATCAAGAGACCGATGAGAACGGTCATCAGCCCGGCCGACAAGGCGATGAGCAGCGTGACCCTCCCGCCGTTGAGAAGGCCGGCCCACACGTCGCGGCCGAGGTAATCCGAGCCGAGGAGAAGGTCGCTCTCGCTGGGCGACTGCCTGGGGCGGGTCACGATCTTGAACGGGTCGGTGGAGTGGACCATCGGCCCGAAGATCGACAGGGCGATGATGGTGAGCAGCAGACCGAGTCCGAACAGCGCCGCCCTGTTGCGGCGGAACATGAACCAGGCCTCGCCGAGGGGCGAACGGGCTTTGGTTTGGGCCGCGTCGTTGGGCATCGATGCTTCGGGCAGGTCGGGAGCGGTCATGTGCGACTGAACCTGATGCGCGGGTCGACCAGCCGATACGCGAGGTCGGTGAGCAGGTTGGTGACGATCACCACGAACGTGGCGACGATCATCACGCCGAGGAGGATGGGAGCGTCGCGCGTGAGCACGGCGCCGAAGGCGAGCGTGCCCATGCCCGGCCAGCCGAACACCACCTCGACGAGGATCGCTCCAGACAGCATCTGGCTGAACTGCAGGCCGGCCACCGTGATCACCGGGATCACGGCGTTGCGGAGCGCGTGCTTGTAGATGACGAGCCGCTCCCGAAGGCCCTTCGCCCGAGCAGTGCGGACGAAATCGCTCTCGAGCACTTCGATCATGGAGGCCCTGGAGATGCGGCTGTACTGCGCGAGATAGAAGAAGGCCAGTGTGAACGCGGGCAGGACGAGGTGCTTGGCCACGTCCCATTGCTGGGCAAACCAGCCATCTGGCTCGATGATCGAGCGCATGCCCTGGGTGGGCAAGATCGGCCACCACGAGGAGAACAGCAGAAGCAGCATGATGCCGGTCCAGAAGACGGGCGCGCTGAAACCGAAGAGAGACACGCCCGTGACCACATGGCTGGACGGTTTGTCCGGCCGCTGCGCGGAGTAGATGCCGAGCATCGTTCCGATGGTGATCGCGAGCGTCATCGCGGTCAGCACGAGGAGCAGCGTGGGCCACAGCCGATCGACGATGAAGTCCGTCACCGGCAGCTGAAACTGGTAGGAGTCCCCGAAGTCCAGCTGGGCGACCCCCCACACGTACTTGCCCAGACGGGTGAAGAACGGATCGTCGAGGCCGCGGTCCGCACGGATCTGTTCGATGAACTCTGCGTCGCCGCCACCTTGGAGGCCGGCGATGATCTCGGCGGCGTCCGAAGGTGCCAGCGACAGCAGAGTGAACGCAATGACGATCACCGCGAGGAGGAGGAACGCCGCGTGGCCGAGCCGGACCAAGATGACCCGGACCGGCCGCGGAAGCCGTCTCCTCGCGGTGAGAGCCGTCACGGCGTCAGCCACACCTCATGCATCGGGGACATCGTGCCCCAGATGGTGAGCGGCGGGTTGTTCACCAGGTCGGTGATGTACACCGAGTTGGTGGGCAGGGTCTCGATCCAGTGGAACGGCAGGTCGTCTGCCAGCTCGGCCTGGATCTCGGCGTAGGCCTCGACCCGTGCGTCGAAGTCCTGCTCGGCGCCGGCCACGTTCATCTTCGCCTCGAGCTCCGGGTTGATGTACGCGGAGTTGTTGGCGAAGGGAATCGGCTGGATGTTGGCCTCGAGGAACGAGCGGTGCACCCCGATGATCGGATCCGCCCACATGAAGAGGATCTGCATCGTCATGTCGTATTCACGACCCGCGAGGTAGCCGGCCCAGGTGCCGAAGTCGGGTGATGCCCGGACCTCGACGTCGATGCCGACCTCGTCGAGAGCCGACTTGATGTACTCCGAGAGCACGCTCTGGTAGTCGTCGGCAGTCGGGATGGCGTCGATCCGCAGGCTGATGCCGCGGTCGCCGTCACCGTCTGCAGGGAAGCCGGCCTCGTCGAGAAGCTCGTTCGCCCGTGCGAGGTCGAACTCGTATCCCTCGATCGAGTCGTCGTAGTAGGGGCTGCCCGGATGGATCGGCGACTTGGCCCGGAAGGGCAGGCCGCTGTGCAGCTCGTTGATGATGAAGTCCTTGTCGATGGCGTAGGCGATCGCTTGCCGCACGAGCTTGTTGCCCAAGATCTCGTTCTCGAGGTTGAACTGCAGTGACACCACGGCGCCGATGCCCTCGAGGCCACGCGGGGTGACTGTGAGCGAGTCGATGCCGGTGGCCCGATCGAGATCGGCAACGCCCTGGGCGTTCGCGACGTGGATCTCGCCGTTCTCCATCTCGGTGAGCGTTTCGTTCACCGAGGGGCGCACCGCGAGGATCAGCTCATCGACGTAGGGCCGACCGAGGAAGAAGTCCTCGAAGGCCGCCATGCGGACGATGCCGTTGGTGGTGTCGAACTCCTCGAGCGTGAACGGGCCGGAGCCGACGAGTTCGCCGGGCTGGCTGTTGCAGGTGCAGTCGCGGATGTTCTCCACGTCGCCGTAGACGTGCTCGGGGAAGATCTTCAGCAGGCCGGGACCGAAGGCGATGAGGATCGCCGGGTGCGGCTGGCTGAGGTTGATCACCACTGTGGTGGGATCAGGAGTGTCGACCGAGGTGACCGAGCCGAACATCGGGGTGAACGGATGGTTGTCCTTGGCCATGTTGAGCGAGAACGCCACGTCGTGCGACTCGATCGGCTCACCGTCGTGGAAGACAGCGTCGTCGCGGATCTTGATCGTCAGCGTGAGAGCGTCGTCGCTGAACTCCCAGCTTTCGGCGAGGTACGGCAGCGCGTTCCACTCACCGTCGAACAGCAGCAGGCTGGCAAAGAGCTGGGCGCCACCGGTGTTCGGCGGTGTGCCAGACGCAATGTTGCCGTTGAAATGGCTCGGCATCGTCTGCTGGGCCACCACGAGGGTGCCGCCGCTGACGGGACCGTCGTCCGGTGCCGCAGTCGTCGCCGGTGCCGCGGTGGTCTCCGTCGGCTCATCGTCGGTGCCGCTCAGGTCCTCCGGAATGGTGTCGAGCGCTGGTTCGGTGGTCGCTGGAGCGGGGTCGTCGCCTCCAGCGCTGTCGTCGCTGTCGCTGTCGCTGCACGCAGCTGCGAGCAGCGCAAACGCCGCAAGTAGCGCGAGCCACAGCCTCAG
>CAZVUM010000109.1:0-10972 GCA_964629575.1 uncultured Acidimicrobiales bacterium | reverse complement strand
GTGGATCGAGTTCGACGTCGAGCACAAGCCCGGCAAGGACGTCACCGCCGGCACCCGTGTGGCGCGCAAGCGTCGCCTCAGCATCTTCACCCTGCTCCGGGCCCTCGGCTACGACGAGGAGAACGAGCCGGGCTTCCTCGAGCGGTTCGTGCAGCACTTCGACTTCCTCGAGGGGCAGTGGGAGAAGGATCAGCACATCGCTCCCACCCAGGAAGAGTCGCTGATCGAGATCTACAAGCGCGCCCGCCCCGGCGAGCCGCCCACCGCCGAAGCCGCGGCCAACTACTTCAACAACGCCTTCTTCGAAGAGCGCCGCTACTCGCTCTCCAAGGTGGGTCGCTACAAGCTCAACAAGAAGCTGGGCCCCGAGCTCGACCGGCTCGAGGAGCTCTTCGGGCTCGATCTCGACAAGCCCGATCTCGAGTCGTCCGTGCTGTCGCGGGCCGAGGTCCTCGCAGCGACGACTTACCTGCTGCACCTCGCGGATGCCCAGCCCGGCTACCGGCTGGACGACCAGGACCACTTCGCCAACCGCCGCATCCGCAGCGTGGGCGAGCTGATCCAGAACCAGGTTCGGATCGGCCTGAGCCGGATGGAGCGGGTGGTGCGCGAGCGCATGACCACCCAGGACGTCGAGGCGATCACGCCCCAGACGCTCATCAACATCCGCCCCGTGGTCGCAGCGATCAAGGAGTTCTTCGGAACCTCGCAGCTGAGCCAGTTCATGGACCAGGTGAACCCGCTGTCGGGTCTCACCCACCGCCGCCGTCTCTCCGCTCTGGGCCCAGGTGGCCTCAGTCGTGAGCGAGCCGGCTTCGAAGTGCGCGACGTCCACTTCAGCCACTACGGCCGGATGTGTCCGATCGAGACCCCGGAGGGCCCCAACATCGGCCTCATCGGTGGCCTCGCCACCTTCGCCCGGGTCAACGAGTTCGGTTTCATCGAATCGCCGTACCGGATGGTGAACGACGGCAAGGTCTCCGAGGACATCCGCTACCTCACCGCAGACGAAGAGGAAGAGTTCGTGGTGGCGCAGGCCAACGCGCCGCTCAACCCCGACGGCACCTTCCGCAACCCGAGGGTGCTCGTGCGCAAGAGCCCGCAGGGTGCGAGCCTCGCGGACCTCAAGCTCCAGATGGAGCGCGATACCTACTTCGCCGCCACCACCGAGATCAGCTACGTGCCGGCAGACGAAGTCCAGTTGATGGACGTCTCGCCGAAGCAGATCATTTCGGTCGCGACGGGTCTCATCCCGTTCCTCGAGCATGACGACGCCAACCGCGCGCTCATGGGCGCCAACATGCAGCGACAGGCCGTGCCTCTGCTGCGTGCCGAAGCGCCGTACATCGGCACAGGCATCGAGGCGCGCGCTGCGTTCGACGCTGCCGACATGGTGCTCGCCCGCGAAGACGGCACGGTCACCGAGGTGACCGGCGACCACATCTTGATGGACTACAAGAACGCCGGGAAGCAGCACCACCGCCTCCTCAAGTTCCGCCGGTCCAACCAGGACACCTGCATCAACCAGAAGCCCCTCGTCGTCGAGGGCCAGAAGGTGAAGGCCGGCGACATCCTCGCCGACGGCCCCTCGACCGATCAGGGCGAGCTCGCGCTCGGCAAGAACCTCCTCGTGGCCTACATGGTCTGGGAGGGCTACAACTTCGAGGACGCGATCATCCTGTCGGAGCGTCTCGTGAAGGACGACGTGCTCACGTCGATCCACATCCACGAGTACGAGATCGATGCCCGTGACACCAAGCTCGGCCCCGAGGAGATCACCCGGGACATTCCCAACCTGAGCGAAGAGGTCCTGGCCGACCTCGACGAGCGCGGCATCATCCGCGTAGGCGCTGAGGTGGGTCCCGGCGATGTGCTCGTCGGCAAGGTGACGCCGAAGGGCGAAACCGAGCTCACGCCCGAGGAGCGGTTGCTGCGCGCCATCTTCGGCGAGAAGGCCCGCGAGGTTCGCGATACCAGCCTCAAGGTCCCCCACGGCGAGAACGGCGTGGTCACCGACATCAAGGTGTTCAGCCGCGACGACCAGCACGAGCTGCCGCCTGGCGTCAACCAGCTGGTTCGGGTCTACGTGGCCCAGAAGCGCAAGATCAGCGTGGGCGACAAGCTGGCCGGTCGTCACGGCAACAAGGGCGTGATCTCCAAGATCCTCCCCATCGAGGACATGCCGTACATGGCCGACGGCACCCCCGTCGACATCATCTTGAGCCCGCTCGGGGTTCCGTCCCGGATGAACGTGGGTCAGGTGCTCGAAGCGCACCTCGGCTACGCCGCCCGCTGGGGCTGGGAGCACGAGGGGGACATGGTCGGCAACGAACCGGTCAGCAACGGCGAGCGCAAGACCCGCCCGCGCACCGAGCCGTCGGTGTTCATCTCGACGCCGGTTTTCGACGGCGCCAACTGGGACGAAGTCGAGGCCTCCGGCGCCCACCCCACGATCCAGCAGGCGCTGGTCAAGCTTCGGCCCGAGTCCATCACCGGCGACCGGCTGATGACATCGGCCGGCAAGGCCCAGCTCTACAACGGCCGCACCGGCGATGCCTACGACCAGCCGATCATGGTGGGCTACAGCTACATCTTGAAGCTGGCCCACCTCGTCGACGACAAGATCCACGCCCGCTCCACGGGCCCGTACTCGATGATCACCCAGCAGCCGCTCGGCGGTAAGGCCCAGTTCGGCGGCCAGCGCTTCGGTGAGATGGAAGTGTGGGCACTCGAGGCATACGGCGCCGCCTACTGCCTGCAGGAGCTGCTGACGATCAAGTCCGACGACGTGCTCGGCCGCGTGCGGGTCTACGAGGCGATCGTCAAGGGCGAGAACATCCCCGAGCCCGGTATCCCCGAGAGCTTCAAGGTGCTCATCAAAGAGATGCAGGCCTTGTGTCTCAACGTCGAGGTGATGAGCCTCGCCGGCGATGAGATCGACATGCAGGGTCTCGACGAGGACGTCTTCCGCGCCGAGGAGAGCCTCGGGATCGACATCAGCAGGCCCGAACGAGGAACAGACGAAGAGGACGAGCTGCGGAGACAACGGGTGTAGCGCGAGCCACATCCCCGTCCCGTCCACCCCAGACAGAAAGCACCCGGGAGTCGAACGCCGCCGGCGAAGCGAGCGAAGAGGCCCCCAGAAAGCACAGTCACATGATCGACGTCAACGAGTTCTCCGACATCCGCATCGGCCTGGCCACCGCCGATGCCATCCGCACGTGGTCAAACGGCGAAGTCAAGAAGCCCGAGACCATCAACTACCGCACGCTCAAGCCTGAAAAAGACGGGCTCTTCTGCGAGAAGATCTTCGGTCCCACCAAGGACTGGGAGTGCGCGTGCGGCAAGTACAAGCGTGTCCGTTTCAAGGGCATCATCTGTGAGCGCTGCGGCGTCGAGGTGACCCGATCCAAGGTGCGCCGCGAGCGAATGGGCCACATCGAGCTCGCCGCTCCCGTCGTTCACATCTGGTACCTGCGCGGTACCCGCAGCTGGCTCGCCTATCTCCTCACCGGTCTGGAGATCAAAGAGGAGCTCAAGGCCAAGCAGCTTGAGCGGGTGATCTACTTCGCCGCCAACCTGGTCACCTGGGTCGACGACGACAAGCGCCACGAGGACCTGCCGCGTCTCGAAGCCGAGATGCGCGAGGAGCTCGACGAGATCGAAAAGGAACGCGACGTCGAGATCGAGCGCCGCTTCCAGGAGCTCGAAGCCGAGCTCGGCGAGCTCGAGAAGGACGGCGCCAAGGAGAAGGACCTGAAGGCTCGTCGCCGCGATGCGGAGAAAGACGTCGAGGCCCTTCGCACCGAATACACCGAGGAACTCGAGCTCGTTCAGCGGGTGTTCGACGAGTTCAAGGATCTCCACGGCCGCAAGATCCTCGAGGACGAGCTGCTGTGGCGTGAGCTCGAGGACCGCTACGGCGAGTACTTCGAGGGCGGGATGGGCGCGGAGGCGATCGCACAGCTCATGGAGCGGGTCGACTTCGACGCAGAGGAGATCCTCCTCCGCGAAGCGATCGACGCAGCGGACGGCCGCAAGCCACTGTCGGCCCAGCGCAAGCAGAAGGCCATCAAGCGGCTGAAGATCCTCACTGCGTTCAACCGTCGCGACGAGCACGGCCGGCGCATCAACGACCCGCGGGCGATGATCCTCGACGCCGTTCCGGTGATCCCGCCCGAGCTGCGCCCGATGGTGCAGCTCGACGGTGGCCGGTTCGCCACCTCGGACCTCAACGACCTGTATCGCCGGGTCATCAACCGGAACAACCGTCTCAAGCGTCTGCTCGATCTCGGTGCGCCCGAGATCATCGTGAACAACGAGAAGCGCATGCTTCAGGAGGCCGTCGACGCTTTGTTCGACAACGGCCGCCGCGGTCGTCCGGTGACCGGACCGGGCAACCGGCCACTCAAGTCGCTCTCCGACATGCTCAAGGGCAAGCAGGGGCGCTTCCGTCAGAACCTGCTCGGCAAGCGCGTCGACTACTCGGGCCGCTCGGTCATCGTGGTGGGTCCCACGTTGCGCCTGCACCAATGTGGTCTGCCCAAGCTGATGGCCCTCGAGTTGTTCAAGCCCTTCGTGATGAAGCGGCTGGTCGATCAGGAGATCGCTCAGAACATCAAGTCGGCCAAGCGGATGGTCGAGCGGCGTCGCAGCCAGGTCTGGGACGTGCTCGAAGAAGTGATCAAGGAGCACCCGGTTCTTCTCAACCGCGCTCCCACCCTTCACCGCCTCGGTATCCAGGCCTTCGAGCCGGTGCTCGTCGAGGGCAAGGCCATCCAGATCCACCCGCTCGTGTGCGCAGCGTTCAATGCCGACTTCGACGGCGACCAGATGGCGGTCCATCTGCCCTTGTCGTCCGAGGCCCAGGCCGAGGCGCGGGTGCTGATGTTGTCGGCCAACAACATCCTGTCACCGGCCGACGGGCGTCCGATGACGGTGCCCAGCCAGGACATGATCATCGGTGGCTACTACCTCACCGAGCTCCGCGAGCCCGGCCACGACCGGCCAGCCCCGCATTTCAAGCACCTGCACCAGATCGAGAAGGCGCTCGCCCTCGGCGCGGTGAACCTGCACGAGCCGATCATCTGGCACACCGAAGAGCTGGCGAGCGAGGACGGGTACCTGACGACCACCGCTGGTCGCGCGCTGTTCAACTCCACTCTTCCCGGTGACTTCCCGTACGTGAACTCGGCGGTGAAGAAGGGCGACTTCGGCCGGATCGTGCGCGATCTGTCCGATGAGTACCCCACCCACGAAGTGGCGGCGAGCCTCGATCGCATCAAAGACATCTGCTACAAGTACGCCTCGATCTCGGGTCTCACGATCTCGATCGACGACGTGCGTACCCCGCCGGACAAGGCCGACATCCTCGAGCGTTACGAGGGCGAGGCCGAGCGGGTCGAGACCCAGTTCCGCCGCGGCATCATCACCGATGGTGAGCGCCGCCAGAAGGAAGTGGAGATCTGGACCTCAGCGACCGAAGAGGTTCGGGCCAGCCTCGAGCGAGAACTCAAGGAGGTGAAGTACAACCCCATCGAGATGATGGTGGGATCGGGTGCACGCGGAAACATGATGCAGGTTCGACAGATCGCGGCGATCCGCGGTCTGGTGGCCAACCCCCGCGGTGACATCATTCCCCGTCCGATCAAGTCCTCCTACCGCGAGGGCTTGGCCACGTTGGAGTACTTCATCTCCACTCCGGGCGCCCGTAAGGGACTCGTCGACACGGCGCTCCGAACGGCAGACTCGGGGTACCTCACCCGGCGTCTCGTCGATGTCGCCCAGGAGCTGATCATCAACGAGGAGGACCCCTTCGAGCGGGGCGGGCCGATTCGCGGGTTGTGGCTCGACGACATCGGGCCCGACTCCCCAGACAAGCGGACCTACCTCGATACGCGTCTGTTCAGCCGTTGTTTGGCCGACGACGTCACCCTTTCCGACGGTGAAGTGCTGCCCGCCGGCACGCTCGTCGGTGAAGAGGAGATGGACAAGCTGCGCGACGATCCCGAGGTCGACCGAGTGCGCGTGCTCTCGCCGCTCACCGACGACTCGGAGTTCGGCGTGTCGGCCAAGGCCTACGGCGGCTCGCTCGCCACTGGCAACACCATCGAGGTCGGCGAAGCGGTCGGCGTGATCGCCGCCCAGTCGATCGGCGAGCCCGGCACCCAGCTGACGATGCGGACCTTCCACACCGGCGGTGTGGCAGGCAGCGACATCGCTGGCGGTCTGCCCCGCGTCGTCGAGCTCTTCGAGGCTCGCAGCCCCAAGGGCAAGGCCGTGCTGGCATCGCGCACCGGTGTCGTGCGCATCGGCGACGACGATGGTCGTGGCCGGGTGATCGAGGTGATCGGCGACGACGGTGAAGAGGACTCCCACACCGTCCCGTCGATCGCCCGCCTGGCCGTCGTCGACGGGCAGGAGATCAAGGCAGGCGACCCGCTCGTCGACGGTCCCCGCGACCCCAAGGAGCTCCTCGAGATCCGTGGTGTCCGCGAGACCCAGCAGTACCTCGTCGAAGAGGTGCAGAAGGTGTACCGCGAGCAGGGCGTCTCGATCCACGACAAGCACATCGAGCTGATCGTGCGTCAGATGACCCGCCGGGTCCTCGTCGGCGAGGCAGGCGAGTCGGACTTCCTTCCCGGCGAGCAGGTCGACCAGCGCGTGTACGCCGAGGTCAACCGCAACCTGGTGCAGGAGGGCAAGCGGCCCGCCGAAGCCCGGCCCGTCATCATGGGCATCACCAAGGCCTCTCTGGCGACCGATTCGTGGTTGTCTGCGGCGTCGTTCCAGGAGACCACGAGGGTCCTCACCGAGGCGGCCATCGAGTCGCGTCGCGACGACCTGAAGGGTCTCAAAGAGAACATCATCATCGGCAAGCTGATCCCGGCCGGAACCGGCCAGGGCAGGTACCGCAACATCGAGACCACGGCACCCGACTACGTCCCCATGGACTTCTACTCCTCCGAGGAAGATCCGGCGGAGTGGTTGGCCAGCATCGGTGGCGAAGACGGTGACGCGACCGGCAACGGATCCAACGGCGCCGACGTGATCGGCCTCGGCGACGCCGGCTAGCCCGGCAGTCGGGCTGCGGCCCCCAGAACCATGAACCGACGAGCGGCGAGCGCCAACCTGGTGCTCGCCGCCGCCGTCGTTGTCGGCGCCTGCTCGTCGAGTTCGACGACCACCGACGGGGCCGCCACCTCCACGACGCCGAGCCCGCCCCTCACCTTCGACGTCGACCAGGGTCCCGAACCGCGGGCGCTGCTCGACGCCATCGTGTGGCCAGCAGCGCTGACGGTTGTCGGGTTGTCGGATGCGGCCAACGAGCAGCTGCTGAAGGCGTTGACCGACGATCCGAGGGTGGGACCCTTCGTGTTGGACGCGGCCGCGATCGGTCTCGGAGAAGACCGAAGCAGCGTGGCCGCAGTCTTGGCGGTGCGCGTGGCCCCCGACGCCGCGGCGGACCCGACCTTCCGCTCGACCGTCGAGGGTGTCCTCTGCACCGAACCATACGGTGACGATGCCATCACTGTGATCTGGCGAGAGTCCACTTTGGTGGTGGTTCGGGCTCGCGACACGCCGACTCTCACCGCGATCGTGACAGCCATCCGGGCCTCCAACGGCTGAGCCGACGCCGCGAGTTGCCCTTCGGTGGTCCGACCCGTACGATTGCTCTCTGGTTTCGGACCGGCTCATTCTTCGCGCCGCCGGCTCCGCGACCCGCCTCCATTCATCTCTTCCGAGGTACCTGGTGCCCACGATTCAGCAGCTGGTCCGCAAGGGCCGTCAATCCAAGCCGGCCAAAGGCAAGACACCCGCACTCAAGGGTTCGCCGCAGCGCCGCGGAGTGTGCACCCGCGTGTACACGCACACACCCAAGAAGCCCAACAGTGCGCTCCGCAAGGTCGCGCGTGTGCGGCTCACCTCGGGTATCGAGGTCACGGCCTACATCCCCGGCGAGGGCCACAACCTCCAGGAGCACAGCATCGTGCTCGTGCGTGGGGGGCGTGTGAAGGATCTCCCCGGCGTTCGCTACAAGATCATCCGCGGCGCCCTCGATGCGAGCGGCGTGTCGTCTCGCAAGCAGGCCCGCTCGCGCTACGGCGCGAAGAAGGAGAGCTGAGATGCCCCGTCGTGGCGCAGCACCCCGCCGTGATCTCGCGGCCGACCCGGTCTATGACTCCACCCTCGTGACCCAGGTCATCAACAAGATCCTGCAGCGTGGCAAGCGCTCCACCGCCGAGCGGATCGTCTATGAGGCGCTCGACATCATCGAGCAGAAGACCGGCGGCGAGCCGCTGAGCGTTCTCAAGCGTGCCGTGGACAACACCAAGCCCCAGCTCGAGGTGAAGAGCCGGCGTGTCGGTGGCGCGACCTACCAGGTGCCAGTCGAGGTTCGTCCTCGCCGGGCCACCACTCTGTCGATCCGCTGGATCGTCGGATTCGCCCGCGATCGCCGCGAGCGCACCATGGCCGAGCGCCTCGCCAACGAACTCCTGGACGCCAGCAACGGCACCGGCTCCGCGGCCAAGCGCAAAGAAGACACCCATCGCATGGCCGAAGCCAACAAGGCCTTCGCTCACTACCGCTGGTAGCGCCCTTCGATCTGTCGACCCATCAGCCTCTCGGACCCGGCACACTGATAGGTCGGGTCCGGACGCGACTGGGACGTCTCATCTTCACGTTCTGACCCACACCCCCTGACCACGAGAAACCCGAGGCAGCACCGCAATGCCACGCAATCACCCACTGGACCGCGTGCGAAACATCGGCATCATGGCCCACATCGATGCCGGCAAGACGACGACGACCGAGCGCATCCTCTACTACACCGGTGTCAACTACAAGATCGGTGAGGTCCACGACGGCGCAGCCACGATGGACTGGATGGAGCAGGAACAAGAGCGCGGGATCACCATCACCTCCGCGGCCACGACCTGCATGTGGAACGACCACCAGATCAACATCATCGACACGCCCGGCCACGTCGACTTCACCGTCGAGGTCGAGCGTTCCCTGCGCGTGCTCGACGGCGCTGTCGCCGTGTTCGACGGCGTCGCCGGGGTGGAGCCACAGACCGAGACCGTGTGGCGGCAGGCCGACAAGTACCGCGTTCCGCGCATGTGCTTCATCAACAAGCTGGACCGCACCGGCGCGTCCTTCTACGACAGCCTGGCCAGCATCGAGGAGCGGCTCCAAGCCAACGTCGCGGTGATCCAGCTACCCATCGGCATCGAGGCCGACTTCCAGGGCATCGTGGACCTCGTGCGGATGAAGGCCGTCGTGTGGACGGGCGAAGAGCTGGGCGCTGAGTACGAAGACCGCGAGATCCCCGATGACATGATGGAGATCTCCCAGGAGTACCGAGGCAAGCTGCTCGAGGCTCTGGCCGATGTCGATGACTCGATCATGATGGCGTACCTCGAAGGCGAGGACGTCGACGAAGAGACGCTGCATGCTGCGCTTCGCGAGGGCACCGTCTCCAACCAGATCGTGCCGATCCTCACCGGGACCGCGTTCAAGAACAAGGGTGTTCAGCCCCTGCTCGACGCAGTCACCATGTACCTCCCGTCACCGCTCGATGTCGGCTC
The DNA here is from genome assembly GCA_964629575.1 of uncultured Acidimicrobiales bacterium. Taxonomy (GTDB): domain Bacteria; phylum Actinomycetota; class Acidimicrobiia; order Acidimicrobiales; family Poriferisodalaceae; genus JAYPWI01. The sequence continues at coordinate 1,379 of CAZVUM010000109.1, read as the reverse complement.
GATCAAGGGCACAGACACCAAGGGCGAGGGCGAGCTCGAGCGCAGGCCCGACGACAACGAGCCCTTCTCGGCGCTCGCGTTCAAGATCATGACCGACCCTCACGTGGGCAAGCTGACCTACTTCAGGGTCTACAGCGGCTCGCTCGAGAAGGGCGGGCAGGTGCTCAACACCACGTCGGGCAACCGTGAGCGCATCGGCCGCATCTTGCAGATGCACGCCAACAACCGTGAAGACCGCGACGACATCCACGCCGGCGACATCGTGGCCGGCATCGGGCTCAAGAACACCCGCACCGGCGACACGCTCTGCGATCCCGGCAGCCCGATCATCCTCGAGCAGCTGACCTTCCCCGAGCCGGTCGTTCATGTCGCCGTCGAGCCGCGCAGCAAGGTCGACCAGGACAAGCTGAGCAAGGCGCTCGCTGCACTGTCCGAAGAAGACCCGACCTTCCGGGTGCGCACCGATGAGGAGACGGGCCAGACGGTCATCTCCGGTATGGGCGAGCTGCATCTCGAGGTCCTCGTCGACCGCATGATGCGGGAGTTCCGCGTCGATGCAACGGTCGGCAAGCCGCAGGTCGCGTACCGTGAGTCGCTCACCTCTGAGGTGCAGCGCTTCGAGTACCGACACATCAAACAGACCGGCGGTTCCGGCCAGTACGCGATCGTGGTGATCAACGTGCGGCCGGGCGCGAAGGGCACCGGCTTCACCTTCGACGACCAGATCAAGGGCGGCGCCATCCCGCGCGAGTACATCGGCTCGGTGTCACAGGGCCTTCAGTCCTCGCTCGACGCGGGACCGCTGGCCGGGTACCCGCTCGAGGACGTCGAGGTCGAGCTGGTCGACGGCAAGAGCCACGACACCGACTCCTCGGAGATGGCGTTCAAGATCGCCGGATCGATGGCCATGCGCGAGGCGGCCCGCAAGGCCAACCCCGCGCTCATGGAGCCGATCATGGCCGTCGAGGTCGTCACACCCGAGGACTACATGGGCGATGTGATCGGCGACCTCAACTCACGTCGCGGCCGCGTCGGCCAGATGGAGGCACGCGGTGCCTCCCAGGTCATCGATGCGCAGGTTCCCCTGTCCGAGATGTTCGGATACGCTAACGACCTTCGCTCCAAGACCCAGGGCCGGGCGAACTACAGCATGCAGTTCGACTCGTACCAGCAGGTCCCACCGAACATCGCTGAAGAGATCATCAAGCGCGTTCGCGGCGAGTAACAGCACCACCCCCGCCGGCTTGGCGGGTTCGAAGATTTCCCACCCCTATCAATCAATAGCAACAACAACTTGCAACACCGGAGAGAGTGACCCATGGCGAAGGAGAAGTTTGAGCGGACGAAGCCGCATGTGAATGTTGGCACGATGGGTCATA
>CAZVUM010000108.1:0-11031 GCA_964629575.1 uncultured Acidimicrobiales bacterium | reverse complement strand
ACGAGCCGCCCGACGAGCCGCCCGACGAGCCGCCCGACGAGGTTGATCCGGGCGATCCTGAGGACGACTCAGGGCGGTCATGAAGCGGCGGCTGCGCCGGTTTCTCGCGATCGGGACGGTCATCACCGCCGTCGACATCGCACTCCTCCTCCTCCTCGGCCGGTGGTTCGGAGAGCGATGGGTCCTCGCCGACATCGGCGCGGTCGCCGCCGCCGCGATGCTCTCCTACGTCCTCCACCGGCGCATCACCTTCCACGACGACGCCTACTCCCAGATCGACCATCGGCCCCTCGTTTTCGCAGGTGCCGTCGCGCCGGCCCTACTCACCGACGTCGCCACCGTCGCCGTCTTCGATCTGGCCGGTGACCTCACCGCCGGGGCGGCCGTCGCCGTCAAACTGCTCGCGGTCGCGCTCGCGTCCATTGTTCGCCTGTTCACCTACCGCGGCGTGCTGTTCGCCGCGGTGCGCACTGACCAGGACCGCCGCCCGCCTGCCCCAGGGCTCGCTGAAGGCCCCCGCGTGTCGCTCATCTTCCCCGCGTACGAAGCCGCCTCCATCGTCGCCGGGTCGATCAGCGCAGCGCGACAGGCTCTGGAGAACGCAGGGATCTCACACGACGAGGTCGAGCTCGTCGTGGTCGACGACGGGTCGCGTGACGACACAGCAGGATCCGCAGAGGCAGCGGGCGCCGACCTCGTCATCCGCCTGCCCAGCAACGGCGGGAAAGGCGCCGCCGTCAGGGCCGGAATGCTCGGCGCGCACGGACGGGCACGCATCTTCACCGACGTCGACCTCGCCTACCCGCCCCACCAGCTTCCCCAGCTGTTGGCGCACCTCGAGCAGGGCTGGGAGGTCGTCGTCGGGAGCCGACGCCATCCCGACACACGCGAGGTCAACTCCGCCTCGGCGCTGCGCGACGTCGGAAGCCTGCTCTTCAACCTCATCACCCACTTCGCCCTGCTGGGGCGCTACCGCGACACACAGTGCGGGCTCAAGGGCTTCTCTGCAGCTGCTGCAGAGGAGATCTTCTCGCTGACGGTGATCGACGGCTTTGCCTTCGACGTCGAAGTCCTGCACCTCACCGAGCGCAGGAAGCTGTCGCTGCTGGAGGTTCCCGTCGTCCTCGACCACGTCGAGGCGAGCACTGTGCGCATGGTGCCCCAGGCGGTTCGCATGTTGCGCGACGTCCTCGCCATCCGACGGCGGAGCGCAACGGGCGGCTACGACGGTTGACCCGTCCATTTCGCGGTCGACCGTTACCCTCGATGCGAACGATGAGCAATCGAACCCGAATCCCCCCTGTGGCAGCGGCCCGCCTCGACGAAGTGGTCAAGGCCTACGACATTCGAGGGCTCTGCCCAGAGCAGCTCGACGCCGACATGTGTCGCGGCCTCGGCGCCGCATTCGCCCGGTTCACCGCGTCACCGCGGGTCGTGATCGGCCGTGACATGCGCCCCACTGGCGTCGATCTGGCCGAGGCCTTCGCCGATGGGGTGCAGAGCCAGGGTGTCGACGTGCTCGACATCGGCCTCGCATCCACCGATCTGACGTACTTCGCCTCGGGTCATCTCGACCTCCCCGCCGCCATGCTCACCGCATCGCACAACCCGGCCGAGTACAACGGCATCAAGCTGTGCGGGGCCGGCGCAGCACCGATCGGCGCCGAGAGCGGCCTGATGGACATCAAGGCCATGGCGATCGAAGGTCTCGATCACCTCGAAGCTCCTGGCGGACGGTCCGGGGACGACCTCCTCGGAGCCTTCGTGGAGCACGTGCACTCCTTCGTCGACACCTCGGCGCTTCGACCGCTCAGGATCGTCGCAGACACGGCCAACGGCATGGGCGGCCACGTCGCACCGTCCGTGTTCGCCGACCTGGCCTTCGACGTGGAGTTCATGTACGTCGAACTCGACGGCACCTTCCCGAACCATCCCGCCGACCCGATTCAGCCCGAGAACCTCGTCGACCTGCAACGGCGGGTGCTCGAGGTCGGGGCCGACGTCGGCCTGGCATTCGATGGCGACGCCGACCGGGTGTTCTTGGTCGACGAGAACGCCGCGCCGGTCAGCGGTTCGCTCACGACCGCACTCGTCGCACAGGGTGTCCTCAGGCGAGAAGGACCTGGACCGATCCTGCACAACCTCATCTGCTCGAAAGCGACAGCGGAGGTGATCCGCGAGGGCGGCGGCGAGCCTGTCCGCACCAAGGTCGGCCACTCGTTCATCAAGGCACAGATGGCCGAGACAGGAGCCGCGTTCGGCGGCGAGCACAGTGGCCACTACTACTTCCGGCGCAACTACCGCGCGGACTCCGGGCTCATCGCGGCGCTGGTCGTCCTGGAGCAGATGAGCACGGCCGGGGTGCCTCTCTCGGAGCTCCTCGTTCCGCTCGACCGCTATGCCGCCTCTGGCGAGATCAACACCCGCGTCGCCGATGCCGGGGCGGTGATCGAACGGGTGGCCGAGCACTACGGTGACCATCAGCAGGATCGGCTCGACGGCCTCACGGTCGATTGCGGCGAGTGGTGGTTCAATCTTCGTCCGTCCAACACCGAGCCGCTCCTGCGTCTCAACCTCGAAGCCCCCGACCCCGACGCTGTGGATCGCCACGTCGCCGAGGTGCGGGACCTCTTCACCTGACCCGGTCTGTCAAAGGAGACATCGCGTGGCACTCGACCCCGGACTTCTCGAAATCCTCGCCTGCCCTGAAGACAAGGGCCCGCTGTACTACCTGGCGGACGAGTCGATCCTCTACAACCCCCGCCTCGCGAGGGCATACGAGATCCGCGACGACATTCCGGTCCTGTTGATCGACGAGGCTCGCGCGCTCGACGACGACGAAGTCGGGCGCCTCGACGGTCGGATCGAGGCCGAGTCCATCGCGCCGACCTTCGAGTCCTGAATCGATGACGACCGCCCCCGCCAGCGCTGGGAATCCGATCGACGATCTCGGGATCTGGGAGGTGACGCGCGCGCTGCCCGAACAGCTCGACGAGGCCGTGGCAGCGGCGCGCAAGGTCACCGATCTCCCGTCGCTCGACGAGGTGGATCACGTGGTCGTCATGGGGATGGGCGGCTCGGGGATCGCCGGTGACATCGTCCGCGCGGTCGCGGGTCCGATGATGCCGGTTCCCGTCGTCGTGTCGAAGGGATACCCGTGCCCCGGGTTCGTCAACAAGGGCTCGCTCGTCATCGCCGTCTCGTTCAGCGGCAACACCGAGGAGACCCTCGAGGCCGCAGCCACGGCCGAAGAGGCCGGCGCCCAGATGATCGTGGTCACCTCCGGCGGAACACTCGGCGATCTCGCATCTGATTGGGGAGCGCCGGTCTACGACCTCGACCGCTCGATTCCGATGCCGCGCGCTGCCGTGGGTGCCGTGAGCGTGCCGCCGCTGGTGGCCCTCGAGCGCATCGGACTCTTCCCGGGCGCGCAGCGCTGGATCGAGCTCGCCGTGCAGCAGCTCGCCTCGCGACGCGCCAACCTCGCCGAGGACGACGTCGCTGCGGCGGTGGCGGACATGATCGGCGACACCGTTCCGCTGGTCTACGGCGGCGGCGATCTCGGCGCGGTCGCAGCGAGGCGCTGGAAGAACCAGGTCAACGAGAACGCCAAGGCACCAGCCTTCAGCAACGAGATGCCCGAGCTGTGCCACAACGAGATCGCAGGTTGGGAGGCCAACCGAGCCGTCTCGGGTTCGGCTCTCTCACTCATCACCCTGCGTCACGACCACGAACATCCGCAGATCTCCCGCCGCTTCGACTACAACGCGCAGGTCACCGCAAACGTGGTGGCCGCTTCGGTGGAGATCGCCGCGGAGGGCGAGGGCCAGCTCGCCCAACTCTTCGATCTGATGTACGTCGGGGACTTCACGTCGCTGCATCTCGCGGCTGCGCGCGGTGTGGATCCGGGCCCGATCGCCGTGCTCGACGACCTGAAGTCCTTCCTCTCCGCCGGCTGAACCACTCGATACGCTCGACCACTGCCCCTTCCCCTCCCGGAGACCAACATGGCACGCCCCCTCGACGGTGACTTCAAGGTCGCCGACCTCTCACTCGCATCAGCGGGCCGCAAGCAGATCGAGCTCGCCGAGGTCGAGATGCCCGGCCTGATGGAGCTGCGCGCCCGCCACTACGACGACAAGCCGCTCGCAGGTGCCCGGATCATGGGCTCGCTGCACATGACCGTTCAGACAGCGGTGCTGATCGAGACCCTCGTCGATCTCGGCGCCGACGTGCGCTGGGTGTCGTGCAACATCTTCTCCACCCAGGACGAGGCCGCAGCGGCGGTTGCTGTCGGGCGCGAAGGCACCGTCGAGGCACCTGCCGGAACCCCGGTGTACGCCTGGAAGGGTGAGACGCTCGAGGAGTACTGGTGGTGCACCGAGCAGGCGCTGCGGTGGCCGGGGGAGACCGGTCCCAACCTGATCCTCGACGACGGTGGCGATGCCACGCTTCTCGTTCATCTCGGGGCCCAATACGAGGCAACTGGCGCGTTCCCGGATCCCGATGCGGCCGGCTCACCCGACGAGGAGGAGATCTACCGTCTCCTCCACAAGGTCGCAGCCACGGACCCGGCGATCTGGGGCGACATGATCGCCAACATCCGCGGCGTGTCCGAGGAGACCACAACCGGTGTCCACCGTCTCTACGAGATGGTGGAGAAGGGCGAGCTCCGGTTCCCGGCGTACAACGTCAATGACTCGGTGACGAAGTCCAAGTTCGACAACCTCTACGGCTGCCGGCACTCCCTGATCGACGGGATCAATCGCGCCACCGACGTCATGATCGGCGGCAAGGTCGCCTTCGTGGCCGGCTACGGCGATGTCGGCAAGGGCTGCGCCCAGTCGCTGCGCGGTCAGGGCGCCCGCGTGATCGTGTCCGAGGTGGACCCGATCAACGCTCTGCAGGCGGCCATGGAGGGCTTCGAGGTCGACCGCATCGAGAACGTCGCAGGCGAGGTCGACATCTTCGTCACGACCACCGGCAACAAGGACATCATCTCCGCGGAGTTGATGGGGATGATGAAGCACAACGCCATCGTCTGCAACATCGGTCACTTCGACAACGAGATCGACATGGCCGGCCTCGAGCGGATGTCCGACGTCCAGCGTCGCAACATCAAGCCGCAGGTCGATGAGTACATGTTCCCGTCTGGCAACAGCGTGATCGTTTTGGCCGAGGGCCGGCTCGTGAACCTGGGCTGCGCCACCGGTCACCCGAGCTTCGTGATGTCGATGAGCTTCACCAACCAGGTGCTCGCCCAGATGGAGCTCCACGCCAAGGCCGACTCACTCGACAACGACGTCTACCTCCTGCCCAAGGTGCTGGACGAAGAGGTCGCCCGCCTCCACCTCGACAACCTGGGTGTGAAGCTCACCGTTCTGAGCGACGAGCAGGCGGACTACCTCGGCGTCCCCGTCGAAGGGCCATACAAGCCCGATCACTACCGCTACTGAGTTCCCCAGAACGCGAGCTTCCCAGACCGCGAGCTTTCGGGAGCGTGAGCGCTCGGATTCCGTGCACTGGTGCTCCCAGAAGGAGAGCTGACGAGCGCTGGTGCGCCCCGAAGTGATCAGTCGTCGTGCAGGGCGGCGCGGGCGTGTGAGGCGACTTCGGCCACCGCTGCGGCGCCCTTGTTCACGATCGGGCCGAGCTGGAAGAAGATGTGCACCATGCCGTCGTAGTCGGTGTGGGTGACATCGACACCCGCGGCCGCGAGGGCCTCGGCGTAGTCGCGGCCCTGGTCACGGATGGGGTCGTACTCCGCGGTGATCACCAGGGCCGGAGCGACACCCGCGTGCGACTCGGCGTAGATCGGTGAGGCTCGCCAATCGGACGGGTCGGCCTTGTAGGACTCCATGAACCAGTCCATCGTGTCGCGCTCGAGGATGTAGCCGGTGCCGTTGGCCTCCATCGACGGGCTCTCGTCGTCGATGCGCGTCCCCGGGTAGACGAGCAGCTGCTTGGCAACCTCGACGCCGGCGTCGCGGGCCATGAGGCTCGTCACGGCGGACAGGTTGCCTCCGGCCGAATCGCCTCCCACCACGAGGCGGGCTCCCTCGCCGCCGAGCTCCTCCCTATTCGCGTCGCACCACTGCATCGCAGCCCAGCAGTCCTCAACGCCCGCGGGGAACGGGTGCTCGGGAGCGAGCCTGTAGTGGACCGCCACCACGGTGCAACCGATCCGATCGGCGAGCTGGCGGCACACCTCGTCGTGGGTGTCGAGATCGCCGATGCAGTAGCCGCCGCCGTGGAAGAACACGAACACGCCGCGGGCTCCGTCGTTGCGGTAGATCCGCACGGGAATGTCGCCCCCAGGGCCCGGAATCGTCGAGTCCGACACGCTGTCGAGCTGCGGTCCGGGTCCCGCGAACGCGACCAGCGCCAGATAGCCCTGGCGCCGCTCTTCGACCGAGGGGTTCTGCGGCGCGTTCTGCGCTGCCCGATTGACGGTGTCGACGATGGGCTGAATCTGTGGATCGAGAGCCATGGCCGGATCCTATTCCGCCGTCGTTTGGACCCATCCACTGCTGGGTCCGCTCCGAACCCCCATCGCCCGAAGGACCACGAGACAGAGGAGCGGGCGACATGTCAGATTCCATACCCCACAACGAGAGCGGACGCCGGAGACGACCCGGCCGATGGCGGCTCGCTGGTCTCGGCCTGGTGGCCGGCGGCGTCCTCGCGTCGGCCAGCTTCGCCGGCGCGGCGGATCACCTGGATGCGCCCGCAGTTCAGGCCGACGGACGAACCGACATCAACGACCTGTACGCGTTCCAGTCTCCGCGGGACGACGACAACCTCGTCCTGATCATGACCGTCAACCCAGGCGCGGGTGTGATCAGCGGGACGACGTTCCACCCCAAGGCCAACTACAACTTCCACATCGACGAAGACGGCGACGCCATCGCCGATCACACGGTGACCGTCGACTTCGGGAAGGTGAAGCAGAACGGTCGTCAGCGGTACAAGGTGCGCTATGACGGCGAGAAGGTCGCCAAGGGGCGGGTCGGACGCACGGTCGAGGTCGACGAGCTCGACGGCAAGATCCGAGCCGGGGTGTTCGAGGATCCGTTCTTCTTCGACCTCGCCGGCTTCCAGGCCGGCTTGGCCTTCACCGGTGACGACTTCTTCGCACCGCTGAACGTGAGCGCCATTGTGCTCGAGATCGAGGCGGACGAACTCGCCGACTCCGAGACCATCGGGGTGTGGGCGACAACCACCGATCGCTGGGGGAACCAGATCGACCGCATGGGTCGCCCCGCCATCAACACCGTCTTGATCCCCGCGGATCGCAAGGACGAGTTCAACAGGGCCGACCCCGTGAACGACGCTGCTGCGTTCGGCGATGACGTGCGTGCCACCATCGCTGCCCTCAACGGCGGAGACACGGCGACGGCCGCGGCGCTCACTGCTGTACTGCTTCCGGACATCTTGACGATCGACGTCACCGACCCGTCCGGATTCCTGAACGGCCGCGGGCTCGCCGACGACGTCATCGACGCGGAGCTGAGCCTGCTCACCAACGGCGCTGTGACAGGCGACGGAGTCGACGCCAACGACGTGCGGTTCCGCAACCGGTTCCCGTACCTCGCACGGAAGAACTGATCCGGCGATGAGCACGACCACGGCGAGGAGAACGGCGAGGAAGGCGGGCGCCTGGGCGATTCTCGCCCTCCTCGTCGTGGTGGCCGTCGTTCTCGGCGGCCGACTGACAGGCGCCGGGGGGCCCGCTGCCGCAGCGCAGCTCCCTGACCCCCAGGACATGGCGCTTCAGGCGACCGGCCGGGGCACGCCGACGGAAATCGCCGAGTTCTGGGCTGACGCCGCCCGCAAGGACCCGACCAACTCGACGTTGGTCCGGCTCCTGGGTGAGGCCCAGTCCGCGCTCGCCAGATCATCTGGCGACCTCCGGCTCTACGCAGCCGCAGAAGAAACGCTGCGCGAAGCGGTTCGACTTGCCCCCGACGACAACGCGGCTCGGCTGGCGTTCGCCTGGGTCCTTTCGGCGCAGCACCGGTTTGTAGAGGCTGAGCTTGTCGTGAGCGCGGTGCTGGCGGAAGACCCGCAGTCCGTTGCGGCCTTGCTGTACGTCGGGGATCTCCGCATCGAGCTGGGGGAGCTCGACGCGGCGGAGAACGCCATCGGTTCGGCTGCCCGGCAGCTCGGTGGCGACCCACCTGCCCTGCTCAGCCGCTGGGCGAAGCTCGCCGCCGCCCGCGGGGACACGCCCGCAGCCCTCCGGTTGGCCGAGGCGGCGCTCCTCGGCGCAGGAGATCTCGATGTCACGCTCGCGGAGGGCGCGTTCTACTGGTCGCAGCTGGCCCACTATTCGTTCCGTGTAGGCGACATCGACGGCGCAGAGGCCGCGGCGAGGTCGGCCCTGGTGGTTGACCCGGGCAATCTGGGGGCTCGCGAGCTTCTTGCGAATGTGCTCGCGACCCGCGGCGACGAGGAGGGACGCGAAGAGGCGATGTCGATGTACGAGTCGCTTCTGGCAGACGGTCCAGCGGCCGACCTCCACGGGCGCCTTGCCCTGCTGCTCGGTCTGGAGGGGCGGGGCGCCGAGGCACAGTGGCATGTGGATGCGGGTCTCGCGCTGGCTCGTGATCCCCATCTCCAGACAGCGGCGGAGCGGCGACACCTGATCTCGTTCCTCTCCGAACACGACCCGCAGCTCGCGCTCGAACTGGCGCGGGCGGACCTTGCAGAGCGTCGTGACGTGGAGGCCCATGCCTGGGTCGCCTGGGCTCTCCATCGCACCGGCGATACAGACAGCGCTGTCGAGGCGCTCGCCCCTGTGCTGGCGGCTCGAACCGACGACCCCTGGCTGCTGTACCAGGCCGGGATGATCCTGGCCGACGTGGGGGACAGGGAGGAGGCGGAAGTACTCCTGCGGCGCGCCCTCGACATCAACCCGCGTTTCGACGTACGCCATGCGGACCTCGCCGCAGAGCGGCTGCTCGCGTTGTGATGTCCCACGCCGTTCGTAGGGTGCGCTCGTGTTGTTCGACGTGCGGTGCCCGGGGTGTGGCCGACGAGGCTGGTGTCCGTGCGCCGACTGCCGAGATGCCTTGGCTCGGCCGTCGGCCGCGCCGGTCCCGGGCCTGACCACCGTCACCTCGCTGTTCGCTCACGACGAGCTGGGCGCCCGCTTCGTTCACGCCCTCAAACTGGACAACGATCGGGCCATCGTGTGCTGGTTGGCCGACTCGCTCTCCCGCTCGCTTCGTGTCGGAGGCGTCGAGCCGCGCCTCATCACCTGGGCGCCCACGACTGCGAAGGCGCGGCGGGAGCGGGGCTTCGACCAGGCCGAGCTGCTCGCCAAGGCGGTGGCCCGGCGGCTCGGACTCCGGGCGCGCCCGATGCTGCGCCGGGTGGGGGCGGCGACACAGCACGGCCGCAGTAGGAGCCAGCGCCTCGGCGGTCCACGATTCCTCGCCAGCGCTGTGCCCGCCGCGGCGGCCCTGCTGGTGGTCGACGATGTCCTCACCACGGGGGCGACCTTGACGTCTGCTGCTGAGGTTCTGCGGGGAGCTGGAGCTGCGGAGGTGCACGGCGCGACCTGTAGTCGAGCCTGAAGCGACCTCCAGCGGGTGGTAGCCGCGGGCCCAGGGTGCTTCTAAAGTGGGCCTCCCGTGTGCTGCGGGGGGCCTGAACGACGGAGGTACCCCGTGCAGATCACCATCACTGGCCGCAAGGTCGACGTCCCCGATGACGTTCGTTCGGCAGTGGAGCGCAAGATCGGCTCCCTCGACCGTTTCGTCGGCGACCTCGAGCGGGCCGATGTGGTGTTTCGCGAGGAGAAGAATCCCCGCATCGCCGAACGCGACCAGGTGGAGGTGACCCTTCGCGGTCACGGTCATCATGTGCGCGCGAGCGTCGCGGGGACCGATCAGCACCAGGCCGTCGACCTGGCCGTGGACAAACTCGGCAAACAGCTACGCAAACTCAAGACCAAGGTGGTCAGACGCCATCGACCCAATGCACACCGCGACGAGAACCACCACCCGCTCGCAATGCTCGACCACGACCTCGTCGAAGACGACGGGCCCGACGATGACCGCAGTCCTCAGATCGTGCGTCGCAAGACCTTCGATCTCGACCTCATGATCCCCGACGACGCCATCGTCCGCATGCAGCTCTTGGATCACGACTTCTTCTTGTTCGTGAACGCAGACAGCGGCAAGCCCTCGGTGGTCTATCTCCGAGACGACGGCGACGCCGGCCTCATCGAAATCGACACCTGAGCGTTCCCGTCCGACACCCGGGCGTTGCTTCCGGGTACTCCACACCGCGGCCTCCCCGTTCTGGGGCGCTCCTGCCCGCGCCTGCGCGGGCCCCACGTACCCGAAACGGGGAGGCCGTTCCGACAGTGACCCAGAAGCTTTGGCGAGGGGTACTCAGACCCCTGCCGCGGGCGGCCCCGGAAGGGCAGGTCGGATCGGTAGCCTTGGCTCGATGGCCGTGTTTTCCAAGGTGCTGCGCGCAGGTGAGGGCAAGAAGCAGCGCGCCCTTCAGTCCCTCGTCCCCGAGATCAATGCGATCGAGCCCGAGATCGAGGCACTCACCGACGAGGGCCTCCGCGCCAAGACCACCGAATTCCGGCTCCAGCTCGACCAGGGCGCCGACCTCAACGACATCTTGATCGACGCCTTCGCAGTCACACGCGAAGCCGCGCGCCGAGTGATTGGCCAGCGCCATTACGACGTCCAGCTGATGGGCGGCGCCGCTCTGCACTTCGGTTGGGTCGCCGAGATGCGCACCGGCGAGGGCAAGACCCTCGTGTCCACCCTTCCCGTCTACCTCAACGGCCTGTCGGGCAAGGGCGTCCACATCGTCACGGTGAACGACTACCTGGCCAGCCGCGACGCCGACTGGATGGGCCAGATCCACCGCTTCCTCGGCCTCGATGTCGGCTTGGTGATCCCGGGCCACCCGGATCCAGCGCACAAGCGCAAGCAGTACGCCGCCGACATCACCTACGGCACCAACAACGAGTTCGGCTTCGACTACCTGCGCGACAACATG
>CAZVUM010000107.1:0-11240 GCA_964629575.1 uncultured Acidimicrobiales bacterium | reverse complement strand
TCGGTGCCGTCACCGACCCGATGGATCGCTGTGCTGGCTTCGTCTCGAGCACGTGCCGCAGCCAAGCTCACGCCGATCTTGGAGGGTCGGCGCTCCATTTCAGCTCCGCATCTGTTGGCCCGCCGCATCCCAGATCGGCTCGGTTCGCAGCGTCGCCGAGCGCATCACGCCGAGAATCTCAATCTGCCAGCCGTCGGTGCGATCTCGATGCTCGGCCGGCACGTACCCCAACGCGACCGACGCGTCAGACATGTGTGCGTATCCGCCGGAGGTGACCCAGCCGACGACCTCACCGTCGAGCCAGATCGGCTCGTCGCCCATCACGTCAGCCCCCTCGCGCCCGGCGGGGACATCGACCGTCCAGGTGCACAGCCGTCGTCGGGGGCCGTTCTCGGCGACGCCAACGAGAGCATCGCGGCCGATGAAGTCGCGACCCATCTGCACGAACCGCTCGAGACCGGCCTCGAAGGGGTCGTAGATCGGCCGGTACTCGCGGGCCCACGACCCAAAGCTCTTCTCCAACGCCAGCGAGCCGAGCGCGGCCGACCCGAAGAGCCGGAGCCCCAGGTCCTCGCCCTCCGTCATGAGCAGGTCGAACAGGTGCCTCTGGTAGCTGGCGGGGATCCAGAACTCGTACCCGAGGTCACCCGTGAAGGTGACCCGCCCGGACAGCGTTGGGACCATTCCCACGTCGAGCCGGCGGAAGTCCATGAACCGGTACGCCTCCGGCGAGACGTCGTCGGCGGTCAGGCGCCCGAGGAGCTCCCGGCTCCGTGGGCCGGCGATGGACAGTCCGGCGAGCTCGTAGCCGCTGGTGCGGTAGCGGACCTCGTCGCCACCGCCGGCTGTCCAGACGGCGAGCTGCTGGTCGAACCACCGCTCGTAGTACCTCTCAGCGATGCCCGAGCCGAACATGAAGAACCGCTCCGCATGGTCGGTGTTGGCCGTGGCGCCGCCGGTTGTCGTCCACGCGGGCCCTTCGGCCTCGCCGGCTGCGGCCCCCAGGCACGCCACCGTCAGATCGCCGATGAGCTTGCCGTTGTGGTTGGTCATCGGCGTGAGGGCCATTCGTCCCGGTTTGGGGATGCGTCCCGCGAGGATGCGTCCGAGGAAGCCCCGCGCTCCGGGCCCCTCGAACTCGAACTTGGCGAAGCCCGTCGTCTCGATCAGCCCAACACCAGTGCGGACGGCCTCGGTTTCGGCCCGCACTTGATCCCACGAGTTGCTGCGGTACCAGGTGAGTTCCTCGACCGGCTCCTCGCCCGGCTCCTGGAACCACTGTGCGGACTCGAGTCCATAGGCGTTGCCCCACACGGCGTTTGCGGCGACCAGCCGGTCCTGGACGGGGCTGGTCTGGAGGTTGCGGGCCGCCGGCAGGAACTCGTTGGGGTACTGAATCCGGAAGCGCCGCCCGTAGTTCTCCCGGACCTTCGTGTTGGTGTAGGCCATCGTGCTGAAGTCGCCGAAACGCGAGATGTCCATTCCCCAGATGTCGAAGCCCGGGTCGCCTTCGGTCATCCAGTTGGCCAGGGCGAGGCCGACCCCTCCGCCCTGGGACAGCCCGGCCATCACTGCGCAGGCCGACCAGTAGCCGGGGAGACCGCGGACTGGACCCAACAGAGGGTTGCCGTCGGCTGCGAAGGTGAATGGGCCGTTGACCACCTGACGGATCCCGGCCTCCGCGAAGATCGGGAAGTGCGCGAAGCCCACCTCGAGGTTGCCTGCGATGTGCTCCAGGTCGGGGGTGAGGAGGCGCATCCCGAAGTCCCACGAGGTCTCCTGGGGCGACCACGGTCGTCCGTTGTGCTCGTAGGTGCCAAGGAGCAGCCCGCCGGCCTCCTGACGCATGTAGATCTCGCCGCCGAAGTCGATGGCGTGGAGCATCTGGTGGCCGGTCTGTTCGTTGAACTCGGCGACTGCAGGGATGTCCTCGGTGAGGATGTACTGGTGCTCCATCGCGAGCAAAGGGAGCTCGAGGCCGGCCATTCGGCCCACTTCGCGCGCCCAGAGGCCACCGGCGTTGACCACGTGCTCGCACCGAATCGTGTCGAGTTCCTCCCCGGTGTCGGTACGGATCGTGTGGACGTCCCAGCCGCCCGAGCCGTCGGGCGCTGGTGTGATGTGCCTGACCCAGGTGTTGCGGTAGACCTCCGCCCCGTTCTGCCTGGCGGCCTTGGCGTATGCGTGGGTCACACCTGACGGGTCGACGTGACCCTCGTGGGCGTCGTACATGGCACCGACGAAGTACTCCTCCTCGAAGATCGGGAGGAGCTCCTTGGCCTCCGCGACCGAGATGAGCTCGGTGTCCATCCCCAGGTAGCGGCCGCGGGCGTGTGCGTTGCGCAGCCAGTCCATGCGCTGCTCGTTGTCGGCGAGCATGACGCCACCGGTGATGTGGATGCCGCAGTCCTGGCCAGAGATCTCCTCGATCTCCTTGTACAGCTCGATCGTGTACTGCTGCAGCTTGGCGACGTTGGGATCGCCGTTGAGGGTGTGCATTCCGCCTGCGCTGTGCCAGGTGGAGCCGGCGGTGAGCTCGGTGCGTTCGAGGAGCACGACGTCGGTCCAGCCGTTGCGTGTCAGGTGGTAGAGCACGCTCGCGCCGACGACGCCGCCGCCGACGACCACCACCTGGGTTTGGGTCTTCATGGCGTCGTGTGCCTTCCGTGGTCGGTGGTCATCCTCAAAAGTCCGTCTCGACTCCGCCCTCGGCGACCCGCCGAGCCACGAACTCGTCCAACTCGGCTCGGCGATCCGGGTCCATCTCCGGAGGTTGATGCTGCCCGAGGAGCTCCTCGACCAGGCCGCCGGCCCGATCGAGTGCCGTGGGCGATCCGGCTTCGGCCCAGGACTCGTAGTTGCGCCAGTCGGAGATCATCGGGCTGTAGAACGCATCGCGATAGCGGTCCTGCGTGTGCTGGACTCCGAAAAAGTGACCACCGGGGCCGACCTCGCGGATCGCTTCGACAGCGAGAGATGCGTCATCGACGACAAGTGGTTCCAAGAACGTCGCCACCATCGAGATCAGATCAGCGTCGAGCACCATCTTCTCGAACGAGGCCTGAAGGCCACCTTCCATCCAGCCGGCGCCGTGCCAGACGAGGTTGGCGCCCCCCATGATCGCTCCCCAGAGCGAGAAGACCGACTCGTACCCGGCCTGGGCATCGACGGCGTTGGCCGCGTTGACGTTCGAACTCCGGTATGGGACGCCGTAGCGGCGGGCCAGCTGGCCCCCGACCAGCGCTGCCTTCATGAACTCGGGGGTCCCGAACGCCGGTGCGCCCGACTGCATGTCGACGTTGCTGGTGAAGCCGCCATAGACCACGGGTGCGCCGGGCCGCACCGCCTGAGTGAGGGCCATGCCGAACAAGGCCTCTGCGTTCTGCTGGACCAAGGCGCCCGCCAACGTCACGGGCGCCATCGCACCGGCGAGGGTGAACGGGGTGAACACGATCACCTGATTGCGAGATGAGAACTGCAGAATGCCCTCGGCCATGGGATGGTCGAGCCGGAGAGGGGAGCTGGCGTTGATGACGCTGTTGGCCGACGGCTCTCGTTCGAGCTGATCCTCGGTGATTCCGCGTGCGATGCGGATCATCTCGAGGCCGTCGAGATTGCGTTGCCGGCCGAGGCTGTACACGCCGACGCCCTTGGGGCTCAGGGTCAACAGGTCGTGTGTGGCGTGGAGATGGCGAATACTTGGATGGAGATCGGTGGGCTCGACCGGATATCCGCCGTGCAGCTGAACGGCGTTCAGCACCGCGGACAGCTTCACGAAGCGTCGGAAGTCCTCGCGCCGCCCGGTCCGCCGACCAGTGGAGACATCGAATGCGTTCGGAGCGCTTGCCACATCGGTGAACACGACGGAGTCCCCACCGATGTGTTGATCCCACGCAGGATCGGGCGCGTGAAGGGTGAATTCGCTCGGCGCTGTTGCGATGAGCGACGCCACCAGATCCGGATCCATCACGATGCGCTCGGGTGATGCCGAGGGCGCGAGCTCGGCGCCCGCATCGAGCAGGAGCTGGCGGGCCCCATCGTGCAGGAGGTCGATGCCGATGTCGCGTAGGACTCTCAGCGATGCGTGGTGGATCGCCTCGAGCTCGTCGTCGGAGACGGCTTTGACCGGATCGAAGGGACGGTGATGACGCGAGGGTTCCTTCTGCCGCGGCCCAGTGGGGGCAGCTCGGCCCCGACGACCGCGACGGCGTGACACTCGGCCACTCGGCGCAACGTCGTCGGTCATCGCAACGAACTCTAGAACCGGGTCACATCCCGGGGTGAGGCCACGTCCCGCGAAGCGGTCACCGCACCATGTCACGTTGCTCGCCCGTGTCAGCTCGCTCACCCAATGGACGCGAGAGAGGCGGGGACCGGAGTCCCCGCCTCTTCATGATCTCCGTCCGGTCGATGACCGGAGGATGTCAGTTGCCGTGATCAGGCAGCAGCGCGAGCTGCATCCAGCCATCCGTCGACGGTGTCGCGGTTGGCCTCGATCCAGCGGGCAGCGATGCCCTGGATGACCTCATCGGTCGCATCGCCGGCAGCCGTCTGCTCGACGTTCGCCAGGGCGATGTCGATCAGCGGCAGGACAACGAGCCCGAAGAGCTCAGCGGCAGCCGGGTTGGCGGCCAGGAAGTCGTTGTTGGCGGTGACCTTGATGTCTGCAGCGGTCCAGCCGAGGCGGCACTCGCCGGCCTCGTTGGCGATGCAGCGCTCCGGGCCGATTGAGGCAACGGAGTTGGGCTGGGCCCACTGCTCGCCGCCATCTTGCGCGGAGCAGTTGGAGTCGTCGAGCTCCTGGTTCACCGAGATCCACATGGCGTTGTCGCCCGGGATCATCTGGGTGATGTAGCCGCTCGGCGTCCAGGTGTAGACGATGGCGGGCTCACCAGCGTTGGCCCGGTCGGCAGCCTCGGCGAGCATGGAGTCGTAGCCGGCCTGAATCTGGTCGGCCTCCCATCCCCACTGGCAGAACATCTCGGTGATGATGTTGTCGCAGGTCCAGCTGTCGGGGCAGCCGTAGATGTCTGCGACGCCGTTGCCGTCCTGGTCGAACAGCGCGGAGAGCTCGGGGTCGGCGACGATCTGGTCGATCGAGGTGATGCCATGCTCCTCGGCCACCGACTTGGTGATCAGGAAGCCCTGAAGGCCCGATGCCTGCATCTGGTTGCCGACAGCGGTGACGTGATCGTCGACCTTGGAGCCGTCCGGCAGGTCGTTCTCGTGCCAGCTGAGGTGGCCCGGGTACCAGCTGTTGACCCAGAAGTCGAACTCCCCTTGAGCCATCGACAGGAACGCCAGGGATGGATCGAGCTCCAGCGCAGATGGATTGGAGACCTCGAAACCGAGCTCCTGCAGCATCTGGCGGTAGATCTCGGCCTGCACGTAGCCGGTGCTCCACGAGGCGCGCGCCATGGTGAGGCTCACTCCCTCGCCGGGCGTCGCACTGTGCTCCTCGGACATTTCGTCGTCAGACATCTCGTCGTCGGACGTCTCGTCGTCGGAGCTCTCAGCGCCGGCCTCTGAGCCGGCGTCGGTCGTGTCGTCGTCGCTGTCACCGCACGCAGCGGCGATCAATGCGAACGCAAACACGAGCGCGAGCAATTTGATGAGTTTATTCATGTTGGATGCCATCCCTCCTCGGACAAGCAATGTCGAAACCGTAACCGCGCCGGCCGGGTCAGCCGTGGCGCATCAGGAACCTGTAACACCAATGAGATCTGAATCGCCGCGAGCGGTGTCATCACCGGATGACGACGACTCCGGTAGCGGCAACTCCGGGTAGACCCGCGCGCGGCGGAAATCGTTGATCACGCTGCGCCCGGAGTTGGTGATGATCGCCCCCGCGACCATCGTCAGGAACGAACCGACGCCGCTGACGATATTGGGATCCGTGCCCCGCACGAGCGTTGCAATCCAGCCCAGCGCGAACACGAAGATACCGGCGCCGAGCCCCATGGTCGCCGCACCCGCGAGCCATTGTCGACGCGTGTCCGGGCCGAGCGCGCCCGCAGCAACGGCGGTCGTCCCGAGCCCGAGTGCGCCGACGATGATCAGCCACACGGAGCTGCCGGGGCCCTTGTCCGCGAGACCGTCGATGGAGATCCGCTCAGAGGCCTGGGCCTGGGCCTGAATAGCGGTCATCTCCGCAGTAGCAGCGACCATCTGGTCCGTCGGTGTGTCCGGATCACGGGCCTCCTCGATGAGCGCGTCGAGCCGTTCTTGGAGCTCGGGGCTGATGATCGCCTCGGCACGCTCGTCGAACACCCACGCCGAGAATCCGCCAATGACCAAAATCGCCAGTGCGATGCTCGAGGCGACGATCGGTGCGCTCACGCGGTACTCCGACAGCGGCCGCAGCGGCTCCTGGCGGGCGGCGAGGCTCCAGATCACTGCGCCGGCTGTCATCGCCAGCGCGCCGATCAACGCGACGATCGGACCGATGCCACGGTCAGCGACGCCCAGGGGGCTGATGTCGCTCAGCAGGTAGACGACAGCCATGACGAGCGAGGCGAGGGCGTACATCAGCGCCCCGTCCGGGTTGAGCCACCGCGAGGTGCGGCCCGGGTTGCGCCACATCGCCGCAGCGCTCATGAGCGCGAGCACCGCCAGGGCGACAAACACGTAGCCGAACCACGAGCCGCCCGTCGCCGACACGCCGTTGAAAGACGAGTCGCTGATATCACCACCGACTCGCGAGGTGGTGGCGAGCGCGTCGCCGAGCTCGTCACGACGGCGGACGAAGGAGGTGAACCAGCCGCCGCCGGAGTTCCAGGTCAGGAGGAGCGAAGCGAGGGTGATGACGGAGCCGGCCACGAGCACGAGAACGCCCGTGCGCTCACGATCGGACAGCGCTTCGTAGATCTCCTCGTCGTCGGGCTCCGCGGCCGGCTGAGGAGCGGAGGTCTCCTCGACCTCGGCGAGCAGCGCCTCGGGCTCGGCCCGCAGGTTCCACGCCCGTCGCATCCTGAACCAGAGGCTCTGGGTCGCCTCCCCCTCGCGCTGGGTGAGGCGGTCGAGGACCACGGCCACCAAGAAGAAGGACAGGCCCGCCGACCCCGACAGTGCGGGATCCTGGTTGTTGAGGGCCTGGAACATGAACCGAGCCAGACCGCCCGCACCCATGAGCGCGGCGATACCGAGCATCGAGATCGACATCAGGAGCGTCTGGTTGATGCCGGTCATGATCGCGGGGCGGGCCAGCGGTAGCTGGACGTCCCTCAGGATTCGGAGCTCCGTTTGGCCGAACGCTCGGCTCGCCTCCACCACGTCCTCGGGGACCTGTCTGATGCCGAGGTTGGTCAGGCGGATGACCGGCGGGATGGCGAACACCATCGTCACGATCGTCGCAGACACGGGGCCGATCCCGAAGAAGTAGATGAACGGCAACATGTAGATGAACGAGTGCACGACCTGCATTGCGTCGAGCATCGGTCTAACGGCTTTCCAGAAGGCGTCGATCCGGCCGCTGAGAACACCGATTGGTATGCCGATCACACAGCACAGCACGACAGCCACGGTGATGTAGCCGATGGTTCGTGCGGTCTGTGGCCAATAGTTGGGGCCCATCAGGCCGCACACCGTCAAGGCGACCGCCGAGAACACGCCGATCCGGATGTTCTGGACGATCCATCCGATGAAGAAGAACGCAATGATGACGACGTACCAGGGCACGCCGAGGAGCACCGTCTCGTTGACGAAGTCGATGAACTTGTCGAAAAACTCCTCGGTGGCCTTGAGCGCACCGTCGAAGTTGACGTCGATCCAGTCGACCGACTGGTCGTACCAGTCGCCGAACGGGATACGCCACTCGTCCAGGACCTTGTCGTCGGTGATGGAGGGCTGATGGTCGCTCACATGAACACCTCTCGCTCGAAGCCGTCGATCAAGTTCTCGACCCGTCCCATTTCTTCCATGATCTGACGGGGATCGAGGTTGCCGACGAGCTTGCCGCCGTCGTCGAGGACTGCGACGGGGCGTCCGAGACCCGCCGACGCGTACACCGTGTTGAGGGTCGCAGTGGGCGTGGTGGTCTCGAAGTCGGTTCGGAGTGCATCCCCGAGGCTTCGGCCTTCGACGACGGCTCGCACCGCGTCGCTGGTCGTCAGGAGGTGCGTGGGATGTCCACCGGAGTCGACCACAAAGCCGCCGGCACGGTCACCGAGTGTGCGTACGGCGCCCTCGATCGAGTCGTTGGGATCGAGAGGATCGGGGTCCGACATCACCTCGTGCACTTCGATGACCCGTCCCTGGTCCACGTCCTGCACGAACTCGGCCACGTAGCCGGTGGCCGGCTGGGTGAGGATCTCCTCGGGGGTGCCGATCTGGACGATCGCCCCGTCTTTCATGATGCAGACCCGGTCGCCGATCCGCAGTGCCTCATTGAGGTCGTGGGTGATGAACAGGATCGTCTTGTGGAGCTCGTTCTGGATCTCCATCATCTCGTCTTGCATCTGGCGACGGATGAGCGGGTCGAGCGCCGAGAAGGCCTCGTCCATGAGCAGGATGTCGGGGTCGCTGGCCAGGGCCCTGGCCAGCCCGACACGCTGCTGCATGCCACCGGACAGCTCCCGCGGGTACGACTGGGCGTACGCCTCGAGGCCGACGAGCGACAGCGAACGAAGCGCGGCATCATCTCGCTGCGGCTTGGCGACGCCCTGCACCTTGAGCCCGTAGCCCGTGTTGTCGAGCACGTTGCGGTGTGGGAACAGCGCGAAGTGCTGAAAGACCATGCTCATCTTCTCGCGTCGGTAGGCCTGCAGGCCCTTGCCGCTCAGCTTCTGCACGTCGACACCGTCGACGATGACCTCGCCGTGTGTCACGTCGTGCAGCTTGTTGACCGTGCGGATGGCGGTCGACTTGCCGGAGCCGGAGAGCCCCATGACCACGAAGATCTCGCCTCTGTTGACAGAGAAGTTGACCTGGGTGAGGCCGACCACGTGGCCGGTCTGGCGCTGGACGTCGTTCTTGACGACGCCTGCCTGCGAGAGCTCGAAGGCTCGCCCCCGGGGTTGCGGTCCGAAGATCTTGTACACCTCGTTGAGGCGGATGATCTCCTCGCCGTGAGCAGCTTCGCCCATGTGCTGTCCCCTCCCGGTTCCCGCGTCGCTCCGACGGTGCCCCTCCGCGTCGCGGCGGAGCTTGGCGCGAACCTCTGATGAGTCGCGTCGAACCTAACAGGCCCGCTCAACGCGACGTGAGTTCTCGTGACTGACCGCTACAGGAGGAGCCATCGACTTCTGTCATCGCGAGTACCGAGAGCTGTCATCCTCGGGGGATGTCGAGGGCCTCGTAGAGCGAAAGGTTGTCGTGGTCGAAACACACGTACAGGACCGAATCGAGTGCTTCTGGGTGCTCGCTGACCCACCGCGCAACGGTGGAGACGGCAACCCGTGCGGCCCGATCCTTCGGAAAGCCGTACACGCCAGTGCTGATGTTGGGAAAGGCGACCGATCGAGCACAGTGATCTGCTGCCCGCTCGAGGCTGCTGGCGTAGGCGCTCGCCAGCGTCGCGTCGTGCTCCTCGGGTTTTGTGCCGTCCCAGATCGGTCCAACGGTGTGGATCACCCAGGTGGCGGGAAGCTCGCCCGCGGTGGTGACGACGGCGTCTCCAGGGGCGCACCCGCCCTGCCGCACAACGATCTCGTTGCACTCGCGCATGATGCTGGGTCCACCGGTGCGATGTATCGCCCCGTCGACTCCACCGCCTCCTGCCAGGGCGCTGTTCGCCGCATTGACGATCGCATCGCACCGCACGGTCGTGATGTCGCCCAGGGTGACGGAGATCTCGGTCACGACGCGCGTGGGTCGCCGTGCTCGTAGTGGTGGATTCGCGAGGGAGCGCCTGCTTCGATGTCTGCGATCGCGCTCTCGACGTCGGCGATGGCGAGGCGAAGGTGTCCGGCGGCCTCTGTGCCGTCGACGCCGTAGGGGAGCTGTTCGACGAGGGTCTGCAGTCGACCCGCCGCTCGCCATGCGGCGTGGCGAGCCCAGTCGGTGTAGAGAAACGCCGGATCGTCGATCTCGATGAGGTCCGCCGTTCGACTCTGATCCGGCACGGAGGTGTCGAGGGCGACGTAGCCGTTGACCATCGTGATGCGTTCTGCCGGCTCGTGGAGCGGCGCCCCCCGGTGGACGACCATGTTTCCGTGCAGAGCCACCGCAACGCCGGGCGGGCAGGCTGCGGACACGACCCGATCCCGGGGTGGCACCCGACCGCTGGCGGCGAGGTCGGTCGCTTCCTGCTTGGTGCCATGGAAATACTCGAACTCGCCGCCGGACGTCGCAGCGAGGTCGCTCACCGCCATCACGAAGTCGAGGGGAAGGGTGTCGTGGTGCCACTTGTCGACGGCGACATCGATCTCGTCCGGCTCGTAGTTGAGGTGCCCGAGGTGAGAGGGCATCGGGTGCGGAGCGACGGCAGTCCCGTAGATCTCAGACATGAGCTCGGTGAGCGACTCGTCGAGGCACAGGTCCCTGAGCCACCTGGACTGAAAGACACCGCCACGGGTCATGTTCTGAATCCGCTCGCACGACCGGGCCTCTGTTCGGAGACGCCGAGCGACATCGAGCATCACGCCAGCGCCCTCCTCGGACAGGATTCGGAACGGGGCCGAGGTGGCGACGGGGGTTGGGAGGTCGGCGACGTCTTCGGCCGAGTAGCCGAGGTCGGCCAGGGTGATCACTTCGGCCGGTGGCTCGAGCTGCAAGTGCAGGCGTGGGTCGAACTCCACCTCGTCCTCGAACCACTCGTAGCCCGGAGGCAGCTCCTCGCGAAAGGGGACCGCATGTGCCATGCCGAAACGGTATCCAACAGCGGACGTCCCTAGGCTCAGCGGTGTGACCGAGCCGTGTGACCTCTCTGCAACAGCGGCTCGGAGCCTGATCGGCAGCGGAGACCTCTCGCCCGTGGAGCTCCTCGACTCGTGCCTGTCGCGGATCGCCGACGTCAATCCCGCCCTCAACGCAATGGTGACCTTGGCCGCCGAGTCGGCGCGTGAGGAAGCCACGCGGGTCGCTGACGACGTCGTCGGTGGTCGGCCCCTCGCTGCGCTCGCCGGTCTTCCCGTGGCGATCAAGGATCTCCAACCCACGGCGGGGATCGTGACCACCTACGGCAGCGAACGCTACGCAGACAACGTGCCGGCGGCCGACGCCGGAATCGTCGTCCGGGCCAGGGCTGCCGGAGCGGTCGTCGTGGGGAAGACCAACATCCCCGAGATGAGCATCGGCGCCAA
>CAZVUM010000106.1:0-11495 GCA_964629575.1 uncultured Acidimicrobiales bacterium | reverse complement strand
CTAATGTTACGAATCGTCACACGAAGTGCCAGGCACCTAGTGGAACGGCGTGTCCCAGCTGTCGCGGAAGGCGATCTCCTCGACCGGCTTGCGGGTGAGCTTGGTGTACTGCTTCTCCTGCACGGGCCAGCCCAAGGCCAGCAGTGCGCCGAGCGCGTAGCCGTCCGGTGCGCCGAGGACCTCGTCGACGTCGGGTTGCTCGGCCGCCAGCAGGGTGGTGAGCGACGAACCGAGCCCCTCGTGGGTGCAGGCGAGCAGCACGTTCTGGATGAAGGTGTAGAGCGATCCGCCCCCCACGATGCTCAACCGGTCGAGGTCCTTGTCGGTGACGGCGAGCGTCGCCAGCTCGACGTAGCAACACATGAGCACGGGGACCTCGTCGAGAGCCTGGGCGAAGTCGTCGGTTCGCTTGAGACGGTTGGCCGCGTAGTCGGTGCCGTGCTCCATCTTCTTGCCCGAGCCGTCGCCCTGGTAGCCCACGGTTCCCTCGAGAGCGTGCTGGTAGTACGGATCCCACTGACGCCGGTGGAGATCGGCGACCCGCCGCCGCTGATCAGGGTCGGTGACCACGACGATGCGCCACCCCTGGCGATTGCCGCCAGACGAGGCGAACCGGGCGTGATCGAGAATGCGGTGGATGACCTCGTCACCGACCGGTTCGTCGGTGAAGTAGCGACACGACGGCGTCGTTCGCATGGCCTGATACAGCTCCATGGCCGCAGCCTACGGAGCCTGGCAGAGTGGCACCGATGTCAGAGCAGCATTCGTTCGTCGTCTGGGCAGCGGTGGAGACCGCCGAAGGACACACCGACCATGACGGGGCACTCGCCGCGATGGCTTTGGCACTCGACGTCGGCGGCGGGGCGGCGATCGAGGCAGGCGGTGATCAGGTCGCGGCGGGCTTCGGCGAAGCCTCGGCCGCAGCCGAAGCGGCCATCGTCGGCCAATGGAACGCCCAGCGTCTCGACGGCGAACCGCCGAAGCTCCGGGTCGGCGTCGGCGACTCCGAGGACTCGGCCGCGGCCCTGGCCGAGGCCGCCAACGGCAACCAGATCCTCATGTCGGCGGCGGTGGATCTCGCCACGGGGGGAATGCTCGACGCCCGCCCGATCGGGCTCGTGACCCTGCCCGGCGCCGATGAGTCGAGCCAACTGTGGCTGATGACCGACAGCCGACCTGACGTCGATCGTCGCCCGCCTCGGCTCGACCACCTTCGGGAGCAGTAGCCTCAGCTCATTCGAAGTGAGGGGAACGAGGGGGTTCGCCATGCCTACCGACGCCAGGGTCGTCGTCATTCCGCAGGAGTCAGGGGCCGCGCCAGAAGTGGTGGACATGGCGCTCCCCGACCCGACAGGCCACGACGTTGTCGTCAAGCAATACGCCTCGGGGATCTGCCACAGCCAGCTGCACACGATCCACAATCCGCGCGTTGCCCCGCAGGTCCTCGGTCACGAGTCCACGGGTGAGGTGGTCGCCGTCGGCGATGAAGTGACGGACCTCGCGCCCGGCGACACGGTGATGGTCACGTGGGTGCCCAAGGACCTGAACCACGCACGGCGCCAAGGAGGCGCTCGCCGCCTCGATCTCCCCGACGGCCGGACCGCGGCGACGATCAACGTCTTCACGTGGGCGACGCACACCATCGCCGACGAGATGTTCGTGGTGAAGGTGCCAGATGGGATCGACCTGGAGGCCACCTGCATCATCGGGTGCGCTGTCATCACCGGCGCGGGCGCAGTTCTCCACACGGCAGGGGTCCGCGAGGGCGACAGCGTCGCCATCTTCGGCGTCGGTGGCGTCGGCCTGTCGGCGGTCGCGGCTGCGGCCTTCGTCGGTGCGGATCCGATCATCGCGGTCGACCTGCAGGAGGAGAAGCTCGCGTTCGCGAAGCGTTTCGGAGCGACGCATGGAGTCAACGCATCGCACAGCGACCCGGTCGAAGAGATCCGGGCCCTGACCACCGACGAGATCCGCTTCGACATCCTTCGCCAACCGCTGCGTGGTGCCGATTTCGCCTTCGACTGCATCGGGCACCAGATCACGATGGAGCAGATCCACCAGGCCACCCATGCGGGGGAGTTCGGCCAGAGCACAGGCGGAACGGCCGTTCTCGTCGGTGTCCCCCAGCAGAACGTCGAACTCGACACGCGCCACATGTTCATCGGCGAGCGGGCCTTCATCTCGAGCCTCGGAGGCAGCTGCGAGCCAGCCGTGGATTTCCCCCGTTTCCTGCAATGGCATGCCGACGGCGACCTCGATCTCGACTCGCTGGTGACCCAGCGCTACGCGATCGACGACATCGGCCAAGCCGTCGAAGACCTCGAAAGCGGACGCATCGCCGGTCGCAGCATCATGGTGTTCTGACTCTTCGCCACGGCTCCTCGCCGCTTCGCAACTCGTCGCTCGTGGAAGGGGCGGTCACATGACAATCGGTTTGCCCACGCTGGACGCCGACGGGCCCCATGCGACCATCCGGCTCAATCGGCCCGAGAAGCGGAACCGGATCGAGCCTGCGGACCTCACAGAACTGATCTCGATCTGCGAACGCATCGCCGCTGACGACGCCCTCCGAATCGTGACCATCGAATCCGAGGGTCCCGTCTGGTGCTCGGGCTACCACCTCGGTGCCCTCGCCGACGGTGAACGCCCTCAGCACGGGTTCGGGGATGCGTGCGACGCGATCGCCGAACTGCCCGTCCCCACCATCGCCGTCCTCGCCGGAGGCGTCCATGGGGGAGGCACCGACCTCGCGATGTCGTGCGACTTCCGGGTGGCCGCCGACGACATCGTGCTCGTGATGCCGGCCGCCAAGATCGGCCTCCAGTACTACGCGTCGGGCCTCGATCGATTCGTCAGGGCGATCGGGCCAGCGGCGACCAAGCGCCTCTTCCTGACCGCCGAGCGGATCAGCGCAGAGGAGTTGCTGAGGATCGGCTACCTCACGGACCTCCGCTCGCCGGCCGAGCTGGCTGCGCGGGTCGACGAGCTCGCCGCCGCGATCAGCGGCCTGGCGCCGATGGCGGTCCGGCTCACCAAGCAGGCGATCGACGAGTTGGCGGGATCGGCTCCCGATCTCGATCGAATCCAGAAGGCGCACGTCCAGTCGACGCGGTCGGAGGACCACCGCGAGGCGATGGCGGCGCTGCGGGAGAAGAGGCCGCCCCGGTTCGTGGGGCGCTGAAAGGCTGAGGATGGACGCTTCGACCAGCCCCATCAATGCGGAGAACGTCACCAGGTGGTTGGCGGAACGATCCGAGATCGAGCCGCCGCTCACCTTCGAGCTGATCGCCGGTGGACGCTCCAACATGACCTTCACGGTCACCGATGCGGCCGGCAGGCGCTTTGTTCTGCGGCGCCCGCCACTGGGTCCGCTCCTGCCGTCTGCGCACGACATGGCGCGTGAACACCGACTGATGCACAGCCTCTGGGAGAGCGACGTACCCGTTCCGCAGATGATCGGTTTGTGCCAGGACCCGGAGGTCAACGAGCGCGACTTCTACATGATGCATTTCGTCGATGGGGTCGTCGTCCGTGATGTCGAGCTCGGCCGGACGATCGACGAGTCCGCGCGGACCGCGATGTGTCATGAGTTGGTCGCGACCCTGTGCGCCCTCCATCGCGTCGACATCGACGACGTCGGGTTGGGCGACCTCGCGAAGCGCAGTGGCTACATCGAGCGCCAACTCAAGCGATGGTCTGGTCAGTGGGAGTCGAGCAAGACTCGTGAGCTCCCCCTCATCGACGAGGTCGCCGATGCGCTCCGGGACCGGCAGCCGCCGCCCAACCCGACGACCATCGCGCACGGCGACTACCGGCTCTCCAATTGCATGATGGATCCGACCGGGCCGGTGACGGCCGTTCTGGATTGGGAACTCTGCACGCTCGGCGAACCGATGGCCGACCTCGGCCAGCTCCTCTGCTACTGGAACGACCCGTCGGATCCGGATCCGAAGAATGACGCGGAGACGACGGCCCTGCCCGGCTTCTTGAACCAAGACCAGATCGCCGAGCTCTACGCCGACGAAATGGGCGCAGACCTGGAGGCCATCAACTACTACCGGGCCTTCTCCCACTGGCGCCTGGCGTGCATCGGTGAAGGTGTCTATGCCAGGTACCTCGGCGGCCAGCAGGGGAGCCAGGACGAAGAGATCGACCTCGACGCCATGCGCGACGGCATCCCCGTTCGGGTCGAAACCGCTGCAGCGCTGCTTGGCATCACTTGAGGCACGTCTCGGTGACAGACGTCACAAAGTCGATGCCGAAGCTGCGGCATCGCGGGGCCTGTTCTCGCGCTCATTCTGGGTGCCAGACCCGAGGGGAAGGGCCGGTGTGATGTCGAGGGGAGTCTTGGGATGGGTCGGCGATGCCGTCGTGCGGTGGCCACGCCGTGTGCTCGGGCTGGTCGTTGTGTTGGTTGTGCTGGCCGCCGTCTTCGGTGGCGGAATCAATGAACGACTGACCGGGGGCGGCTTCTTCGACGAGTCCTCTGAGTCGCGGCAGGCGGACAGGGCGCTGGAGGAGTACTTCGGAGCTGGACCCAACAACACCGCGATCTTGTTCGATCCCGTCGACTCGTTCGTCAGCAAGACCGAACCGCAGCTCGCCGCGCTCCACCGAGCGCTCGAAGCCGACCCGCAGGTGGCAGCGCTCCGCTCCCCGATCGACCTCGACACCGATGAGCTCGAACGATGGAGCCTCGGCAACAACCACCCGATGGTGGGTCAACGGAACAAGTCGGCGATCCTCACCTTCACGGTCCTAGGCGACGAAGACCAAGTGCTCGAGCACGTCGAGCACCTCCAGGAACAACACGGGGGTGTAGTCGACGGCGTCGAGCACACATTCACGAACGCCGGACCCGTCGCCCTCCAGACACGCGAGATGGCCGAGGCCGATGCGACGAGGGCCGAACTGTTGACCGCCCCGTTCACCCTCGTCGCGCTGCTCGTCGTCTTCGGTGGTCTCGTTGCGGCGCTGTTGCCGCTCGTCATCGCCGTCGTCGCCGTCCTCGGGACCTTTCTGGTCCTCACCCTCATCACCGGGTTCAGCGATGTCTCGGTCTTTGCGAGGACTCTGGCGACGAGCCTCGGCCTGGGACTCGGCATCGACTACAGCCTCTTCGTCGTCAGCCGCTATCGAGAGGAGCGGGCGGCCGGCCGCAACCTCGAGCAGGCGATCTCACGGACGTTGCAGACGGCGGGTCGCACCGTCGCGTTCAGCGCGGCCACCGTCGCCGTTTCGCTGGCCGCTCTCTTCCTGTTCCCCGTGGTGTATCTCCGGTCGTTCGCCTGGGCGGGCATCAGCGTCGTTCTTCTCGCGGCGGCCGCGGCGGTGGTCGTTCTGCCGACGGTCCTCGTGGTGCTCGGCGACAGGATCGACTCGCTTCCGGTGCGGCGGCGAAAGCGACAACCCCTCGATGCCGACCGCTTCTGGTCGAGGCAGGCCCGGCGCGTCCTGCGCCGCCCGATTCCCTACGCGGTCGTCGTCACGGCGGTGCTCGTCATCGCCGCCCTGCCGTTCTTCGGAGTCAGCCTCAGCCGGATCGACGATCGGGTCCTGCCCGCCGATGCGTCGAGTCGGCTCGCGGCCGAGCAGATCCGTGAGCAATACCCGATTTGGTCCACAACCGACATCATCGTGACCGATTTCGGTCTCGATGATCCCGACCCCGCCCGGTGCTATGAGCTCACCTCCGAACCGTGCCTCGCGCTCGACGCGTACGCGCGCACGCTGTTCGAGCTGGAGGGGATCGCCGGCGTCACAACCGAAAGGGGCACCTATACGCCGAACCCCTACGTCGCGACCGCCGAGTTCGGCTTCGACGGAAGCGTGACGAGCTCAGCTCCGCTCGACGTCATTCGGCAGGCGAGCTTCATCGAGCCATTGGCCGCTCCCGGTGCCACCCGCATCGTCCTCACCTTCGATCGGATCGAGCCGATCTCGCCGGAGGGCGAGGCCGTGGTGGGTGCGATCAGGGACGTCGACGCCCCGTTCGACGAGGTGCTCGTGACGGGTGATTCGGCTCGGCTACGCGACCTGAACGAGTCGGTGGGCGCCCGGGTGCCCTGGGCGCTGGCTTGGATCGCCGTCAGCACGATCGTGGTGCTCATCCTCATGCTGGGTGCGCCGCTCATCCCGGTGAAGGCCCTCGTGCTCAACCTGCTCTCGCTCACTGCCACCTTCGGCGCCCTGGTGTGGATCTTCCAGGACGGCAACCTGTCTGGCCTGCTCGGGTTCGAATCGAGTGGATCGATCGACCTGTTCACGCCGATCCTCATGTTCTGCGTGGCGTTCGGTCTGTCGATGGACTACGAGGTCTTCCTCCTCAGTCGCATCAAGGAGGAGTACGACATCTCCGGGGACAACGAGCACTCGGTGGAAGTGGGTCTGGCGAAGACGGGACCGATCGTGACCGCCGCGGCGCTCCTTCTCGCACTGGTCTTCGCGGCTTTCGCGACCTCGGAGGTTCTCATCCCGAAGATGATCGGAGTCGGGATGGTGATCGCGGTGTTGACCGATGCCTTCCTGATTCGCGCAACACTGGTGCCAGCGTTCATGAAGCTCGCGGGTCGCGCGAATTGGTGGGCGCCGTCCTGGATGCGACGCTGGCATCTCCGATGGGGTATGTGGGAGCGGGAACCGATCGAACTCGGAGACTGAGTGAAACTGCGAATCTGGGGCAGCACGGGTTCCATAGCGAGCCCAGGAGCCGCTCACACGAGATATGGCGGCAACACGTCGTGTTGTGAGGTCGTGGCCGCGGACGGGGAGCGCCTCATTCTCGACGGTGGGACCGGTGTTCGGGACCTCGGAGACACCCTCGCCGGTATCGATCCGGTGCATCTGGTGCTGACGCACGTCCATCTCGATCACGTGCAGGGCCTGGGCTTCTTCGCACCCTTTTTCTCCCCAGGTCGAGAGGTGCACATCTGGGGGCCTCCGGCCGGGACGGGGGAATTTCGGGATTCCCTCGATGCCTATTTCTCCCACCCGCTGTTCCCGGTGACGCTCGACATGCTCGCCTGCGATCTGCAGGTGCACGATCTGCCGGGCGGTTCCTTCGAGGTTGGTGGCTTCACGGTGGAGACCTCGTCCGTCGCCCACCCCGGCGCCACCGTCGGGGTCCGCGTCGAAGCAGACGGCGCTGCCCTCGCGTACCTCCCCGACCACGAACCCATGCACGGCCATGGGGCGGTCGCGGACGACGATGGTGCCCGGGCGCTGTGCTCGGAGGCCAACGTGGTGATCCACGATGCGATGTACCTCGATCCGCACTACGAGCGGACGCGCGGGTTCGGACACTCGTCGGTCTCTTTGATGGCAGAGTTCATGCGCACCGTCGAGGGCGCCGGCGCGCTGGTTCCGTGGCATCAGGATCCGTCGTATGGCGACGACGTGCGCGACACCGTCATCGAAGCCGTTGCGCGGAACCTGGACGACCTCGAGGTGCTCGCACCCTTCGAGGGTCGCGAGATCGTGATCTCGGGCTAGAGAACCGCGAGCTGGCGGTCGAGCGCTCGCAGGCGGCCGGCCAGCCCGGTCAGCATCCCCCGACGAAGCCCCGGGAGGTCCCGGATCATGACGTTGAACATGCGCTCGGTCACCGCCAGCGCTACGACGTCGGTGGACGCGGTCACCGTTGCGTTTCGAGGCGCAGGGTCGAGGAGCGCGAGCTCACCGACGAAGTCTCCCGTCGTCAGCTCGCCGACCTTGCGACCATTGCGCCGTACGACCGCTTCTCCCTCGAGGAGCATGTAGAAGGCGCTCCCCGGGTTGCCCTCGGCCACCAGGTGCTGGCCGGCGTCGACCCGAAGGCGTTCCCCGTGGCGGGCCACGGTCTGCAGGTCCCTCACCGAGCACTCGGCGAAGAGAGGTACTCCTCGCAGAAACTCGACGATCTCTCGTTGTCGCATGGGGTGTCTCCTCTTCAGATTTCGGGTGTGAACGATTCGAACGCTGCGGACGCCGCCTCGTAGCCGGCGTCGACGAGCTCGTCGAGCCGACCGAAGTCGAAGAGCCCGAACCTCTCCACGTCGGGTTCGATGATCAGGTCACCGCGGTCTTCTCCGCCGACGGCGCCGAGCTCGGTGACCCGCATGAGGATCGACAGGAGCCCGCGGATGTCGTCCGATGACGCGAAGGGGTTGAGCTTGCGGCCCATCACGGACCAGCCGGACAGAACGCCGTTGTCGGGTAGGTCGCCTGCCGTGAGCTCTCGGTCGTTGCCGACGTCGACTGCGATGACCGTCGCTCCCGGGTGCCGCTCTCTGGCCACATCGACCGGCAGGTTGTTGGTGATCCCGCCATCCACCAGGACATCGGTGCCGAGTGTCGTCGGTGGGAACACCCCAGGCACGGCGATGCTCGAACGGACCGCCCACCACAGCTCGCCGCTGTCGTGAATGTGAGGCCTGGCTCGCGAGAGGTTCGTCGAGACACACGCGAACGAGGTCCATGTGTCCTCGATGGTGAGCGAGCCAAAGGCCTCGCGGAGATTGGTGGTGATCTTTCTCCCCGAGGCCAGCGACACGGCGGGCGCGGTGAGATCGAGCGCTGCCCGCTGATCGCCGATGCGGGCTCGCAGCTGGTGACACATCTCGTCGAAGGGGGCCTGCTGGGCGATCAACGCACCCACCATCGAACCGGCCGAGGTACCCACGACCGCGTCGATCGGGATGCCCTTCTCGCGTGCGGCCTTCGCCACGCCGACGTGAGCTAGGCCTCTGGCGCCACCACCTGAGAGGACGAGGGCGATCTCTTGTTGCAGCAGCGATCGCAGCAGGCCGTCGACGTTGTGTCCCCCGCGGACCCGTACGTGGTGGATGCGGTCGGCTCGGACCTTCTCTGCGACGCGCGCGGTGCCTCGGGGGTGGCGTCGACCTTCTGGGTGCATCACGACCAGGTCCCGGCGGGTGAGCGGGCACCGGAGCGCGAGCTCATCTACTACCGCCTGACGAAGGGTTCCGTCGTGCGTGACGAACAGCAATCGATCGGCGTTGGCCGCGCATCGCTCAAGTGAGGCGATGTCATTGGGCGGCCGCATGATCAACAGATCCGACGAGCGCTCTTCCGACGCGGAGTAGTCGGCGGTGATGCTGGCCGAGAGACCCTTGTCCGATGCCCTCTCGGCCAGGGCGTCAGCGAGGTCCTCGGTGTTGTCGCCGGGGCCCAACGGAAGCAGTGCGACGGTCTGCGCAGGACTCGAACGCGGTCCCGTATTGGCTCTCAGACGCGCGATCAGCCGCTCGCTGATGGGCCGTAACGTCTCCGGATTCTCTGCGATCATCTGGAGGAAATCAGCGCTCGAGAGGCGAAGGAGCGTCGAGTCACGAATGGCGTGAATTGTCGCCGAGCGCGGCTCGCTCGTCAGGAGGGCCATCTCGCCGAGCGGTTCGGCGTGTCCGAGCTCGCCGACCAGATGCGATGAACCCTGCTGATCGACAGCTGTGGCCTGGAGTCGTCCGCCGTCGACAAGGTAGAGAGAGTCGCCGTCGTCGCCTTGGTGGAACAAGCGCTCGCCGGCGCGAAGGCGGACGGTCTCGAGGCGCGACTCGAGCCAAGCGATCTGATCCGAAGGCAGTTCGCCGAAGAGTTGGGCAGTGACGGTGTTCCCCATGCCATGATCATGGCCGTTTCACAGCGGGGATTTCTGCAGTATCTGCTTCACAGGTTTGTGCTCAGCGGTGTCGATCGTCACAGGAACTGTGACTGAGTTGCCGCAGAGAATGCGCCGGTGCTGCTTCAGAATCACCGATGTCACCAACCAGGGGAAGGACGGGACAACAATGAGCGACCAGAAGGCCGAGGACCTGAAGAAGATCGGCATCTTCGAGAATTGCTCCAAAGGCGAGATCGAGGCGATCGCCGCGATCACCGAGTGGGTCGATGCGGACGAAGGCCGGACCCTCTTGACAGAGGGACACGTCGGGCACGACATGTACGTGCTGACTGCCGGCTCCGCCGAGGTCAAGATCGGTGACGAGGTGATTGCCACGGTCGGTCCCGGCGACGTGGTGGGAGAGTTGGGCCTGGTGGATGGCCAGCGCTCCTCCGCGACGGTGATCGCCGGGGCCGGGTTCGAAGGATGGCTTGTTCCCCGGCGGGGGTTCGCCCCGCTCCTCGATGACGATCCGGCTCTGGCGCGACCGCTGCTGGATGCGGTGATCGCCAAGCTGCGGGCCACGGACGAGCGCCTGCACTAGCCACCCTCCGATGAGTCCGCCGGCGCCCAGTTGGGCGCCGGCGGACTCTGTTTCGCGCACGGGTCGTCGCCGCTGTTTCGCGCACGGGTCGTCGCCACTTCGTGGCTCCTCCCTCGTGGACACTCCGCCCGGTCACGCCGGGCTTGGGCGAGCCGCCCGGGTCGCTCGGTCTCATGGAGCTCGGACGACCCGTCCCCGGGCTTCGGTGCTACTGCCAGAGCACGGGGGTGAGGATGTGGGAACCGGCGATGCCCTTGAGCTCCGCGGTCCTCGGGTCGCCGAAGGAGATGTCGCCCATCGTCTCGACGATCTGACGCACGAGCGACGACACCAAGATCTCGCCACCGGTGGCCTCATTGGCGACGCGAGCGGCGAGGTTCACGTGCTTTCCGAACAGGTCGCCGCCGTCACCGACGATCGCCTCGCCAACGTGGATCCCGATGCGGATCCGAAAATCCTGATCGGGCTGGGTCTCGTTGTGGCGTTCGATGTCGCGTTGGACCTCGATCATGCTCTGCACGGCGCCTCGTGACGAGGGGAAGGTCAACATGAAGCCGTCACCCTGGCTCTTGATCTCCTTGCCGCCGTGCCTTTGCACCTGATGGCGAACGATGCGGTTGTGGGCGGACAACAGGTCGAACCAGGCCTGATCCCCGACCATCTCAGCGCGCAGCGTGCTGTTCTCGATGTCGCTGAAGACAATGGTCACGGTGCCGTGCTCAGCTGGCATCGACTCGACGTCGGGACGTGCTTGGGCGACCGCGTCCGCGACGAGGTCGATGCTCGTGCGACGCAGGTCGGGCAGAGCCGGCCCGCTGCCCATCCCGGAGATCATCGTTCCCCGGAGGTCCGTTTCGAGCTCGATCGTGGTGTCGCCGAGCATCGCCCGCGAGGTTCCCGTGAGCGGAGTCGGATCAGTGATCGGGCTTCCGTCGAGGGTGGTGCCGTTGGTGCTGCCCAGGTCGGTGACGACGATGCGGCCGCCCGCGAGGCGAAGCTCGAGGTGCCGCCGGGAGATCTGGGGGTCGGTCAGGTTGAGGCCCGTGCACTCGCGGCCGACCTCGAGGGGCTCGTTGATCACGAGCCGAAGGGCGCTGCGACCCTGCTCCCGTACGATGACGGTCAGACCCCGAGTCATCGCCCCCGACACCCCTTCTGACGTATCCGGCGGTTCGTCGTGCACTGTAGGCGCGCCCCAGTCGTCAGCGCCCCTGATCTCATCGTGGGTCGACGTGCCGTAGCCAGAGTCCATCTATCGATGGTTGTGTGATCCCGGTCACGTATCTGCCGAGA
>CAZVUM010000105.1:0-11739 GCA_964629575.1 uncultured Acidimicrobiales bacterium | reverse complement strand
CCATGATTGTTCTCCCTCATTCCCCACGTCCCGTTTGGGCATCCTGTCATCGTCGGGGCGGTGCCTCAACGGCGGAGTCTGACAAATCCGACCAGATCGACTTCGGCCGCTACCTTCTTCGACATGGCGAGTGGCGACGAGAGGGCAGACGTTCCGGACGGGTTGACCGGTGAGGGACTGCGTGTCGTCACCGTGCGGGCGTTGTGGAACGCCGAGATCGTCGACCGCCTTGCCGCCGGCGTCAAACGGGGCCTCGCGGCCCTCGGTGTGACCGATCATCGCACCGTGGACGTCCCTGGGTGTTTCGAGATCCCGATGGGATGCCGGGTCATCGCCACGTCCGGTCGGGCGGACGCGATCATCACGATCGGCGCGGTGATTCGGGGAGAGACGACCCACTACGAGCTGGTCTCGGAGGGCGCCGCCGCGGGAGTTCAGCGCGTGCAGCTGGACACCGGTATCCCGATCGCGTTCGGCCTCGTCACCGTCGAGGACATGGAGCAGGCCCTGGCTCGCAGCGAAGGGCCCGGCGGACACAACGTGGGCGAAGAGGCAGCGGTCGTGGCGGTGCAGATGGCCCGCCTCACCGAGGAGTTCGCCGACCGAAGTTGAGCAACTCGGTGTCAGGCACCAGCTGCTCAACTCAGGGGTTGGGACCCCAGGGTGCGGGCTGGAAGAGCTGGATCTCCTGGCTCGCGATGTTCGGGCGGTTCTTGCCTGCGAAGGCCATGAAGGCATCGTCGGCGAACAAACGGGCCCAGAACGCGCGCCGGTCTGCGTCGTCCTCGAAGCGCCACAGGTGCATCAGCTGGTGCAGCGCGCCGGTGTCTGAGATGAAGTACCCGACGAGGTAATCGGAGAACCCTCCGGCCTCGAGAGCGGGATAGCCCTCGTCCCGGTACAGGGCGATGACATCGGCCATCTTCCCGACCGTGACGTCGTAGGTCCGTCGTTCGTAGAGCGGCATCAGCGTGTCCTGTCTCTCACTCGCCGTGGAATTGGGCAGGACGCTTCTCGAGGTAGCTCATCAAGCCCTCTTGAAAGTCCTTCGTCTGGAACAAGGGGAGCAGCGCCAGGAACTGCCGTTGCACATGATCTTCGAGGTCCTCGGTCATGGCGTGACGCATCAGCCGCTTGGACGCACGTACGGCGAGCGGTGCGTTGGCGGCGATTCGCCCTGCGAGATCGAAGGCCGCGTCCATCAGAGCGTCGCCCGGAACGACCTCGCTGACCAGCCCGAATCCCTCGGCTTCCTCCGCTGTCATCACAGCGCCGGTGAAGAGCAGCTCGGCTGCCTTGGACCATCCGACGATGCGGGGGAGCAGCCAGGTGCCCCCGGACTCGGGGACAAGCCCTCGTGCGGTGTACGCGGCGGAGAGCTTCGCTGTGTCCGACGCGATGCGGATGTCGCAGCCGAGCGCGAGATCCATGCCGTAGCCGGCCGCCCCGCCGTTCAGCGCGGCGATTGTCGGGGTGTCGATCTTGTTCAGCACGATGGGCGGCGCCTCGCGCAGCTCGAACTCGCCTGCCGACGCGCCGACCGACTCGGACGAGATGCCCTCGCCCTCGCTCGCGGCTGCGACGTCGAGCCCGGCACACCAGGCCCGGCCCTCGCCGGTGATCACGATCGCCCGCACGTTGCGGTCCCGGTCGGCCTCGAGCAGCCGGTTGGACAGCGCCTGAAGCATCGGCCCGGTGATCGTGTTCATCCGATCGGGACGGTTGAAGGTGATCAGGCCCACGTTGTCGCGGACCTCGTACAGCAGCGAGTCGCTCATGCCCGCAGGCTACGCGCTCACTCCGGGTCGGGGCGCATGCGGAGAAGCACCTTGGCGACCGCCTCGCGCTCGTCGAGAAGGCGATACGCCTCGGCCGCCTCCTCGAGCGGAAGGATCTGCCCGATCGGTGGTCGGACCGCACCTGACTCGATCATCGGGATGAGTCGCGTGTGGATGTCCGCCGGAATCGAGGGATCGTGGGCAACCGCTTCGCCCCAGGCAGCGCCGACCAGCGACACGTTGCGAAGGAGCAGCCGGTTGACCTTCACCGTCGGGATCTCGCCGGCCGCGAAGCCAACGACGACCAGCCGCCCGAACCGGGCCAGGGCCCGGACGCCGTCGAGGAATCGGTCGCCACCGACGGGGTCGTAGGTCATGTCGACACCTCGCCCACCGGTGAGATCGAGGACGTCGTCCTTCCAATGGTCGGACACCAGAACGACGTCGTCCGCTCCGGCAGCGCGAGCGATCTCGCCTTTCTCGGCTGTCGACACGAGTCCGATCACCTGAGAGGCGCCCACGCCCTTCGCGACCTGGATCCCCGAGGTGCCGACGCCGCCGGACGCACCGAGGATCAGAACCGACTCGCCCTCCCGCAGGCCACCTCGGTCGATCATGCAGAAGACCGCGGTCTGGTAGTTCATCACCAGTGCGGCGCCCTGCTCGAAGGTCAGCTGCGGCGGCAGGTGGAACACGTCGAGCGGCTTGGCCGCCGCCACATCGGCCAGGCAGCCGCCCGTCCACACGCATACCCGGTCGCCCGGCGAGAACCCGGAGTCGGCGGGCGCCGACCGGACCACGCCCGAGGCTTCGATCCCCGGGCGAAACGGCGGCTCCGGGCGGATCTGGTACAGACCTTGGCTCTGGAGGAGGTCGGGAAAGGACACGCCGCCACACACGATGTCGACCAGAACGCGGCCTTCGTCGTCGGGGGGCTCTGGGCTGTCGACCACGGCGACGCCCGCCGGGCCAGTGAGGGCTTGGATCTCGACTGCTCGCATGATCGGCGAACAGTAGCCTGGGATGCATTCCCGAGGAACGAGGAGGGGGACTCGTGGCGACGATGACAACCATGATCATCGAACCGCTCGATGCCTGTTTCGGAGCGGCCGTCACCGGCATCGAGCTGGCGACGATGAGCGATGACCACTTCGACGAGCTCTACGCGAAGTGGCTCGAGTACGGATTGCTCGTGTTTCCAGGCCAAGACCTCACGCGCGAGCATCAGGTCGCAGTCGCAGCACGGTTCGGCGACATCGAGATCGAGATGGCCGAGCTCTCCAACGTCAAGGCCGACGGCTCACTGCGTCAGGACGATGGCACCGACGACATGATGAAGGTGCACCGCGGAAACATGGGGTGGCACCACGACAGCACCTACATGCCGGTACAGGCCAAGGGGGCGATCTTCTGCGCCGAAGTCGTGCCCGACGAGGGCGGTGCCACCGGTTTCGCCGACATGCGAGCGGCCTATGACGCACTCGACGACGCGATCCGCCAACGTATCGAAGGTCTGCGCGCCCACCATTCGCTCTACCACTCGCAGGCCAAGGTCGGGCATCAGGGCACCGCAGTCGACGATGGCCAGGTGAACGCTGGTGCCAAGGACGACTACGGGGGCTACGGGTTCCACGACGGGCCCGTCTCGGTCCGGCCGCTCGTGAAGGAGCATCCCGAGACAGGTCGCAAGAACCTCAATATCGGGCGTCACGCGTACGACGTCGTTGGGATGGAGCCCGGCGAATCCGAGGCCCTCTTGGCTGAGCTGAACGCGTTTGCGGTGAGCGAGCCCGCACGCATCTACCACCACGACTGGGAGCCCGGGGATGCCGTCCTGTGGGACAACCGCCGCCTCATGCACCAGGCGACGCCGTGGCCGTTCGACCAGGTTCGGATCATGTGGCACACCCGTATCGCCGGCAGCCCCGAGACCGAGGCTGCGCTCACGGAATAGAAGCGCCGAATCGGGATAGCCTGGGGGCCACTCGGGACGAGCGAGGGGGCACCATGCGCTACTACAGCTGCGATTCACACGTGGTCGAGGCCGCGGAGGTCTTCGCCGGGCTGCACGACCGGTACGGCGACCGCGCACCATTCATCAAGGACGACGTCGAGGACAAGCCGGGCACCTGGCTGTTCGTCCCAGGCGTGAGCCGTCCACTGTCGGTCGGTCGGCTCGGGATCGCGGGCGCCCGCCTCGATGATCCCGCGACGCACGAGCGGATCGCGCTCGGCTACGACGGCTTCAACCCAGGGGTCATGGACTCCAAGGCCCGGCTCGACGAGCAGGCTCAGGACGGAATCGTCGGTGAGGTGATGTACCCGAGCCTCAGCATGTTCACGTTTGCGGTCGAGGACGACGAGGTGCGCGCCGCGGCTTTCCGCCAGCACAACGACTGGGTGCTCGACTACTGCAGCGTCGATCGCGAGCGGCTGATCGGCATCGGTTGTCTGTCCCTCCCCGATGTCGACGCCGCAATCGCCGAGATCGACCGATCGGCAGGGCGAGGCGTCCGTGGGTTCGCCATTCCGGCCCACGTGGACCCCAAGATGCCGTACAACCATCCCGACTTCGACCCCTTCTGGGCGAGGGCCGAGGAGTACGGCGTCCCGTTGACGATGCACATCTTCACCGGCCAGTCCTTCGAAGGAGGGATGCCCGAGCACTGGGGGAGCCCCGGCGGCCATCTCAAGGGCTACACGCTCGCCCACACCACGGTCGTGAACACGATCATCGACCTCATCTGTGGCGGGGTCGTGGAGAGGTTCCCCGGTCTCAAGTTCGTGGCCGCCGAGTACGAGACCGGCTGGGTGGGGCATTTCAAGCAGCGACTCGACCACGCCGCGTACCGCACGCCGTGGGAGGTCAGCGACGAACTCACCATGAAGCCGTCCGAGTACTTCGATCGCAACTTCTGGGTGACGTTCGAGGACGATGCGGAGGGAATCGCCACACGGGACTCGATCGGCGTCGACAACCTGCTGTGGGGCAACGACTACCCGCACCACGACTCGATCTGGCCGAACAGCCGCCCGATCCTCGACGACATCTTGAGCGACGTGCCCCAGGACGAGAAGGAAAAGATGGTCTGGGGCAACGTGGTCGACCTCTACGGGCTCGACACAGGGGCGCTCCCCGCCGCCTGACGCGCTACTCGCTCAGGAAATCGAGGATCGCCTGCGCGACCTGGAGACCGTTCTCCATGGGTCCGAAGTGCGTGAGCCCCTCCATGGGAACGAGACGCCCATCGCGGACCGACTCGGCGATCGGCGCCGCCATCATCGGCGGGATCTCGTTGCCGCCCGAGATCTCCTCGCCGCGGGCGACGGCGGTGGGGCATCGAACCCTCGCCAGTTCGTCGAAGTCGGTGGGCACTCCGCTCATGAAGACCCGGGCCTCGGTGTCGCCCGAGCACGTGAGTTCCACCTCGGGACCGCCGTCGACCGGTGCGGTACCGAGCTCGACGTAGGCTGTGACCGCCGCCTGCTCGCACTCCGAGTAGGGCGGCTTGCTCGTGAAGCGCTCGACAGCGGCCTCGATCGACTCGAAGCGGGTTCGCCGCTTGCGAGACGCGACCACGAGCGGGTGCTCCTCGTCGGGGCGGGGACCGCCGGGGGGAACGATCACCGGTTCGAATGTGAAGAGCCGGGTGAAGTTGCCCGGGTTCTCCATCTCGGTGCGGACCATCGTTGCGCCACCGAGGGAGTGGCCCACCCCGGCGAGTGGACCACCGAGCCGCTCGACGGCGCCGAGCACCTCGGCGACGAAGAAATCCCGCTCGACCGAGAAGCCGGGGTTGACCACACGGGACGCGCCATGGCCGCGGAAGTCGAGCCCATGGCAGTGGAAGTTGCTGGTGAGGTGGGGGACGACCGTCGCCCACATCCCTGCGTTGAGCCCGTTGCCATGGGTCAGCAGGAGCGGGGGCCCGTGACCGCCCAGGTCGTGGAGGACCGCGTGTTCGCCGTCGGCGCCGGTGATGCGAAACATGACTCGGGCACCCTAGCCATCTCGGTCGTTCGGTACCTGTGGACTCCGATCACCAAATAAAGATATCCTTATGTGTTGATGTCCCAGGACCGAAGGGCTCGTATGCCGACCTTCTCCGACACCGTGGCAGCTGCGAAGGCGGTCGCCGACCCGAGCCGGCTGCGGATCCTTGCCGTTCTGGGGCGCCACGAGCTCACCGTGTCTGAGCTGTGCGCCGTGCTCGATCAAAGTCAGCCACGGGTCAGCCGCCACCTCAAGATCCTGGTGGATGCTGGTCTCGCAGTCCGGGTCCCGCAAGGCGCTCACGCCTTCTATCGCTTGTCGGCGGAGCCCCTCGTCGACCTCGCCGACCAGATGTGTGCGCTGATCGACGACCGAGATCCTGTCATCGAACGCGACGACCGCCGGCTCGAAACGATTCGCCGGTCTCGCGAGGACGCAGCGAACGAGTACTTCGAGCGCATCGCAGGCGAGTGGGACGACATGCGGGTGCGCCATGTGGCCGACGAACTGGTCGAACACGCACTCCTCGCCGCGTGTCCGGATCGGCCCGGACTGCGGCTGCTCGATCTCGGAACCGGGACGGGCAGGATCCTCGAGTTGCTCGCAGATCGGGTCGCCGTCGGT
The DNA here is from genome assembly GCA_964629575.1 of uncultured Acidimicrobiales bacterium. Taxonomy (GTDB): domain Bacteria; phylum Actinomycetota; class Acidimicrobiia; order Acidimicrobiales; family Poriferisodalaceae; genus JAYPWI01. Next base: position 5,343 of record CAZVUM010000105.1, on the reverse strand, counting down.
ACCGGGATCGATCTGAGCAAAGAGATGCTCCATCTCGCGCGAAGCAAGGTCGAGTCGGGTGGACACACCCATCTGCGGGTGCGGCACGGCAGCATCACGAGCCTCGATGTCGTTGCGGGGTCGGCCGACGTCGCGGTGTTGCACCACGTCCTGCACTTTCTCGACGAACCGGCGGTCGCGATCGCCGAGGCGGCGGCGGCCCTCGGACCGGGCGGCACCCTGCTCGCCGTCGACTTCGCGCCCCATGGCCTCGTACAGCTTCAGGGCACTCACGCTCACCGCCGCTTGGGTGTCTCGGAGGAGGAGATGGCGCGCTGGTGCGCCGACGCTCGTCTGAGCATCGACCTGGTTCAGCACCTCCGACCCTCGGATGTCGCTGCGGGACAGGAACTGACGGTCACGCTGTGGCGGGCCGTTCGGCGCGAGAGCGGCGATCTCGGCCTGACATGGGACGTGGCGTCATGACCGAGTGGTCGGCTGCCGAGGAGAGCCTGCACGGCGAGATGACCGAGCGCTTGGACCGGCGCCCGTGGCCGGCACGACCCCTTCAGGCGGAGGTTCGGGTGAGCTTTGAGTTCTTCCCGCCGGCCACCGAGGTCGGCGGGCGACGTCTCCACGACGTCGCCACACGCCTGGTCGCCCTCGATCCCGCGTTCGTCAGCGTGACGTACGGCGCCGGCGGTTCGACGCAGTCTCGAACCCACGACTCGCTCGAGTCGTTGGCAGCGATCGCACCGCGTCTTGCCGGCCACATCACCTGCGTCGGCGCGACGCGGCAGGGCGTGCACGGGGTGCTCGACGCGTACCGCTCCATCGGCGTCCGTCGGGTGGTGGCCCTCCGCGGTGACGATCCCGGCGATGGTCGGCCCGCCGTTCCAGCCGAAGGGTTCGCCGATGCGGCCGCGCTCGTCGCCGCGATCCGTGACCGCACCGATGGCAGCGACTGGGACATCAGCGTCGCCGGCTATCCAGAGGTACACCCCAAGGCCGACTCGAGTGCAGCGGACGTGGACAGCCTGCGACGCAAGGTCGATGCAGGCGCAGACCGGGTGCTGACGCAATTCTTCTTCGACAACGAGAGCTTTCTCCGGTTCCACGAGCGATGCCGAGCTGCGGGAATCTCGGTGCCCATCGTGCCGGGAATCATGCCAGTGGGCGATTTCGACAAAGTCAGTCGCTTCGGCGCAGGATGCGGGGCGACGATCCCGGAGTGGATGCCGCAGCTCTTCGAGGGCTTGGCCCAGGCGCCGGATGTTCATCGCCTCGTGGCTGCGACAGTGGCAGCCGAGCAATGCAGGCATCTCGCCGAGCACGGGATCGGGCAGTTCCACTTCTACACGATGAACGCCGCGGATCTGACGGAGGCCACGTGCCGCATGCTCGGCGTGACACCCGCAGCGGGGAGCGCTTCAGTCTCCGATGACCTGGGCGATGATCTCCGCGACGGCACCGTCGCGTGACGCGACGATCTCGCTGACCTCGTCCTCGCCGAACCCGAGCTCGGCCATGATGTCCTCGGTGTGCTCACCCAACAGTGGGGGCGGGCCCTGCACACCGACGCCGGGCGTGTCACAGAGCTGGACGACGTTGGACACCACTTGGGCCGGTCCGAAGTGCGGGACCTCGATGGTGGCCAGGTAGTTGTTCGCCTCGACCATCGGGTCCTCGACGACCTCGGAGTAGGTCTGAACCCGCTCGTAGATGATGGCGGGCTGCTCGGCGAAGAAGGCCTCCCACTCGGGGGTCGTGTGCGATGCGAACGCTTCTCGCATCAGCGTCCGGATCTCGTCGAGCCCCTCGGCCGTGCCGCGAGCCCCGATACGCTTCGCTGCCGTGTTCCACTTCTCATCGAGCACGACCTCCGGACGGTCGACGAAGGTCCAGAACGCGTCCCATGCCTCGTCTGCGAGCGCGACGGCCATGAGGTAGGAGCCACCATCGGCGGTCTCGTACACGCCGTACGGGCAGGGGAGCATCGGGTGGTGTTGTCCGGCGCGACGCGCCGGCTCGGTCGCCATCGTGGCGTTGGCGATCTCCCATGCCTGGATCCACATCATCGCCCCGAGCGAGGAGGTGTTGACCTCTTGGCCCCGGCCGGTACGGGAGCGGGCGAACAGCGCCGTCATCACCCCCAGGGCGAGCTGCATCGACCCGGCGTGGTCCGCGACGGCCGCACCGGGTGGGTTGGGCGGGCCGTCCGGAGGCCCCGAGATGGCCGACAGCCCGCCGCGCGCCTGCGCTGCGCCGTCGAGCATCGCCTTGTCGGCGTCTGGGCCCTCGGGGCCGAAGCCCGACACCCGGGCGTACACGAGCTGGCTGTTGAGGCCGCTGAGGGTGGGGTAGTCGAGCCCCAGGCCGACAAGAGCAGGCCGCCGGTAGTTGGTCAAGAACACGTCGGCCGTCTCGACCAGTCGGTGCATGACCTCTTGCCCGAGCGCGGTCGCAGCATCGACGGCGAGGCCCCGCTTGCCTCGATTCATGGCGGCGTACTGGGTTCCCATGACCTCCATGGGGTGGAGGTAGCCCGGCGAGCGGGCGTAGCGGTTGAGCTCGCCGCTGGGCGGCTCGACGTGGATCACGTCGGCTCCCATGTCGGCCAGGTACGCGCCGGCGTGTGGCCCCTGCACGGCGACGGTCATGTCGATGACCCGCATCCCCGTGAGTGGCCCTCGCTCGAGGCCTGGCTCCCCTGCAGTGTTCCCAGCCATCGGACCAGCCTCGCGTGCCCCGGTCATCCGTGCTAGTGACGAGTTGAGCAACCCGGTGCCTGACACCGGGTTGCTCAACTCGGGAGCGACAGAGGAGGGCAGGGGACATGGCTGACGAGGCGGGGGTTCTGGGAGACGACTACGAGGCGATCGAGGTGTCGCTCGACGAGGGGGTCGCTCTGATCACGCTCAACCGCCCGGAGCGGATGAACGCATGGAACGGGCGTATGGCGCGCGACCTGTCGGTCGTGCTCTCCCGGATCGATGCCGCCGACGAGGCTCGCGTGGCCGTGATAACCGGGGCGGGGAGGGCGTTCTGTGCCGGCGCGGATCTCTCCGGTGGCGACGACACCTTCCAGACCAATCGCAACCAGAGCGCCGAAGAGGCCGTGCGAGAGGTCTTCCCCTGGGACATCCGCAAGCCCGTCATCGCCGCGATCAACGGTGCTGCCGTCGGGGTCGGTGCGACGTTCCCGATGACCGCCGACATCCGATACGCCGCCACGGACGCCAAGATCGGTTTCGTCTTCGTGCGCCGTGGGCAGCTTCCCGAGCTGGCGTCCCATGCCGTTCTCCCACGCGTCGTGGGGATGTCGCGGGCCGCCGAGTTGCTCCTCACCGGCAAGATCATCAGCGGCGCAGAGGCCGCCGACATCGGTCTGGTGTCGGCGGCGGTGGACCGAGACCAGGTTCTCGACACCGCCATGGAAACGGCCCGAGAGATCGCGACACACGCAGCGCCGCTTTCGGCGGCGACGACCAAGCGCCTCCTCTGGAGCGGCATCACCGACTCCGTGCCGGAGATGCTGAAGCGCGAGGTCCCGCTCTTCAGCTACATCTCCCAACAGCCCGACTCGCTGGAGGGTGTGGCGAGCTTCCTCGAGAAGCGCGACCCGCAGTGGGGAGGAAGCGTCAACGACGCCTTCCCGGAGGATCTCCTCGGCTAGCTTGCCGCCCATGGTTGCCAACGCTGACCTCACGGGGAAGATCGCTGTCGTCACCGGCGCGAGCAGAGGAATCGGGGAGGCCAGCGCCCGCGCGCTCGACGCAGCGGGGGCGCGGGTCGTGCTGACCGGCCGGACCGTCGACGACCTCGAACGGGTCGCCGCCGATCTCACGGACCCCGTGGTCCTTCCGGCCGACCTCGCAGCGCCGCGTTCGGGAACCGACCTGGCGGAGAGGATCCTCGACGCGGTCGAGGGCGTCGACATCCTCGTGAACAACGCTGGTATTCCCATGCGTCGCACACCCGACATGCTCACCGAGGACGACGTCGATCTCGTGTTCTCCATCAACGTGCGGTCGCTGTTGATGCTCACCATCGGGGTCTCGGAGTCCATGAAGGCCCGGGGCGGCGGCTCGGTGGTCAACATCAGCTCCGTGGCGGGCGTCAACGGCCCGATGGGTCGAGTCGCCTACGCAGGAACGAAGGGCGCCGTCGACGCAATGACCCGCGCCCTTGCCTCCGATTGGGGCCCCGACGGCATCCGCGTCAACTCCATCGCTCCCGGGCTGATCGCCACCGCGATCTGGCAAGAAGCCCGCGACACCGTGCCCGGTCTGACCCAGCAGCTCGAAGGCGGCATCGCCCTCAAGAGGTGGGGCTTCGGCGACGACATCGCCGACGTCGTGCTCTTCTTCGCCTCCGACCTCTCGCGCTACGTCACGGGAGAGACGCTCGTGGTCGACGGCGGAATGGCCAAGGTGAACGCCAGCGCGAGCCCGGTCGCTCTTCCCGAGCTCGAGGACTGAGTCCGGGCATGCGATTCGGTCTCTTCGACCAGGTGGAGCAGCCCGGAGGCGTGCCGCTCCACCGTGTCTACGACGACCATCTCGAGCTTGCGGTCGCTGCGGAGGCGGCCGGATTCGAGAGCTACCACAAGAGCGAGCACCACCACGTTCCTCTCGACGCGACGCCCAGCATCAACCTGTTTCTCGCTGCGCTCACCCAGCGAACCTCGACGCTGCGCATCGGATCGCTGGTCCACCTGCTGCCGTTCTACGAACCGATGCGCCTCTACGAGGAGCTGTGCATCCTCGACCACCTCTCCTCGGGCCGGATCGAGTTCGGCTTCGGCAAGGGGGTGAGCCCTCCTGAGCACATGTTGTGGCACATCGATCGGTCCGAGATCGAAGCTCGAACCGCCGAGTGTCTGAACATCGTCCTGGCGGCGATGACCCAACACGCGTCCGAGGGTGACGGGACACGCTTCACCCACAACGGCGAGTTCTGGTCCTACGAGGAAGCGCCACTGGAGGTCGGCCCCTTCCAGACACCCCATCCTCCGCTGTGGCGGCCGGGGACCCTCGACACTGCAGCCGAAATGGGCGTCAACACGATCGCAGCGGGGCCGATCTCGATGGTCGAGGACTCGGTGGCTCGCTATCGCTCGCTCGAACAGCCAGGGATCGCTCCCCACCAGGCAACGACGGTGTCGGCGCTCCGCCGGATCCACATCGCCCCGACCGACGAGGAGGCGATGGCCCGTGCCAGAGCCGCGTGGGCGACACTCGACGCGAACCTCACCAAACTCTTCCGGCGCTACGAGGTGTGGCCACCGCACGTGCCGAGCTTCAAGGGCGACTTCGACAAGGGGCTGGCCACCGAGTCGGTCATCGTCGGCTCTCCGACGAC
>CAZVUM010000104.1:0-11840 GCA_964629575.1 uncultured Acidimicrobiales bacterium | reverse complement strand
CCTAGTACTGTGGTGCTGAGGGGGTGAACTCGAGAGGCGTCCACCAGGAGTCGCCGCCTTCTTCGTCGGGGACGTCGAACGAGGTGCTCTCGAAGAGCGCCTGTTGGCTCTTGGTCAGCCCCTGTTCGCGAACGATGGTCACGGTGAGGAAGACCACCAGATCTACCCGTTCAGTGGCCTTGGACTCAAAGGAGAACAGCCAGTCGCCGAGCCAGGGGATGGCGCTCAGGTAGGGCACCTTGCTCTCGGTGTTGCTCTCCCTGCTGCTGATCAAGCCACCGAGCACGATGGTCTGGCCGTCCATGACGGTCACGGAGGTGTCGACCTGGCGGGTGTTGATGCGGGCCACTTCGATGCCGGTGGAGCCCTTGATCACGGGGCCCAGGGTGCTGGTGGAGGGCCTGGCAAAGAGCTCGATCTCGTCGTCGTTGAGCACCGACGGTGTGACCTCGAGCTGGACGCCGATCTTCTCGTAGCGATCCAGCTCTTCGGTGACGGTGCCCTGGTCCGTGACGGTGGTGCTCAAGATGGGATAGCGCTCGCCCACCAGGATGGTCGCCGTGGTGCGATCCTGAACGGTGACCCGCGGGTTGGAGACGATCTGCACCCGGGAGTCATCGTTGATCATCTCCAGCAGGCCCGTGAACATGGTCAGGTCAAGGGTGCCGAAGGTGAACAGGCCGGGGATGCCAGGGGTGGTCACGCTGAGCGGCGCGGCGGGGAAGAGGCCGCCCTGTGAACCGCCGGTGACGTTGGGGTTGGATCCGCCCAGGTTGGTGTTGTTGAAGGGGAAGATGTGCGGCGAGTTCGGACCGGCGGCCTTGATGGCCACGTTCCAGTCGATCCCCAGCCTGTCGTCTTTGCCCAGCGCCACTTCGACGAAGCGTGCTTCGATGAGGACCTGCACGGGCTTGGTGTCGAGTTCATCCACGAGCTCGGCGATGCGCTCCAGGCGTTCGGGAACATCTGAGACCACCAGGGTGTGCGACCGGGCGGGCTGACCCATGGACGACGAGGTGAGCCTGCCGCCGATCTGCAGGCCGGCCGCCTGTCCGCCGGCCTTGGCGGCAGCCCCAGACTCCTGAATCACGTGGTCGGTGGTCTTCAGCAGGGTGACCGAACCGACGTCGCTGAGCAGGGGGGTGAGCGTGGATTGCACCCGCGCGGCATCTACGTACTGAAGCTTGAAGAGCCGCACCTCGGTGAGCTGTGGAGCGCCCGAGCCGTCCTGGGCGTTGGGCCCCAGGAGGGACGCGGCGAGCTGCCGCTGTTTGAGCAGATCGTCCATGCTGGACACGGTGATGATCTTGCCTTGCTCGGTGTATTGCAGGCCGCTGACCTTCATGATCGCGTCCAAGGTCTCGGCCACCGTGGCGTCCACCAGCTTGAGCGTGATGGGGCCTTCCACCGTGCCACCGAGCACGATGTCCACGTCGCTTTGCCGGGCGACCATGCGCAGGGCCTCTCGCACATCGGCGTCGCGCAGCTCGAGCGAGATCCGTGGGCGAGCCACGTCACCCAGGACCAGCTCGTCGCTGGCCAAGGCCGTGGAAGAGAGGACTCCCCAGAGCAGGCAGGAAAGCACGGAGGGGATGAGCGGCTTCATTTTGGACCTTCAGACAACGTGAGAGTGTGTTGCTCGCCATCCCGCAGGAGGGTGACGGAAGCGGTGTCGATGGACACCACCGTGAAACCGCTCGTGGTGACGGCTCCGGTGGCCAGGACCTGCTCGTCCAGGATGGCGAGGAACTTGGCGTCGGATTCACCGATGCCGGTGAGGCTGGGCAGGGATCCGTGGGACTCGAGCTCGACTTCGGGCTCGGGTGCGGGGGGGAAGTCGGCTTGGCTGGGTGGCTGGAAGGGATCACGGCCCCAGTCCATTGCGGCTGCCCGGGCGACCAGGTCAACGATGTCCTCTGCCGGCTTGGTTTCAGAGGTCTGTCCCACAGGGCGCCGCGTGGCCGTGAGCCTGGCGGCGGTCATGTCAGGCACCGCCGCGGTCTCGGTCTCGGTGGACGCGGACGGCATGGCGATCACGGCCAGCAGGCTCAGTGCAGACGAGGACAGGAACATCTTCATGCCTTTGGAAGCAGCCATCAGGTGTCTTCCGTTGCTGTGGGCATGCCGGCCTCGGGGCCCGGTGCAAACCAGGTCACGAAGAAGGACGCCCGGAGCGTCTCGTCGTTCGCTCTCTCGTCATGGGAGAGTTCGACCTCGTTGATGGAGTTGAGCTCGGAGAGGACGGAGACGTTCTCCAGGAACTCGGCCAGCTGCCGGTAGTTGCCCGTGCCCACGAGGCGGTGGGTGCAAGAGATGCCCTGGCCTTGGTCGATCTCTCGGGGTTCAAGGCTCTCCATCTCTACGATGGTGACGCCCGCCTTGCGGGCCGACGCAGAGAGCGCCGCGATGCGGACGGCCTGGCTCTCGGCCATGCGTTGGCATTCGAACAGGGCGTCGTCGAGAAGAGCCAGCTCGGCCACGGAAGATGTGGAGTCTGGGTAGAGCGCCAGCTCGCGCTGCTGCGTGTCGATGTCCGACTCGAGGGCGCGGACCACATCTTGCGACGCGCTGATGCGTGAGATGGACCCACCCACCAGGAGGAAGAGCAGCGCGGTGAGGCTCACGACCCAGAGGGCATTCACCACGACGAGGTTGCGGGTGGAGAGCTTCAAGAGGCCTCCTCCGAACGGCCGCTGGGTGCGTCGCGGACGATCAGGAGCGCCTCAAGGTGCCCGTCGCTGGAGTCTGAACTCGCCGTGGCGTTGACGATGTGCGCGCTGCTGAAGAAGGGCGACTCACCGAGCGCTACGGTCAGGTCGATGACGGTCACTTCGAAGGGCACCCGGCCGCTATGGACGATGGCGTCGAGGCGCACGGCCACACTGCCGTCCATCTGGTCGGCGGCCATGGACGTGATCTGCACCGACTCGGGGAGGATGGCCGAGAGTTCCTTCATGAAGCCGAGCCAGTAGGCGCTGGGCCCCCGGGCAGAGATCAGCTGCTCATGGATCGCCTTGGCCTCTGCGCTGCGAACGGAGAAGCTCTCGCAGATGTCGTGCTGGGTTTGCAGCTCGCTGAGAGCGAAGCGCATGGAGGCCTCAGCCGATTCGTAGTGGCCGAGAATGGGCATGGCGGCCAGGGCCACACAGGCAGCTCCGGCCACGGCGAAGGGGGCTACCCGTCGGCGCGTCGAAGCGACGGCGGAAGCCGCCAGACGGATCCGTTCTTCGCGGGGGATGAGGTTGATCGGATCTTCGGCTCCCAGTGAGTAGCCGAGGATCGCCGAGAAGGCGGTGGGGTCGACCTCTCCAGGGTCGCGGATGGAGAGGTGCCAGTGAGCGCAGGCCCGTGCGATCGGGTCGACCAGGGTGACCTTCAGGCCCAGGATGTCGCTCATCATGGGGGCAAGGTTGCGCATCCGCGAGGCCGGTCCAGAGAGCACGATGTTCTCGATGGGCGCACCATTGAGCAGGCCACGCATGTACTCCACCGACCGTTCGATCTCGCTGGCGAGGCGCTGGATCACCGGCTCAAGCAGAGGCAGGATCTCAGCAGAGCGCACCCCGTGAGGCCAGACCATGGATTCGTCCTCTCGAGGACAGCCGGCCACCGTCTTGAGCTCTTCTGCCTGTTCGCGAGTGAGCTGCAGCGGACCCTCGGGAGTGAGGATGGGCCGCATGAGCGCGCGGGTGAACGTGTCGCTGGAGGTGTCGATCTCTCTGCTGAAGCGCAGCCGCCGGTTCTCGAACAGGTTGAGAATGGTGGAGTCGTCACCGATGTCGACGTGGATGGCCGCCTGGTCGTCGGTGCACAGTCGTGCGTGGTAGGCCAGGTTGGCCAGGGACTCCGCCGCGGCGCTGACGGCCACAGGTCTCAGGCCCGCCTCTCTCAGGATCTTGAGCGCCCGCATGACCGTGGCCTGGGGGGCGGCCGAGACCAGGGCCATGACCATGCTGTCGTCGTCCCTGGTGAAGTCTCGCACCGTGCGGAAGTCATAGGAGGCGCCGTCCACACTGAAGTGCAGGGTCTCCCTGAGCTGAAGTTCGATGGCCTGGCGCAGGTCGGCGTCTGGCATGGCGGGCAAGACGAACGACTGTGTGCTCGTCGCTCCCTGAGACAGCAGGCAGGCGGCGCGCATGCCCTTCCAGCCATTGCGGTCCACCTCCTGGCGGATCAGCGCTGCCAGGGTGCCGTCGTCCACAGGGTGTCCGGCTTCACCTTCCCTCGGGGGAGACACCACCGTGATCTGCTCGAATCGCACGGCTTCACAGGCCACCTCGGCGGCGGCGAGCTTGATGCTCCCGCGGCTGAGGTCGACAACGACCAGCTGGGGGCGGCGTCTTCTGAGTCTGCTCATGGATGAACCAGGGACCTGACGGGACTTTTCTTGCTCATCTCCTGATCGGATCCGGTGCCGCTGCCCCTTGGGACAAAATCGGCGAGCGGGGTCCCAGCGGTCAGAAGGTCACCGAGAAGCTGATCGAATCGGAGGATCCGTCGGTGAAATGCAGGGTGAGCGTGACGTCGGTGGTGCCTTCATCGAAGTCGTCTTTGAACTTGATGCGAGCCTCGGGGTCGTCGCCTGCCTCGATGGTGCGTTGGCTCGTGCTGCCGTCGGTGACCGCCACGACTCCCGTGGGGAGCTCGACGTCGAGGTCCTTGATGATCTTGTGGCTGTCGAGCTTGAACTCCTTGAAGTTCGGAGGGGAATTGTTCGCCGTGAGCTCGATCGACTCGATCTCCAGATCGGTGCTGGCCAGGCTCACCAGGTCGATATGGAAGTGATCGTCATTGTGAGAGTAGGCCGTGGCAGCAGAGGCTGTTTCGTCGATGAGCTCTTGGTCACCCTCTTCTTCTTCGTCAGCCAGGCGGGCGCGGAGGGTGCTGAGGGTCAGCTCTCCTCCTCTCCCCCCGGTCCAGACCACCTTGACCTTGATCCGTTTCAGTGGGGTGGAGCCGTCGGTCTCAGCGGTGACCGGGTCTGGAGTGGTGGTGGTGACGTTGTCCACGAGGACGCTGCGGGTGATGCCTCCGTAGTCATCCAGATCTGAACCATCGATGCCCTGGGGGGGAGAGTTGCTGAGACCGTCGAAGTCATCGATGTCGTCGTAGGCCGCTCGACTGCCTTCCTCGGTGGCAAACGTGCCTTCGCTGAGATCGGGGTCCTCGAAGGCCTTGGAGACGATCTCCTCCATCAGGCTGTCGGCGAGAGACACGGCTGCAGACTGGTACGTCTCGTCCACGCTGGCCGAGGCCACCTCGGTGTAGAAGCTGGTGAGAGGTGGAATGGCCACGAGCATCACCGCGATGACGACCACCAGCTCGATCAGGGTGAGGCCCCGTTCGTTGCGCCGTGTCTGCATGGCTCTACCAGGTCACCGAGAAATCGATGGCGTCTGAAGAGCCGTCGGTGAAGTGCACCGTGAGGGTGAACTCGGTGGTTCCCTCATCGAAGTCATCCTTGAACCTGATCCGGGCCTCGGGGTCGTCGCCTGCCTCGATGGTTCTGTCGCTGCTGGATCCGTCGTTGAGCGTGACGACTCCCGTGGGCAGCTCTTCGTCGACGTCCTCGATGATCTTCTTGTTGTCGAGCTTGAACTCCTTGAGATTCGGCGGGGAGTTGTCCGCGTTCAGCTCGATCGACTCGATCTCCAGATCGTTGCTGGCGATGCTGACCAGGTCGACGTGAAAGTGGTCGTCGTCATGCTGGTAGGCCGTCGCGGCAGAGGCTGACTCGTCGAGCAAGGTTCCTGAGGATGCTTCTTCGTCTTCTTCCTCGGTGGGTGCCGCCAGGGTGGCCGTGACCACGCGGATGGTGCCGTTGCGCTCGGCCGTGGAGGTGTAGTCATCGCCGCTCTTGGTGACGGTATAGGTGGTGCCGGCGAAGTCCACGGCGGTGCTGATCTCAGCCCCGGTCTGGGCCGCATGCCAGGCTCCTGCCTCCGCAGACCAGAACGACTGGGCCGATTCGATCTTGTCCACCGTCGCCATGCGCTGGGTGCCAAACAGCTCCACCAGAGCAGTGCCCGCAGAGAGCAGGATCAGCATGGCCGCGATGAGCATGAGCAGCACGGAGCCCTGTTGGCGGTTGTCCATGGCTTCAAGAACTCACCGAGAAGGTGATGCTGTCGGAGGAGCCGTCGGTGAAGTGCACCACGAGGGTGATGTTTGTTGTGCCCTCGTCGAAGTCGTCTTTGAACTTTACTCGAGCCTCCGGATCATCGCCCGCCTCGAGGGTGCGATCGCTCGTGTTGCCGTCGGTGAGCGCGACCACTCCCGTGGGGAGTTCCACGTCGAGGTCCTTGATGATCTTGTGGCTGTCGAGCTTGAACTCCTTGAAGTTCGGCGGGGAGTTGTCGGCGCTGAGCTCGATCGATTCGATCTCCAGGTCGCTGGGCCAGAGGCTCACAAGATCGACATGAAAATGATCGTCGTTGTGAATGTAGGCCGTCGCCGCCGCCGCGGCCTCGTCGAAGATGTTCCAACCCGCGCTCTCGGTCGGGTCGCGAGGGAAGACCGTGGCCATTGATCGGTAGGGCTGGCCACTCATGGTGACGGTCAGGTCGATCTCCAGCAGGCGGATCTCGGTCGCCGTCGTCGTGGTGGCGCCGTCCTCGTCCCGATAGGTCAAGGTCAGGGCGGAGACGTTGCTGGCGATCAGGTCGCCGTTGCGTGTCAGGTCTGACCCGGACAAGGCATAGGCAGCGGTGCCGTCGCTGTCATCGAAGGTGAGCGACGAGCTGGTCATGACGCTGATGGAGTCGTAGCTCGCCAGGTCACGAAAGTCGCGCTTCATGCGCTCCACCGCCAGGCCCGATTGGTAGGCCGCCTGAATCCGGGGGGCAGTGCGCGAGTAGACCTTCATGGAGTCGAGCAGGACCTGGGCCGGGACCAACGACACCACTCCGGCGATGGCAATGACCATGACCAGTTCGACGAGCGAGTAGCCCGCCGCCGGGTGTTGCTGCCGGGGGTCCGGTGGAGAGTGGTCCATGGTCAGGGAGACCTGTTCAGTCGATGGTGATGAGTCCCGTGGTCTTTGTCACTCGCACGGTCTGGTCGCCGTCGAGACCGACGGTCCCGTCTGAACTCAGCGCCGTGCCATCGACGTCGAACGGCCTTCCCTTTTGATCGAACTGCACCTCGGCCGTGGAGTTGAAGCCAACGGACGTGAGGCCAGGCCCCGTGTCGCCGAGCTGCAACAGGAGCGGTGAGAGCGACACCGGGTCTGTCATGGCCAGGCGGTTGGCCTTGCCCGGGTTGGCCGGGTCCTCGACGTAGGCGGCGACCTGCTCTGCCGCCGTGTCGAAGCTGACCCAGGTGTCCAGGTTGGAGGCCATGGCGGTCTGCTGTGCGAAGACCAGCACGGTGCGAACTCGCGAGGCGCCCAGGGCTTGCCGGGAGCTGGCCAGGTTGCTCAGTGAGGGTCCGGCCACTGCGGCCATGACTCCCACAAGGCTCACCACCACCACCAGCTCGATGAGGGTGAAGCCCGACGATGGACGGCCGAGGACAGCGGGATCTCGGTTGTTGCCGTCCATCGTCGTGGGCCAGGCTCAGAAGCCTGCTTCGCTGGCACCGCTCGCGGTGTCAGCCCAGAATTCCCCCGTGGAAGCCTTGTAGCACCAGGCCCCGGATGTGCCGCTGGTGACCGGCGTACCCTTGGTGGTCCCGGCGACGATGGCGTTCTTGTCCGAGCCCGTGGAGTACGGGTTGTCGGGGATGCCAGCGGTGGACATGACCGTGCCTTCGGTCTGCAGCTCGGTCAGGGTGGGGTAGGTCGCCGAACCACCACCCGCTGCGGTGGCGCTGTACGCGTAGAAGTTGCTCACGGCTGCGCGGGTGCCACCGATGGCTGCCTTGCATGCGGCTTCCTTGCTGTCACCAGAGAAGTCGAAGAACTTGGGCACGGCGACAGCCGCCAAGACGCCCAGGACCGTGATGACGATGACCAGCTCCACCAGAGTGAAGCCCTTGCTCTTGCGTTGAATCATGAATCGAATTCCTTGAAGTGGACTGTGTCAGCATTTTGAGTAGGAAGTGCGCCTCATGGCGTGAAGGGCGCCAGAGACCCACAGAGGTCGCCTCTGAGGAGACCGCTCCCTCTTGTGTCGGCCGTGGGGGATGTTGAGCTTGAGCCGGGATGGGGGGACTTGAAGGCTCTTTGACCAGTGGCCGTGGTGACGGCCTGTGGCTCTACTTCATGGCCGAGGCCATGTCCCACATGGGCAGGAACGTGGCCAGGGCTACGAAGAGCACGATCACGGCCAGGCCGAGGGTCATCAGCGGCTCGATGAACGTGGAGAGATTGCGGGTCAGATAGCTCAGGTCCTTGCGCAGCTGAACGGTCACGGTCTCGCAGGACATCTCAAGCGATCCCGTGACCTCGCCCGTCTGGATCATCTGTCGCACGGCGGGGTCGAAACACTCCACCGCCTCCATGGCCGACGAGAGCGTCTCGCCACAGGCCACCGAGTTCGCCAGGTCTTCCAGCTTGCCCCGGATCTTGGAGTTGCGCGTGGTCCTGGCGATGAGGCCCAGGCCGTCGAGAATGGGCATGCCCACGTGGCAGAAGAGGCCCAGCATCTGCACCGCCCGCAGGGTGATCGCCGTCTCGATGAGGCCACCGATCACGGGCACATGGAGCAGCAGGCTGTCAGCCTTCAGCCTGCCTCTCGGCGTGCGAAGGTAGCGATGCAGCCCATAGCCGAGGGCTCCCAGAGCACAGGCCACGGGCCAGAAATAGTGAGTGAAGGCAGAGCTGAACCCCACCAGGATCAGCGTGGGCAAGGGTAGATCGCTGCCCATGTCGGAGTAGAGCACCGTGAAGCGGGGGACGACGAAGATCATCAGCACGGTGATGGCCATGCCCAGGGTGGAGATCAGGATCGCGGGGTACATCAAGGCCGAGCGCACGTCGTTGCGCACCGCCATGTCCGCCTCGGTGAACTCCGCCAGCGTCCCAAGGATCGCGTCCAGGCTGCCCGAGGCCTCGCCTGCTGCCACCGAGTTGACGAAGACGTCGTCGAACGCCCTGGGGTGTGCGCTCAAGGCGGTAGAGAGGGGCTGGCCCCCTTCGACATCAGAGTAGATGTCCGCGAGCAATTCTTTGAAGGCCGGGTTGCTGCACTGATCGCGCATCAAGGCGATGCTCGACAGGATCGGCACGCCTGCACCCAAGGAGGCGGCGAGGCGGCTGGTGAAATCGAGGACCTGCCGCGGCTTGATGCGCTTGCCAGGACTTCGCCCGTCAGAGCGGCCCGCGCTGCTGGAACCGGAGCGGATCTTCTTGATCTGGATGGGAAAGAGACCGTCCGCCCGAAGCAGTGCGGCGATCTCCCGTTGGGAGTCCGCCTCGATGGTCCTCTGCACCACGGCGCCAGCGCTGTCACGAGTCTTGCAGGCGAATGTCGTCACGGGGAGACCTCAGGGCTCTCGGCAGGGGCCCTGGAGCGCACACCCACCACGCGAGCCAGTTCTTCAACCGTCGTGTGGCCCGTCTGCACCTTGTGCAGGCCATCCTGCCGGAGGGTGCTGACCAGGGCTCGCTCGGCTTGAGACTCGACGGCGTCGCGGGAGTCCTCTCGCAGCAAGACCCGCCGGAGCTCTGAGTTCAGGCACAACATCTCGTACAGCCCCACGCGGCCCTTGTAGCCGGTCTGCAGACAGCGGGTGCAGCCCACTCCAACCATCTGTTCGAGTGTCTCGGTCTTCGTCCAGCCCAGGGCGCGAGCCAGGTCGACGTTCGCCGGGGCTGGCTCCTTGCAGCCCTCGCACACACGTCGGGCCAGGCGCTGGGAGATCACCGCTTGCAGGGACGAGGTGATCATGAAGGGCGGCACGCCCATTTCACAGAGACGCACGATGGCGCCAGCAGCTGTGTTGGTGTGCAGGGTGCTGAGCACCAGATGGCCTGTGAGCGCAGCCTGGATCGCGATCTCGGCGGTTTCCTGATCTCTGATCTCGCCGATCATGATCACGTCGGGGTCCTGGCGCAGGAGGCTGCGCATGCCGGCGGCGAAGGTCACCCCGGCCTTGGGGTTGATGGATGTCTGGCGCAGCATGGGCACGCGCTTCTCCACCGGGTCCTCCACGGTGACGACGTTCCGTTCGACCGTGTTCAGCCGCTCGAGAGCGGCGTACAGGGTGGTCGTCTTGCCGCTTCCCGTGGGCCCTGTGACCAGGATCATGCCGTGGGGGTTGTCCAGGCTCTCGTGCAGCCGTTCGAGGGCCGCGGTGGGGATGGCCAGGTCGTCGAGCGATGTGATGGTGTCCCCCGAGAGCAGCAGCCGCATGACCACGTTCTCGCCGTAGACAGTGGGAATCGTCGAGACCCGCACATCCACTGTCCCTTGGGGGACGCGGATGCTGAACTGACCGTCTTGCGGTTTGCGCGCCTCGGCGATGTCCAGCTTCGACTGCACCTTGATGCGGGAGACGATGGGCGCGTGAGAATCCAGCGAGAGGGTGGTCAGCTCGTGGAGGATGCCGTCGACGCGCACGCGCACCCGGGTCATGTCACGCTCGGGTTCGATGTGGACGTCGCTGGCCCCGGCCCGGACGGCCTTCTCCAAGAGCGAGTTGACGACGCGAACGGTCTTGTTGGCGCCCAGGCTTGATGCGCTCTGGTCTTCTTCCTGTCGCCTGGCCTGCTCGTGGGGAGCGAGGCTGGGCGACAGGCCGTCTGCGCTGTAGGCCCGATCGATCAGGGCTTCGATCACAGACGGCGGGCACAGACAGCTCTCCACCTCGCAGTTGGCTCGCAGCCTGACCTGATCGATGACGGCCAGATTGCCCGGGTCGGCCATGCCCAAGGTGACGATGTTGCCCAGGATGAAGAGGGGGAAGATCCTCTGCGTCTTGGCCAGGTGCTCGGGGAGCAGCTCACAGTTCGTCAGGTTGATGTCGAAGCTGCGGGGGTCCACATAGGAGACGCCGAACTCGAGGGCCATGCTCAGCGCCACGGTCTCCTCTGGAACCAGCCCCGCGTTCACCAGCAGGCGGTCCAACTCGTGTCCATCTTGCAGGGCCCTGTCAGCCAGCTGCTGGACCTGATCGTCGTCGACGGCGCCTTCAACAACCAGGCGGCTCGCCCAAGGCGGGAGGGGTGGGGGTGCCACAGGTCAGCTCTCCAACCTGCGGGCGAGATCTCCGAGAACGTGTGCTGAGGCCTGATCGACCTGGACCCAGAGCACGTAGTCAGGGGCGCCGTCGATCATCTGCACCTTGCGAACCACGGCTTGGACTTCTTGACGGGACCCCTTCCCCACGAGGCTCTCTGACCGATCGTCAGCGGTGAGCCAGGAGAGCAGCAGCTGACATTGCCTTGGCAAGAACAAGGGGCCCACGAGTTCGATCGTCGATTCTCTGACCGATCGGGCCCTGAAAGGCGCCGCCTCGACCTCTTGCCCCGGTTGGACCTGGGCCGTGCTCTCAGGAGCGATGGAGATCCGCACCGCGATTTCGGTCTCAGCCGATGGCCCCACCCACGGCATCGAGAATCTACGTGGATCAGTCATGGCAGCCCTTGCTGGTACGGATCATGCACCTGGTGCCATGTTTGTCGGCCAAGTGGGCGCCGCCGCTTGAGGGCTACACGGGTGACATCGCTTGTCCATCTGGCGAGGCGATTCGCCAACAACCCCGGGGCTCGGCCGTTGTGCCTTCAGAACTGGGCCGGGAGAGCTTCGGTCTCAGGGTTGTTTTCGCTTTTCTCAATAAACCCGGTGTGATTTCCGGTTCAGGAGCGTCTCTCTTGGTGAGACGTACGTGTTCTTGACCGGCCAGGTCGATAATGAGTCACGTCACAGGTTCGGGGTGATAACCCGAGCAGACGATGA
>CAZVUM010000103.1:0-11903 GCA_964629575.1 uncultured Acidimicrobiales bacterium | reverse complement strand
AGGTGCCAGGCACCTTTACGGGACGTCGTGGATGTCGCCGGGTGGGCCCTCGTGGTGGGGGTGCAGCTCGTGGGGCTGGCGAACGGGTTCGCCTGAGGCCGGAACCGTGCGCTGGAGGAACTCGATCACCGAGGTGGCGAAGATGTCGTTGCGGTCGCCGGCCACCATGTGAGCGGCACCCGTCACGTTGACGTACTCCGCATGCGGGCAGAGCCCGAGGAACTCAGCCGCGCCGTCCTCGCTCAGCACGTCTGAAAGACCACCCCGGACGAGCAGCGTCGGCAGGTCGAGGTTGCGTGAACAGGCGAGCAAGCGCTCTTCGCGAGCCTTGAGGTCGCGGCGACCGCGGCGAAAGCGGGGGTCCCAGTGCCAGTGGTACCGACCGTCGTCACCGAGGCGGACGTTCTTGGCCAGCCCGTCCAGGTTGCGGGGTCGGCTCCGGTGCGGCTGGTAGTTGGCGATCGCCTCGGCGACCTGTTCGAGGCTCTCGAACCCGTCGGGGGCCTGGTCCATGAACGCCTGGATCTTCTTGCTTCCTTCTGGCTCGATCTTGGGGCCGATGTCGACCAATACGAGGGCCGTGCAGTCGATGTGGTCCTCGCCGATCGAGACCAGGCTCACTCCCCCGCCCATCGACGCGCCGACCAGAACAGGTCGGGACCCCAGCTGCTCGACGACGAGGCGGAGGTCCTGGACCATGATGTCTTGCCCGTACTCACCGTCGGGCGCCCACGACGAGTCGCCGTGGCCGCGGGCGTCCAGCGCGACAGCGTTGTATCCGGCAGCGCCGAGCGTCTCCCCAGCGCCCTTCCACGCGTGACGGGTCTGACCGCCGCCGTGCTGCAGAATCACCAACGGGCCAGCGGGGTCGCCCCACGAGTCGCCCGCGATCTTCACACCGTCGGCGCCGTCCCACTGATGCATGGGTTCCGGTGCCCCGGGGAGTCGCTGTCCTGCGCTCATGACCGCTCAGCTCCCTGACGTGGCTCGACGGTTGTTCTCTTGATCCTTCTTGCGCTGCTGACCTGCGGCGAGAAGCTCCGCTCGGTTGTCGTCACCGACATGCATGAAGCGCTCACGCCAGCCTTCGTCGTCGGTATCCCACACGAAGGGCGCCTGCACGGTCGTGCGAGGAACGAACGCGTTCTCGAGAAGGTCGAGCGACAGCTCGGCGATCTCGGCCTGCATCTTGGTGTCGTTGGGCCTGCCGCAGGGGTTTCCCAGCGGGAAGTCGACGAACAAAAAGCGCGGCACGCCGCATTCCTCGACGATGTCGCGACCCGATCCGACAACGACGGTGGGGATACCAGCGGCTTCGAGAACTCGTGCACCCAGACTCACGGACTGGTGGCAGACGGGTCAGAGGGGCACCATCACGGCGAGGTCGACGTCGTCCTCCCGCATCCAATCGAGAATCTGCGGGGCGTCCTTCCGCTCGGTCACACGAGAGCTGTACTGCGTCGGGATGCAGTAGTAGCGGGGTGAGAGCGAACCGATACGGCCCTCCTTCGCGAGGCGCTGCATCTGGGCGATCGGGAGGAACGAACCGAGGTCGTCGGTGTTCGTTTCGTCCTTGGCCCACGACAGGTGTTCGTTGTCGAGACCCTCGACCTCGTCGATCGCCTTGGCCATCGGCACCCGTGGCAGGTCCGAGGGCACCCGGTAGACGAAGTCGGACGGCAAAAAGTACGAGGTGGTGACCAGACCGATTCGGGACTCGGACAGCGGCTTCTGCAGCGGGGTGAACGGTGCGTCGTTGTGCGCAGACCACCCGAACGGCGTGTCGTAGCCATGCGCCGCGTAGTACTCCCGCGACTTGTCGATGTAGCTCACGAAGCTACGGAACGGTTGGCGCCCCTCGGCCATTGCGAACTCCTCGGCTCGGCACAGCGAGCCCAGGGTACGCGCTCAGCTCGCGGCCTGCCCCAGCGAGGAGAGCCGCTCCGCAAGCTGTTGGTGCGGCCAGCTCCACCCGGTGGTGGCTTCGATCGCCCGCATCGCACGCAGCACCTCCGCTTCGCGCCAGTGATCGCCGACCACCTGCAATCCGATGGGAAGTCCGAGTGAGTGAACGGCCACGGGCATCGACCCAGCCGGCTGCCCGGTGAGATTGAACGGCACGGTGAAGGGCACGGCGTGCTCCCACCGGTCGAAATTCGGCGTGTGGTACGCGGTGTCGACCGGAGGTGCGACGGTGGGCATGGTCGGCGTCAACAAGATGTCGTAGTCGCCGAACCAGGCCTTGAACTCCCGCACCAGCTGGGCTCGAGCCGCGTGCCCGGCGTAGTAGTTGGCGACGCCGACATCGAGACCCTGTTCGGCGAGCGAACGGAAACCAGGGTCCAGCTCGGACCAGCGCTCGTCGGGGATCGACCGAAGGCGCGCCCCGAAGCCCGCCTTCCAGTAGGCCTCGAAGCGCGGTCGCAGATCCTCGACGATGGTTGCGACCGCCTCCACTCGAGCCCCCAGACCCTCGAGACCGCGTGCGACCCATTCGCACGCCTCGACGATCTCCGGATCCACGTGAGCACCGCCGAGCTCTGCGGTGAACCCGATCCGCATCCCGCGCACGCCGTCGTCGAGGCCCACCCGCCAGTCGCGCCCATCGTGCGGTGCGGCGTGCCAGTCACGCGCATCGGGCCGGGCGATCTCGTTGAGGAAGGCCGCGGCGTCCGACACACACCTCGCGAGCGGGCCGTTGGAGACCAGCGAGATGTAGGGCGAATCGACGGGGTGTTGGGGCACCCGCCCGAACGTGGGCTTGAGCCCGACCAGTCCGCAGTAGCTGGCGGGGATCCGGATCGAGCCTCCACCGTCGTTTCCGTGAGCGATCACGCCGATGCCGGCTGCGAGCGATGAGCCGGCGCCACCGGACGAACCGCCCGGCGTGTGGTCGAGATTCCAGGGATTGCGCGTGATGCCGTAGGCCGGGGTGTCGGTAATGCCCTTCCAGCCGAACTCCGATGTGGTGGTCTTGCCGAGGATCGGCATTCCGGCCTCACGCACCCGGGCCACAACGGGGTGGTCGTGATCGCACGGCGAGTCCGACGTCACCGACGAGCCCTCCCGCATGGGAAAGCGCTCCATCGCGATGATGTCCTTGATGCTGGTCGGGACTCCATCGAGGTCGCCGAGCGGCTCGCCGCGCGCCCACCTCTCGGCACTCGCCGCCGCGGTGGACCGCGCACCGTCGCCGTCGACGAGCACGAACGCGTTGAGGGCGCCATCCAGGTCTGCGATCCGATCGAGGTGTTCGTCGACGACCTCCACCGGCGAGAGCTCGCCCCTCCGGTACGCGTCTGCGAGCTCGTGCGCAGTGGCCGGGATCATGCCTCGTTCCGGATGTCGGCGATCGCCGGTGGCTGGTAGCCGCCCAGCAGGGATTCGAGGTACCGGGCGAACTCGATCGTGGTCCGATCGCCGAGGTAGGGCCCCACGACCTGGATACCGACGGGCAGGCCGTCGGCCGTCTGCCCGACGGGGACAACCGTCGCAGGGAGGTACACGTACCCGAACTGGGAGGTCCATGCGATCACGTGCGCGTAGGGCCGGTCGACGCCGTCGACTTCGACCCGGCGCGTGTACAGCGTCCCCTCCTGTGTGTGTTCGAAGGCGGGAATGAACGACACGGGGGCGAGCAGGATGTCGTGATCGACGAAGAAGCGACCCCAACTCGCCCGGTTGGCTTCTCGCCGCTCGGTGAGGAGCAACCAGTCTCGATGGGTCACGGTGCTCGCATGGAGCCGTATCGAGCGGAGCGGGTCGGACCCGTCGTCGGCGGCCGCAAGCTCCTGTGCCTTCTCCAGCTCGGCGTCGGTTCGGGCAGGCGAGGTCGCCATGGAGATCAGTGGCATACCGACATCGAAGACATCGGAGAAGGGATGTTGCGGTCGGGCCGCACGGTCCACCGCAACACCGTCCGCGGCGATCGCGTCGACCGCTGCCTCCAGAACCCCTCCCACTGCGCTCCCCACCGGGCATGCGGGATCATCCAGCCACGCCGCGACACGGAGCTCCTTCGCGGAGGCGGCCCTCGGCTTCGGGAGTTCGAGCGACCAGGCAGCTGCCTGATCCGCGCGGGGCCCGATGAGCACGTCGAAGAGCAGTTCGACATCGTCCACCGTTCGGGCCAAGGGCCCCACCACGTTGACGTCGGCCTCGCCCACCCCATAGGTGGTGTGGTCCACATACCCCAACTGCGGGACGACTCCGAACGTGGGCTTGTGTCCGCACACCCCGGCGAAATGAGCGGGCATCCGCACCGAGCCGCCGATGTCGGTGCCGATCTCGAGGGGCGTCAGCCCTGCCGCGACCGCAGCCGATGCGCCGCCCGAAGAACCGCCAGGGCCGCGCGTGAGGTCGTACGGGTTGTTGGTGGTTCCGAAGATCTCGTTGAACGCCTGCGCGTCGCCCGACCACCGAGGCAGGTTCGTCTTGCCGAAGATGACGGCGCCCGCATCCCGGACCTTGGCCACCGCCTCTGCGTCCTTCTCGGGGACGTGATCCGCGAGCTCGGTCGCTCCTCCGGTCGTCCGCATTCCGGCGGTCGCCAGCGCGTCCTTGACGGTCATCGGCAAGCCGTCGAGTACACCGCGACTCTCACCTCGGGCTCGCGCATCATCAGCCTCGTGCGCTGCCCCGCGGGCCGCCTCCTCGTCGATTGTCACGATCGCGTTGAGATCCGCGCCGATGCGGTGGTTGCGCTCGAGGCAGACGTCCAGCAGCTCGACGCTGCTCAACTCACCGTCGCGCATCATCCGCAGGAGCTCGGTCGCGGGGCGAAGCCCGAGAGCCAGGTCAGGTCCCAGTGCCATACGGCGACGCTACTCTCCGACCGTGGCCGCAGGATCGAAGACGACACTCCCCGACGAAGAGCTGACCGACGAGGAGCAGCGCGTCGTCGAACGCGCCGCCGCCTGGGCGGCGAGCGACGTCGCTCCACTGGCCGAGGACTGGGAACGCGAGCGCCGCTTCGCCCGCGAAGCGTTCGACAGTGCGGCAGCGGCCGGGCTGACCGGGCTGATCGTGCCCTCCTCCGACGACGGTGCAGGGATCGGCCAGGTGGCGCTGGCCCGCGTGCTCGAGGAGATCGCCGCTGTCGACTTCGGGGTGGCATTCTCCCTCGTCTGCCACAACAACCTCGCCGGCGCCGTGAGCCGGGCCGACGACGGGCCGCTCCGACGCGAGGTCCTCCCGGGGTTGGTTGATGGGTCACTGGTCGGGGCCTTCCTCCTCACCGAGCCGCTCGTGGGCAGCGACGCAGCGACCATCACCACGGCCGCAGCTCGGGACGGCGACGAGTGGGTGCTGGACGGTGCGAAGGCCTGGGTCACCAACGGCTCGGCGGCCGACGTCATGTCGGTCTACGCCCAGACTGATCCTTCGCTCGGCCACCGAGGTATCGCGACGTTCCTCGTCGATGCCGACAGCCCCGGCGTCGTACATCGGGACGCCTACGAGCTCTTCGGCGGGCACTCGATGGGAACCACCGGCGTCGAGTTCGACGGATGCCGGGTGCCTGCCGATCGACTGTTCGTCGAACCCGGCCGTGGTTTCGCAGCCGCGATGGAGGGAATCGACCTCGCCCGAGTGCTCGTCAGCGCGATGAGTTGCGGGATGCTGGGTGTCGGGCTGGCCACTGCGGTCGCTCTGACCCAGGAGCGCCAGGCGTTCGGCGGTCGGCTCGCCGATCTCCAGGGCGTTAGGTTCAAGCTCGCAGACGTGGCCACCGACCTCGAGGCTGCCCGCATGTTGACGTATCGGGCCGCGCGGGCGCTTCAGAATGGCGAGCAGGCGGGCGTGGCTGCGGCCCACGCCAAAAAGTTCGCCACCCGCGTGACCGAATCCCGGCTCGCGGACTGTATGCAGGTGATGGGGGCACAGGGCGCTCGACGAGACCACCCGCTCCCCCGCCACCTGTCAGCGTCGCGGCTCACCCATTACCTCGACGGGGCGACCGAGATCCAGGACGTGGTCATCAGCCGAGCGCTTCTCGACTGAGGCGGCCCGACCATCTCGTCCTCACCAGACCCGAGGGCCGTGGCGATCAGATCCCGGTGCTCGGAACCTCGGGGAAGTCGGGGACGCCGTCGTCGAACTCGATACCCATGGAGTTCAAGAAGCCGGACACCATTCGGTAGAAGCCGGCGGTCACCGTGAGCTCGATGACCTCCGCTTCGGACCACCGGGTGCGCAGCCGCTCGAAGGTCGCATCGCTGATGCAGTCGTCGGCGCAGAGCTCGTCGGACATGGCGATCAGGTCGGCGTCGACGTCGCTCCACGGGTGAGCGTCGGCCGGCCGCAAGAGCGCGGAGATCTCCTCGTCGGTGATTCCGCACCGGCGACCGATCACGGTGTGCTGACCGAACTCGTACCGCGACACGCAGTTGGCACCCACCCGCAGGATCACGATCTCTCGTTCGCGCACCGGGAGCAGGCCCTTGTTGAGGATGAACCCGCCGAGCAGGTTGAACCGCTTGAGCAGCTTGGGATGTTTGGCGAGCACGCCGAAGATGTTCGCCGGCCGGCCGTCGATCATCAGCGTCTTGCCGAGCAGCTCTTCCAGCTCGTCGTCGACGTCGGCGACGGGTTCGATGCGAAACGACGTGGGGCGATCGGTCATCCGCCCATTCCAGCATGGGCGGCGACCGGACGCCTTCAGATGCGTGCGAACAGTGTTCGCGACTCCAACGTGAGGCCGGCGGCCCGCGCATCAGCCTGGAACTGCGGGTCGGCGGCCGCGGCGGCCAAGAACGCCGCCCCGGTGTCCAGCGAATCCACGTAGGAGGAGCCGATGTACTGACCGGTCATTTCACCACCGGAGATGGCCTGGAGAATGCGAGCACCGTTGATTCCGTTGGCCAGTCCGAGTGCGATCGACCGATCGGTTCCCACGAGCGGACTCGTCGCCGAGAATCGGCTCGCCATCAAGTGCGATCCGCTGCAGTCGCCACCCGTGTCGACCTCCGCCAGCACCACCCGCAGTTGTGGAGTCCAGCGGCTCATGACGTCACCGAGCGTCGTGTCGGAGGAGGCCTTGGCCCCGAGCTCGCGCATCGCGGTGGCGAAGGTGTCGAGGCTGTCCCAGCGCGACTGCATCGCGTAGACCCCCATGTACTGACCGGTCAATCCCAGCCAGCACGTTGCCTCGGTCGCCCCGGCAGCGATCAGTGCAGGTGCACCCACCTCGGCCGTGTCGCGTGCTGCGGTCTCGGGATCGGGACCCGCCATCAGTGTGTTGACTTCCCAGCTCATGATTCCCCCTCGGATTCGAGCCACCCGGCCCGCGCCCGGTGAGGCCAACCTAGGAGCGCGCAACCGTGACGTCTGCGGACGATTCTGCAGAATCCGTGTGCTGTTGAAGACTCGTTCAGGCCGTCAGCCTGGCCAGACCGGTGCGGAAGAAATCGAGCGCTACGGCGTACTGATCCTCGGCGTCGACGAGCGCGGCGAACGGCAAGCTCGCCCCGTTGAAGTTCTCTTCGTTCCAGTAGGGATCGCTTCGTTCGACGTCACCCCACGCTCCGACGTAGAGATACGGCTCATCGTGCGCATGGTCACCTGGACTCGCACCGTAGGTCGCGCGCTGGCCGGCCTCCTGCGAGCCGATTTCGACCGCGGGGTCGAGGTGGCCAGGCCACAACTGCACTCGTCCCACCTCCTCGGCCCCCGGTGTGACGCGGAGCTCTTCGAGCACGGCGGTCCCCAGCCCGAACCAGTCACCGAGGAAGGCCATAGCAGTGGGGTGGAGCACGAGCGGCCGGTCGAGATCGCCCAGCTCGGGGCTGTCGTGTTCGGCGGCCGGCTCGAACGCTGGATCGACACCGACGGCCCGGCCGGCCTCCGCCAGGGTGGTGACGCCGTGCACGGAGATGCTTCCATTGTTGACCACGACGAGCGACGTGCCCTGCACCCGAACCTGCTCGTCGCGCCCGAAGAAGGGTGTGCCGAGCCCGCCGCGCGTGTATCGAAGGCCAAACTTTCCGTTCGCCTGGTACCGAGCCCGGGCGACCACGCTGTAGGCGAGCCGGTGCAGGTCGTTGCGTGTCGCGACCAGCTCGTCGGGAGCGGGGGCCATACGCCTCGACGGCACCAGCCAATGGGAGGCCGCAAACTCGGCGAGTTCGGGGCGCTCCGTGACCAGGTCGGCCCAGCTTCGATCGCCCGCCGAGGTGGGAGTGACCACTGTCATGCCAGCGGCGGCGTAGCCCACAGCGGCCGGATCGTCGGCCAGGAACTCGGCATCGGTCGAGGCCGGGCCCGCGGGTTCGAGGGTTCGGAGATCGAGCGTCTCGTCGGCGACGAGCGAACGGGCTTCGCTGAGGGCGTCGAGATGGCTCATGTCGCTGCTCCTTCGAGCTCGGGTTCGGCCGGGGCATCGTCTTCCCGTCGCCGCCAGACCTGGGACACGATCGCCGCAACGATGATGCCTCCGAAGAGGAACGACACGAACCACACGTTGTTCTCGAGGAAGCGGGTGAGGCTGCCCGACCACCCGTCGACGAGGCGTTCGGCCACCGTCGCACCGTCTCCGTCGTCGACAAGCTCGGTGGTCCAGAACCAGGTGATGTAGACGCCCGCCACGATCATGATCACCGCGGAGATGCGGTTGACGTGGCGCATGGCGTTCCTCAACCGACCGAGCAGACCCTTCTGTGCAGCGCCGAGGCTGACGGTGAGCGAGATGAGCACGACCGACATTCCGAGCGAGTAGGCCACGAAGGTTCCGAGTCCGGTGATGAAGTTCTCGCCGCTGATGGCCCCCACCACCACGACGAGGAATGCCGGAAGCGTGCACGAAAGCGATGCCGTCGCATAGGACATCCCGAACAACAACATCGACCGCCACGACCGGCTGCCGGTGCCGCCCTGTGCCTTGGGGAGCGCGACGGTGAGCTCGAACCCGCGCAGCATGGCGATGCCGAGCCCCGCGATGGCGACACCCACCGCGATGGCGAGATAGGGCAGCCAGTCCCTGACGCGATCGACGCCAGCGTTGAGCAGCAGCCCCGCCACGCCGAACACGATGAAGAAACCCGCTGAGGTGACGGCACCGACCGCAAGGGATCGACCTGCCGACACGCGCGACCCGGCGGTTTTGCCTTCGAGCCCCAGGAAGTAGGAGAGGTATGCGGGCAACATCGCGAAGCCACAGGGATTGACGGTGGACACCATGCCCGCGGTGAATGCGATGCCCCAGATCTGCCACGCGTTGCTCATGTCACCGGCTCCAGCAGCTCATTGATCTTGTCCGTCAGCGAGCCCTCCGTGAGGATCCCGCTGTGGCGCTCCGCCACCTCGCCCGCCGGTGTCAGGAACACCGTCGTCGGCATCGCGATACCGCCGTACGTCTCGAAGAAGTCACCGGGCGGGTCCTCGGCGAGCAGATAGGTCACGCCGGTCTCGGCAGCGAGATCTTCGGCGGCGGAGCGCTCGTCCTGGATCGCCAGACCGACGAACACGACCTCGTCGCCGAAGGCCTGGTGCACGGTCTCGAAGGCGGGCATCTCGGCGATGCACGCAGGGCACCACGAGGCCCAGAAGTTGACGACGACCGGGCGGCCGCGGAAGTCGGCCAGGGTCACGGTCTCGCCGTCGAAAGTCACCAATTCGACGTCGGACAGTGGCGCGGGGTTCGCCGGTTCGGGGATCACCCCATCGGAGGACGCGGCGAGTTCGGTGAGATTCGTCTCGTCACCATCGCGTGCCGCGGAGATGACCAGACCGATCGCCGCGGCGAGGACGACGATCGACGCCAGCACCGTCCGGCGGATGAGGTTGTACGTCGAAGCGCTCATCTGTTCGGTCGCTCCGGAGTCGGGTGCAGCCATGGTGAGGGAACGACGTGGCGAGCCAAATGCATCCCGAAATCCCGTATTTCGTGAAAATCCTCCGGAATCTTCGCGCGCGGGAATCACCCTCACCGACGCGGGGTTGTCCTCTCATGGCGGGGGTTCTCGTGCGCTCGGAGGTCGACGAACTCGTCGACGACTATCCAGTCGAGCGCTACGCGGGCGGGATGACCATCGTCCACGATGGCGAGACCGGTCGGTTCGTCTACGTCGTGGTCGAGGGGATCGTCGAGCTGCGACGACACATCGCCGGTCGGACCGTGACGCTGCAGTTGCTGCGCCCAGGCGCGGTGTTCGGCGACGCACCGGTGTTGTTGGGCCGGCCCGAGCCGTTCGACGCCTTCGCAGTGTCGGACACCGCGGTGGTGACGATCCCCGCGCATGAGCTGTTCCCGCTGCTGAACCGCCGCCCCCATCTCGCACGGCGGTGGCTCGAAACGTACGCGGCCCGAATCGCCGACACTCAGGCGCGGGTCGGGGATCTGCTGTCCGGGACGCTCGACGCCCAGGTCGCCAGCTATCTCCTCCGAACCGCCGATCACGACGAGCTGGAGATCAGCCAGGAGCGCCTCGCCCAGCTGTTCGGAGTGCGGCGCACCAGCCTCAACCAGGTGCTGCGCCGCATGGAGACCCGTGGCCTGATCGAGCTCACGTACCGGCGCATCTCGATTCGCGACCATGGCGGCCTGCGCGCACTGTTGCTCTGAGCCGCCAGGGCTGGCTTCGGCCGCCGACATCTGACCGCGACGGCCACCGAGATCGCGAAACTGCGTAGATTCGCTGGCCATGGGCAACCGGGCCGGACGCAGGATCAGCATCGACGACCTCCCCTCCGAGATCCCCGACGCGGCGCGGGTGTACGTCAGCCAGGCGACGGGGACCCCCTACGGGCTCCTCGACCGCCTCGCCGAGGCACGCGACTCGTGGAGCGCGCTCGAATTCGTCAGCGCATTCGTACTTCGAGAGCCGGCACCGCTGCAGTTCCTCGCCGAGCCGTTCTCCTGGAAGTCGATGCAGCCCACCGGTTCGATGCGCAACGGTCTGGATCATCCGGCGTTCTCGATCATTCCGGCCCGATACAGCGATTTCGCCGGCCTCGTCTCGCCGGGCGGCCCGCTCGCCGCCGACGTCGTGATGTGCCAGGTGAGCCCACCGGACGGCAACGGCGACCTGACACTCGGCACATCGGTCGGGGCGCACGCAGCACTTCTCGACACGGCACCCCTCGTGATCGGGCAGGTGAATCCACAGATGCCGCACGTTTTCGGCGTGGGCGAACGGCACACGAGCGACTTCGACCTGCTGGTGGAGGTCGACGAGCCCTTGGCAGAGCTCCCACCTGCGTCGATCGACGAGACCTCAGCGGCGATTGCGCGCCACATCGAGCCCTTCATTCCCGACCGATCCACCTTGCAGTTCGGCATCGGCGCAGTCCCCGATGCGGTCATGTCGACGCTCACCGATCGCACGGGCCTCGGGCTGCACGGCGGCATGGTCAACGACGCGTGTGTCGACCTCGTCGAGAGCGGTGCCGCCGACAACATGAACAAGGGGCGGGATCCAGGGATCTCGGTTGCCGCCGAGGTGATCGGCACCCGCAAGGCATTCGACTGGGTCGATCGCAATCCACGCGTCCGCCTCGTCCACGGCGACCACAGTCACGGCATCCCCGGCATGGCCTCGGTTGCCAACTTCGTGGCGCTGCAGTCGACAGTGGAGATCGCGCTCGACGGGTCGGCGAACTCCGAGTTCGCCGCGGGGCGCTACATCTCAGGGCCTGGCGGCGCGCCGGACTTCGCCTTCGGGGCGTCGGTCGCGACGGGCGGACGGTCGATCCTCGCACTGCCCTCGACCGCAGCGAAGGGTTCTATCTCCAAGATCGTCCAGCGTGTCGCCGAAGGGGCGCCGACGACCCTGCCGTCCTACACGGCAGACGTCGTGGTGACCGAGTTCGGCGCCGTCGAGCTCAGAGGCCGCACCCTCGAAGAGCGCGCCGAACTCCTCATCTCGATCGCCCACCCCGATCACCGCGCCGCGCTCGAGGGGTAGCAG
>CAZVUM010000102.1:0-11991 GCA_964629575.1 uncultured Acidimicrobiales bacterium | reverse complement strand
GTTTGGTGGCGAGGGTGATGTAGGTCGGGTTCAGTTCGATTCCGATCCAGTCCCGCCCGTGTGTTTCGGCGACGAGGGCGGTGGTGCCGGCTCCGAGGAAGGGGTCGAGCACCACCCCGGCACGCGTCTCGGTCCCGCAGTCGCAGGCGTCGGGGCGGCCGCTGCGCTTGGGTCGTCGCGGGGTGGGGTGTCCGCAGTTGGCGCAGACGGTGGGTGGGCAGGTCGCCAGCACGCTCGGGGTGATGAGCCTCGGCGGGAAGGTCGCGAAGTGGGCGTCTCGATAGTTGGACGTGGCGACTGTCCACACATCGCCCGGGTTCTTCCCGAGCCGATGGCCCGGCAGTCCGGCCGCCTTGAGGCGGCTCAGCCCTGAGTTGTTTCCCGCCAGCGGTCCCGCCCAGTCGGGTGGCCGCGATCGCGCCGCGGTCTTTGGTGGCCCGGCCGGGCGCCGCCGGTTCGCGCTGCGGTGCGGGATCCGGATGGCGTCGAGATCGAAGAAGTAGTCACTCTGGCGGGTAGCGAAGAACACGATCTCCCAGGTCGCGGTCAGTCGATCGTCGACCGATGCGGGGGTGGGGTTGGGTTTGGCCCACACGACCTTGTTGCGGATCACCCACCCGTCTTTGAGCATCGCCAACGCCAACCGCTCCGGACCGAGCAGCAGACTCTTCGGCGGGGCACCGGCCCGGGGGTGGCGGCTGTAGGAGTCGCCCACGTTCAGCCACAGCGAACCGGTCGGCACCAGCACCCTCGCCACCTCGCCCAACACTCCCCGGAGGTTCGTGATCCAGTCGTCGACGGTGGCTTCGAGGCCGAGCTGGCCGGTGTGGCCGTAGTTGCGCAGCTGAAAGTACGGCGGGCTGGTCACCACGCAGTCGACCGAGTGGTCGGGCAGGCGACGCAGTTGCTCGAGCGCGTCGCCGGCCAAGATCTCATTCCGCACCAACACGTCACCCATCGCCACCTCCGTTCTGGGTCTCGGTGCCGAAGAGGACCGTGAGGGCCTCGTGGTTCGTGCACACGGTGAACAACTCCGCTCGTCGGGAGCGGTCCAGAGCGGCTTCGATGATTCGGGCTCGCCGCGACGTGTCGGCGACAAACAGCACCCGCGGGAACACCTGACGTTCGTGTTGCTCGATGCCGGTCTCGAAGTACCTGCAGTAGCGGTTCGCTTTGCGGGCAATAGCGGTCGAGGACTCCGTGCCCAGGTCGATCTCCACAAACCACGCCGTCTCAAAGTCAGCGTCCGCGGTGGTCACGGCCAGGTCGGGCTTGAGGATCTCTGCCGTCCCGTGTCCGGAGGTGAAGGTGCGCCAGCACTCTGGCTCGGGTTCCAGCTCCAGCACCTCACAGCCGCCCGGCGTCTCGGTCTGCAGTTGGGTGGCGAGTTGGGTGATGGCGATGGTGTGGGCCACGAACGGAAACGACGGTTCACGCCAGCGTCGCCGCGAATGCCCCTCCAACATCCGATGCGCCAACGGACCCAACGCATAGATGAACGCAGCCGATCCGGCCCGCACCCCGCCGATCCGCCGATCCAAACGAACCAGTAGCCGCTGGTCGGTCATTCGCTCCAGGGTCCGACGGGCCGCCCTCGCCCCAGTCAGTGGAGTCTTGTAGTCGGCGAAGTGGAGTTGTTCGAGCTGGATCGCGGTCGCCAACTTCCAGCGGGAAAGGGTCTCGATCACTGCGAGCTCGCGCTCGGAGAGTCGGCGTCCGATGACGGCGAGTTCGGCTGCGGTGACTCGTTCGGCCGGACTCATCGCACACCCTCGCCCGGATGAGCGAGTGAGCGCTGATGTGCGGAATCAGTCGGCTCCTCTCCCGCATCCCAGACACCGAGAACATGGCCTTTGGGGTCGATGTTCGGTGGCGCGAGCGGTACAGCGACCGGTACAGGCGCGACAGCGGTCATGGTCGCCTCCTGGGCCGCCGACCCACCTCACCAGAACCGGCCCCCGGATCATCGGATGGGCCTGGGGGTTGGGTGAGGCGGGCGATCTCGGCCTCCACCTCCACCAGCGGCCGGGCGAACCGTTCCCGACTCGCCGCCCGCACCGTCGCCGAGTCCGACACTGCGGTCGGCAGGTTGGTGGTTCGCCCCGAGGCGAACGGGGTGACTCGGCCGTTGGTGACGAGGCTGGCGTAGATCTCGAACCGCCCCAACGCCTCAAAGTCGCGTGCCTCCAGGATGCCGGTGGTGTGGCGGGCCAGCACGGTGGCGTCGTCATGGTCGAGCTGGAAACAGACCTTGGATCGGCAGTTGGCCATCACCGCCGAGCGCATCGACTTCGTGAGCTGGTCCAGGTGCTGGTTCGCCAACGTCAACCCGAGTCCGAGACCGCGTGCTTGGGCGAGGACGTCGGCCAGGTCGGTGGGGAGGTGGAGGTAGTCCTGGAACTCATCCACATACGCCATGACCGGATGCCGGCGCCCGGGTTCGATTGCGGCGCGTTGTTGGGTGGCCGCCCACAGCTGTGACACCACCAATGACCCCAACAGTGCGGACGCCTCCGGCCCGATGAGTCCTTTGGCGAGGTTCACGAGCACGATGCGCCGCCGGGTGAACAGGGTGGTCATGTCGAACCGCGGTTCGGCCTGCCCCAAGATTGCTCGCACCCGGGGTCGCAGCAGGAAGGCTCGGAGTTTGTTCATGACCGGGGCGATCACCTGGGAACGCTCCGCGGCGGACAGCTGCTCGTACCACGCCCAGAACGGCCCCACCGCCACATCACCGGCCACCGCACCCGTCAACGAGCGCCGAGTCGCAGGGTTCGACAACAACACCGGCAACGCGGTCAGGGTCGCCCCGGGATGGGCCAACAACGTCAACAGGGCCGTGTGGAGAACGTCTTGGGTCCGTGGTCCCCACGAATCGCGATACAGACCGTGGAACACGGCGAGGACCTGATCGGCGACCACCTCAGACACCACCCCCGGCGCCCGGAGCGGGTTGAGGCCGACCGGGTGTTGGTCGTCGGCCGGATCAATCAACACCACATCGTGGAGACGTTGCGACGGGATGTGGCGGAGCAGGGTGTCGATGAGGTCGCCTTTGGGGTCGATCACGATCACCCCACGCCCCGCCGCAATATCAGCCGCAGCCAGGTTCGCCAGCAGCGTCGACTTCCCCACACCGGTTGGGCCGGTGACCAGGAGGTGCATGAGGGCGTCGGCAGGGGAGAGGGCCAGGTCGTGCTCGGCGCCGGGGAACGTCGAAACCCCCACCACCCGCTGGCCATGACTCGATCCTGATGGAGGTGGGGTCGGTGTAGGTTGGCTTCGATCGACCCCCGGATACGCAGCATCCCCGAACGGCCAGCCCAGCACCGTAGTGAGCTCGTCCGCGTTGAGGCTCAGTGGCCACCGCCAACGCGGCACCCGCACAACCGGTCCGCCGGGTTCCCGAGATGTGAACAGCGACACCCCGGGGGCCTGGGCACCGTTGAGGGCCTCGATGACGTCCCGAACCAGTTCACGGGCTCGGATCTCAATACCGGCCTCCACGACGATCTGACCGAGCACGCGGGCGCCGGGAACGTTGACCTTGTCCGCCAACGCCCGACGCCGCTCCGGATCCACACGATCGCCCGGGCCGAACACCGCCCGCCGCACCACATCACCGACAGAATCGGCCGGCGCGGACTTGAGTCGGTTCGGCACCGCAGTCGCGGCGAGCCGCGGACCCAACACCCACCGCACCGTCACTCTTTCGCCTGACCTTTCGCCTGACCGCAGCTGCGAGCTGATCGACAACAGCGACCGCGACACCGACTCCCCGCGGGACACATCCAGCGAACGCGTCGCCCGACTCAGCCGGACCCGCCGGACCCACACCCCCTCGTCCGCGCCGAATTGCGGCTCGTCGATGTCGTTGGTCACCGCGGTCGGCACAAACGTCCGCAACAGCGAAGTCACGCGGGCCACGGACGCGGTCGAGCCACCGACCCGAAACATGGTCGACTTCGGGGTTAGCTCGGTCTCGAACACCACCGCCTCACGGCGACGATCCGACACCACCGCCCGCGCCAATGACCCCACCGCCTCGGAATCCAACTCGCGGCCGAAGCTGACCTCGACCCAGGACCGATCGACGGCGCTCACGCCGCCCTCCCCACCGACCCACCACCACGACGCGCCGGCTTCGCAGCCACCACCCGCTCCTTCGACTCTTCCATCCCGTTGGCAGCTCGGTGTTCCACCTCCAACGCCAACCCCACCAACACACCCACCACACGGTTCACATCAGGCTCCGGGTGCCGAACCGGCGACACCTCAACCCGACGAACACGACTCCGCCCACTCATACACACCTCCTTCCAGTGCTCACGTTGAAAATCACGCCCACCACTGGATCGCTGCGCACACGCAGCAGAATCTTGAACCCACTATCCGCTGCGTTCACGCAGCAGTCAAGACTTCGTTGTCGATTCCACAACACCGACCGGGCCTCCCACACGCTCGTCACCACCTGCTCCGGCGACCCGACAGCCCACCGAAGATCAGCATCAGAATCAGCACGCCAATCACGACCGGAATCAGGGGAGCGAGCACCTCAGCCACCACCCGAGCCACGATCGCCACAGCCAGCAGGGCGAGCAGCCCACGAACGAGCTGCTCGCCCCACGACCGATGCCCCCACTCGTCAGGCCGCATGCCGATCACGTAACACCTGCACCGACCACCCCACTGGGGAGGAGCTGTCCGGCGGCTTGGGGCCGAAGTGCCACTCGGTCACGAGATAGGTGACCGAGAGCACCTCGAGCTCGACCACCCGACGCCATCCATGGGTGGGGGCTGGCTCACCGAGAACGCCGTCCCAGCAGCCGGGCTCGTCGAACCCTGTCCAGGTCCATCCTTCGATGACGATGAGTGGTTCGTGGGCGTTCACGACCGCTCCCGGCGCTCGGGCGATGTCTGAAGCTCCGCGGCCCGTTCGGCCATGGCGATGAACGCGGCGCGGGTCAGCTCGTGCATCCGCCGCTCGGCCGCCGCCGCCTCGGCGCGGATCCGGTGGACCTCCGCCAGGGCGAGGCTGCGGCGGGACCGGCGCGCCCGAAGCGCGGCGATCGCTGCGGCCCCGAGGCCGGTGAGCGCGGCCATCTCGATCACCGGCTCTCCCGGCAGAAGTTCGTCACCGTGTCCGCGATGATCTCCGCCTTGCCCATCTTGGCCACGTCGACGAACAGCTTCAGGTCATCGGCCACGAACGGGTCGTTCTGCGACAGCGTCGCCGACCACTGATGCAGCATCGCCTGACCCGTCATGGCCTCACGGGCCAGATGATCCAGCTCCTGGATCTTCTCTGTCTGCACGTAGGACTCGGCGCGGACGTTTGCCACGCGCACGAGCGCTTCGCGCTCCACCTTGGTCAGCTCGCGGCCGGTGCGTCGATCCACGACGGCGGGCTGCTGGCTGCCGGTCCGTGCGAGCTGGCTACCTGAATTGTTGATGGACATGTCGCCTCCTTCGGAGTCGGCCGAGAACTGTTCCCGGCCCTACGACTACGATGGTGTTGACAATGTCAATAGTCCAGGGCAGCCGAGGGGTCACGCCGGCCGACAGCCGGGCACCCACGGGGTCCAGATGGGAGGAACATCCCAATGACCGACGCGACGGAGCGATCACCGCAGGGCGACAGCGACGTGATCATCGACGAACTGCGAGCCATCATCCGAGCCGGCGGCTGCTCGCTCGACGCACTCGGCGAAGCCGAAGCGTTGCACCAACTGCGCTGCGTACTGAACGCCTGCGAGGGTCCACCCGACCGGCTCGGCCTGGCCGAAGCCGCGGGCAAGGTCATCCGCGAGGCCGTCGCGGGCCTCGACGCAGGCATGGTGCGCGACAGCGCCGCCGACCTTCTCGCCATCAACGGCACGCTCGGCGTCGCGCTCACCGACCGCCGAACCTCTTGCGCTGATCGGTACCTCGTCGGCCTCGAGACCTTCCGAAAACAGCGAGAGCCGGCGCTCGTTCGAGAGATCGCCCAACGGATCCATCTCCTCGAACGCCGCGCCGGCGACTGAACTCGATCAACCATCGCCGCCCGAGTCGCGGGACTCCTCCCGCTCCCGGGCGAACGCCTCGATGCGGGCGCGCTCGAAGCCTGCGGCGCGGCCGACGAAGCAGTCGGCATGGGGCAGCTTGCCCGTCTGCATCATCGTGTGGACGCGCTGGCGACTGATCCCCAAACGCGCCGCAACGTCGGTCGACGACCACAAGTGCGGTTCAGCGCCCACCGCGATGGCCTCCGCGATCTCCGTGCGCGGTGTCGCTGACAACACCTCCAACTCATCGGCCTCGAAACCGCACCTGCTCAACGCGACTCGCACCCGCTCCATGCTCTCGCCGAACGGCAAATCCGGCGTCGCACAGACACTCATCGTGACGAGGAGCCGGCGCCCTTGGCGCCCCACGGCCAACGCATGGCCCTTCAGCTCCTTCATCAGCTGGTCGAGGCACAGCTCAACCGACGCCTCCACAACCTTCGACGTCCCGGCCAGAAACGCGCAGACCGTGATCATCCAAACACCAGCAGCAGCCCCCTTGGCACCGCTGGCGCGTCCAGTAACCGTCATGGTTCGTATCCCTCCCTCGGAGAAACTCTCTGAAACCTCGAACTACCCACCGAGCGCACACGCACTCGACAGATGCAGACGTCCGTGGGCGCCCGCCAGAACTCGAAGGCACGGACCACACGCGCGGAAGGCGATCCGTGACACATGGCTCACTGACCGCACGAGGCGGTACGGCGCAGCGCGTCCAACTTCACAGCAGCGAGCTGGTGAGCCACGGCCTCAACGGCCACCCTCGGAAACTCTTCAACCAGACCCGGCGCAAGAACCAGCGACGCAAACGGCGTCGACTCTCCAACAACTCGTGCGGACACGCGTCCCGACTCGTCGAGCTCCAGCAATACGCCGTCCTCGTTCAACATCCGATCGCAGTACTCGTCCCACGGACCCGCCACCACCGGTCGCCACGGACCATGCACCGCCGAACTCGGAGTCGCCGACGCGACCTCCGCGCGCTCGACATCCTGCTCGACCTCGACCGGCTGCTCCTCGGGGCTCGTCATCAGACACCCCCTCCTCCTGCTGACGATGTCAACAGACTGCCCAACACCACTGACAAAGTCAACAACCACCGGCGCGTCGCCCATCAGCCGATGTGCGACCTACCTTGCTTGCCGTCATCTCCTGGAGGACTCGATCACCCCGAACGAACGTTCGAGCCGTGCAATAATCAAGACCATATGGGCAAGAGCGGTGAGCGAGCACAGGGGGATGTCCGGTACCGAGGGCTCTGCGTCGGCGTTGATCGCTACCAGGACGAGAACGTACCGTGGCTTCGCGGGGCCGCTCGGGACGCGACGGCGGTCCACGCGATATTCGAGGACACTCTCGGCGATGGCGCTGCATTACTGACCGACGAAGCTGCCACGGGTTCGGCGGTCAGAGCGAGTCTCGCCGATCTAGCCCGCGAGTCCGGTGATGAGGACATCGTCATTGTGTTCTTCGCGGGGCACGGCACCAGCGATCATCGGCTGGTGCCGTTCGATGCTGTCGCAACCGACGTGGCCAACACGTGCATCGCGCTCGATGAGGTAGCAGAAGCGATTGCGCAGATCGGTGCCAAGGGCCTTCTCTGTGTTCTCGACTGCTGCTTCTCCGGCGGCCTCGGCTCCCGAGTCTTCGCGACCGAGTTCACGAAGCGATCCGCCATGGCGGACCCCATCGCCGAAGCGCTCAATAAGTTCGTGGGCAGCGGACGCCTGGCTCTTTGCGCCTCAGCAGCTAACGAACCAGCGCTCGAATCCAACAGGCACGGCCATGGGCTGTTGACGTTCCGCTTCCTGGAAGCTCTCCAGGGCATCGATGAAGTCCGTGAGGGCGACCAACTGAGCTTGCTCAAGCTCGTCGACTTCGTAGTTGGAGCGGTGCAAGCCGACGCCAGGCAGATGGGTGAGATTCAGACGCCGACGCTTCGCGGCCAGCTTGATGGGAAGCAGCTGTGGCCCATCTTGACGCCGGGCAGCGCGTACGCGGCCGCCTTTCCGGATCGGACAGAGGCACTGGTCTCAGAGCAACTCGACGACTTGACCGCTCACGGCGTCTCGGGCGGGGTGGTAAACGTCTGGAGTGAGTCGATTGGCACGCTGAACCAACTCCAGATTGAAGCGATCAACCACTACGGTCTGCTCAAGGGTGAGAGCCTGGTAGTTACTGCGCCGACCTCGTCGGGCAAGACGATGGTTGGCGAGATCGCTGCGCTCAGTGGCTTGCAGCGGCGGCAGAGAGCGATCTTCCTCCTGCCGATGCGGGCACTGGTGAACGATAAGTTCGAACACTTTCGGCAGAGCTACGGCCCACTGGGGATCACCACCATTCGCGCAACCGGCGAGCACAGCGACGATATCCCTGAGCTGCTCGCCGGCAGATTCGACCTTGCCCTCCTCACCTATGAGACGTTCTCCGCGCTTGCTCTTGGGAATCCCCACGTGCTCGACCTGGCTGGACTGGTCGTCGTAGACGAGGCTCAGATTCTCACGGACCGGAACCGCGGCTCCAATCTCGAGTTTGTCATCACGCTTCTTAACAACAGGCGAGGCAGTACGGGTTCGCCTCAGATCATCACCCTCTCGGCCGTCGTCGGAGATCTTGGCGGTCTAGAGAGATGGCTTGGGGCTCGCAACCTGCACACCGAGGATCGACCAATTCCACTCCAGGAAGGAGTGCTTCATCGCGACGGATCGCTTCGTTTTCTCGATGAGAACGATGAAGAGACGAGCACTGCCGGATTCATCGACCCCCTGGGCGACAGTGGCAGCAGGGCCACCTTGATTCCGCTCGTTCGGAGGCTTGTGGGAGAGGACAAAAAGGTGATTGTCTTCCGTCAAACGAAGGGCGAGGCAACGGCGAGCGCCGTGTACCTCTCAAAGGCGCTGGCGCTCGAACCCGCTCAGCGTGCCCTGGATCGGTTGCCGCGAGGCGACGCTTCTACGAGCTCAGAGCCCCTCGCGCAGGCTCTGGCCGGTGGCGTGGCGCTGCACAGCACGGACCTCACGCGTGCCGAGCGGCATGTCGTTGAGACGGAGTTTCGCGACCCGGCTTCCGCCCTCCGGGTCGTGACCGCTACGCCAACACTGGCGATGGGCGTCAACACGCCCGCCGAGGCGGTGGCGATCGTGGGTCTGACGCACCCGGGCCCAACACCCACGCCCTACACGGTTGCTGAGTACAAGAACATGGTCGGGCGGGCTGGTCGGCTTGGGATATCGGAACGTGGAGAGTCCTTCCTCATCCCTGAGGGAAACCTTGATAGTCAGACGGCGTGGACCTCGTACGTGAACGGTCATCTGGAACCACTGGTCTCCCAGCTTGTGCCGGATGGCGATCCTCGAACGCTAATGCTCCGAGTGCTGGCTTCATATCCGCCCGACGTTGTTGGCGTCGCCAGACGAGAGACCGTCGTCTCCTTCCTTTCGTCCAGCTTCGCCGCCCAGCAGCAGAGTGAAGGGGGTAGCTCGCAGTGGACCGAAGACAGCCTTACCGCTGGGTTGAAGCAGCTTGAACGCGCTGGTCTGATCTCAACGGACGACGGGGACGGGACTCGGCTGACCGAGCTTGGGCGTTTCGCCGGCGAATCAGGTGTTCATGTCGACTCGATCGTTCGTCTCGTCCACGGGTTGCGCGGCACCAGCAGCCTCGACTCGGTCGGCCTCATCGCCGCCGCTCAGCTGACGAACGAGCTTGACGACGTCTACCTGGGCGTCAACGCGCGGGCCAAGAACACAGAAGTCCCGCGTTGGCCGAGGTTGCTTCGTGAACGCGGAGTCCCAGGGTCCCTGATCGATTCGATGAGGAGCACCTCCGCCGATGTGCGCCAAGCCGTTTCGCGCCACAAGAAGGCTTGCGCTGCTGCCATGTGGGCCAGTGGTACTGCGACACGGGACATAGAGCTTTCCCTTACCCAACACTTGCGTCAACGAGGAAGTGTTGCGGGCGCCATGCGAGCTGTGGCCGATCGCACCCGTGACCTCCTGCCCGCGGTCGGAGCGGTGCTCGAGTCGACCGCTCCGGGTTCCGTTCCCCCCAATCTGGTCGAGCGAACGATGATCCGGCTGGAACTCGGCATTCCGGCAGACGCTGCTGAGCTGGCGAGACAGATTCGCGTAGACCTCGATCGGACTCAGTGGCTCGCGCTCGTCGCGGCGGGACTGACCGACTTCGCGCATCTCGGTGAGGCGGGGCAGGAGCGACTCGCAGATGTGCTCGGATCGGGTGTCGACGCTCAGAAGCTTGCACAGGCGGTTAACGGCCGCCCGTCTCAAGAGGAAATCCCTTCCGACGAGGAGCTCCTGCCCCCCGCGACCGAATAGCCCAAGCTGACCGCTCGGGGCGAGTTCGGAGAACTCGTCTCAAGGTTGGTAGTCGAAGCTCGGTAGTCCGGCAAGCGCGTCGGCAGGATAGGTCATGACGAGGCACGAGGAATCGATGTCGGGGTCATCGAGGTTGGGGGCGAAGCCTCCCGTGAACAGGAGGAGGAATTCGTCGTTCGACGAACGTAGCGGCTCCCGGGTACGGAAGGTCAGTGTCATTAGGTGGCCGAACAGCGGCGATTCGAGAGGCGGACTCAGAGCGAGCGCCTGCTCCATCCCACCTTGTGGATTCCGGACTGTGATCGGGTTCCGGATGTTCGGGATCGCGTCGATATCCGGTGCGCGGTGCCAGCGGCCGACGATGTGCGCCGCGAGCGATCCCCCGGACTGAATCTCGGCGAAGGCCCTACCCACCGTGTCACTTGTGCGTTCCGCTTCGGAAAGGGACTTGAACTGCTCGAAGCCCTCCGCATCGATTGAGAAGATGTGATCTGCCTGATCGTCCGACATGGCCAGCAGGTTGCGCCCGTCAATGGTTACGCCAGCCGTCTTGACCTTCCCGTCCTGTGAGAAGTGGCATCGTCCATCACCATGATGGCTGTACTTGACGGCGTGGGACACCACTCCTCCGTGCTCAGCGAGTCGGATCTGATCATCGCCCGCACGGACGTTGCAGAACGCGACCAAGCCGGTGGTCGCCGGGTGGTATGGGAAGTGGACGAAGTATCCATCATTGTGAAACTGGATCTTGCAGATCTTCGCGGCGCCACCCGGCCACCCGATGCCGACGAGGTGTGTCGAACGGCAGTCGATCAGGTCCCAGTCGGGGTCGGTGGGGTGTGGCATGGGCCCAGTATTCATCGTTCGACGCGCCGAGCGGCCGATTTTGGCCGAGCCCGAGATAGTGGTCCACACTCCCCGCTCGACACACCGCCCGTCACGTTCGCTTAAGGACAGGCCTCTCGCAGATGGCCGTCTATCGCTGTGCGGAGCTCGCCGTCCATATCGGGCGCTCCGCGTTTCAGCGGGGTTGGATGGTGCGGAGTAGCTCCCAGTTGGGCTTGCCGGCGTAGAGCAGGGCTCGGATGCGGTAGTTCGCGAAGTTGGTGATCCCGAACGCCACCCGCTTCACCCGTTTCACGAGGTTGTTGACCGCTTCGGTCGGCCCGTTGGAGACATGGGCGAGGTGCCAGGCGGCGATCTCATGTCGCCAGCGACGCAGTGTGCGGCCCAGTGAGCGCACCTCGATCGGGCAAGACTCGTCTTGGAGGTCCACGGCGAGCCGGGACACGAACTCGAGAGCCAAGTCCGGATCGTGGTGGTCATAGATGGACCGCACGACTTCTTTGGCGTGCCACGCTGCGCGCACCTCGCCGCGGGGGTCACCAGCATCGAGGAGCCCGAGGAGCTTGCTGCGCCCACGATCGTCGAGACGCTCGTCGGCCTTGGTCAACAGCCGCCGGCAGCGGTAGAGCGGGTCGTTCTTGCGGCCCCGATGGCCCATCGTCTCGTTCTGGACGCGGCGTCGACACTCATCAAGCTTGGTGTTCGCGAGCTTGCAGACGTGAAATGGGTCCGCGACCTGAACCGCGTCAGGCAACATCGTGTCG